>JBJXFF010000210.1:0-67759 GCA_046153945.1 Pirellulaceae bacterium
ATGTCGGGCCCTCCGGGCCGAAATGCACTGCTTTAAGACTCGCGCGTCGGGCTCGTGTGCGACTGACCTACCGCAACGGCTTGACGTACTTCACAAACTCATTGTTAAGTTTGCCGAGATCGCCGAATGCGTCCTGAAACTCGGCCAGACGCTGTTCCTGTCTGGGGAAATCCAGGGGTTGCTTGGCGGCGATGTGTGTCAGGTATTTGACGTACGCGGGCTCCTTCTTGCGGATCAGGAAGTAGGTCAGGGCCCAGCTCTCGGCGTAGGCATCTTCGGCCGTTTTGGGGTCGGTCAGGCGAGCGTCGTTGCGAACCAGGGTTTCCAGTGAATCGTCACCGCGCCGCTGGGCGAGAAACTCCTTAAAGCGTTGCAGCCGGGGCCGGTTGATTTGGCCGGCCGTCTTCCAGCCGGTCTTGCTGCGGAGATCGGGGGTCTCGAAGAAGGTCGCCATGCCTTCGGTCATCCACAGGGGGTTGTCGGCCATTCGGGTGTGCAGACCGCAGTTGAAGGCGATCTGGTGGGTGGCTTCGTGAATCATCGTGGCGACATTGTATTGGGCGGCACCCAACCGCTGGTCGATCTCTTCGGAAGACCGCACCGGCTGCCCCTTGGTGGCCTGCGTCAGATCGTGCAGCACGATGCGGTTGGTGGGGATCGAAAAGTATCCCGGCACTCCCGCCAACTCCGGGCCGACATCAACCGTGGCGAATTCGGCGAACTGCGTCTGCTTCTGAAAGACGATGGCGACCAGCGGAAACTCGTGATCGACGGTCTTGTACTCGCGCTGCGTCCAGTAGGCTCGAAACGCCGTAGCGAGGCGTTCCAACAGCGTCACGCACCAGCGGGCATAGGGCTCCGACGCGTTTGTGCAGAGGGCGTAGTGGTCGGTCGAATAACTGACAAACCCATTCCCCAATTCCTGTGTGAGCTGCTTGCCGACTTCCGCCGGCGAGAGTGCTGTGAAGGGGACGGCGGCGGCCTGCTTTTGGTTCAGTTTGTCGGGAGTGACCTGCCAGATGCGGCCGTCCGTCCCCTGCAGCAACAGCCCGCCATCCTGAGCTTCCACCAGCACCCGCGCCGTGATTTCTCGGGTATTCTTGTGGCGATCCTCAAAGGTGAATTGACCAACGGAGGCGGCCGAGTTTTGGGCTGACAGCGAGTCGGTACGCACCAGCAGCGAACCGGCGGTGATTGCCAGCCATTGACGGCGGTCAAGTTTCATCGAGTAGCGCATAAGCCGTGGACCCGTTGGTAAACTTCGTGAGGCACTTTTAATTGGGTCCCAAACAGGGCGTTTGTTCGGGATGGCGAGGATCCGAAGCCGAAATCACAATTTCGGTGGTTTTATGTCGTGCCGCTCCATAGGAGCTTTACCTTGCACGGCCATTGATGAGACGTTTGCTCGCGGCAATAGGCATTTCAAACGTCTCATTAATGGCCGCGTAGAGAATATAAGTCCCAGGTATTATGGCGTGACCCACTGCCTCGTCACAACCGTGGTTGCTGGCAACCGGGGACGGACGGTAAACTGCTCGTTTTGATACACCGGCCACTCAGAAAGTTGTGAAATGCTTGTCAGTTGGAATTGGCTGAAGGAATACGTGGCGCTCGACATGTCGGTCGAAGCGTTGACCGAACGTCTGATGATGTCGGGCTTGAACCTGGAGGAATTCGGCGACCACAAGGAAACCGGCGACATCGTCATCGACCTTGAGGTGACCAGCAACCGCCCCGACTGCCTGGGCCAGATCGGGATCGCGCGCGAAACAGCCGTGTTGTTTCAGAAGGAATTGCAGATCCCCGCCGCCCAGGTTCAGGAAGTCGCCACAAAAACCGCATCGGTGACTTCCGTCACCATCGAGTGCCCCGACCTCTGTCCGCGCTACACCGCCCGCGTGATCCGGGGCGTCAAGATCGGTCCCAGCCCCGTTTGGATGGTACGCCGGCTGCAGACCATCGGCGTCAAAAGCATCAACAATGTCGTGGACATTACCAACTCTGTCCTGATGGAATGCGGCCAGCCGCTCCATGCGTTCGACCTGAAAAAGCTACTGGGACAGCAGATCATCGTTCGCCGGGCGAAGAAGAATGAGCCGTTCATTGCGATTGACCACAAGACCTACGCCCTCGACGAACACATGTGCGTGATTGCGGATGCCCAGCGGCCGGTGGCGCTCGGCGGCGTGATGGGGGGGGCGGAAACGGAGATTACACCGGGGACTGCGGACGTACTCATTGAGTCGGCTCAGTTCGCACCTCTTTCCATTCGCACCACGTCGCGGGCGCTGAAGCTTTCCAGCGATTCGTCCTACCGCTTCGAGCGCGGGACCGATCCCGAAGGAGTCGATTGGGCCAGCCGCCGCTGCTGCCAGCTCATTTTGGAGCTGGCAGGGGGGACGCTAGTCGATGGAGTGACCGATGTCGGTCAGAAACCGATCCAGCGTGAGCCCGTGGTGCTGCGGCTGGCGGAGGTGGAGCGGATTCTGGGAATCAAGATTCCGGCGGAAAGAGTACGCCAGATTCTGACCGCCCTTGGCTGTCGGGAAACGTCGACCGATTCGCAGCAGATCAAAACGGTCCCGCCAAGTTGGCGGCGGGATTTGACGCGGGAAATCGACCTGATTGAAGAATCGGCCCGCATCCACGGCTACGACGCCATTCCGGAAGATGCTGCCGTGCCGATGGCCGCTTCGCATCGCACGGATGCCGATCGGGTGCTGGCCCGCGCCCGGCAGGTGCTGACCGCTGCCGGGTTCAACGAAGCAATGACCCGCAGCGTCGTCAGCGAAGAATGGTCCACGGCTTTCAGCCCCTGGACCGCCGCCGAGCCGCTCATCGCCAACACACCGATGGTCAAGGGAGAAGACCGCATCCGCCGCAGTCTGGTCCCCAGCCTGCTCGGCGCTCGGCGGCACAACGAATCGGTCGGCAACGCCACTGCGGAACTGTTCGAAACGGCCCGCATCTATCTGCCGCAAGGAGCAGGCTTGCCTAGTGAGCAGTGGACGCTGACGGCTGTGAGCGGCGAAGGGTTTTTGCATCTCAAAGGAGTGGTTGAAACACTGCTGTCGGCCATCAATCCGGCTCTGCGAATTGAAGTACGGGATTATCAGCCAGCGAGCGCTGGCCGCTCGCCGGTGATCGAGGTATCCGAGTTACAGGTCGCAGGAAAGCGACTCGGTTTCCTGGGCGAAGTTTCTCCCGCCGGCCTCAAGCAATTTGGCCTCCGCAAAGAAACCGCCATCCTGGAGATCGACCTAGGTTCTCTCGTGCCGCTGGCGGTGCTGATTCCCAAATTCGCCCCCGTCAGTGCCTTCCCCACCATCAGCCGCGATTTGAATCTCATCGTCGATGAGCCGCTCCGCTGGTCGGAACTGGAATCGGTCGTCCGGGCCAGCGCGGGGGAATTCCTCGACGCCGCCGAGTATCTCGACACCTACCGCGACACCGCCAAAGACGGCCCCGGCAAAAAGCGGCTCCTCTTCTCCCTCACCCTCCGCGCCCAGAGCCGCACCTTGACCAGCGAAGAAGCCGACCAGACCCGCGATGCCGTTGTCGCCGCCTGTGCGGCGAAGTTCGGGGCGAAGCTGCTGGGGTAGCCTTCAGCTTTTGGCGTGACTCTTGATACCATGCAGGAGGTTAACAAACTCTGCAAAGGCCTCGCGAGCCTGGTCAAACGAAACCACCCGCTTGCCACGGCTGCGGCCCACCGACGCCCACAGTTCGCACTCGAACTGTCCGTCACCCCGCACTTCACACGAGAAAAACGGCAGGTTGGGATTGTACCCAGTGTGCAGATGCACGCACAGAGCCGCATGCGATGTCCCCGGGAACAGCGGTGCGGAGAACGGCTGTTCGGCCACCCACGCCGTCAGCCCTACCATCGGGGCCAAGAACTCCCAGTGCTGCATGGCTGCAAACTCGGCGTACCAGTCCGAAATCGACCGCCACCGCTGAACGTGGTCCGGGTCTTCCGCCTTCACACCACCCTCCTCACCCTCTCCGAAATGGAGGCTGGACAACTCTATTTCTTCCCGCCCACCGAGTACAAGTGCGAAAACGTCCGCACATACATCCTGCCGCCGGCAACCGCCGGGACGGTGCGGCTCTCTTCCTGGAAGTCATACATGCCTAGCTTTTGGAATTTCTCGCTGGCGGAGAGGCAATAAACCTTGCCGTCGTCCTCCAGACAGAAGACCTTGTCCCCGACCCGGACCGGCGAGCCATAACACTTGCTGCCGACCCGTTCCGTCCAGACCGTTTCGCCACTGTCCGCCTTCACGCAGCTCACGGTGCCGGCGTCGGACCAGAGGAAGAGGAGGTTGCCCCTTGCGACCGGCGTGGGGACGTAGGGGGCGGCTTTGCGAATGTCGTAGACCACTTCGGGTTTGGGACCGGGTCTCAAAGCCACAAGCGTATTGCCGCTGCCGCCGCCGGAGCCATTGGTGGCGATTACCAGGCCGCCGATCACGAGCGGCGAGCTGACGGTGCGGAGCTTAAAGACCGGCTCGGACCAGTTTTCCTTGCCTGTTTTGGGATCGAGGCTAAAAATTCCTTCGCCGGTGCTGCAACAGAGGAGTTCGGTCGTCCCCTTCGCGGACTTATAAATGCAAGGGACGGAATAAGAAGCGATGTCAATCTTGCGAGGGGTCTTCCAGCGAATGTGGCCGTTTTGTTTGTCCACGGCAACGACGTAGCTGTCCTTGGGCTTGGGCGAATCGGGCTTTTTGGGATCCCCTTCCTGCGAACCGGTAATCACCACCAGGTCGTCGATCAGCATGGGGGAGGTGCCGAAGCCGTGCATGCTCAGCCAGGGGCCAAAGTCCTGCGTCCAGAGGTCATTGCCAAAATGGTCGAGGGCCATCAGCAGCGTATGCTCGGGATCGGACCAGGCGAAGTAGACCCGCTTGTCATCGACTGCTGGGGTGCAGGAGGCGTAGCTGCTGAGGTTGTGCAAGTGGTGCGGGACTCCCTGGAATTCTCGTTTCCAGATGAGCTGGCCATCTTTCGCGTGGACGCACAGGACGTACCGCATGGCCGGCCGAGCATCTTTGTCGGTATCCGCGCTGAGAAGGAAAATTTTGTCCCCCCAGAGGACCGGCGAGGAATGGCCGACGCCGGGGAGGCTGGTCTTCCAGTTGATGTCCTTTTCGGTCCATTGGGCCGGAATGGTCGTCGCCTCGCTCCCCCCCCTGCCGTTGGGGCCGCGGAAGCGGGACCATTCCTGGGCAGGTGCCGAAGGGCAAAAAGCAATCAACAGGCTGGCGAGTGCGAGAGAAGGAAATAGACGCATGGCGGTCTTCCTCAAGGCGGAGGCGGGAGAGGCGGGCGGGGGGGGGTGTCGATGCTTCGATAGTAGCCGACGAGCAGGGGAATCGCAATCTTACCCTCGCTCTCGACCTCCCAGCAAACGAGTATTGCATCCTGGAGCTTGGCAACCGACACTAATGTTTCTGATAAACTGCATCCGTTCCGCGAGGCAGCCATGCCGATCATCGTTGCGTGTCGTTGTGGGCAGGCGTTTCAAGCGCCGGACCACCTTCAAGGGTCTCAAGTTCCGTGTTCTGTCTGCGGACAACTGATTGAGATCCGCTCAGGGCTCTCCCCAGCGACTGCGCCTGCGAGTTACTACCACAATTCCCCACATGCGGCCGGACCCGGAATGGCCAATGGTCCGAACTGGGCAATGATTGCCGCCATCGGCGGGGCAATTGCCGTCCTGTTTCTTCTAGCTGCTGCGATTGGAGTTCCACTCCTGCTCAAAGGCTTCGCTCCACAGCAATCAGCAGCAACGCCGGTAAACGCTGCGTCGCCAACCGGCTTGAAGAGAACGGAAGTTCCCGACTCCCCGACATCCGCTGCTCGCGCGTCAACGCCTGCTCCATCTTCGTCCACTTCATCGGCATCCAGCTCGCCCACCGCGAATTCGATACTCCCGACTGAAACCGTTGACCCCGCGCAAGGTGAATGGCGAACCTTTGGAGAGGGGCGTTTTCAGCTTTGGGTTCCCACCAAGTCTCCACCCACGGAACGGGATCTAGCTGGCGGCATTGACGATAAGGCCCACAGTTCTGAATTTGAACTCCCTAGCGGAGCAATACTCAAGGTGCTCGTGATGTCGGGGAGTAGCGCCACTCACGAAAAGGAAATGATCGACACCTACCAGAAACTGGGAGGCAGCCCTAAGTCCCCGCTGGAGGTTCCCACCAGCGCCATCACGCACGAGGGAGTCGCCGGATATAGCCGAAACCTCAACGCGACAAAGCATATCAAAGCTGCACGAGGTCGAGTCTTCTACCATGCCGAACGGGCGATCTCCTTCGGTTGCAACGGGACGGATTCGGAAGTTTTTACCCCCGAGATTGACTACTTCCTTCAATCGCTGAAGTTTGGAGCACCCGTCGAGAATTGATGCTCAAGCGTCTTCGCCATACCGCGGCGTCAAGTTGAAGAGCGATAAATAACGCCGCTCCTGTGCTCGCATATCTCTTTTCTTTGCCGGTTCAAGGTCGTCGTAGCCTGCGAGATGTAGCGAACCGTGGATGACGTAGAGCAGGATCTCATCTTCGGCCTTCCATCCATAAATCTCTGCTTCACGCGCGGCGTAGTCGCTGCTGACGATGATCTCGCCGTCCAGCCGGACCTCCTCTTCGTCCAGCACGAAGCTGAGGACGTCGGTGGGATAGTCGTGATCGAGGTACTTGCGGTTGAGGGCGTGCATCTCGGCGTCGTCGACGACAGCGATGCTAATTTCGCCGTCTTCAATTCCAGCGTCTTTAAGGACCGCGCGGACCGCCTGCTTCAGCCGAGTTTCGTCCAGCGGGAAGGCGTGCTCGTTGCAGATATCGATGCGGAGCATGCTACGCCAGAATTCCTCGGACCACTTCTCCGGCCACGTCGGTGAGTCGGAAATCTCTGCCGGCGTACTTGTACGTGAGCCGTTTGTGATCGAGGCCGAGGAGGTGGAGCATCGTGGCATGGAGGTCGTGGAGGTGGACCTTGTCTTCCACCGCGTAATAGCCGTAATCGTCGGTCGCTCCCCAGCGGATGCCTCCTTTGATGCCGCCGCCGGCGAGCCACATGGTGTAGCCCTGCGGATTGTGGTCACGGCCGTCGCCTCCTTGAGCGACAGGAGTGCGGCCAAATTCTCCTCCCCAGAGGACGAGGGTGTCCTCTAGCAGGCCCCGCTGCTTCAAATCCATTAGCAGAGCGGCTATCGGCTGGTCCACTTCCAATGCGTTGCGGCCATGCTCGGCTTTGAGGTTGCCGTGCTGGTCCCACTTGTAGCTGTGGGAGACCTGCACGAAGCGCACGCCTCGTTCCGCGAAGCGGCGGGCCATCAGGCACTGGCGGCCGAAATTCTGCGTCGGCCCGCCGTCAATGCCATACATCTTGAGCGTCTGGGGTGATTCGTCGGCGATGCTCTGAAGTTCCGGAGCGGCGGCTTGCATCTGGAAGGCGAGTTCGAAAGAGTTGATGCGCGCTTCCAGGGCGGAATCGGCTCCGGTCTTAGAAAGGTGGTCCTGGTTTAGTTCTCGGACCAGATCGAGCTCCATCCGTTGCAAGTCGCGGGGAGTATTGTCGGCATTCTTGATGAACGGAATGGCCGCCTTGTCGGCAGGGATGCTGGCGTTCCCCAGCGGCGTTCCCTGATAGATGGCCGGAAGGAACGCGGAGGAATAGGCATTCACGCCGCCGTGTGTCAGCGTGGGGCAGACGGTGATGAACCCGGGTAGATTCTCGTTCTCCGTCCCCAGTCCGTAGTTGATCCACGACCCCATGCTCGGCCGCACGAAGGTGTCACTGCCGGTGTGCAGTTCCAGAAGTGCCGCCCCGTGCCGCGAGTTCGAGCCCCACATGCCGTTGATGATGCAAAGGTCATCGGCGCAGCGGCCGACGTGCGGGAAGAGGTCGCTCACCCAGGCTCCGCTCTGGCCGTACTGCTGAAACTTCCACGGCGAGGCCAGCAGATTCCCCGTCTGGCTCGACACCACCCGCGGCTTATCAAACGGCAGCGGCTTGCCGTTATCCCGCGTCAGCAGCGGCTTGTAATCGAAGGTATCGACCTGGCTCGGCCCGCCATGCATGAACAGAAAAATCACCCGCTTGGCTTGGGGAGCGAAGTGTGGAGGTTTCGCCGCAAGTGGATTGGGCTTGGAAGCGTCTGCGCTGGCATGCTGCCCCAGCATCGCCGCCAGCGCCATGCCGCCAAAGCCCGCGCCGCTGACGCGCAGCATCTCTCGACGGGTGAGGACGGGAGTGAATTGGCAGCAGGGACGAAGCATGGCGTTACTCTGTATACACAAACTCATTGGCCGCCAACACTGCCCGACACAGCGTTTGCCAGGCTCGGGAGCGGGCACTTTCGGCCGAGTTTCCGGCACCGGCAGAAGCGGAAGCAAAACGATCCAGGAAAGCGAGGCTGCGGGTAATTTCGGCGTCAGTCGGCGGCCGCGAATAGGCTCGTTCGTAGAGGAGACGGATGCGGTTGGTGTCGTCAACGGCGGCTTTCAAGATCAGCACACCTAACTCACGGCTCTGATCGGCGGCTATCTGACTGTTCATCATGAACAAGGCCTGGGGGGCGACGGTGGTGCTGTCCCGTTTGCCGCTGGCGACGCTGGGGTCGGCGAAGTCGAAGGCCTGGAAGACGTCGTAGAGGGCGCTGCGGACGACCGGGAGGTAGACGCTGCGGCGATTGCCGCCGTAAACGACTGGATCGACGTTGACCGTGCTGGTGACGTACTTGTGATTCTCAATCCCAAGTTGCGAACCTCCCATGCGGCAGTCGAGTGAGTCCGATACGGCCAGCAGCGAGTCCCGAATCTCCTCGGCTTCCAAACGGCGGCGGGGGAAGTGGGAGAGGCAGCGATTTTCAGGGTCAATGCTGTTGTTGGAATCAGACTTTCCACTCCTTTGATACGCCCCGCTCAGCATCAGCCGCCGATGCATCTTTTTGATGCTCCAGCCGTCGTCCACGAATCGCCGCGCCAGATAATCCAGCAGTTCCGGATGTGTCGGCTGTTCCCCAAGGAGGCCGAAATTATCCACGGAGCGGACAATTCCCTCACCGAAATGCCACTGCCAGATCCGGTTGACCATGACCCGCGCCGTGAGCGGGTTTTCGGCCCGCGTCATCCACCGGGCCAGGTCCAGTCGACCGCTCCTCTCGCCAGCCAGCGGCGATTGTGATTCTCCGGACAGAATTCTCGGGAACTGTCGCGGCGTCTCTTCTCCCAGCGTCAAATGACTGCCGCGGATGTGAATCCGTAAGTTCTCCGACTTGGCTTCGGAGACAGCCATCGCTTCCGGCAACTTGGGCATGGCGGCTTCCAGAGCGGCCAATTCCTCGCGCTGCTTCTTGATGGTTTCGCGAAGCTCGGGCGTGAACGAGTTTTCGATTCCCTTCGTCGGAGCAAACGGCCCTTCGTTATCGTAGAGCACCTGGCGAAGTTTCTCCTGCATCTCGTCCGGCAGCTTCGCCGAACTCTTTCCTTCAGGCGATGCCTTCAGTTTCTGCCAGGCTACCTCGACGATTGCAAACGCCTTTCCGTAGGCGGCGGCAAGTTCGCTGAGAGTCTTTGGCAAGGGCTCGCCGAGCAATGTGCCGCTGGGCTCTTTGCCAGCGACCACGGAATGCCACGGCGCGAAAATGTTGTCCGTCTCGTTCTTTGACCTTTCAAGATACTTGGCCCATTGTTCGACGAACTCCGTGTTCAGCGGCGGGCTTTCATATTTCACAGCGATTGTCAGGCTCCCCATCGCCGGCGCAATCAGCATCTTATCCAAATGCGGAAACGCATCGGCCCGTTCGATGCGTATCGTGTTCTGCCCGGCTTTGAGGTCGACAAATCCTTCGATAAACCAGGTTTGCGTATGCGGATTCCAGCTTCCAGTCACTTTCCCCGCGACACCATCCAGAGCCAGCATGCCGTTTACCAAGACCTTGCAGGGCCGCGCTCCGGCAGCGGCATAGCGCAGTTCCAGTTGAAAAGTACCAGCTTTCTCTACCGCAACGTCGTATTCGGCAAAGTTTGGAAGTTGCCCCTGATTCACCAGCACGCCGATTCCTTCGCCATAGCCGGTCGTAAACTTTGCGACGTTACCCCGATTGAAATTCTCCATCTCAATCAGTTGCAAGCCGGCGATTTTCTTTCGCTCCTCCTCCGGCAACGTTCCCAGCGGCTTTGCCTGGGCAAGTAGCTCGCTAAGCTGCGTCCTCCGCCAGGCGGCCAAGAGATACTCCGCGGGTCGCTTTCTTTCGACCTTGAGAATTTCCTCCGTTGCCGAATTGACGTGCCCAGCAATCTCGCCTCGTTTGGCGTCGATCTTCTTGCGGTGTTCGTCTCGCTTGGCAACCGACGCACTATCCGCGAGCGGACGCTCCTGCCAGACGGCGACGACGGAGTGGTTTTCCATCGTCTTGGTGCTCTTGAAAATTCCCGCCAGCGAGTAATAGTCCCTCGTCGGCAGCGGATCGAACTTGTGGTCATGGCACCGCGCGCAGCCGAGCGTCATGCCGAGAAAGACCTTCCCCAGCGTGTCGACCTGCTCGTCGATAATGTCCATCTGCATCTTCACAGGGTCATCTTCCGCCAGCATTTTAGCCCCGATGCAAAGGAACCCCGTCGCGGCGATTCCCTCAATCCGTTCCTCCTCACTGCCGGGGAGCAAATCACCCGCGAGCTGTTCCTGCAAAAACCGGTCGTACGGCTTGTCTTTGTTGAAGGCACCAATCACCCAATCGCGATAGCGGAAGGCATTCGCATACGCCAGGTTTTCATCCAACCCGTTGCTATCGGCATAACGTGCCAGATCAAGCCAATGCCGGCCATATTTTTCGCCGTAGCGGGGAGATGCAAGCAGCCGATCCACAACCCGGGCGAACCCATCCGGGGTCTCATCCGCGAGAAACGCCCGCAATTCATCGGGAGTGGGAGGGAGTCCGGTCAAATCGAAAGTTGCGCGGCGAAGGAGCGTCCGCTTCTCCGCCGGTGCAGCGGGCTTCAGATTCGCCTGCTCCATTTTCGCCAACAGAAATCGATCCACTGGCGACGCGGACGAGGCAGCATCGCGAATCTCGGGAACGGTTTGTTCGCGAACGCCTTGAAACGCCCAATGTTTCTTCTGGACATCCGAGAAAACCATCCCCTTCGCAGCACCAGCCGCCAGCGGTTTCGCGTTCTCCCCCGGCCACGCCGCGCCATCCTTAATCCACTTGGTCAGATCTACGATTTCCACCGCGGAGAGCTTCTTCTTCGGGGGCATCTGGAGGGTTTCCCCATGCCCGATGGCTCGCACCAAGAGGCTCTCCGCCGGTTTGCCCGGCACAATCGCCGGTCCCCGCGTGCCGCCGGCCAGAAGCTCCGCCAGCGAATCGACCCGCAACTCGCTTTCTTCATTCTGATCGCTATGGCACTCAAAACACTTCGCCACCAGCAGCGGTCGGACCTTTTTCTCGAAGAATTCGACCTGTTCCGACGACGGACCTTCCGCGCGCAAAACGGACGCGGTCACGGCCAGTAGGATCAGCGAAATTGGGCTCTTCCAGACCTTCATTAGGGGCTCGCAAGGCAGGGAAATCGGCGGGCCGAGGGGGACTTCCAGTCTAACATGCTCCGGGGAAAGGAGACACCGGGAAATTGTCTTGGGGCGAATGAAAAGTTATGTTGGAAGCATGGCTAACACTGACATCGACCCCAAGAAAATTCCCCCCGCATCTCTTTCCTTCCTCGTCTCGACCCTGGGAGCTCAGGGCGCGGTCGCCCTCGGGATGGCTCCCAATCCCCTAACGAACAAAACCGAGACGCAGCCAGAGATGGGAAAGCACATGATTGATACGCTGGCCATTCTGGAGGAGAAGACCAAAGGAAATCTGTCCAAGGACGAGACACAGCTTTTGGAGGCCGTGCTGCACCAGCTGCGGATGGCGTACTTGCAAGTGAAGAAGTAACCGCTCGGCTCGCTCGCGCGATTCGCTGGAAAGCGGGCTGTTGGCTCCCCCTTGGGAAGGCCGTACGATGGGGGCATGTCCCTCTGGCAATTCCTCTTCCGCAGCCTCACTTTCCATTGGCGAATGCACTTGGCGGTTGCGCTCGGAGTTGCGGCTGCGACGGCGGTGCTGACGGGGGCGCTGCTCGTTGGCGATAGCGTTCGCGGAAGTCTCAAGCATCTGGCCCTGGATCGGCTGGGGAAGATTGACCAGATTCTGGTGACGGACCGCTTCTTCCGCCAGCAGATGGCCGCGGACTTTGCCAAGAAGCGGACGGGGAGCCAAGTCGCACCCGCGATTCTCTTTCTTTCGGTGACAGCAGAGTTTGCTGCCGCGGAAGGACGCCGCCGGGCCGCGGGGGTGATGCTGATCGGGTGTGACGACAGCCTTTGGCAACTCGGCTCGGAGGTGACGAAGCCCAAGAAGACGCCGGGGCGCGGCGAGATTGTTCTCAACTCCACTTTGGCCACGGAGTTGGGGGCCAAGGTCGGCGACTCGGTCATCATCCGTCTTCCGAAGTCGGACCAGATTCCCGCCGACAGTGCTCTCGGCAAGAAGCAAGACCGGCTGACGAGCCTTGCCGATTTGAAAGTCATCGAGATCATCCCCACCGAGAGCCTCGGCCGCTTCTCCCTCCAGCCGATGCAGACTTCGCCGCGGAATGCGTACGTGGCTCTAGAGGAAATCCAGTCGGCACTGTTTGTGGCGGACGAGGAGAAGGAGAAAATCAATGCGCTGCTGGTGGCCGGTATAGGTCTAGACCGTCAAACCGAAGCACTCGCCGACGTTCAGCCCGATACGGACTTTCTCTCTCCCAGCCTCGCCGATTATGGCCTGGCCCTTAAGCATGTCCGCCGCACGTTTAAGGAAGCCGATGGTAAGGAAACGACGATCTTCAATTACTACAGCCTCTCCTCAGACCGGCTGCTCGTGGACGACAAGGTAGTAAAGATTCTCCAAAAGGCTCTTCCCGGCAAGGCGGAGCCGGTTTTCACCTACCTGGCGAACACGATTGAGAAAATGGGCGAGGTCGACAAAAAGAAAAAGCCCATTCCCTATTCCCTCATCTCGGCCATTGATCCGATACCGGGAGGACGGCAGCTCAAGGACGACGAAATCGCACTCACCTCCTGGGCCGCCGACGATTTGCAGGCCAAAATTGGGGACCGAATCCGCGTCACCTATTTCGCCCCGGAAACGACGCACGGCCAGACCATCGAGCGCTCCGTGGAGTTGACTCTCGCGGCAATCATTCCGATCACCAAGCCGAGCAAGCGTTACATCGACAAGCGGCCAGCCCAGTTTGATCAGCGGCCGACGCCGGCTAATGATCCCGATCTGACGCCAGTGGTTCGCGGCTTTACGGACCAAGAGACCATCAGTGAGGCGGACCCGCCTTTTCCGTTCGACCGGTCCAAACTGCGCAAGCCGCAGGACGATGAGTATTGGGCTTTCTATCGCACGACTCCCAAGGCGTTCATCTCGTTGAAGACCGGCCAGAAGCTCTGGCAAAGCCGGTTCGGCAAAGTGACCAGCGTGCGGATTGATTCCTCGGTCGCTGCGGACCAGGCGGCACTCGAGAGGTTGCTGCTCCAGAAGTTTCAAGGCTATTCCAGCGATCTCGGCTTCACCTTCCTGCCGCTGCGGCGGCAAAGCGAGGATGCTTCCGGCGGAACAACCCCGTTCGACGTGCTGTTCCTGCTCCTTTCCATGTTCATCATTGCTGCCGCCTTGATGCTGGTCTGGATTCTGTTCCGTCTGGGCGTGGAGCAGCGGGCCAGCGAAATTGGGACGCTGCAAGCCCTGGGTTGGGCGGGAAAGAAAACAGCTCGTGTCCTGGCACTCGAAGGAGCCATCGTCGCAGCTGCGGGTGGACTCGTCGGCACCCTCTTCGGCATCGGCTATGCCTGGCTGATGGTCACTGGACTCCGAACATGGTGGGTCGGGGCCGTTGCCACGCCGTTTTTGGAACTTCACTTGGACAAACCGCTCAGTCTCGTGATTGGTTATGCCAGCGGCGTGATTGTTTGCGTCGTGACGATCTACCTCAGCCTGCGGGCGCTGCGGAAAGTGCCGACGAGGAGTTTGTTGGCGGGAGAGTCGCAAGTCGCAAATCCGAAATCCGAAATCCGAAATCCGAATGGGGAGCCTCGCCGCTGGACGGCCTTCATCGCCGCAGCCCTCATCGTCATCTCTCTTGCTCTCGCCATCCTCGCCACGCAACTCGGCGGCGAAGCTCAGGCGGGCGCGTTTATGGGAGCGGGAGCGTCGATGCTTGCCGCGCTCCTCATCTTCATTGCGGGACGCTTGAAGGCGAGGGGGAGCGGACTCTCGACGACGGGACTCGCCAGGACTGCGTTCCGCAACGCCGGACGCAACGTCGGTCGAAGCGTCACCACCATCGCTCTCATGGCGTCCGCTTCCTTCTTGATTGTCGCGGTCAGCGCCTTTCAGCTTGACCCCAGCGACGAAGGAGTCGGCGGTTTCGATTATCTGGCGGAAAGCTCGGAGCCAATTCTTGCGGACCTTAATTCGCTGGAGTCTCGGAAGAAGCTTTTGGGTTCGCAGGCGAGCAAGCTCGACGGAGCCACGATTCTCCCCTTCCGCCTTCGCGCCGGCGACGATGCCAGTTGCCGCAACCTCTATCAGCCTCATCAGCCGCATGTGCTGGGTGTAACGCCGGGGCTGGTTGACTATTTCAATGACCCGAACCAGGTCCATTTCAATTTCGCCGGCAGCGCCGCGAAGACGCCGGAAGAGAAGGCGAACCCTTGGCGGCTGCTGTTCACGCCCGCGCCGGATGGTCAGCCAGTGAACGTGGTGCTAGATAAGAACACCGCGATGTACAGTCTCAAGCTCTACCGTGGTATTGGCGAGGAATTCGAGTTCGACTACGGCGAGGGACCACCGGTCAAGTTTCGCGTGGCCGGCCTGCTTTCCAACAGCGTGTTGCAAGGGAGCCTGCTCATCGGCGAAGCCGATTTCAAGCGGTTGTTTCCGACCATCAGCGGGTATCGCTCGTTTTTGATTAAAGCGACGAATGACCCAGAAAGGGTCGCCTCGTTTCTGGAGGACCGCTTCGGGGATGAAGGGCTGGATACGGTCGACGCGAAGTTGCGGCTGGCGGATTTGCTGGCGGTGCAGAACACTTACATCAGTACGTTCCGAAGTCTCGGGGCACTCGGTCTGTTGCTCGGTACGTTTGGGCTGGCCGCGGTGCAGTTGCGGAATGTGTTTGAACGCCGTAAGGAGCTGGCTTTGCTTCGTGCAGTCGGCTTTCGCAAGCTGCGGCTGGGGGAGATGGTGCTGCTGGAGAATCTGGTGCTGCTCTTGGGGGGGCTCGCCACTGGTACGCTGGCGGCGCTCTTCAGCGTGCTTCCGCATATGTTGCTCGGGGGTGCTCATGTGCCGCTGTCGGAACTAGCTGTGATGCTAGGAGCGGTGCTGATTGTCGGCATTGTCACTGGCCTTTGGGCGGTGCGGGCGACATTGAAGGCTCCACTGCTCGCTGCCCTGCGGGGAGAATAACATGCCCAAGTACATCCTCGCTCTCGACCAAGGAACCACTTCCAGCCGAGCGATTTTGTTCGGTCACGACGGACGCGGGGTCGCCTCCGCACAGCAGGAGTTTCCGCAGATCCTTCCTTCGCCGGGGCACGTCGAGCATGACCCCGAAGCAATCTGGGCTTCGCAGCTCGCCACGGCCAGGCTGGCGATTGCCAAAGCGAAGTGTTCTGCGGAGGACATCGCGGCAATTGGCGTGACCAACCAGCGGGAGACGACCGTCCTCTGGGAGAAAGCCACCGGAAAGCCGGTCGCCAACGCTATTGTCTGGCAAAGCCGCATCACCGCCCCCATTTGCGAACAGCTTAAGGCGGACGGCGCGGAGAAGACCATTTGCGACAAGACGGGGCTGGTCGTCGATGCCTATTTCTCCGGCACGAAGATCAAATACCTGCTCGATACGATTCCCGGCCTCCGCAGCCGGGCTGAGAAGGGGGAGATTCTATTCGGCACTGTCGATTCCTTCCTCATCTGGCGGCTGACGGGGGGGAAGCGGCATGTGACCGATGTCAGCAACGCCAGCCGCACGCTGCTGCTCAATATCCACACGCTGCAGTGGGACGACGAGCTGCTCAAAATCCTCGGCGTCCCGCGAGCCATGCTGCCGGAAGTCCTCCCCAGCAGTCATCACTACGGCGACACCGACCCGTTTCTCTTCGGCCGGGCCATTCCAATCACCGGCGATGCCGGGGACCAGCAAGCGGCCACCTTCGGCCAGGCCTGCTTCGAGCCCGGCTCCGCCAAAAACACCTACGGCACCGGCTGCTTCATGCTGCTGAATATCGGCGGCCAGCCGCGAGCTTCGCGGCACAAGCTGCTGACGACCGTCGGCTGGCAGGTCGGCGGGAAGACGACGTATTGCCTCGAAGGCTCGGTGTTCATCGCGGGGGCGATTGTGCAGTGGCTGCGGGACGGCCTGGGAATCATCAAGACTTCCGCCGAGGTCGAAACGCTCGCCGCCAGCGTGCCCAGTAGCGGCGGTGTGATTCTGGTTCCCGCGCTGGTCGGCCTGGGTGCTCCTTATTGGGACCCCGAGGCCCGCGGCACCATCTTCGGCATCACCCGCGGCACCACGGCCGCACACATCGCCCGCGCCGCGGTGGAATCGATGGCCTTCCAGTCCCGCGACCTGCTGGACGCCATGCGAAGCGACGCCGCACTCCCCCTCACGACCCTGAAAGTGGACGGCGGAGCCAGTCTGAACAACACGCTGATGCAATTCCAGGCCGACATCGTCGGCGCCACCGTCCGTCGCCCCGTCGTGGCCGAAACCACCGCCCTCGGCGCGGCCTACCTCGCCGGCCTCGCCGTCGGCTATTGGAAGGACCAGTCCGACATCACCGGCAACTGGGCACTGGACCGCGAATTTCAACCGCAAATGCCGGCAGCCGAGCGCGACGCGCGATATGGCGACTGGCAGAAGGCGGTGCGGCGGATTGTGGGATAGAGGAAATAGTCGCCAGCAATTAATGCGGAGGAGTGAATCGCCAACGCTTGCATTTTTGGGCAAGGCTCTAATTGGCAGGTGGGCCAACCAGGGCTTCAGGTCTGTCGAGTACCAGGTAGTGGCCGTGATCGGATGTGAGGAGGAGGGCTGCGTCCTTCCAGCCGACGTGCTTTTCGATCCACTGGGTGACGGCGTGAAAGGCTTCGTCTCCGCTCAGGGTTGCGCCGATGGAGTTGTCGAGATTGTTGGCATGATTGGCCCAGTCGATGTCTCCCGCTTCGATCATGAGCCAGATTTTTTCGGAGCGGGACGCGAGAACATCGAGGGCGGCGACCGACATTTGAGCCAGATTGGGATTTTCCGAGATGTCCTCCTTGGAGTAGACCTCGGGCTCGGGAGTTTCGCCCGCGCTGACGGTCGGATCGAATTTTCCATCGGCGGTTTGGAATGGCAGGTGGCCGCCCTTAACGCCAAAATAGCCGAGCAGGCGGCGGTGATCCCGAATCGCTGATTTCGCTTCGCCTGCCAATACTTCGCCGCCGATTTTTCCTTTGGTTCGCTGGGCAATTTGGTACTTGCCGCCTCTGGCCGCATTGATTGTTTCCATATCCTTCGCGGTCAGGTAACGATTACCGCTCACAAAGTTCTCCCCTTGGGGACCGTCCTTGTCTTTCGACTCTCCCCAGCCGGCACCGATGAGGACGTCGAGACCGGGGAGCGGCGTGGCAGGGTGAGCAATTGACGGCAAGCCGATCATATCGCGGGTCAAGTCTTGGTAGTCGTCTCTGTGGACGTTGTTGGCATAAGCGCAGGCGGGAGTGGCGTGGCTGATGGGGACGGTCGTAACAACACCCACGGCATAACCGGCTTTCTGTAGCTTCCAGGAAATGGGTTCCACTTGCCGGCCGAGCGGATCGACATTAATGGCGTCGTTGTAGGTCTTGATGCCGCTGCAGAATGATGTTGCGGAAGCTGCCGAGTCCGTAAAGGCATGCTTGAACTTCGCTCCCTTTCCGATGGGGTAGTTGGGATCCGTGATCGCGTCCCAGGGAGTCTGGCCGCAACTCTCCGGGTCATACCCGCCGCGGAGCGAGCCAAGAGTGACGACACGCTGTTTGTTGACGTCGGTAGTGGTCCCTTCGTCGTACGGGCTGGTGACGTAGAAACCGAAATCGGTAGGCGCTCCTCGATAATCCTGAAAGTGGAGGCCGGTTCCTCGCCCTTCGCGGTATCCGACTTTCCCCGACTTAGCGATGGCGGCGGCCCAAGTGGTCTGCCAGTCCATGCCATCGAACACGAACAAAACAATGCACTTTTTCCCTTGCTCCGCGGCCATTTTTTGCAGATGGTAGACGTCGGTCTGGTCGAAATACTCCGCTTTGGGATTCAGCGTCCCTTCTGGCAAGTAGCCGTAGAGTTTTTGCAGTTTTTCCCGGTCGCGGTAGACGCTGCGCTCGCCACGGCACGAGGACAGGTCCATTCCGAACGAGTAGAGCGGAATCAGTCGATTGGAATGTTTGGTCCAAGTCGAATACTTATCCGGACTAGGACCCCAATGGCCCCAGTCCGCTTTTTTCGTCGTAATGGCTGCCGTTTGGAGGTCGCGGAGATGGTCGGCCCGGCTATTGTCCGCAGCTAGCAGCAGCCCAAGCACAATCAGCAACGAGGCACATTGAATAAGTCGATTCATCAAGTCTTTCCTTCTTACGTGGAACCCGACGAGGCCGAGTTTAGGCCAACTTTCAGGAGGACTCAACCTGCCGATTCCCCGTTCCTTCATGCAATTGTAACGCCCTGCCTCGCGGTCCAAGGAGCCCTTACCCCGTATCGCCTGGAGGGCAGAACGGTAGGATGAAGGGCCGCTGGGGCCAATGTGCCCCTTGGGGAGGCCGCGAAAATGGTGCCGGCTGATCATCTTAAGTGCCGTGCCAGCCCCAGAACAGTTCTGAGTTTCGCTTTCCGCGGCTTCCACAAGGAAAAAGAATGGTTCCCACGTCCAACCAGTGGATTAGCACTGCGCGCTCCGTTTTGCAGCACTCCGAAGTCAAGTATTTCAAGGTCAAGCCGCTCCGTTACTGGTTCGACTTTCTGCTGAGCGTGACGATCGCTTACACGGCTGGAAGTTTTTACCTGGAATCTCCTCTCTTTTCCTGGCAGCAGCTCGTCGCCTTTCCGTTTACGGTCTTTTGGCTCTACCGAGTCGGATCGTTGATCCACGAAGTGGCCCATTTGTCCCACCAGGAAATGCGGACATTCAAGGTGGTCTGGAATCTGGTCGTCGGCGTGGTGACGCTGGCTCCTTCGCCGTTCTTCACCCGGCATCATCGGGACCATCACACGCAGCGAATGTACGGTACTCCCCAGGATCCGGAATATGTCGTTAATATCTGGCGGCGGGGGAGTTGGCAAAGCATGCTTGCTTACCTGGGAATGATTGCCGTCTTTCCGCTGATCGTCCTTTTGCGATTCCTGCTGGTGCCGCTGACTTATCTTCATCCGCGGCTGCGGGAGTGGACTCTCACCCGGGCCTCCTCGATGACACTCAATTGGCATTACGTCCGAAAGCTGAACGCCCAAGACCGCTGGTCGATTGCCGCGGTGGAGTGGCTCTGCTGGCTGCGGGCGATGCTAATCCCCATGGCGGTCATCTTCGGATTGACGCACTGGTCGCGCCTGCCGGTACTCTACGTTTTGGCGGCGACCATCTTTTTGGTGAACCAACTGCGGCAACTCGCCGATCACCAGTTCGACAGCGACGGCAGCAACATGGAACTGTCCGACCACGTCAAAGATTCGTGCAACTACACGAGTCGTGATTTCTTGACGTGGCTGTTCTTTCCGTTCGCCATCCGCTACCACGCTTTGCATCACCTGTTCCCCACGCTCCCCTATCACAACCTGGCCGCCGCCCACGCTTACCTGCTCCAAGAGCTGCCCACCGACTCCCCCTACCGCGAGCTCGACCAGCCGCACTGGTGGTCGGTTGCTCAAAAAATGTTCCGCGCCCAGGCGGATAAGGTTCGAGCCGTCGAAGTAATTCCAGCAGCGGTGAAAGAACCGATCAGTCGAGCAGGTTAGTAGCTAATAGGACGTCTCTTTGTCGCAAGCGGCGACGTCGCGTCAAGCTTTCCGGCCGGGGAGTGTAATTTTCACGCTCGTAACGGCCGTAACCGATATTCTGGTTTGTCCGCTGCTGCTGCCGGAATCGCTTATTCCTCGCATTCCGGCAAAGTGTAGCGGTTATCCTGCTTATCCGGCCTTCTACCCGCCGCTGCCATGCCTACCACCTTCTCCCGCCGAGCTTTCGGCCTGGGCTCGCTGGCCCTTGCCTCCTCTTCGATACTCCCTGCACTGGTCGGTGCCCAGCAGCCGGGAACTCAGCCTGCGCAGCCGAAAAAGAAGCTGCTGATCCCTGGGACGGGGCTGCGGATTGCCAAGACGGGAGACGATTTCGAGGACGAAAAGTTCGAGTATTACCCGCAGCATCCCAAGAGCAGTTGGAACATCAATAAGCAGATGAATGTCCCCGGCGGCATTTCACTCAACAACCTGTGGGCCGAAGGAGGGAAACGCGGCACGCCCGATGTGGTGAAACGGATCGCCACGCCCCCAGGAGGGATCGAAGGAAGCAAAGGGTGCATGATGATTCAATCGCTGAACCCCGGCATCCCCGGCCGGGCCAGCCATGAAGAGCAGCAGGACGATTTGCTTCACAATGTGGAAGGTGTCGCCGGCTCGCAAATTCCGGTTGCCTGGTCTCCCAACGTGGTCTGCCGCGTTTACGTCCCCTCCGAATCGCAATGGGAGAAGCGAAACGGGGCCACCTTCGGGTTTCGCATCGGTCTGTACGGCTACACGCCGCAAGGAAAGTACGACGAATACTGGCCGGGCATCTTTTTCCACATGCAGCGCGAGCAGGCCGCGGACGGCAAGATCAAGCCGAGCATTCTGAGCGTGCTGCGGGCGGATGAATTTGGCCGCGACCTCCCCGGACCTGTCTTTCAGCCCTCCAGTTGGTGCACCCTCGGCATGTCCATGCCCCCCGACGGCAGTGTGCAGTTCTTCGGCAAGCCGGGTATCGACGACCTGACCGAAAAGGACTACCTCGGCGGCTGGCACTGCTATAGCTGGCGAGGCGTGAACTTCAGTACCTACTTCTTCAACGTCATCAACATGGACAACGGTCGAAGCTGGGGAACCCCCTGGACCATCGACAACGCCTACCTCTATGTCGCCACCGCGCCCAAGGCGAACATCAAGGGTTCCGAACGGACGGCGGCCAAGCCGAAGGAACCGGCGCAGCTCACCCCCCCGCAGCCGCCGAAGGAATGACGATGACGCACTTGCCGCGAAAGGAACCGCGTCTCAGGGTGTTTGTTAGGGACGCAATCTTAGCCGGCTACGGAATGTAAATCCATCCCATTTCCATCGCCAGAATAAACCCACCGATGAGACAAACCGGAATGAATAGCAGCAGCAGGCCAAACACCACGGCGATGGTGCAGCCTGTTGCCAGCGGCGACTGATTCTCTCGATGGGAAATGGTTGCGGTTCCTTTCCGGCAGTGTAACCGGGTTGAAAGCGAATATCGAGTGCAAAGGACTAGAACCGGCTTCAAAAGGGGTCTGGCTCCGAGCGACGAGTGGATTAATGCGAGCAGAAGAGACTCGACCGCGAGGTGCCTGACCCCTTTTGAAACTGCCTCTAGTGCTCTGTCACGGCTAAGAACTTGGGTTGTAGCCACGCTCGCCAGAGCGTGGGTGGATGGCAACAACCATCGACAACCCACGCTCTGGCGACCGTGGCTACCCCAAATCCAAGTGTTGACACGGCACTAGCTCCACATCCGATTGGTATACCAATATGATCGCATTATCCCGGGTGTAATGGCGGGCGACTCTAGCTGGTGCCAACTGGCACCGAGAGTTCCTTTCCGTCGTCTATCCAGACCCAGCCGAATTGCGTGTTGCTGGGTGACGGATTTCAGCGATAGTCGTCGCGCAGTTGACTGAGCTTGTCGGTCTTGATCGCGGTGCGTTTGGCGGCGGGGTCAATCCTGAAAATCTTTGCAGCGTTGAGGCCAAAAAACTGGTTTTTGATCTCGGCGGTCAGGTCCGCGTACTTGAATTTCTCCCTCAGTTCCTCACGCATCGTAAGTCGCCGCAAGCGGTCAATCTGGCTCTGAGGGCTGCCTCCCCAGATGGAATCGGTGCCCCAAAGAATGTGGTCGGCCCCGGCGACTTGAATCATTTGACCCAGCATGTGTAGACACGTCACGGGCTGCATCGCGGACAACCGTCCGAACGTGCTGCCTAATTCGATGTACACGTTGGCAAGCGATGTGTCAACTCCGGACCGGATTTTGGGAGAGAGTTTGAGAGTTTTGGCGTGTGGCGCGGAGACCTTTGCGTCGCGCCCACCATGGCGCTTGGATGTGAGAGTCTCTCTGAACTATCCCGCTTCGCGTAAACACTTGCCCTGGTGCGGCTAAGGGCGAGCCTTTTTCGAGACGGCTCTCCGCCGGTCTGTGTTAGCCAGGCGGTACCGGCAGTTCACGAAGCAAAACAAGGGGTGGCTGAGGGGACTTGAACCCCCAACCCTCAGATCCACAATCTGATGCTCTAACCGATTGAGCTACAGCCACCATGCGGGACGCAACGATTTCGCTATCCCCTAGAGACACTTGAATTTAGCCGTGGTTCGCGGTGGTGGCAAGTGCGGCCGAGACAGCGAAAGCGGAGGTCCCTCTCTACGCCAGCCCCAGCACCTTGTCCATCCGGTGGCTGATATCGAGGAGGACTTTTTCGTCGCCGCCGCCGACTTCCGCGGTCGCCCAGCCGTCGTAGCCGATTTCGCCGAGGGCTTTCAGGACTTCCGGCCAATCTTCGTCCCCTTCGCCAATGGGGCACCAGGAATTCTTGTGGCTGTAGCCCTTGAAATCGAACTTCACCATCCGTTTGCCGAGCAGCCGAATCCAGGTGGCGCTGGGAACTTTGTACTTGAGCATGTTGCTGCAGTCGAAGTACGCGGCTGCGGAGGGGCTCTTGAGGTCGTCGACGAACTGAATGAGTTGCTCGGGCTTGGTGATGAAGTTGTTCCAGACCGTTTCAATGGCGATTTTGACTTTGTACTTTTCGGCGAGCGGCAGGGCCTTTTTGATTTCGGCCTGGGAGCGCTCATAGCATTGCTCATAGGTGACGCCGTCCTTCACCACGCCGGGGACGAGCAGCACGGTGTCGCAGCCGAAGAAATGGGCGTCTTCAATCGCCCCCTCGAGCGCGGTCAGTCCCTTGCCCCGAACCGCTTCGTCGGAACTGGAGAGGGTGTCCCGCCAATGGACCGAATCAATGACGCCGTGAATCGTCACGCCCGTCTTGGCAGCCGCTGCTTTGGCCTCTTTTTTGTCAAGGCCGCTGGGGCTATCGACCTCCACTCCTTCAAAGCCGCACTTTTTGGCTAGGTTGAGTTTCTCCTCCACGGTATTTCCTTCACCAATCATGCCGTACTTCACTGCCTTGCGAAGTTTGGGCTTCTTAGCGTCCTTCTCCTCGGCGGCAAAACCACGGGTGGTCAGGGCAGTCATAGCGGCAGCGGAAGCGGCGGTCAGGGTGAATTCGCGGCGGGAGAGGGACATGGGAAAACTCCGAGAGGGTTAGTGAGCTTTACTGGGATTGTAAGCGATGACGGAGCAGGCGTGGGTCGTCAGTGGTGAGTCGTGGTTAGGAAGGAATGTGCCGGATTGACTACGTGCTGATAATGGGGGAAAACTACCCCCGCAGCCTGTTCACGTTGGGCAAATGCTCTCTTCCCTGCGAACACTGCCCGCTAGCCTTTCCTTCCCCATGGATGTCGCCTCAGCCTCGACAGATTCGCCCCGCATAACAGCGGGACACGGTTTGCTGTCGCCGGGATTCTTAGGGCTGCTCATCACGCAGTTCCTGACGGCAGTGAATGACAATATTTTTCGCTGGCTGGTGATTGGAATTGGGAAAGACCATGTGGAGGCCGCTCTCAAGAGCGGCAACGCGCCGAGTTGGCTCACCGCCAGCAACGTTCTGATGGCAGGGACCGCCTGTTTTGTGCTGCCCTATCTGTTTCTGGCCGCGCCTGCCGGTTATTTGGGGGACCGCTTTCGGAAGAAGCACGTTATCGTCGCCTGCAAAGTGGGCGAGATTATCATCATGATCTTTGGGTATTTCGCTATCTTGCAAGGCAATCAGTCGCCGGTCACCTCGCTGTCGCTGCTGTTCGCCGTGCTGACGCTCATGGGGGCTCAGGCTGCGCTGTTCGCGCCGTCCCGCTCAGGCAGCATCCCGGAAACACTGCGTCCGGAACGGCTGTCGCTCGCCAATGGCCTGTTCGGCCTGATGACGGTGATGGCCACCGTGGTCGGTATGGTCGCCGGTTCCTGGCTGGCGGATAAGACCGGAAACAAGGGAATGGATGCTCCGTGGATGAGCGGCAGCGTGCTCATCGGCGTGGCGATCGCTGGCACGCTGACGAGTCTGCTCATCGTCTCACTCCCAGCCGGAAACCCCAGCCGTTCGTTTCCATGGGATTTTCCGATTCAAACCTGGCGCGACCTGCGTACGCTCGCATCGGATCGAGCGATGCTCCGAGTGGCCCTCGGAATTCTTTTCTTCTACTCAGTCGGTTCGCTAGCGCAGCTCAATATCGACCAGCTGGCGCAGGAGGCTCATGGGCATCTCACGCCGAGCAATGAGACAGACAAAATCCCGCTTCTTGTTTCATTGATTCTCGGCGTCTGCATCGGCAGCGTTCTGGCGGGGCTTTGCTCGGGAGACCATGTGGAACTCGGCCTTGTTCCGCTGGGGGCGCTCGGCATCGCGGTCACCGCCGGACTGCTCTTTACGGTCCCCGCGACACTCTTCGACCCCTTAACGACGGAACGCAGCGGTCTGGTCTGGGCCTGTTTTCTGCTCATCCTGCTCGGTGTCAGTGCCGGGCTCTTCAGCGTCCCCCTGGAAGCTGCGATGCAGCACTGGTCCCCGCGCGAATCCCGCGGCAGCATTCTGGCCGCTAACAACTTCATGACGTTCAGTGGCATTCTGCTCTCTTCGCTGCTCTACGCGGGATTGCGGATGCCGGTCTTCACGGATGCCGACGGAAATCCCTCCCCGCTCCTCAATGCCCAGCAGATCTTTTTGTTTGCCGGTCTCTGCACCATTCCCGTTTTTGTTTACATCATCGTCATCATCCCGCAGGCCTCCATCCGCTTCCTGGTAATCTTGCTCAGCCTCAGCTTCTATCGCATCCGCGTGTACGGCCGCGAGAATCTGCCGGTCCATGGGGGGGCACTCCTCATCCCCAATCACATCTCCTGGATTGACGCGCTCCTCCTTTTGCGTGCAAGTTCCCGCCCCATTCGAATGGTCGCATTGTCGTCCAATCTCGAAAACCGCTGGGTGGCCTGGATTTCAAATCTATTTGGCGCCATTCTCATCAACCCCGCCAAGCCCAAGATGGTCATCCTGGCCTTTCGCCAGGCTCGCGAAGCACTCAACAACGGCGAACTGGTCTGCATCTTTCCCGAAGGGGGAATGACCCGCAGCGGCCAGGTGCAGGCGTTCAAGCCCGGTATGATGAAAATTCTGGACGGCACCGAGGCCCCCGTCATTCCGGTCTACCTCGGCGGCTTATGGGGGAGCGTTTTCAGTTTTGAAGGGGAAAAATTCTTCTGGAAATGGCCCAAGCGGTTCCCGTATCCTATGACCATTCACTTCGGGCCGCCGATCAAGCAGCCGGACGACGTGCACCAAATCCGCCAGGCGGTCCTCGAAGAAGGAACAGCCGCGGTCACCACCCGGGCTCACGAAAAAATGGAACTCCTCACCCGCCTCTTCATCCGCCAATGCAAGTCCCGCAAGCGGAAGCCGAAAATCGCCGACTCCACCGGTGCTGAACTGAGCGGCGGCGACGTGCTCCTTCGCTCCCTCATTCTCCGCCGCTTGCTGCGCAGACATACGCTGGCGAGCGACGAAAAATATGTCGGCGTGCTGGTGCCGCCGTCCGCGCCGGGCTTTCTCGTCAACATGGCCCTGGCTCTCGATAAGCGAGTCTCGGTCAATTTGAACTACACCGTCTCGTCCGACGTGATGAATGCCTGCATCGAAATGGCCGGCATCAAGCATGTCATCACCAGCCGCAAGTTCATGGAGAAGATGGATTTTAAGCTCAACGCGGAAATCGTTTACCTGGAAGACTTCAAAGACAAGCCGACGGCGATGGACAAAGTGGTCGGCTACACGCAGGCCAACTTTTGGCCTGCCAGTTTGCTGGAGGCGTCGCTTGGCCTGGGGACCATCCAGCCCGACGACGAACTGACCATCATCTTCACCTCGGGCTCCACCGGCACGCCCAAGGGGGTGATGCTCACCTATGCCAACATCGGCAGCAACGTGGAGGCGATCAACCAGGTGCTCCACCTCCGGCCCACCGACTGCCTGGTCGGCATCCTGCCGTTCTTTCATTCCTTCGGCTACACCGTCTCCCTCTGGGGAGTCGGCACGCTCGACATCAGCGGAGCCTTTCACTACAGCCCGCTCGACGCCCGGCAGATCGCCAAGCTCATTTCCAAGTACAAAGGGACCCTCTTTCTCTCCACGCCAACTTTCCTTCGCAGCTATTTGCGCCGCTGCGATCCGGAAGATCTTAAAAGCCTGGAGGTCGTCGTCTGCGGAGCGGAAAAACTCCCCATGGACCTGGCCAAGACTTTTGAGGAGAAATTCGGCGTCCGCCCCGTCGAAGGCTACGGCACCACGGAACTATCGCCGGTCGCTTCGGTCAACGTGCCGCCGGCTCGCAGCATCGACAACTTCCAGAAAGATAGCCTGGAAGGGAGCGTCGGCCGCCCGCTGCCGGGGATCATTGCCAAGGCGACGAACATGGAGACCGGAGCCGAGTGCAAGGTCAAAGAGCCCGGCATGCTCTGGATCAAAGGCCCCAACGTCATGAAGGGTTATCTCCATCAGCCGGAACTGACCGCCGAGGTCATCAAGGACGGCTGGTACAAAACGGGGGACATCGCCTTCATCGATGAGGAAGGCTTCATCCACATCACGGGCCGCGAAAGCCGCTTCAGCAAAATTGGCGGCGAAATGGTTCCGCACATCAAGGTGGAAGACGAGCTCAGCAAACTCGCCGGCTGCGGCGAAGAAGGGGGCCCGCAACTCGCCGTCACCTCCGTCGCCGACGAGAAAAAGGGTGAACGGCTCATCGTCATCCATACCAAGATGTTAAAGACCCCCGACGAACTCCGCAAAGGGCTCACCGAAGTCGGCCTTCCCAACCTCTTCATCCCGGGCACGGACAGTTTCTTTGAAGTCCCGTCGCTCCCGGTGCTCGGCACCGGAAAGGTGGACCTGCGGGGACTCAAGGAAATGGCCAAGGAGATGGCAAAGTAAGCCAACCTTCGGTGCTGTGGCTCGCAATGTTTGGGTTATTCGGGCGCGGATTTTTCCCCGGGCCGAAACGACTCTGCCGCTTGGCCCGTCTTACCTTCCAGACAAACGTATGTTTGCTCAGGCTTTTCGCGGCCTTTCCGCCCGCGCCGCCGCTTCATTCACCGGAGTTTGTTATGCGCAAGTCGTTGCCTCTCAAGAAGTTGCTGTTTTCCGCTGCCGTCGCTGGCGGCACCCTCGCCGGGCTGTTTGCCTCCCCCGATGCGGCCCTGGCCCGCGTGAAGCTCATTACCCTTCCCGTCCGGGAGCGGGTGGAAATCCAGCTCGATAACGCTGGGGCAACTCTGGTAGAAGAAGAGCGGGTAGTGCCGCTGGTTAAGGGGGAAAATCAGGTCGATTTCTCTTGGGCCAATACTCAGATCGACCCGAACACCATCGTTTTCCGCGTCATCGCCCCGGTCGGCGAGAAGATGATCGACGTGAAGGTCCTCTCCGTCAGCTATCCCCCCAACGAGGCGGCTCTCATCTGGTCGGTCGGCAGCAGCGATTCCGGCTCCGTCCGGGTACGGGTGAGCTACCTGCTCGGCAACCTCAGCAAGAGTTTTAATTACCGGGCGGTCGCTTCCAAGGACGAAACGTCGCTCACGCTCTCCCAGTACATGCGGCTGCAAAACTTCGCTAACGAGTCCTTCGGCAGCACCGGCGTTTGGGCTGGCTTTGGCAAACGGTTTCTCAAGCCGGTCGGCCTGAACGAGACCAAAGAGATGCTGATGGAAAAATATGAGAAGGTGCCGATCAAGAAGACCTACACCTGCAACCCCGCCGAATTCGATTACCTCGACCGCGCGCAGAACAAGCTCCGCGTGCCGATGCACTACGTGCTGAAGAACGACAAGGCCAACCATCTCGGCCTCGCTCCGCTGCAATACGGCAAAGTCCGCATCTTCATCGACGGCGGGGCCGAGGGCTCGACCGCCTTCCTCGGCGAAGACTGGGGCAAATTCACGCCGATGGACGACGAGATGAAGCTCTACCTCGGTGTCGCTCAGGACGTCGTCGTCAAGCGAACCATCGACAAGAACGAGAATAAGCGGATTGGCGGCAACGTGTTCAACCAGGAAATCGTCCTGAAGTACGAGATTGAAAACTTCAAAGACACCGCCGTCACGCTCGACATTGTCGAGAATCTGCGGCATATCCGGAACGAAGTCCGCGGCGACACCGGTCGCGACGTGGAATGGGAGCTCGGCAAACTGACGACTCTGGGCGACCCCGACAAGGAAAAAAGCACGTTCGACCAGATCGTCTTCCACGTCAAACTCCCGCCCCGCGCCAAAGACGGCAAAGCCGACAAGAAGGAACTCAAGCTGAATGTGATCCTGAAAAACGAGTGGTAATCGCGATTTATTCACCACTCAACCAAGGAGACCCCATTCATGCTTCCAAACTCGATACCCTCGTTCCCAGGCTCCGCCTGGGAACGCACCACCGCGAGGCTCTGCCTCGCCGCCACTCTGCTCGCGCTCTTGGCCGTCCCAGCCCGAGCCGAAAACGTGGACCTTTCCACCGTTCCGTCGCGCAGTTCCGTCCAGCTCACGATCTACAACAGCGAGGACATCACGCTCGTCCGCGAAACTCGCGCGGTCACGTTCAAGAAGGGTGTCAACCCGCTACAGTTCTCCTGGGCGAACACGCTGATTGATCCTACCAGCGTCGAACTCAAATTCCTGACCAATGCCGACAAGCTGGACGTGCTCGACACCACGTTCCCGCACGCCAAGCCGCAAATGCTGTACTGGAATGTCCAGAGCGAATTCGACGGCGAAGCCAAGATTCAAATCTCTTACTTCACGAGCGGAATTACCTGGTCGGCTGATTACCTGTGCATCGCCGACAAGGATGAAAAGGAGATGTCGTTCGAAGGCTTTGTCCGGGTATTCAACAACAGCGGCGAGGAATATGAGGACGCTCAGGTCCGTCTGGTTGTGGGGACGATCAACCTTGTTGAGAAAATCGCCCAACTGGCGAACATCCCCGTCCCGCAAGTCGCCACCATGGAAGCGGACAAGCTCAACGACCTGAAGCAGACAGTCCTTAGTGCCGCTATGGCACCTCCTGCTCCAGCTGCCGCCGGCTTTGGCGGCGGTGGCCTAGGAGTGGCTGAGAAACCCAAAGAGATTATTAAGGAAGGGCTCAGCGAGTACTTCATTTACACCATCGAGGGGACCGAGACCATCAAGAACGGCTGGAGCAAGCGGATGCGGTCGTTGGAAGGGGAGAAAATCTCCTTCAAGATTGAGTACCGCTACCGGCCCCAGGAATATGGAGACCAGCTTGTTCGTCTCTACCTGCTCAAGAATGACAAAGAGTCCAAGCTGGGAACCTCGCCCCTCCCCGACGGCATGGTCCGAGTCTTCCGCGACAACGGGCGCGATGGCCTTTCGTATCTGACTCAGCAAGCCGTCAAATACGTTCCCATCGGTGACAAAATCGAACTCAACTTGGGGCGCGATCCGGAAGTGATCCACGAACTGGTTAGGTGGCGGGCCTTCCGCACCGACCTGATCCTGCAGATTAACGGCACGAGCGAATTCCGCAAAATCGGCGGCGACGGGGCCTTCAAGGAAGAGAACGCCACGCTCGTCGGCTGGGACGACCACGACACCTTCTCAGAGCGAATCCGCAACTACAGCGGCAAGGAGATCAAAGTCGAAATCCGCCGCCCGTTTCCGGGGCACGTCCTCTACAAAAGCTCGCTGGAGCCCAAGCTCCACGACTATCAGACCGTGGAATTGCATGCAACCGTGGCAGCGGGCAAAAAGACAGACTTGTTCTTCGAACTCGTCCGCAAGCAGGGAACCAGCGCTAAGCAGAACAACATCACGCTGGAAAAATCCGAGGTGAAGCCGTGATTAAAACTTCCTCGTTCCCAGGCTCCGCCTGGGAACGCACGATCGCGAGGCTCTGCCTCGCCGCGACTGCATTCGCGCTCTTGACCGCGCCAGCCCGCGCCGAAAACGTGGACCTCTCCACCGTCCCCGCGCGCAGCACCGTCCAGCTCACGATCTACAACAGCGAAGACATCACCCTCGTTCGCGAAACCCGCGCGGTGACGTTCAAAAAGGGAGTCAACCCGCTCCAGTTCTCTTGGGCGAATACGCTGATTGATCCGTCCAGCGTCGAACTCAAGTTCCTGACCAATGCCGACAAGCTGGACGTGCTGGATACCACATTCCCGCACGCCAAGCCGCAAATGCTTTACTGGAATGTCCAGAGCGAATTCGACGGCGAAGCCAAGATTCAAATCACCTATTTCACCAGCGGCATTACCTGGTCGGCGGATTATCTCTGCATCGCCGACAAGGACGAACAGGAGATGTCGTTCGAAGGCTTTGTCCGGGTTTTCAACAACAGTGGCGAAGAATACGAAGACGCCCAGGTCCGCCTGGTGGTTGGCACGATTAACCTCGTGGAAAAAATCGCTCAGCTCGCCAATATCCCGGTTCCTGAAGTCAAGAAGATGGAAACGGCTAAATACGACAACGGGAAGCGTCAAGTGCTCAGCGAAAGTTTGTCTCGTAGCGGCGGGGCCCGCGGCGGCAAAGGGATGCCGCAGGATGAGAAGGAAATTATCAAGGAAGGGCTGAGCGAATACTTCATCTACACCATCGAAGGGACCGAGACCATCAAGAACGGCTGGAGCAAGCGGATGCGGTCCCTGCAGGGACAGAAATCCCCTTTCAAGATTGAATACCGCTATCGGCCGCGGGAATATGGCGAACAGCTCGTTCGGCTGTACCTGCTGAAGAACGACAAGGATTCCAAATTGGGCACGTCCCCTCTTCCCGATGGCACGGTCCGCGTCTTTCGGGACAACGGTCGCGATGGCCTCTCCTACCTCACGCAGCAAGCGATTAAATACGTTCCCATCGGGGACAAAATCGAACTCAACTTGGGGAAAGACCCCGAAGTCATCCACGAGCTGATCAAGCTCCGCACCTTCCGCACCGATTTGATTTTGCAAATCAACGGCACCAACGAGTTTCGCAAAATCGGCGGCGACGGCGTTTTCAAGGAAGAGAATGCGACCCTCGTCGGCTGGAATGACCACGAGATTCTGACCGAGCGGATTCGCAACTACTCCGCTAAGCCGATCAATGTGGAAATCCGCCGCACCATTCCCGGGCACATCATTTACAAGAGCCTGCTCGAGTCGAAACTGCACGACTTTCAAACGGTCGAGTTTCATTCCACCATTCCCGCGGGGAAAAAAGCCGATCACCTCTTCGAACTCGTTCGCAAGCAAGGAACCAGCGCCAAGCAAAACAATATCACGCTGGAAAAGGGCGAGGTGAAGCCGTGAGTTGTGTAGCGCTCTCGTTCCCAGGCTCCCCCTGGGAACGCATCACCGCGAGGCTCTGCCTCGCCGCGACTTTATTAACGCTCTTGACCGCAACAGCCCGCGCCGAGAACGTCGATCTTTCCACGGTCCCCTCGCGCAGTTCCGTCCAGCTCACCATCTATAACAGCGAAGACATCACCCTCGTGCGCGAAACCCGCGCGGTGACCTTTAAGAAGGGGCTCAACCCGCTCCAGTTTTCCTGGGCCAATACGCTCATTGATCCGTCCAGCGTGGAGTTGAAATTCCTGACGAGTGCCGACAAGCTCGAAGTCGTCGATACCACGTTTCCCCACGCCAAGCCGCAAATGCTGTACTGGAACGTGCAGAGCGAGATCGATGGCGAAGCCAAGGTGCAAATCACCTATTTTACCAGCGGCATTACCTGGTCGGCGGACTATCTGTGCATCGCGGACAAAGCCGAAAGGCAGATGAGCCTGGACGGGTTCGTGCGGGTCTTCAACAACAGCGGAGAGGAGTATGAGGACGCCCAGGTCCGTCTCGTCGTTGGCACCATTAATCTGGTCGAGAAGATCGCCCAGCTCGCGCAGATTGGACTGGGGGACGTCAAGGCACTTGATGACGGCCGGCTGAACGAGCTTCGCAAAAAGGCGACGCACGAATTCATGGAACGCGGCGAAGCCAAAGAGAAGAAGGATGCCGAGAAAGCGGGGGAAGATCTGGCGGAAAAGCAAATCGTCAAGGAAGGCCTGAGCGAGTACTTCATCTACACGATTGAAGGGACCGAGACCATCAAAAACGGCTGGAGCAAGCGGATGCGGTCGTTCGACGGGAAGCAAGTTCCGTTTGAGATTGAATACCGCTACCGCCCGCAAGAATACGGCGACCAACTGGTGCGGATGTATCTGCTAAAGAACGACGTGGCCAGCAAACTGGGAACCACGCCGCTGCCGGACGGCGTCGTACGCGTCTTTCGCGACAATGGCCGCGAAGGGCTTTCCTACCTGACCCAGCAATCCGTCAAATACATCCCCATCGGCGACAAGATCGAACTGAATCTCGGTGTCGATCCCGAAGTCCTCTTTGAACTCAAGAAATTAAAGATCAGCCGCGATAATTTGTGGCTGCAAATCAACGGCAAGAGCGAATTTCGCAAAATCGGCGGCGATGGCGTAAAAGTGGAAGAAAACTCCACGCTCGTCGGCTGGGACGAACATGAAATCTACTCCCAGCGGATTCGCAATTACAGCGGCAAGGATATCAACGTCGAAGTCCGCCGCACCTGGCCCGGCCACATCGTCTTCCGCAGCCTGCTGGAGCCGAAATTGCACGACTATCAAACGGCGGAGTTCAAAGCGAAGGTCCCTGCCGGCAAGACGGCGAACCTCCTATTTGAAATCGTCCGCCGCCAGGGGCGCAACGCCAAGCAAAACAACATCACGCTGGAAAACGCGGAGATCAAACCGTGATTGCGATATTCCTTTCTCGCTCGCAGACCACGAGCGCGATTCTCGTTCTCTCGGTTCTCGCTTGCACTTCCGCGTCCCTTCGCGCCGAAAACGTGGACCTCTCCACCGCTCCCGCGCGAAACACAGTGCAACTCACCATTTACAACAGCGAGGACATAACCCTCGTCCGCGAAACCCGCACGGTGACGTTCAAGAGAGGTGTCAACCCGCTGCAGTTTTCCTGGGCCAACACCTTGATTGATCCCTCCAGCGTGGAACTCCAGTTCCTCACGCAGGCCGATAAGCTGGAAGTGGTCGACACGACCTTCCCCCATGCCAAGCCGCAGATGTTGTACTGGAACGTCCAGAGTGAAGTCGACGGCGAAGCAAAAATTCAGATCACTTATTTCACCAGCGGGATCACCTGGTCGGCGGACTATCTCTGCATCGCCGACACGGACGAGAAGCAGATGAGCCTCGATGGCTTTGTGCGGGTGCACAACAACAGTGGCGAAGAGTATGAGAAGGCCCAGGTTCGCCTGGTCGTCGGCACGATCAACCTGGTCGAGAAAATCGCGCAACTTGCCCAGATCCCGATTGCCGCTGTCGCCAACATGGATCGCGACCAGCGGGAAACATGGCGTTTTAAGGCGGCAAAGGACGCCTTGATGGTCCCGGCTAACGGCCCGGCGGGGAACGCGGCCCCTGCCCCGGATGCTGCTGCTCCGAAGGAGATCATCAAGGAGGGGCTGAGCGAGTACTTCATCTACACGATTGAAGGGACTGAAACGGTCAACAACGGCTGGAGCAAACGGATGCGGTCCTTCGAGGGTCAGACCGTCCCGTTCAAGATCGAATACCGTTATCGTCCGCAGGAGTACGGCGAGCAACTCGTGCGGATGTACCTGCTCAAGAACGACAAAGAATCCAAGCTCGGCACGACGCCTCTCCCCGACGGCATCGTCCGCGTCTTTCGCGACAACGGCCGCGACGGCCTTTCTTACCTGACGAGGCAAGCGGTTAAGTACATACCCATCGGCGATAAGATTGAACTCAATCTCGGCGTCGATCCGGAAGTCATCTTTGAACTGATTAAGCTTCGCGTCTTCCGCAGCGACCTGACGCTGCAGATCAACGGCACCAATGAGTTCCGCAAGATAGGCGGCGATGGAGCCTTCAAGGAGGAGAACGCTTCGCTCGTTGGTTGGACCGAACATGAGATCTTCAGCCAGCGGATTCGTAACTACACCAGCAAGAGCATCAATGTGGAAATCCGCCGCACCCTCCCCGGTCACATCCTCTTCAAAAGCCAACTTGAGCCGAAGCTGCACGACTATCAAACCGTTGAATTCAAATCAACCGTCGCCGCCGGCAAGAAAGCGGACCTGCTGTTTGAGGTCATCCGCTTGCAAGGAACCAGCGCCAAGCAGAATAACGTGACGCTGCAGGAAGGCAAAGTCGCGCAGCCCGCTGACAAAAACACAGTGCCGTAGGCCGGAAAACTCGTCTTGGAGCTTGCCCGCGGGCGGGAATATAATCCTGCCTTGAACTTTGTTCGAGGCAACGCACGGAGGCTGAGCTATGAAGACGGGTCAAATGCTGTTTGTGGCCGTGGGCGGCATGCTCCTCGGCGCGGGGGGGACGCTGGCGATTCAGACCGGCCTGGTGAATTACGAAGTCTCGCTCGACATTCGCCCTCGCCATTCCATGACTGTCCCCCCGCCGGCCTTGGAGGCTCGGGCCCTGGATCCTTACACCGGTCCTCACATCGGGCAAACCTGGGAACCGGAGCCCCCATCGGTGGAAAACCTCCCCCTAACTATGCCCCCACTCGATGATCAGCAAGTCGCCGAAATCGTCTCCTTGCGCGAGCAAATCGGCTCCTCCGTTTCTCAAAAGTTGACCGATCTCACGGGCAATCAGGAAGCTGGAACTGGCGAAGCCTTCGCGGAACACCTCCGCGCCGCGGCTGGAACAAGCGACGCCACGGTTTCGAAACCTGAATCTGCAGTCGGCCCGCTTCTTCCCGCGGCGGAAAGCTCGCTGGCCCGCGGCCTGCGCGAATCCTATCTTCGATAGTCGTCCACGCGGCATTTCCAAATCGCCCCCTATCGCGGCCATTTCCCGCCAAATTAGAATGATTGGTGGGATAATCTATCCCAGCCGCGTTCCGCGGCGCCGCTGGTTGGCAGAAGAGAATGAGGCAACAGAGTCTCTGCTTACCGCCAATTCCAGCGCGCTGGCTTGGCGCAGCACCTGTTTTTCGGCTGAAAATGGGGCGTTTTGCCTTTCGCCTCCAGGAGTATGACATGGCCCGCAAGGGAGATTTTACCGAGATTCTGCTTCGCCGCCGCCTCATCGGGCAGGACCAGATTAACGAAGCCCGGCAGATGTCCAAGGACACGAACACGTCCTTGCAGGACTGCATCATCAAGCTGGGCTACTGCTCGGCGGACGACGTGATGCGGGCTGTGGCTCAGGAACATGGCCGCGATTTCGTGAATTTGTCGGAAGTCGCGATTCCAGAAAATATCATCGAACTTGTCCCCGAATCGGTCGCCCGCGAAAACAACGTGCTTCCCCTCTCCGAGGAAGAGGACTCGCTGAAAGTCATCATCAGCGACCCCTACGACATCGACACCATCGAAAAGCTGCGGTTCATTCTCAACCGCAAGATCGACATCGCCCTGGCCCCCCGCGACCGGATCACCGAGGCGATCAATAAGTACTACACCCAGGTGGAAGGTGAGTCGGCGGACTCTGTGCTGCAAGAGTTCACGGATACCGCCATCGACTTCACGGAGACGGAAACCCAGTCCCAGATGTCCGCCCAGGAGTCCGTAGACGAGAACAGTGCCCCCATCGTCCGCCTCGTCCAGCTCATGATTAGCGAAGCGGTTCAACTGCGGGCTTCGGACATCCACGTCGAGCCGTTTGAAGAGGTTGTGCGGATTCGCTATCGAATCGATGGCATATTGCACAAACGCGATAGCCCGCCTCGCCGACTGTTGGGGGCGATTATTTCGCGTATAAAAATCCTTGCCAAGATGGATATCGCCGAACGTCGGCGCCCGCAGGACGGGCGCATCAAGATCACTGCTGGCGACAAGGATCTCGACTTGCGGGTTTCGGTCATTCCAACCAACCACGGCCAGTCTGTGGTTATGCGGCTGCTCGACAAAGACAACATTAAAGTGGGGACGCGCCAACTAGGATTGTCGGAAGATAATTTCACGCAGTTCCAAAGCCTCCTCCGCCGGCCGAACGGAATTATCCTCGTGACCGGCCCCACCGGCTCGGGCAAGACCACGACCCTTTATGCCGCCCTCAACGCTCTGAACCGCCCGGACCGCAAGATCATCACGGCCGAGGACCCGGTGGAGTACTACCTCCCAGGCATCAATCAGGTTGAAGTCCGCCATAGCATAGGACTCGATTTTTCCCGCATCATCCGCTCCATGTTGCGACAGGCTCCCAATATCATCCTGGTGGGAGAAATGCGAGACTCGGAGACAGCGTCGATGGGTATTCAGGCTTCTTTGACTGGACACTTAGTTTTTAGTACACTCCATACGAACGATGCGCCCAGTGCTGTGACGCGCATGATTGACATGGGTGTCCCCGGCTATCTTGTCGCCAGCTCGGTCATTGCAGTACTTGCTCAACGCCTTGTTCGCGTGGTTTGTTCGCGTTGCAAGCATCCCCTTTCGATACCCGAAAGCGTCCTTACCGACGCCGGAATCACACCAAAGATGGCCTCCAAGGCCCATTTCATGAAGGGGAAGGGTTGTGGCAACTGTAGCAAGAGCGGCTATCGCGGCCGCCTGGGGATTTTTGAGTTGATGATGATTAACGCCAAGATTCGAGAGATGATTTTTCAGAACCAATCGTCGGTCGAAATCCGAAAAGTCGCCATTACTCAAGGCATGAAAACACTTTACGTCGACGGCATCTATAAAGTCCTCAAAGGAATTACCACCTTGGAAGAGGTCTATCGCAACGCCAAGCGGACGGAGCAAGACAACTTCTAATTTCGCAAATCAAGGAAAATTCCTGCCGCCATTTTGCTTTCTTCATTTACCTCCTAATAATCACACTGCTTGCGAGCCATATTCTCATCCTTTTTTGCTCCAGGCACGGAAGAGGTAATTTCAGACAGGCAACTTTTTTATCGATTTCTCTTGATAAAGGCCGCTGCGACAAAGTCCGGAACAGACATTTAGCAGATAGCCGTTGGGGGGAGGTTTTCTCCTCCCGCGCAATTCCATAACAATTCTCCTCTTCCGCTCAGCCGGCGATTGCCCGCGCTGTCGGACGCTGCTTGGAAAGACCGGCGATGGCCACGATTCTCATTGACAAACTTCTGCAAGCCTGCGTGAAGCAGGGGGCCAGCGATATTCACATCGTAGTCGGACAGCCCCCCGTCTTCCGCCTCCACGGTCGCATGCGGAAGCTGGAAACCAAGACACTCGAACCGGACGACACTGTCGCCCTGATGAAGAGCATCGCCCCGGAACGGAGCCAGCGCGAACTCCAGGAAAAGGGGAGTGCCGACTTCGGCTTCGCCTTCGGCGAGCTGGCCCGGTTCCGAGTTTCGATTTTCAAGCAGCGCGGCAACGTTTCAATGGTGCTGCGCCAAATTCCCAATAACATGCTCACCCCGGCGCAGCTCGGCCTGCCGGACGTGGTGACCAAGCTCGTGCTCCGCCCCCGCGGCCTGTTCCTGGTCACCGGACCGACCGGTTCCGGCAAAAGCACCACGCTGGCCAGCCTGGTGAACTACATCAACGAGAACGTCGATCACCACATCATCACCATTGAAGACCCGATCGAGTTTTACCACTACCACAAAAAATCGACCGTCAATCAACGGGAAATCGGCGTCGATGTCCCCAGCTTTTCCGAAGCCATCCGCCGCGCCCTGCGTCAGGATCCCGACGTCATCCTCGTCGGCGAGCTCCGCGATCTGGAAACGATTGAATCCGCCATTACCGCCGCCGAAACGGGCCACATCGTGTTCGGCACGCTGCACACCAACAGCGCCCAGGGAACCGTCAACCGCATCATTGACGCTTTCCCCGGCAACTTGCAGGATCAAATCCGCACGCAGCTCTCCACCTCCATCATTGGCGTCGTTGCCCAGACGCTCCTGCCCAAAATCAGCGGCGGCCGCGTGGCGGCTTACGAGATTCTCATCGTCAATCCGGGCATTGCCAACTTGATTCGCGAGAACAAGACGTTTCGCATCAACTCGGCGATTCAGACCGGGGCCAAGTTCGGCATGCAACTGATGGACGACCATCTCTTCCGCCTCTGGAAAGAAGAGAAGTGCACCATTGAGGATTGTTTGTCCAAGGCTCACAACGGCGACGAACTCGCCAAGCGCATCGTCAACTTCCAGCGAATGGGGATGGATGAGCCGCAGCCAATGAATCCAGAGAACGACCCGAACCAGGGAAAACGACCGCCGGGACATTAAAAACAGCGGACAGGAGTCAGTGGACAGGAAACAGGGGACAGGCGAGCGGGGGGCGTAAGCCCCCTGATAAAAGCCCGAAGCGTAAGCGAGGGAACGGCACACTAACCCGACGCGCAAGCGAGGGAGAGGAAGAAAGCACCAGGAACAGTCATGGCCATCCGCAAAATCGGGCAAATCTTCGTCGACATGGGGTTCATCACCGATGACCAGCTCGGGATGCTCCTGGAAGAGCAGCAGACCCGCCCGGGCTCGCTCCTTGGCAAGATCGCCCAGGAAATGAACATGCTCAATGAGGAGCAAATTGTTCAAGCTCTCTCCGAGCAGATGGGGATGCAAGTTGTCGAACTGGGGGATACCGGCCTCTCGCACGATGTCCTCAAAAAAATCACGGAGTCGATGGCCCAGCTCTACCGCGTGGTTCCTGTCGCCTTCGAAGGGAACCGACTCACCGTCGCCACTTGCGACCCGCAAAATATCGTGATTCAAGACGAATTGCGCCAGATGCTCGGATACGATGTCCGCATCGTCATCGCAACGGAAACCGACATCAAAAAGGCCCTCGACCGTTGGTATGCCTCCGACAAGGATACGATCGAGAACATTATCGGGGAAATTGAAGACGACCCGGAATTCAAGAAGGCGATGGCCGCGGCGGAAGCCGGCGGTGCGACCGACCTCACCAGCATCGAAGCCCTGGCCGATAGCGCCCCGGTTCGCAAGCTGCTGAACATGGTGCTGCTCCTCGCCATCAAGGACCACGCCAGCGACATTCATTTTGAACCGTTCGAGGACGAATTCCGCATCCGCATCAAGGCGGACGGCGTGCTGTTTGAAATGGTGCCTCCCCCGCGGCATCTCGCCTTCGCCATCACCACCCGCGTGAAAGTGATGGCCAACCTGGACATCGCCGAGCGCCGCCTCCCCCAGGACGGCCGCATCGAACTGACGGTCGGCGGCCACCCTGTCGATCTCCGCGTGGCGGTCCTCCCGACGATGTTTGGCGAAAGCGTGGTTATGCGGGTGCTCGACCGCTCGGTCGTGTCCCTCAACCTGAACAAGGTGGGGATGGACCCGCCCATGCTCAAGATTTTCCGCGAAGTCATCGCCCGTCCCAACGGCATCGTGCTCGTCACCGGCCCGACCGGCAGCGGCAAGACGACCACGCTCTACTCCGCCCTCAGCGAGCTCAACAGCATTGAGGACAAGCTGATCACCACGGAAGACCCCGTGGAATACGACATCGATGGCATTATTCAAATCCCCATCGATCACGAAATCGGCGTCACCTTTGCCGCTTGCCTGCGGGCCATTCTGCGGCAGGATCCCGACATCATCCTGGTGGGCGAAATTCGCGATCTGGAAACTGCCGAAATCGCCGTGCAAGCCTCCCTCACCGGCCACATGGTGTTCAGCACCCTGCACACCAACGACGCCCCCAGCACCGTGACTCGCATGAAGGACATGGGAGTCCCCACGTTCCTGATCACCGCCACGGTGGAGGCGATCCTCGCCCAGCGCCTGGTTCGCCGCGTCTGCAGCCAATGCCGCGAAGAGGTCGAGCCCCCCGAGGAAATGCTCTACGAGATTGGCCTCACTCCCGGCAAGCTCAACGGCCGCAAGTTCTATCACGGACGGGGCTGCGACGTCTGCAACAACACGGGCTACAAGGGCCGCGTCGGCCTCTTCGAGTTGATGATCATGAACGACGCCCTGCGGGAGCTGGTGATGCAGAATGCCTCCATCGACGATCTCCGCAAAGCCGCCATGAGCTTTGGCATGGTTTCGCTCCGCGAATCAGGCCTGGCCTTCTCGGCCGACGGTACCACGACCTTGGATGAAGTAGTACGAGAAACAATTTTGGAAGCCTAAGACAAAGCAAACTCGAAATCCGAAGCACGAAATTCGAAAAGGTTGCTTCGACATGTATCTGTTTCGGATTTCGAACTTCGGATTTCGGATTTAAGACAACACGCCGCACCGCCTTAAAAGGTCCCCTCCCATGCCTACCTATCAATTCGAAGCGATGGACGCCACTGGTCAGGAAATCCGCGACCAGATTGACGCCGCGTCCGAGGAAGAAGCCCAGCAGACCATCCGCCAGATGGGCTATTTCGTCACCAAGATCGCGGTCAAAAAGGCCGCGGCGGGAACTGCTCGCGGGCCCGGCGGAAAAAAGCGGCGCGGTTTCACCATTGGCGGCGGCGGCAGCAAGTACCTGGCCCTGTTCACCAAGCAGCTTTCCATTCTGCAGGACGCCGGTCTCCCCATTCTCCGCAGCCTGCGGATTCTGGAAGGCCAGTGCAAGCCGGGCAGGCTCAAAAACGCCCTTGGCGACACGGGCGACGAAATTGAAGGCGGTGCCACTCTTTCCGAAGCGATGGGCAAATCACCCAAGGTCTTCAGCCGCCTCTACATCAACATGATCAAGGCGGGCGAAGCCGGCGGTGCTTTGGAAGTCATTCTTCGCCGCCTCAGCGAATTCCTGGAGCGATCCGAATCGCTCAAACGGAAGGTCAAGGGAGCCATGATCTACCCCGTGGTGGTGGTCATCGTGGCCATCCTCATCTTGTGCTTCATCATGATTTGGATCGTTCCCGTCTTCGACAAGATGTTCCAGGAGTTCGGCCTCAAGCTCCCCGTCCCCACCGTCATCCTCATCAACTTCTCCCGCTGGGTTGTCGACTACGGCTGGTTCTGCATTCCGCTGATCCCGCTCTGCGCGTGGCTGTTCCTGAAGTTGCTCCGCAAGTTCAAGCACGGCCGCATGGGTTACGACATGTTCGTGCTCCGCCTGCCGATTATGGGGATGCTTATCGAAAAGAACACTATGGCCCGCACCACGCGGACCCTGGGGACGCTGGTCGCCAGCGGCGTTCCCATTTTGGAAGGGCTCACCATCACTCGCGAAACGGCCGGCAACGCCATGTTTGAACGGATGTTCGCCAAGGTCACCGACGCCATCCGCGAAGGCGAAACCATCGCCAAGCCCATGAAGGCCAACTCCCGCCTCGGCTTTCATCCGATCACGGCATTCCTGTGGTTTTTCCTGGGGGCGTTTGGGCCGCTCGCCGTCCTCTGCCTCCCTGGCGTGGCCAAGGCGGCTGGCGGCCCGCTGCCGTTCGTCGGCGGGGCCTTCGCTTTCGGCATCATTTGCATCCTGTGGTATGCCCTGCAAATGAACACCCGCGTGGCCGACGACTTGGTGGTCAACATGGTGGACGTCGGCGAAGAGACCGGCGAGCTCGATACCATGCTCTATAAAGTGGCCGACGTTTACGACGAAGAGGTCAGCACGCTCACTGACGGTTTGATGAAGCTCATCGAACCGCTGCTCATCGTGTTCCTCGGCGTCTGCGTCGGTTTTATCGTCATCTCCCTGTTCATGCCCCTCATCGGTCTGATCCAAGGTCTGGCGTAAAGCCTCCACCGCTCTTCCTCTCCCTCTCCCCCTGGGAGAGGGCCGGGGTGAGGGTCTTGTAACTAACTAAAACTCGTAGGACGGGCTTCCCAGCCCGTCCCCAAAAAATACCGACGGCCTAGGAAGGCCGTCCTACCCCAAGCAAAGCCGTCCCTCGCAGGAGTCCCTCACATGTCCCGCTCCTCCCCATCCCGCCGCTCGCTTTCAACAACACCCCGTGGCTTCACGCTGGTCGAAATCCTGGTCGTCGTGGCGATCATCGTCATCCTCATGGCGATCCTCATCCCCGTCGCCATGGGCGCCATCAGCCGCGCCCGCAACGCCGCCATTGGGTTTGAGCTGAGCCAGCTCAAGACGGCTGTCGAGGAATACAAGAAGGAGCATGGGGACTATCCCCCGAGCATGGACTGGGATCCAGCTTATGGGGCGACCTTTGCTGCCCAGCAAGGCAAGTGGTATGCGAGCAATGCGCCCACGACCTATGCGTATAACTCCATTTGCGAGCGGCACTTTCTCCGCTGCTATCCCAAAATGACCTCTGCCGAAAAGTACAAATTCTACGGTGCCATCGCTCCTCGGCTCGATCAGGACGAAGCCCTTGTCTTCTGGCTCGCCATGATCGCCAACGATCCCCGCCAGCCCTTCAAGAATTTCGTATTCAACAACAGTGGCGTCCTTTACTACGCCGGTGGAAACGATACGACGCAGCTCAATTTCAACGACTACCCAGGCAGCAATACCCGCTGGGTCCATTACGAGTTCGATTCTCGCCGCCTGGTGGATAACGACACCGACGGCATTCCGGGCTATCAGGCGCAGTTTTGCAAAGATACCACCTACATGTATTTTGACAGCCGCACGTATGCCTTTTCACAGAACCCCTCCTATGCGGCTCGGCAAGTGGCTCAGCCGTTTACGGACGCCGTAGCGATTGCCAAGAATCAGTCGAAGTTCATGAACCCGACTACTTTCCAAATCGTTTGCTCCGGCCAGGACGGCAACTATGGCGCGGTCATCAACGCCTTTAGCAACAGCGGATTTGTGTGGAACAACACGAAGATGTTTCCCACGATGATCAACACCAACGAGGAAGACAGCGACAACATGGCCGACTTCACGGAAGGGCGCAAGCTGATTGACCACCGCGCTCCTTAAGCAAAACTCCCATCCCCGCGACGGGAACCAAACTATGTCCACCTTGCTCTCCACCAACCGCAACTGCCACCGCCGCGCCGGCTTCACGCTGATTGAGATGACCATCGTCATCGCCATCATCGCGATCCTCACGGCCATGGCCATGTCGGTCTACGCCACCGCCGCCCAACAAGCCCGCGGCATGCGGACCCGGAGCATCATCGCCAAGATTGACCAGCTCATCGGCGAGAAATATGAGAGCTATCGCACTCGGCAAGCGCCGATTCGGATAAACCCCGGAACAACGCCACAGAATGCAGCGGCGTTGCGACTCTTGGCGATACACGAACTGATGCGGTTTGAAATGCCTGACCGCATAACCGACGTCACCGCTGGTCCGACTTACGTGGGTCCGTCCGGCGTGATCATTCCATCCGCATCGCTTTATCCGTCAATGTCCCTTGCAGTACTCCCAACAAGACCGGCTTTGAACAAGCAGTATCTGCGACGTGCCGCAGCGAATGCGAATGGCATCGAAAATTGGTCGAGTCCTAACGAGAACGCAGAGTGCCTGTACTTGATCCTTGCCACTATGCGGGATGGCGAAAAAAGTGCGCTCGACTACTTTTCGCCCACCGAAATTGGCGACGTGGATGACGATGGAATGAACGAGATTCTTGATTCCTGGGGACAGCCCATCGCATTCCTTCGTTGGGCACCCGGTTATCGTGCTGACATTGCTCCATTTCCGGTCACTTCACAAACGATGGAGGATCCGGACCCATTTGACCCATTTAAGGTAGACCCACGCTGGACAAACGGTTCGGCGCTTACGCCCTTCGCGTTACGTCCACTAATTTGGTCCGCCGGCCCAGATAAGCGGCACGATATCAACGTGGGCGGCGGATTCATTTACGCCACAACGTTACCGGCCAATGACCCCTACGTGAACACTGGAGCCATTGGCACACCGACTGATACCAACGGCGACAGTTCGCTGGACTATGGCGACAACATCACCAATCACGACCTGGAGGCGAGGTAGCATGTCCCTCCAATTCTTAGTTTGTAGTAACCCGCTTCAGCGGGTTCATAACCGGCTAAAGCCGGTTACTACAAACATTCGCGGCTTTACCCTGATGGAGATGCTGATTGTCATCGCCATCATGCTCCTGCTGGTCATCGCCACGCTCCCCCGCATCAAGCAGACCCTGGAGGATTCCAAGGTCCGCGAATCGTCGCGGCAGCTCAATTCCTACATCGCCATGGCCAAGTCCCGCGCCGCCGCCACCGGCCGGCCTTGCGGAATTTATCTGGTTTCCGAGAAAATCGGCGATCCCACCGCTTATCCCGGCATCTATCAATCCTCGCAGCTCTTCCTGGCGGAAGTTCCCCCGCCGTATTCCGGGGACGTGCTGGAATCTCGCGTCGTCGTGACCAACCTTGCCGTCAACCAAACGGCCACCACCGTCAACGGCCCCCCATGGCTCCTCAACTTTATTCCTGCTGCCGCGGGCCTGACCACGCTGGTCGCTCCGGGGGAGCCCTTTCTCATCCGGTTCGATCACAAGGGGCCGATCTTCAATGGCTTGCGGGGGGACCCCGCCCGTCCCGCCCCGCTGAATAACCCCAACTTGTTCTTCATCGTCGGCGGTCCCACACTCCCCCCCACGGCCAACGGCCTCTATCACGCCACCAACAATCCCTACGCCGGTTACCAGTATGAAATCGCGCGGGCTCCCCGCCGCATCGGCGCACCATTGAACCTCCCCCGCGGGACGGCCATCGACTTGATGTACTCCGGCTTCGGCAATGACGGGGTCAATTTTGCCACCTGCGGCACGCCCGTGGGGACGCCGCCGGGCTATGTGCTGGTCATGTTCGCCCCCAGCGGCGCGGTGGCCAATGTGGTCTATCAGGTCTACGACAACAGCAACGCCAATCAGTCCAGCCCCATTTTTCCGTTTCGCGCCGTGGATAGCGCGGCCCCCGGCGCGGTTCATTTCCTCGTCGGCCGGCCGGAGAAAGTTCAAAACGCCGTTTACAACGTTCCCCCGCAGTTGCTCAGCGATAACAACCTGGTGGACGCCAACGCCCTCTGGGTTTCCGTCGGGCGGATGACGGGATCCGTCACGACCACCGAAAACGCCTTCACCATCGATCCAGCCCTGCTGCCGGCCACTCCCACGTTCTTCGACTATGTCATCCGCGCCCGCGAATACGCCATCACTCAGGACGTAAAGGGAGGGCAGTAACCATGAGCCACGATCTTAGAACTTGCTGGTCCCCTGTGGTCCGCTCGCTCCGCGAGCGGAACCTTCGGTGCCGAGTCGCCACTCGATTGTCCGCTCGCGGAGCGAGCGGACCGCATTCGGGCATGACCATTCTGGAGGTCCTGTTCGCCATCATGATCACCACGATCGGCCTCCTCGGGGCGATCAGCGTCTTTCCCGTCGCCAGCGAAATGGCCCGCAAAGGCCGGCTCAACGACGAAGTTGCCATCTGCGCGGATACAGCCGTGCATAAGTTCGACGCCCAGGCGATGCGCCGGCCGGACCGGTGGGTGCGATATGTCGTTCTGAACCCGGCCACAGAAGCTTACCGACTGGACACTGCTCAGAATTTGCTTGATTTCGCCGCCCCTAGCGAATCGTACTGCATCGATCCCAAGCTTTACGCTCAGAATTTAAAGCCCGCCACGGCGATGGGTCCCTATAATTTCAACAATCCTAATCCCATTCCCAGCGACCCCCAGGTAACTCGCTTTCCTACGTTCGCCCCCTTCGTGCTCACAGGAGCTGCTGCGGCCGGGCCGCCGCGAATGGCCCGCCTGACCTTGTGGAATAACAACGTCTTCAGCCCGTCACCCATGGGCCGGTTCCAGGCCGACTTCACGTTCGGCTTCGAGGACCAGTTGGTCTACGAACGCTCGGGCGTGCAACAGGGGGCCGGTGGCGGAGCTGATAACTCCCTCCCCGCCTTTCAGATTTATTCCCCCATTCAAAACAACGGAGGAATCCTCCCCGGCAAGCGCGAGGAGGAAGGAAAGCTCTCCTGGATGGCGACGCTCGTCCCCAAGTTCGATCAGTTCACCGGCGCAACGGATGACAAGTACGTTCTCTCCACGGTGATCTTCAACAAACGGAGCCCGAATCTTGTCGTCGGTGCTCCCTTGGTGCACGAAAAAAGCGCCATCATTCTGGGCCAGTCAGCGTCCAAGCCCAACCCGGACTTTCACGGAAGCGGCTATGGAGGTGGTGAGGTAACGATTACCTCCAATACGGTCAGTGTGCTCGATATGCGCGCCGGGGATTGGGTGATGCTCGCCGGTTTTATTCGCGGCCCGGTCGATAATGGCTCGTCGAACATGCAAAAGCCCTTCTTGCTTCGCAGAATGTTCAAGTGGTATCGCATTAGCGAAGCGGATGAAGACCCCTACGAACAAGTCATTGGCTCGGGGATTTGGAAACGCGATGTGACTCTCGTCGGCCCCGATTGGGACCTGGCGAATGTCTTACCGTGCTACGTCGACAGCGGTTCCGGAAATGTAGTATCCGACTTTGTTCCCGATAATTTCGCCGACGACGTCGAAGTCATCATCATCCCCAATGTCGTTGCCGTCTACGAACGGACGGTGCGGCTGGAGCGGGACGGAAACGGGTTCTAAGACAGGCGAGCGGGGGGCGTGAGCCCCCTGATACTAACCCGACGCGCAAGCGAGGGTGTTGAAGGTCGAGAATGAGAGACGGAAAGACAGAGACACTAGCCCGACGCGCTAGGCGACGGGTTCGGTGGGTTGAGACAGAGAGAACGAGAGAACAGAGAACAGAGAAGCAGGCCCGTTGGAGTCCCGGCTATAGCGCCGGTTGCCGCCTGAAGGCGGGACTCCAGCAAAATTCGAGCAAGCGCCTTTCGGCGCGGAGGGTATCGTTATGTCACAGCGCAGGGCAAATCGTCTGAACAGGCTTCGTCGTGAAAAACGCGGGGTCGTCCTCCTGGTCGTCGTCAGCCTCCTGACGCTGTTCCTGATGATCGGCGTCACCTACGTCCTGATCGCCGGCAACTACCAAAACGCCTCCGCCCAAAACCAACGCGCCCACCGCTACGGCGACGAACCCGAACGGGAAATGGAAGAAGTCCTGGGGCAGATTCTCTACGGCAGCCTCCAAACTCCAACATCCCCCCGCTCCGTCATTGGTCCTCACTCGCTGCTGGGAGACTTGTATGGAACTGACGGAGTGATACTTGGAACTAATGGGCAGCCAGTCACCATACATCCAACTCTGCCAAACCTTCAAACCTTCAATGCAGGCCAGTCCATCTATTTTGAAGTCGATCCTAGTAATTTCCCCACCCATCCAATTCCGAATTACTACGCCGGCCGCGTGATCACCTTTACGAGCGGTCCTGCTGCTGGACTGAGCACGCGAATAATGGCGTACTACCCCGCCGGGAATAGCAATGCCGGAACGCCAGGATTTATTATAGAAGCCCCGGAGAGCGATCTCCCTATTCCCGTGCAGCCGAACCAGGGGAGCCGGTTCGTAATCAACGGTGCGCCGTTTAACGGAACGGGAGCCGGATTCAACGCCGTTACGCAGAATCTTGACGCAGTCGTGTCCATGAATGGCCACGACTACGGCGTGGCCTATTTGCCCAATGCCGGTTTGGGAAATTTAGGGATTGGGGGGCTCGACGAGACATGGGATGCCCCTGACTACCAGAATCCCTTCCTGGCGATGGTGCCGACGCGGAAGCTGTCGCAGTTCGACGTCTATCCCTTGCTGCCCTCATTCCACCGGCCGGACTTGGTGCGATTCTGGATTCAATCACTGCAGCAATCGGGTGGGATTCTGAACGGTCTCCAACCCAATCAGGCCACGCAGGCGTTTTTGCAACCCTACGGTCCTGACGGAAGTCCCGCGAGTGGCGATGAGTTGATTGGTGCGAACGAAGCCAATGAACTCGTGGCCCTCAAGCGCATGATCCTTTTCCGCCCGCTGCGCGAAGACCATCCCAATTTCACCGGCGGCAACCAGAACTTTTTGGAAACGAATCTCACTGGACCCTACGATGTCGACAACGACGGCGATGGTATCACCGATAGTATTTGGATCGATTCCGGACTCCCAGTCGTCACCGCTCCCAATGGCCGGCGGTACAAACGGCTGGTCGCGGTTTTGATCAAGGATCTGGACGGCCGCGTGAATCCCAGTGTTCACGGCAACATGGCGTTGGCGACCATTGCCAACACGCGCACATCGTTTCAAATCACCGATACCTTCGCGGGGATGGATCCCGCCGGCCCCACTCCGGTCTATCTTCCCCGCGGACTGGGCTACGGACCTTCGGAAGTTGACTTTCGCCACATCCTGAATGACGACGCGGGCGTCTATAACAACCTGCTTTTGCAGCGGTATTTCCCCACTCCGAATCCCACGAGTCAGGCCCAGTTTCCGGGCTTCTCCAACGGCACTCCCACGGATGTCAATAATGATGACGGCTGGAGCCGCCTCCGGACCATCGGGATGCCGAGCGACCATACCATTCCTTCCCTTTCCGCCTATTCCACGCCACCTGACGTGTGGGGCCGCGCGGCCATCGCCGTCGATTACACCGGCCAGCCTATTTGGGGGTTTGCCGGCACGAACGAACGGATCGACGATCCGTACGAAGTCCAGTGGGACTCGCTGCGGGCGAGCGTCGACGCTCCTTATACTGTGGCCGAACTCGAATCGCTGCTGCGCTATCACGATTTGGGAACCTTGGCGAGCCCCGGCCGGCTATTGACGTTTACCGGCGGTTATCTGTCGTCGGAGCCGCGCGGCACTCCTGGTAACTCCCAGATTCGCCGCGAGTCCTTTGGCATGGGCTCGTACATTCCTGCTCCAAAGATGATCGTCCCCCGCGAGTTGCGGCAACAGTATTACAGCGCCTTCGGCTCAAGTGCGGGAAACAATACGATTCTCGATCTCTACTATGCCGCCATCATTACCGAACGTGGCTGGAATCCGACCGTCGGCTCCAATCCCAGTGACCCGAATTACCCCGCGTTCATGGCCCAGATGCAGGCCATCGTGCCGTTTGAGATTCTCAAGGGGCAGATGTTCAATCTGAATCGCGAATTGGGAAATGGCCAGGATGATAACGGCAACGGTGTGGTGGATGACCCGGGCGAATTCGGCGGCGAAACCATTCAGACAACCGTCGGGGCGAGAAACTTCGACTACTTTAACGACAGCGTCCAGGCGACCACTTACAACAATCGCCAGATGATGGCCCGGCATTTGTATTGCATGATGATGTTGCTGCGGAACCGGAATTGGCAACATAACGAAGATTTGAACCACGATGGCATGACCGACCAAAAGGATACCGCCAGGTTCTTTGCTCAGTGGGCTATCAACGTCATTGATTTTCGAGACCCCGATTCCATCATGACTGCATTTGAGTATGACTCGAATCCGTTTAATGGATGGGACATCGATGGTGATCCACAAACGGATGGAACCGGGATGTCGCCGGAGAATGTTCAGCCCCCTGCCACAGGAATTACCGGTGATCGTGGGCTTGTCTGGGGTGTCGAACGTCCGGAACTCCTCATCTCGGAAACGCTAGCAATTCATGATCGCCGAACGGAAGATTTGTCGAACGATCAATTCAACGGCATGGACAATCGGAGAACATCAGACCCGGGGATGGAGAGGGACGGCACTCACGATTTCGACCAACAACTCAAGCCGTGGGGCGCGGCGTTTGTGGAAGTATATAATCCGTGGTTCGACCGGGGGACGAGTGGTAATCAGAACACCTATGACCATAAGGCGTCTGAGCTATATAGCATGAGCGCCAATGGAACCGCAGGCGTTGATTTGTCGCGATTATCGCCCAATGGAAACTCTCCAGTCTGGCGGATGCTTATCGTCCGCGGTCAACCCAATGGCGAGCAGCACTACGCAGCCGACCCCGATTCTCCGCAGCCCGAGGCTCTCACCGAAGGGGCAGGAGGCGGAAGTCCCGTGGCAAATTATGTGGATCGAACGGTCTATTTCGCTGACCTCAATTCGACCGGCAGCTACCCGAGTGGAGGGCAATACGGGGACATCTACTTTCCTAGCGGTGGCATCCCTCGCGCGCCAGTTCTTCCCGGCCGCTACGCTGTTGTCGGCTCTTCGGGAAACATCCCAGGGATTCAGTACACAACGACCTTCGGACGCTTGAACGCTGCGATGGGAGGCTACGATCCCACGGTTCAAGATTATGCGGATACGCGACGGATTGTACTGAACCCGAATGTCAATCCAGACAATTCAAGCGTTCAGATTTCCGATAACCTGACGGCTGGCAGTGCCGACATCGATGCCACCACGATTCTTCCCGTCGTGGCGCTCCCAATTGATAGTGTGATACGAGGCGGGGTAGCGCAATCTCAATCCTTTAATATTAGCGAACCAGCGGGTGGCTATCCTGCCGCGTTTGCGGGCACGTCCATGTACGCCCCGCCGGGCGCGAATGACGAAGGTCATTATGAGCCGCCGGTGGATCAGCCGTTCGATGCGCAACGGATGGACGACGGTCAAGTTTTGGGGACAACCAATCAGACAGTTGCCAATTATCGCACAGTTCATCTGCAGCGTTTGGCAAATCCGCTTCTTGGGTGGAATGCCTTGACCAATCCCTACATCACGGTGGACAAGTCCAGCTTCGACGTCACCCCGTTCAACGGCGTATCTGCCACTCCTGATCCAAGCGTCACTACGGGTAGACAGAATCTGCAAACATTTCAGCGCGGTGGAAGGTTTAATGCAACCGACGCTCCTCCAAATAACGCGCCCTGGATCGCTGTAGCCTCGCCTAACCGTTTGTTTCGTGACCTGTGGCCGCAGGAGGACCTGCCAATGGCTCAGGTTCCGACGAATTTGGATTCACCTGCTGAAGGTACGGGACCACACAATTTTGCCCGTAGCCTTCACCACACGATCGGCTTTCTAAACAAACGCTATCAACCCGGCCTAGGCGCAGTGGCAGGCATTTATCGAGGTGCGCCTTCGTTCCAGGATTCTAGTATTGGTGGGCCTGCTGCGACGTTTCCTTACTTCGCTTTCAACAACCGTCCGTATAACAACCCGATGGAGCTTTTGAATGTGCCGTGCTGGAGTGCGTCATCGCTTCTAAAAAAATTCAGCTTTCAGAATGCCGATCCCATGGCACTTCCGGGGACCTGGAACAATATGTACCAGCCTCAGAATCCGCAACTTGATTCCTACCCGTATGGTCACATCCTGAATTTCTTTCATTCGGATGCCAACGGTGGCAATACCGCACCAGAAATGTCGCGGCTCTTCGATTTTGTCGAGACGCGCACGCCATATAGCGACACTGAGAAGTACTACCAGCCCGATCAGTTTCTAAGCCCCAATCCGGCCCCTTCCGGCTATCGGCCCCCGTTCAATTATTTGTCCCGCTTCCGGGAACCGGGGCGGATCAACATTAACACCATCCTCGACGACAATGTTTGGAACTCTGCGGTGCGCGGCTCCCGCGATATGTGCACCCTGAATGCGCCAAATGAAGGAGACGGAGGCCGATTCCGATTCCGCTGGGCGCTGAACCGGCAAGGCTGGGGAGCGGACTCCACTCAATTGTTGACGCTGAATTATGACCCGAGCTACCCTTCTTACTTCAGCAATCCATTTCGGACGGCGGATTCAGGAGACATGATGCCGCAAAATCCTAATTCACCTCCGCCGCAGTTCCTACCTCGGAAAAGCCCCGCAAATGGCGGACTTCTGCGACAAGATCCCTACCTTGATTCCACGCAATTTAATGATCCGATTTTGGCACCTCCCACTCCTCCCCCGTTGCCACAGTATCCGCAAATCGATGGCAATCAACCGTTGTTCGCAAATGCGTCCGTAAGTCCTCATCAGGACGCGGCCCGCAATCCGTACTTCCGTTTCCAGCCGTTGCAAAAAGTCGCGAATCTTTTCTCCACCAACTCCAACTGCTATGCGGTTTGGATGACCATCGGCTACTTCGAGGTGGAGTCGAATCCCGGTGGAATTGACTCGGCTCATCCCGACGGTCTGCGGCTGGCGCAGGAGGTGGGGGTGGATGAGGGGAACGTGAAGCGGCACCGGGCGTTTTACATCATCGACCGGAGCGTCCCCGTGGCCTTTGAGCCGGGGCACCGGCACAACACCGACAAGGCAGTCCTGCTGAAGCGGTTTATCGAGTAGGGGAGCAGGGGGGCCCGGCAAGCGTGTTGAATATCAGGCTGGTGTCTCTTCACCAGCCCGTTGCGCAAGCGAGGGTGTTCGATAGGGCTAAAGAGGCACGGCCGTTGTTGCCGGTGCGGCGCGGAATTCCCTTGCTGGCGCGTCGGGCTAGTTTCGTCGCTCCCTCGCTGGCGCTTCGGGTTAGTGTTTGCGCCTCTTAAGATTTTCCGAAATTCTTGTGCCGAAGGTCTGAGATTTGGCAGGTGGGTGTGTATAATAGTTCACGTGTCTAAGACGACGGTGTTCAGTTTTCAGTGGGTAGTGGGTAGTGGGTAGTATCAGCCAGCTTACGCTGGCCGCTCGCCGGGGTGAATCAAGAGGGTGACTCAGTGGTTAACAACTTGCCGGGTAAGGACTTGCGACTTGCCGATGAATCAGAAAGGCTGGATTCAGGGTCTGATTCAGGGACTTACGTCAAATGCGAATTACCTAAGTTGTTTGGATTCAATAGGTTGCGAAAATATTAGTCGACGTAACTTTTCTGGAAAAAAGGGCGTAAATCGGTGAATCACGAGGAGCAAAACTGACTTAGAAAGTGGCCTAACTCTTTGCGATAAAAAGGTTTGCAAAAACAGTGGCCGCCAAAGTCTGGCAGCCTCGAAGACTGATTTTGAAGAGGAGTTAAGAGGCCGGTTCACACTGCGGCGTGACCTATATTTTCCAACCGGCAGTCCGTCTCAATGCCTCGCACTTTAGTTGCATCTCACAATCCCATGACTCTCCCCTCGCGCCATATCCATCAGCACTTTTCCTTCGGCAGTTCGCTGCTTCGATTTGCGGATGCGGCGAGCGTGGCGGGGGGGCTGCTGCTGGCGCTCCAGTTCTTGGGAGTGGAGGCGGGTGGGTATGCCCTGCCCGGGGCAGTGGCGGTGATTGTGCATTACCTGGTGGCGGAGTTCAGCGGGATGTACCGCTCGTGGCGTGGAGCCTCTCCCGAGCGGGAGATTTTTGGCTCGCTGCTGGGTTGGAGCGGCTCGTTTGCGATTCTCGCCGCGATTGGCTTTGCCACGGGCCGGCTGGCGGAATTTCCCCGCTCGCTGCTCGCCCTGTGGCTGGTTTTCACGCCGCTGCTTACGGTCGCGTCGCACACTCTGCTGCGCCAAGTCTGCCGAGCCCTCTGGAGCCGCGGCATCAACACCCGCCCCTTTGCGATCGTCGGTGTGAACGAGCTCGGTTTTCAACTTGCCCGCAACATCGAAGAGTCGCCGGAACTCGGCCTCAAGCTGGCCGGCTTCTACGACGACCGCCCCGAAGACCGCAACCCAAGCCTGCCGGCGGGACTGAAAACACGCATCGGCGGCATTGAGGACCTCGTCGCCGACTGCAAAGCCGGCTTCGTCAGCCGCATCTACATCACGTTTCCGATGCGTGCGGAAGACCGGATTCGGGGCGTGCTCGCCAAACTGGCGGACAGCACCGCCTCGGTCTATATCGTGCCCGACTTCTTCGTCTTTCAACTGCTCCATTCCCGCTGGACCGACATCGGGGGCCTCCCCGCCGTCAGCGTCTTTGAGAACCCGCTCTACGGCGTGGATGGCCTGGTCAAACGGGTCTTCGACCTTGTGGTCGGCGGCCTCATCCTCGCGGCCGTTTCCCTTCCCATGCTGCTCATCGCCCTGGCCATCAAGCTCACCAGCCGCGGCCCGGTCTTTTTCCGTCAGCTTCGCTACGGCCTGGACGGCAAGGAAATTCTGGTCTGGAAATTCCGTTCGATGCGGGTGCTGGAAAACGGCGCGAAGGTGACTCAGGCCACGCAAGGCGATCCGCGAATCACCCGCCTGGGCGCTATCCTTCGCAAAACCTCGCTCGACGAACTGCCGCAGCTGTTCAACGTGCTGGAAGGGACGATGTCGCTCGTCGGCCCTCGGCCGCACGCCACCGCCCACAACGAGCAGTACCGGGCCCTGATCGACGGTTACATGCTCCGCCACAAAATCAAGCCCGGCATCACCGGCCTGGCCCAGGTCCGGGGCTTTCGCGGAGAAACCGACACGCTGGACAAGATGCAAAAGCGGGTCGAGTGCGACCACGAATATATCCGCGAATGGTCGATCTGGATGGACGTGAAGATTTTGTTCCGCACGATCTTTGTCGTGCTCAAGCGGGAAAACGCGTATTAGAAGCCGGCTCGAATCGTTTGCGTTGCTGTGAATCGCAAGGTGCCTCCCACCTGATGCCACCAGGGTTCATCCCTAGTGGCACGAGGTGCGCGGGGGCAGGATTCCCAAAGTGCGACATCTAGTGCAAAATCACTTTCACCACCGAGACATACTCGGTGGGTGCCCGAGTCCCAATTCACATCGAAACTCAACTCTCTGACCTTTACCCACTGCTCCATGCCTCTCATCGTGCAAAAATTCGGCGGCACCTCGGTCGCCAATCCGGAAAAAATCCTCAAGGCGGCTCGGCGGGCCATTCGTGCGCAGCAGGAGGGGAATCAGGTCGTAATGGTGGTCTCCGCGATGGGGCACAGCACCGACGAGCTGATCGACCTCGCCCGGCAGATTACCGACAAGCCGCCGGCCCGCGAGATGGATATGCTGCTCTCGACGGGCGAGCAGGTGAGCGTGGCGTTGGTCGCGATGGCCATTCATTCGCTGGGCCACAAGGCGGTCAGCATGACCGGGGCCCAGATCGGCATCAAGACCGACACCACGCACGGCAAGGCTCGCATCAAGAGCATTGAGACCGCCCGGATGAAGAAGGTTCTCGATGCGGGCAACATCATCATTGCCGCCGGCTTTCAGGGGATTGATGAGGACTTCAACATCACTACGCTCGGCCGCGGCGGCAGCGATACTACCGCGGTGGCCCTGGCAGCGGTGCTGCGGGCGGATGCTTGCGAGATTTATACCGACGTGGACGGCGTTTATACCACCGATCCCCGTGTGGTTCCCGAGGCCCGCCGCGTCAGCCGCATCAGCTATGACGAGATGCTGGAGCTTGCCAGCCTTGGAGCGGGCGTGATGCACAGCCGCAGCATCGAGTTCGGCAAAAAGTTCGACGTGCCGATTCACGTCCGGAGCAGCTTCACCGACCAGCCCGGCACGATGATCGTCGCGGAGCCGGAGCGGCCGGATCAGCCGGTCAGCGGGGCGGCCATCACTAAGGACGAAGCCCGCATCAGCGTACAAGGCGTTCCCGATGTCCCGGGGACCAGCTTGGAAATCTTCAGCCGCATCGCCGCCAAGAACATCTCGGTGGACATGATCGTGCAAAACGTCGGTGAGTCAGGAAAAGCAGACATCTCCTTCACCGTCCCGCAACTCGATTTCGATACCGCCCTGGAAGCCGTGCAGGAAGCGGCGAAGCTGGTGGGAGCGACAGACGTCACGTCGGACAGTAACGTGGCGAAGGTCTCGGTGGTCGGCCTCGGCATGGCTCGGCAGACGGGTGTCGCTCAGAAGATGTTCAAGGCGCTCGCCGATGCGGGCATCAACATCCAGATGATTACGACGAGCGAGATCAAAATCAGCGTGCTGGTCAATCGGGACGAATCCCAGCGGGCCCTGCGGATTGTTCACCAGGCCTTCGAACTCGAGAAAGAGCCGACCACTCCCGTTAAACCACTGGCCCATCGCACTACTTCCACCGATGCGGCCGACGTTGCCGAACGACTGCAGCGGATTTCGATGGAAGGGCTGACGATTGATGATATTTCGCTCGACCCGACGCAGGCTCGGGTCAGCATTAGCGGCGTCCCCAATACGCCGGGGATCGCCGCCAAGGTGTTCGAGGAAATCGCCGCCGCAGGAATCTTTGTAGACATGATTGTCCAAAGCCATCCCAGCACCGGCGGCAGCGCGGTTCTCAGTTTCACCGTGCCGCAAAAACAGCTCGCGCAAAGCGTGACAGCAGCTGAGAAAATCGCCAAGTCACTGCACTGCAAAGGCGTGACCAGCAGCCCGATCATCGCCAAACTCTCCGTGAGCGGCGTCGGGCTGCGGACCCATACCGGCGTCGCCATCCGTATGTTCAAGTCCCTCGCCGAAGCCGGCATCAACCTCGACCTCATCAACACCAGCGAAGTGCGGGTGAACGTCGTCGTCGACGGCCTGCAAGGGGAAAAGGGGATGAAGCAACTCCAGGCGGCCTTTGCGGATGTGATGAGATAAGTCATAGTAGTCCGCTCACTCCGTGAGCGGACATGCCTGCCCACGGAGTGTGCAGGCTACTAATTTATGCCCACCACCGTCGCTAATCTCTACGATTATCCCCGCTACTACGATCTCGTCTTCGGTTCCGACTGGAAGGCAGAGTTCGATTTTCTTCGCGCGGCCTTCCAGGAGTTCGTCACGGGGAAGACCAAGCGTCTCTTCGAGCCCGCCTGCGGCACTGGGCGACTGGTGTACCGGCTGGCGAAGGCGGGGTACAGCGTTTCGGGGCTGGACCTTAATCCACGAGCGGTTGATTACTGCAACCGCCGGCTGGCCAAGCACGACCTGCCGGAGACGGCGTTCATCGGCGACATGGCAAAGTTCACGCTTCCCAAACCGGTGGACGGCGCGTTCAACACCATCAACAGCTTTAGACACCTGCCGACGGAAGCCTCGGCCCGAGCGCACTTGCAATGCATGGCGAGGGCGATTCGGAAGGGAGGCATCTACGTTCTCGGCCTCCATCTCACACCGACGGAAGGTGAACCTCTTACGGAAGAATCCTGGTCCGCCCGCCGCGGACATCTCTGCATCAACACTCACCTGCAGACCTTTGAAGTGGACCGTCGCGGCCGTATGGAACGCTGCCGCATGACGATGGACGTCTACTCGCCCACCGATCAATTCCAGATCGTGGACGAGCTCCGCTTCCGTACTTACACACTGCCGCAACTCCGCCGGCTATTGGCGGAAGTCCCCGAATTCGACCTGGTGGACGTTTTTGACTTCCGCTACTCGCTCGATGAATCTGCGATCCTTGATTCGGCTACGCAGGATGTGGTGCTGATTCTGAGACGGCGATGAGGAAATCAGAAACATCAAATCTCAAACAAATTCAAATGGAGAATTGGGAAACTCTGTTTCGTGCTTTGAATTTCCTGACTCTTTATTGCTTGAGATTTGAGATTTCCCATTTCCGCCGGCAGGCTACTAGAGAAACAACGCCTTCAAACAAATCTGCGACCAGGTCTCGAACTGAGCCAAGTCGAGATTGAGCTTCTCCACAGGTTGAAAGCCGGCTTCGATGATGTCGGGCTCGAGCGCTTTGACGAGCGGTTTTTCGACGTCGAAGATGTGAACGATGCCGAGGTGAACCTTGCCGACCGCGGTCTGGTCGTCGTTAATGAGACCCACGAGGCCGGCGCGATATGGAGTGTCAATTTGAACTTCTTCCGCCAGTTCCCGCCGCATTCCTTCTTCATACGGGCTCTTGCAAGTCCGGTCTTCCGACGAAATATGCCCGCCGATCCCAATGCTCCGCTTGGCATGCAGACGGCTTTCCCCCTGCCCTTTGCCGCGGGTGTATTGGAATACGCAGACCCGGCCGGCGGAGTCGCGGTAGCGGAACAGCACGTACGGTATAAGCTGCTTGTAGCTGGGGTCAATCTCCATCCTTCCGCGCGGCAAATAGCTGGCGTGCTCCGGCTTGAGCAGCTCCGTGAGATACCGTTTGGTATCGCTGGAGAAGCCTTGAAAGTGTCCCAGCTTGTGGAAGAGGCTGGTAGGAACGACGAGCACATGCTCCACGGCCACCGAGGAAGCAGTCATGGCAAATCCTGACGAAAGAGAATGGGGACAACGAGCGGTCCCTCGCTACTGACTCCAATATACCGGTTGCCGGTAGCAGTCGGGAGGGGTTTGTACGGCGCGAAAACCCTTCCCGACCCCTTCGTGTAAAATGGTGGCTATGAACAAACGCCAGCGACTTCATTCCCACCGGCGAGCGCCAGAAGCTTTTCGTTCGCTTGGCCGAACCCTGCTAAGCCGCGCGGGGTTAATGATGATCGCCCTGTTCATCGCCGTGGCTCTAGCCACTGGTATTGCTGCTGACTACTGGTACGGATTGCCGGAGGATGCGACGGCGACGTACGTTGGCCGGCAGTCGTGCATTGAATGCCATCAGCAGGAAGCCAAGGCCTGGAGTGGCTCGCATCACGACCTGGCGATGGACCTGGCGACGAGCGAGACGGTGCTGGCCAGCTTTAACAACGAGGAATTACAGCATCATGGCGTCAGCAGCCGTATGTTTCAAAAGGACGGCAAGTACTTCGTCCATACCGACGGCCCGGACGGCAAGCTGGCCGATTTTGAAGTGAAGTACGTCTTCGGCGTCACGCCGCTCCAGCAGTACATGGTGGAGTTCGACCGCCCCGCGGACATGCCGGAAGAAGAAATCAGCCGCGTGCAAGTGCTGCGCGAGACCTGGGACACGAAGAAGAAAAAGTGGTTCTATCAGAATCCCCCCGACGTGGAGGAACGGCTGGAGTCGGATGACGAGTTGCACTGGACCGGAGTGACGCAGCGGTGGAACACTTCGTGTGCGGATTGCCACAGCACGAACCTGAAGCGGAATTTTGATCTCGACTCTCGCACCTACCACACGACATTCTCGGAGATGGACGTCAGTTGCGAAGCTTGCCACGGTCCCGGCAGCCTGCATGTGCAACTCGCGAAGAGCCGGTCGCTGTTTTGGGACCGGAATCGCGGGTATGCCCTGGCGAAGCTGAAGGGGGAGAGCAATCTGGCCCAGGTGGAAGCCTGTGCTCCTTGCCACTCCGTCCGCAGCCCCATTCACGGTGACTATGCGGCGGGAGAGCGACTGCATGATTTTTACGCCACGGAGTTGCTGCGGAATCAGATATACCATCCGGACGGACAAATACTGGGAGAGGATTACGAATACGGCTCCTTCACCCAGAGCAAGATGTTCCACAAGAACGTTCGCTGCAGCGACTGCCACAATCCGCACTCGTTGCAACTGAAGCACGAAGGAAACCAGCTCTGCACGAGCTGCCATACCGCTCATCCCGCCGGCAAGTTCGACAGCCCGAATCATCACAATCACAAGGTGGGCTCGAAGGGAGCATCGTGCGTGGAATGCCACATGCCGGCGACGACGTACATGGATGTGGACCCGCGGCGAGACCATAGCCTGCGGATTCCCCGGCCTGACCTCAGCATCAAACTGGGGACTCCGAATGCCTGCGTCGCCTGCCACATCGCCGACAGCAAGTTGCCGGTGGACAAACGACCGAAATCCCCCTCCCCCAACAGGCCCGCCGAATACGCCGACTGGCTCCGGGAAGGATCCCAAGGCAATACTGCCGTGAAAGCCGAACTCGACCGGCTCAATCGCTGGGCGGATGCCGCGGCCGAGAAGTGGTACGGAGAGAAACGGAAGAAAGAGCCGCACTTTGCCGAGACGCTGCTGGCGGCCCGCGAGATGCGTCCGGAAGCGAAATCCAAGCTCATCGATTTGCTCGGCAATAAGACTCAGCCGGCCATTGCGCGGGCGACCGCGGCGATGGAACTAGGGATGTTCGTTGATCCCGATCCGAACTTTACTGCCGACGCCATTGCCGCCCTGCGGGAAGCGCTGCAGGACAAAAACGCCTCAGTCCGGGCCGCGGCGATTGACAGTCTGCAAATCGGGCCGCCGGAAGATTTGCAAAAGCTGTTTCTGCCGCTGTTGTCGGACCCGTCGCGCATGGTGCGGTTCCGGGCGGTTCAGGGGCTGTCCGGTTTTGGGCGGAATGATTTTCTCGGGGCGGATTACCGGAAATTCTCGGAGGTCGGCCAGGAGTTTCTGGCTGCGGCCAAGCTCAACAGTGACCGGGCTGGGCAGCATTTGATGTTGGGAGGGTTTGCCGAACGTCAAGGTTCACCGAGGACGGCTCAACAGGAATACCAACTGGCCCTGCTCCTGGAACCAACGATTTTTGGGCCGCGCAGCAACTTGGCAGCGGCAATGGAACAAGAAGCAGAAGAAATGAACCGCGAACTCAGTACGAAACCGGCTGGCGAGCCATCAGAATTTATGGACAGAGTGGAGAAATTCACTCGCGAGAACATTCAGCAGAGTCTGCAAATCGCCGCCCGTTTGCGCCAGCAGGAGCTCGACCTGCTGGAGCGGGATGTCCGCCGCCTTCCCGAAAATGCCGAGCTCCAGCGCCGTGTCGGCCTCCTCCGGCATTTGCACGGCTGGCGAAAGGGAGCGGAGTCGGCTCTGTTGCAAGCTGTTCTATTGGAACCCCGGAATCCCGCGATGCTCGAGTATCTGGCAATTTATTACAGTGATACTGGACGGCCGAAGGAGGCTCTGCCGCTGGTGGAGCGAATCCTGCGATTGAAGCCAAAACATCCTCGCTATGAGGAGCTGCGGAAGGAAATACTGACGAAGGACGGCGACCAACCGTAGCCTATCGTTGGTGCTTCCACTAGAGCCGAAGATTTTTCGGGAATAATTATTCCCGCTCGGCTCGATTAGGAGTGCGGGCAGTTTTTTCGCAGGATCGCCTCGTCAGGCAAGTTTCTTGCGTTGCAAAGGTGAAGTAGCGCAGGCGAGCTAGCAAGGGCCGTTCCGCGCCTCCATCTCCACGCCCGCTTCAGGAGCCATTCCATGTCCCCTCGTGATCAGGTCGTGCGCGCTCATCGCCAGGATTCCATTGCTGAAGAGAACGCCGGCGAGTTCCAGGCTCGCTTTCTCCTCTTCAACGCCATGCCCGCCTGGTTCGTCAGCAGCATTGTGCATTTTCTGGGGATTATCATTCTGGCCTTGATTACCATCGCCCCGCGGCAGGTTGATGAGCAGATTCAAGCCTATTCGCCGCCGATGGAAGTCGTCGAGGAGCTGACCAATCCTGAACTGAGGCCGATTTCGCTTGAGCCAACTCCCAGTACAAATGACAAGACTCCAAACGTAACGCAGCAAATCATTTCCGATTCGGCTGAAGAGTCCGAAACGGTCTCTGTCATTCCCGAAGTTGATCCTGCCCCCAGCCGCGTCGAAATGGACGAGTTCAGCAACGAAGTCGCTCCGCGAACGGACCTCACAACAACTCTGGAAGGCATCTCCGGCACCGGCTACTCCAATCGCGGAGCGAAAGCTCGGGCTCAAATCGGAGCCATCAAAGGAGCCACCGAAAAGAGCGAAGCTGCTGTGGCTCGGGCCCTCAAATGGCTCGCCGCTCATCAAAATTCCGACGGGAGTTGGAACTTTGACCATCGGGTCGGTCCTTGCAACGGCCGCTGCGGCAATGCCGGCAACCTCACCGACTGCCGCACCGGGGCGACGGCGATGGCTCTGCTGCCGTTTCTCGGCGCGGGGCAGACGCATCGCGAAGGGCAATACAAAGAGGTCGTCCGCCGCGGGCTCTACTTTCTCACCAGCCAGATGAAGCTGGAAAACCACGGCGGCTTGCAAACGGGCAACCTGGCCCAAGGGGGCGGGCAACTCTATTCCCACGGCCTGGCCGCCATCACCCTTTGCGAAGCCTATGGCATGACGCAAGATAAATCGCTGATGGCCCCGGCCCAGCTTGCCCTCAATCACATTATGTTTGCCCAAGACCCCGTCGGCGGCGGCTGGCGGTATGAGCCGCGGCAAGCCGGCGACACCTCCGCGGTCGGCTGGCAACTCATGGCCCTTAAGTCGGGACACATGGCCTATTTGAAAGTCGATCCCAAAACGGTCCAGGGGGCAGTCCATTTCCTCGACACCGTCGGCATCGACAGCGGCTCCTACTACGGCTACACCGACCCGGGCAAAGGACAAGGGACCACCGCCGTCGGCCTCCTCTGCCGCATGTACCTCGGCTGGAAAAAAGACAACCCGGCCCTGCAGCGCGGCATCGACTACCTCGCCGACACCGGCCCCAGCAAAACCAATCTCTACTACGACTACTACGCCACGCAGGTCCTCTGCCAGAACGACGGCGAGAAATGGAACAAATGGAACGTGCAGATGCGGGACTGGCTCGTCGCCTCGCAAGACACTGCGGGGCATCAGACCGGTTCGTGGCACGTCGGCGGCGACATCGGCGCTGACCGCGGCGGACGCCTCTACAGCACGGCCCTCTCCACGATGATCCTCGAAGTCTATTACCGCCACATGCCGCTGTATGGGAAGCAAGCGGCGGAGGATGACTTTCCGCTGTAGCGGGGCGTAGTCGCTCTTCTTCTCAACGCAAAGGTGCTGAGGCGCGGAGTCGCAAAGACTGGAAGTGAGAGAGTAGAGAGGCAAAGAGGGTCCCGACTCAACATCTCTCCGTCTCCCCCTCTCCTACCCTCCGCGACTTCGCGCCTCCGCGCCTTTGCGTTACTCTGTAACCCATGCGCTACCCTCTCCTGCCTCTCGAAAAACTCGTCACCCAAATCTTCACAGCCGCTGGCTGCAACCCCGCCGAGGCCGCCTGTATCAGCGACCATTTGGTGCAGGCGAATCTGACCGGGCACGATTCGCACGGCGTGATTCGGACCCCCATCTATGTGCAGTGGCTCAAGGAGGGAAAGGTCCGGGCCAATCAACAGATCAAGCTGGTCTTTGAAAACGATGCGATTGCCGTGATCGACGGCGGGATGGGTTTTGGCCAGCCGATTGCCCAGCAGGCGATGGAACTCGGCATCGCGAAGGCGAAAAAGAGCGGCGTGGCGGTGATTGCCCTGCGGAATACGGGGCATGTCGGGCGGGTCGGGCACTGGGCGGAGATGATTGTGAAGGCCGGCCTGATCTCGCTCCACTTCGTCAACACCAGCGGTCTGGGGATGCTCGTCGCCCCGGTTGGCGGCATCAACCGGCGGCTGTCGGCCAACCCCGTCTCGGTAGGCATTCCGGTCGCCGGCGGCGAGCCGATCATTTACGACATCTCCACCTCGTCCGTCGCCGAGGGGAAGCTGAAGGTCGCGTTCAACAAAGGGGTCATGGTCCCCGAAGGGTGCATCATCGACTCCGCCGGCCAGCCGACCTGCGACCCCAAGGTCTTTTACGCCGATCCGCCGGGGGCCATCCTCCCGTTCGGCGGTTACAAGGGTTACGGCTTGGGGATCGTCACGGAAATCCTTGCCGGCGCACTCACCGGCAGCGGCTGCACGGTGCCGGGCAAAACGCAGCTCGAGCAAGGGATGCTCTCCATCCTGCTCGACCCCGCCACATTCCAAGTTGGCGACGAACTCCAAGCCGAAGCCCGCCGCTTCGTCGATTTCGTCAAATCGTCCGAAAAGGTCTCCCCCGATTCGGAAATTCTCATGCCCGGCGACGTCGAACGCCGCAACCGGGCCGAGCGCACCGCCAAGGGGATCGAACTCGACGACAAGACCTGGAGCCAGATTGAAGGAGTTGCCGTGGCGGAGAAGGTGCCGGTGGAGTTGCTGGCGAAGGTAAAGGGGAAGAACTAGCCTTCCTTTTCAACGCAAAGGGGCAAAGGTGCGGAGGCGCAAAGGAGTAGGAGAGCAAGAAGGATTTGACACGGAGCCTTCGGAGGACATGGCTGGCAGGAGAATGGGGTCCTATTCCAAATTCGTGTCTTCCGTGTTCTCCGTGTCCCACCCTCTTCTTCCACTCTTCTTTGCCCCTTAGCGTCTTCGCGGCTTTGCGTTAATCATGGGCAAGTCCGTCACCAATTTCGGCCGCAACTTGCGATTCACGCCGGGGCATGTTTTTGCACCGCGCGACGAAGCGGAGTTGCTGCGGATTTTGGACGAGCAGCGGGGCCATTCGATTCGAGCGGTCGCTTCCAGGCATTCCTGGAGCGACGGGATCGTCACGCCGGATGTGCTGATCGACCTGCGGCATTTGCGGCAAGTGGAGACAATGCAGGATTCTCACGGAGAGACATGGGCGACCATCGGAGGCGGGTGCCAGATCAAGCACGTTCTTTCCGCGCTCTACAATCAGGCGAATGTCACGCTGCCGGCGATTGGACTGATTGCCGAGCAGACGATTGCCGGGGCAACTGCCACTGGAACGCATGGCTCGGGGAGGCACAGTCTCTCGCACTATCTAGCGGAGGTGCGAGTGGCCACCTACGACCGGCAAACCGGCCGGGCCTGCATTCGGACGATTGCCGCCGGGGACGAGTTGCGGGCGATCCGCTGCAGCTTGGGGTGCTTGGGAATTGTCGTCTCGGTGCGGCTGCGGTGCGTTGCTCCCTATCAGGTCACCGAAGTCGTGGTCCGCTGCGACACTGTCGCTGAGGCACTGGCGATGGAGGAGGAGACACCGCTGCAGCAGTTCTATCTTATCCCCCATTCCTGGCAGGTCTTTGTGCAGCGGCGGGCGGTGGCCCCCGCCGGCTCCGGCAGAAGCTGGCATGCAACGTTCTATCGACTCTATTGGCGGCTCGGACTCGATATCACGTATCACCTTGGTGGTCATCTTCCTGGCGACAATTCTGCGCAGCGGCTCCGCGATCCGGTTCTTCTATCGCTGGCTCTTTCCGCGGCTCACCATCACCGGCTGGAGCGTGACGGACCGGAGCGACAAGAATCTGCTGATGGGACACGAGTTATTCCGCCACTTGGAACTGGAATTCTTCGTCCCCCGGCGGCACGTGGAAGCAGCAGCCGCTCTGGTCCGCGAAGTTGTCGATCTGTTTGCCGGGACAACGCAGGATGTTTCCACGGAGCTGCGAGAACGACTCGCCGGGCACGGACTCCCCGAACCTCTCCTGCAGAAAAAGGGGACCTTCACGCAGCACTATGTCATCTGCGTCCGTAAAATCCTTCCCGACGACACACAAATCTCCATGGCCAGCGGCGACCAGGAACCTTGGTACTCGTTCAGCCTCATCACCTACGCCGAGCCGCGAGAGCCGTTCTACGCGATGGCCGAACTGCTGGCCCGCTGTTCGCTGGCCCTGTACGGCGGCCGGCTGCACTGGGGAAAATGGTTTCCGCTGCGGCATGACGAGATTGAAGCGACCTATCCACACATGGAGTCCTTCCGGCGACTTGCAGACGAGTTCGACCCCGAGAGCGTTTTTCGCAACGACTTCACGGCTCGGGTGCTGGGGCTTTCCCGCCGGGACGGTCGTTCTGTTTAGCGCCAAGGCGCAAAGGCGCGGAGATGCAATGGGGGAAAGCGAAGACGGGGGGGGTTGACAGACAGCTTGGCGTTTTATACAATTGTTTACTTACTGGCCTGTGGTGCGCGCCACCTGGAGCTGCAGACAAGTACACGAGAGATTGTGCATATTGTTAGTAATGATGTATGTGAGTTTCCAATAATCACCTTATCACCATCGACCGAAGTGAATCAAAACTACGTGTATCAGAAAACGAGGCATGAATCAAACTTGCGTTCAACCGGATGGCCGGAAACCACGGCCACACAAAGGGTTGTGCCAGTTGGATTTGACGTAAGTCGCGAAAATAAAGATGTGAATCACTTGAATCAAGCCACCCGTTTAGGGGAGGCATGCGATCTGAAAAACACCTTATAATTTGACCTTCGACAGAACCAATTCCTCGGATTTTTGACCATGCCCCTTCCTTCCAACGTTCAACTCACCATCGCCATCGCCGCATGCGTCCTAACGGCAAGTGCGACTCTCGCCGACGAGCCGTTGACTACGCCACCGCTGCCGGATGGGACGAAGGCGGCTCAGGCCCAGATTGCCGGTTTTCGGGTGCCGCCGGGAATGAAGGTGGAACTGTTTGCCGCCGAACCGCAGCTTTACAGCCCGGTGGCGATTGGCCTGGATGAGCGGGGGCGGGTGTTTGTGGCAGAGGAGTTTCGCTTCAATCGGGGGACGGAGGAGAACCGGACTCGGCCGTTCTTTCTGGAGGACGACCTGCAAATCAAAACCCTCGACGACCGGCTGGCGATGTACCGCAAGTTCGCGGACAAATTCGAGGGGGGAATGGACTGGTTCCGTAAGTACACCGACCAGGTGCGTTTGCTGGAAGATCAGGACGGCGACAGCCGGGCGGACAAGAGCACGATCTTTGCCGGCGGCCTCAACGACACGCTCGATGGCCTGGCGGCGGGAGTGATGGCCGGCGACGGAGACGTCTACCTCACCAACATCCCCCATCTCTGGCGACTGCGGGACGAAGATGGGGATGGCGTGGCGGAGAAACGGGAGAAACTCCTCACCGGTTTCGGTGTGAATGCCGGCTTTTTGGGGCACGACCTGCACGGCCTCGTTTGGGGACCGGACGGGCGGCTCTATTTCTCCGTCGGGGACCGGGGCTTCCACGTCAAGACGAAGGAAGGAACGACGCTCGCCACTCCTCGCCGCGGGGCAGTCTTCCGCTGTGAGCCGGATGGGAGCGGACTGGAAGTAGTGCATATCGGCCTGCGGAACCCCCAAGAGCTGGCGTTCGACGAGTTGGGCAACCTCTTCGCTGACGACAACAATTGCGACAAGGGAGATCACGCTCGCCTCGTCTTGATCGTCCCCGGCGGCGACAGCGGCTGGAACATGGCCTATCAGACGATTCCCTCCCCGTATGAAACCGGTCCGTGGCACGCGGAGAAAATGTGGCACTTGGATGAGCCGGACGCTGAAACGGTCCGCCCAGCCTTCTGCCTGCCGCCGCTCGGCAAGCTCGGTGCCGGTCCCAGCGGATTTGCCTACTGTGGAGCGGCGGGCTGGCCGGAGAAGATGCGGGGCCGATTCTACATGTGCAACTACACGGGGAACGGCGGAATCGAATCGTTTGCGGTGAAGCCCAAAGGGGCGGCGTATGAGCTGATTGATACTCAGGACGTTTTCAAGCCAATCCAAGCGACCGACTGCGAGTTCGGCTACGACGGCAGGCTGTACGTCAGCGACTTCGTCGGTCTGGAGTGGAATGGCGGCAGTCGAGGGGGGAGGATTTACACGCTCTCCGATCCGGCGCTTCTGAAAACCGAGGTAGTGACGGAGGTGCAGAAGCTCTTTCACGAAGGATTCCGCCAGCGCGAGAATGACGAACTTGCCGCACTTTTGAAACATTCCGACATGCGCGTGCGACAGCGGGCGCAGTTTGCTCTGGCAGAGCGAGGAGAGAAGGCCATCGGCGTCTTTGTCACGGCCACCGAGCAGCGGGACCATTTGCTGTCGCGGCTGCACGGGATTTGGGGACTGGGGCAGGTTGCCAGAAAATCGCCGGCCGCGGCTAAGTCACTACTCGGTTTGCTTGCCGATGAGGAGCCAGAGGTTCGAGCCAATGCGGCCAAGACGTTGGGGGATTTGCGGCTGGCGACGGCTGGAGAGCCGCTGCTGAAGCTGCTCAAGGACGAACATCCGCGAGTCCGATTCTGGGCGGCGACCGCGCTGGGACAGATCAAGCATG
>JBJXFF010000027.1:0-10481 GCA_046153945.1 Pirellulaceae bacterium
GGCATGAGCATACAGGTAATTCGACCGGGTCTGCTCACAACCGTTCAAGACCTTGGTCGCTTGGGCAAGCAGCGCTATGGCGTGGTGGTGGGTGGAGCGATGGACACCTTCGCCCTCCGGATGGCAAATCTACTGGTGGGGAATGAAGAGGGGGTCGCGGCGCTGGAGATGACGCTTTTAGGTCCAACGCTTCGCTTCGAGCAGGATACGCTAGTTGCCCTTTGTGGCGGAGAGTTTCGTGCGACAGTCGGCGATGTCCCCCTGCCGACGTGGCGGCCAGTCTTCATCGGAAAAGGAAGTGTCTTGACCTGCGGCTCCGCCATCTCCGGTTGTCGCGGATACCTTGCGATTGCGGGGGGGATTGATGTGCCCATGGTGCTGGGAAGTCGCAGCACCTATTTGCACGGCAAGTTTGGCGGTCATGACGGACGTGCGATGAGGGAAGGGGATCTTCTCAACATTTCTCATTCAACGCTTGCCGTTTCGCGAACTCCAAGTCCCTGGCGCGTCGGTTCCGTAACTCCGGCGTACGACGACCATCCAACGCTTCGCGTCCTTTTAGGAAGCGAGTTCGACGGGCTCTCATCGCAGAGTCAGGAACAACTTTTCCACTCGGAATTCGTAGTGACGCCTCAATCCGACCGGATGGGCTATCGTCTCTCCGGGCCACCGCTCCAACGGCAATCTCCCCGCGAACTCATTTCGGATGCGGTCTGTCCCGGCGTCATCCAGGTTCCAGCGGATGGACAACCTATCCTGCTCATGGCAGACTGCGCCACGACTGGAGGCTATCCCAAGGCGGCTTGCATCGCAAATGTGGATCTGCCGCTGGCGGCTCAGTTGCGGCCTGGAGACAGGCTTCGCTTTGCGGCGATTTCGCTGGCGGAGGCCCAATCGCTGCTTCGCGATCGCGAAGCCGACATTGAGCGGCTCAAGGTAGGCTTGGGTTTCAAGCTTAGCCGCCGCGACCACGCGGCGGATTCCCCGCGTTGACGCGAGGGCTAAGCGAAAGGGCTCGAAAATCATGAAACGGAGCATCGACCTGAACTGCGACATGGGGGAAGGAAGCGGCAGCGACGAAGAGATCATGCCGCTGGTTTCCTCCGTCAACATCGCCTGCGGCTTTCACGCGGGAGACTCGGCGACGATGCGGAAAACAGTTCGCCTGGCGATGGATCACGGGGTAGCAATCGGCGCTCACCCCGGGCTGCCCGACCGAGAAGATTTTGGGCGGCGGGTGATCTCCGTAACGCCGCAGGAGGTCCACGACATGGTGCTCCGGCAAGCCGTCGCTCTGGCAGACATCGCTCGCGCCGGCGGTGCCGCCGTCACACACCTGAAGCCGCATGGAGCACTCTACAATATGGCGGCAAAAGACGGAGCCATCGCCCAGGCGATTGCCAGAGCGACCCGCGACTTTGATCCCGCTTGCATCCTCGTCGGCCTGGCAGGCAGCCAACTCATTTATGCGGGGATTGCCGCTGGACTAACCACAGCCAGTGAAGCATTCGCCGATCGGACCTATCAAGCTGACGGCTCACTTACGCCGCGGGACACCCAAAATGCCCTAATTCACGATCCCGCTGTCGCTGCTGAGCAAGTTCTAAAAATGTTGGCAAGCGGAACGGTCACTTCCGAGCAAGGAATCGAAGTCCCGCTCCGGGCTGAAACAGTCTGCATCCACGGCGACTCCCCGGGTGCGGTACTGCTTGCCAAGACCATCCGCGAGCGATTGCTGCGAGGAGGTATCGAAATCAAGAGCTTCAATCAAAACAATTCTTCAAGGAAACCTCATGCCTCGTGAAATCCCCAGCCGTCGTCAATTCCTCGCCACCGCCGGCGTTCTCGGGACCAGTGCGCTTGTTGCGAACGAACTCAAAGCCGAAGAAACCAAGCCGCAGAAGATCTTTCGCATCGGCGTCATCTCCGCCAGCATCGAAGGGAAGCCGCAGCGGACGAACGGACACACCTGGCATTTCTGTTATCCCTTCCACGACAAAATTGATCTCGACGTCATCAAAAAAACGCTCGATCCCGGCAGTGCCAAGATTTTTGAGACTCACTTTCGCAACCCCAAGCTCAACTTCGACCAGGTTCCGTTCGCTCAAACCAAAATCACCCACGTTTACGATGCCGACCCGGCCAATGCGGCTCTGTTTGCCTCGGCGTATCAAGGAGTGCAAGTTGCTCCGTCGCTGGAAAAACTAGTGCAAGAAGTAGACGCCATCTGGATCGGCGATGCCTCCGGCACCGGCAGCGATCACGTCGATCTGGCGGCTCCGGGGCTGGAAAAGGGACTGCCGACATTCTGCGACAAGCCCATCGGCGGCACCGTGGCCAAAACGCGGCAGATCATTGAACTCGCCAAAAAGCACCGTGCGCCGCTCATGTCGTCGAGCCTCTTCCGCCATCAATGGGGGACAGCCGAGGCTCTGCGAATGAAGGAGAGCGGCGAGTTCGGCAGCCTCCAGTTTGTGCAGGCCAGCCAAGCAGGAGGCTGGACGCTTCCTTCCTGGTTTATCTACGGCCAGCATCCAGTCTGGATGGCGGAGACGATTTGCGGCCCCGGCGTGGAAGCGGTCAGCATGTATGCCCGCGAGAACGCCTGCCATGCGCTACTCACCTATGCCGATCGGATGCCTGCCGAGGTCTGGTACGGCAGGCCGGACGTTTCCGGTTTCTATTGCGAGACGAAAATCCACTTTGAAAAGAAAAGCTACACCTGGACGCCGGCCATTGAAGGAAACTACTGGCTTGGTCACTCTTATCAGATGATGCGAATGGCAGCTGCCTTCCGCGATATGCTTGTCACTGGCATGGAACCGGTTCCTCATGCCGAGATTCTGGAAGTCACCGCCATTATCCACGCTGGGGCCAAATCGCTGGCGGAGAAGAGTCGGTTGGTAAATCTCAAAGAAGTAGTGGGAGGATGACGTAGGTGATTGAATGAGAAATTCTTGGGAAAAATCGCTCGTTCCACTGGCATCAACCGGGCGAGAAATAGATAATGCAGGATTGTAGTCCGCTCACTCCGTGAGCGGACATTTCGGCACACGGAGTGTGCGGGCTACTTTTTTGGAGAAACCATGCTCCGAATCCTCGGCTCGGCGAAGCAACTCTGCAGCGGCATGACGCGGCGGGACATGCTGCGCGTCGGGGGACTTGGCATGGCGGGGCTCAGCCTCCCTCAAGTCTTGCAATTGCAGGAGTCATCCGCGGCAGAGCACAAGCCGGTCGAGGCCAACTTCGGCAAAGCAAAGTCGGTCATCCTCATCCATCTCTACGGCTCGCCCAGCCAACTGGAATGGGCTGATTGCAAGCCGGATGCTCCGGTGGAGATTCGGGGAGATCTGAAGTCGATTCCCTCCACGCTCAAGGGTTGCGACGTCTGTGAATTGTTCCCGAACATGGCGAAGGTGATGGACCGGACGACGGTCATTCGCTCGCTCACGCACCCCTATCCACTGCACGGCGTGGCATTCGCGACCACGGGGGTCCCCGCCATCGAAGTTCAGATGGAACTCGCTCCGCACGATCCGCGGCACTGGCCCTATTTCGGTTCGGTGGTGGAATATGTGGAGGAACAGCGGCAGGCGGGAAATTCGCGGCCCAATACGGCGAGAATGCCGAACAACATTCTGCTGCCGTTCCGGTTCAGCACCAAGCGGATCGGCGAAGTCCACCGCGCGGGACCGTACGGAGCCTTCCTCGGCAGCCAATATGATCCGCTCTGGGCCGATTGGATTGGTACTGCGACGAAGGGAATTACGAAAACGCTTCGCGACATGGTCTACACGGACAACGATCCATACATCGGCGTCGCCGACGGCAGTTATTTCGTCGTGCCGAGTGCCTCACAATTGCAGGCAGAGGTGACGCTCGACCGGCTGAACACTCGCAAGTCCCTCCTGGGTCAACTGAACCAGTTGATTCCCGGATTATCTGCCACTCACAGCGGCCAATCCCTTACCAAGCATCAGCAGTCAGCCCTTTCACTGCTGGAATCCCCCAAGCTGGCCGAAGCTCTCGACCTTCGCAAAGAGCCCGAGGAAACGCGGCGACTCTATGGTTCGACTCTCTTCGGCCAGTCCTGTCTGGCTGCTCGCCGGCTGGTAGAAGCGGGGAGCAAGGTGGTGAGCGTCTTTTGGGACGAATTCGGTTTGGCCGGCATGGGCTGGGACACGCACTGGAACCACTACCAGCGAATGAAAGAAGAGTTGGCCCCTGGTCTCGACATGGGTTGGTATGGCCTGATTAGCGACCTCGATCGCCGGGGCCTGCTCGACGATGTGCTGGTCGTTTGCACCAGCGAACATGGCCGCACACCCAAAATCAGCGCTGCCCAAGGTGGCGGCAGAGACCACTGGTCGCGGGCCTACACTTCGCTCATCGCTGGAGCAGGGGTAAAGCGAGGGAGTGTCGTCGGCGCGACCGATAAGCAAGGTGGCGACGTCGCCGACCGACCGGTCAGCCCCAAGGATTTGCTCGCCACGATGTATCACCTGCTCGGCATCAACCCACATACCACCATTCACGACCGCGGTGGTCGCCCGCTGCCGCTTGTCGACGGGGAAGTGATCCCGGAAGTGCTGTCGTAATGTCTGTGGCCAATCCCAATCGAATTCTCTGGGTCATCATGGGGGGCCTGCTGGCCTGGGGGCTGTTCCTCGCCGTCGGAACCATCGTCTTCCCCGGCAAGCTGGCCGTTTATCGCGCCCTGATGATCTTCGGCTGCACGTTCGCCTTCGTCGCGTTTTGGGGGCTGATGCTGCTCCCTCGCGGCTCCAAGGCTGGTGATAAGGAGTCGGGCGCCGACTTCCCGCGGCCGGGGGCGTGAGAATTACTTCTTCCGGCAGTTGAGCTGCTCATCCGGAATCCGCAGTTCCTCAATCACGCGTCCGCCGACGATGGTTTCTTTCACGATCCGGGGAACATCGTCAATCGTCACGCCGCCATACCAGATGGCTTGCGGATAGATGACAACCGTGGGGCCAACCTCGCACTGGTCCAAGCACCCCGAGGAATTCGCCCGGACGAGCGGCTTCAGTCCGTGCTTCTTGATCTCCGACTTGAAAGCGTCGCGGAGCTTTTCGCTCCCGCTTGGATCGCAACAACGTCGGCTATGCCCCGGTTCACGCTGGTTGCAACAGACGAAGATGTGGTGAGTGAACTGAGGCATATGGTCGCGGGGTGAATGGTCTGACTTTATCGGGCAACTCGAAGTATTATATCCGACACTGCCTACTCCACAGGAGCCTTGCACCGAATCTAAGCAGACCTGCCGAATCCCCGGGCAGGATATTTTGCCCCGAAAAACGTTGGCCTCTGTGGAATGGCGGTTTTCGCCGGTTTTTTTGCAGAGAGGTCTGCTATCAGACTTTGGCACTCAGTTTGCATTTCCGCTAATTCGTTGTGCACTCCGCGAACCCGAACCAAATCGCATAGCGTGCCCTCCATTCCCAATACACCCGAACTCCGAAGTTGCATTGCGCGTCCCGCGGCTTGCCGGCTTAGGCGAGAAGCCGAGTCTCCCGCGGGAATCCCTGCATGCCGTCGAAGTGTTCCCCCTTGCTGCCCAGGCGTCAGTCAAAGCCACCCTTGGGGGTCCAGCCATGTTTCCGCTTGCGCCCGGCATCCGCATCCAGAGAAGGGAGAGGTCTCTGTGATGCGGATTGCCCGGGACGCAGCGGAACACTCTTAGCGAGCAGTCGCATTACCTCGGGCGTGCTCGTCTGCGCGTTTGAATCCTCCCGCCATAAACGGTACATTCGGAAGTGTTTACTTCCGTCACCGTGCGGGGATTTCTCATGTTTGCTGTGCCTCTGCTCGTCGTCTCTCTGCTCCTGACTCAGGCGGAATCCCCGTCGGCGGAAGCGATTGCCAAAGCCGTCCGCGATTTGGCAGCAGACGATTTTAAGGACCGCGAAAAGGCCACGGAATTTCTCTGGCGGGCCGGGCCGACCGCAATTCCTGCTCTGGAAAAGGCGGCGACCAGCGATGACTTCGAAATGAAGTTCCGGGCTCAAGGAATCCTCGACAAGGTTCGCTACGGCATCACGCCGGAGACTCCTGCCGAGGTTGCCAAGATGCTCGAGACTTTCCGCAAGGGGGACATCACCGTCAAGCAAAGCATCTTGCTCAAGCTCAAAGACAAAGGGGAGACCAAAACCATCTTGCAACTTCTGCGGGTGGAAAAGGATCCGACCTTTCAACGAATCGCCGGCGAGCTGTTTCGCAACGAGCTCGACCGGATGCTGCCAGCCGTGATCGCCAAGCGGGACTATGACCAGGTCGAGGAGTTGCTCACCCAAAGTGCCTTGCAGGATTCCACCATGCAGCGCCTCGCCGCCTTTTGGGTCATCCGCGGAAAAGCGGAAGACCAGGCGGCGAAGCTGCGAGAGAGCCTGGAAAAACGGGATGACCCCGTCGCGCGGCGGCAACTCGTCTGGCTCCTCCGGGCGAAGGGGGACTTGCCTGGCGCGGTCGCTATCGCGGAAAAGCTAACCGACAAAGAGCTGACCATTGGTCTTGCCATGGAAAGCCGCGACTGGAAAACGGCTGCCAGACTGGAGCAGGAGATGCTCGGTCCTTTCGATCCGCCGTTGCCGGAAATGATTCGGCTCCTTACTTGGCAGCGCCTCGCCGGCAATCAGGCCGAGGCCGACAAATCGGCTGCCGCTCTACAGAAGCGGGCGGCAGAGAATGTCGGTTCCGTCTGGCTTTCCGCCAAGGGGCTGCTGCTGAATGAGCGGGCCAATGAAGGGATTGACGCTCTTCGCAAGGACATCCCGGATATCGCCTTCCGGCTGCTGGCCTATCGCGGCGACTTTGAAGGAGCCCTGAAGCTCGCCGGCGCGGAGCCTGGAACGGTCTTCACTCGCGACTGGTACAACAAACTCCCGTCCCAGGAAAAAACAACCATCAACATCCACCGCTTTACTTACGCCGCCGACATCATGCGGCAACTGCACTGGCTCGGCCGGAAGGAAGACGCCGCCAATCTCCGCAAGCTCCTGCTGGAAATCGCCGACGAACCTGAGAACCGCAACCTCAACGGCCGAGTGACGCTGGCTTCGATGGAACTGCGGGCGGGCATGGAGGACGAGGCCCTTGAAGATGCGGCCAATGCACTGAATCAGCCGGGAGGGCGGAGCATTTTGGCCAGGTATTTCCCCAGGCACTACGGCTACTCCAATCTCTGGTGGGACTTCCTTCGTCAGCAAAACCCAACGCAGAGTTCTCGTGAAACGCTAATCATGCTGCAGCAACTCCTGCGCGCCACCTCGAAGCAGCCGCCACTGAAGGGCTGGGAAGAAGTCGTCACCAAAGCCGCCGACAAGGTGGGAGCCCTTGATCAGGTTCAGAGGGGACAGTGGCTGCTGATGCTGGCGGAAACATGTGAGCTGAACGGAAGACGCGACTTGGCTTTGAAACACGCGAAAGCCGCCGCGGAAGAAGTCCCTGCTGCCGGGCTCACCTATGGTCGCCTGCTCGAAGCCGATAAGCAGCACGAAGCGGCAGCGGCAGCTTGTTTGAAGGTCTGGGAACTCGACGTTAGCCAGGCCCTCCCCCTCTATCATTGCGGAAAGTCATTGATCGCAGCCGGTAAAGTCGAGGAAGGGAAGCAGAAGTTGGAAATGGCCAGCATGCTCTGCCTGGATGCTGCCGCTCGCCGCAACCTGGCGTTTGGCTTGCACGAGCGTGGTCTCTCGGAAGACGCATTGCCTCACTACGAACTCGCCCTCCGCACCGGTCCGCCCGAAAGCTGGGCGGCTTCCAACGCGGCGGAGAACATTGGCAACTTGATTGCCAAAACCGATCCTCTCCGCGCCGCCGATTTGTGGGAACGCTTGCAGCTTTACCTGCTCACGCCGAGTGCCAATCCTTCGGAATTCGAGCCGCTCCTCGACATCGGCCGGCTCGTCCACAAGACCCGCGCGCGTGGATTGCTCGAAGCCGGAAAGAAGGACGAAGCGCTCGTCGAAATGAAACTCTGCGAGCAGATTTCCCCGGGGAACATCGACCTGGCGGAGGACATGGTTCCGCTCCTCAAGGCCAAGGGCTTTGCTGCCGATGCAGACGTGCTTTATCAGCGGGCCTATGCTGTCCATGCTTCGCTGGCCCAGAAGTTCCCGGAGAGCCCGGCCCTGCGCAACAACGTCGCCTGGCTCTGCGCCGTCTCTCACCAGCGGCTGGAGGAGGCCCTGACCCACGCCCAGAAAGCGGTCGAGCTTTCGCCCAATGCCCCGAGCTATCTCGACACGCTCGCCGAAGTCCACTTCCACCAAGGGGACCGCGCCAAGGCCGTCGAGTTCGGCAAGAAGGTCCTGGAACTCGCCCCGAGCAACAAACTTTTCGCCGAGCGCCTCAAGCATTTTGAGAACGACCCGCTGCCGAAGTGACTTCAGGCCGCCGGAACGCCGCAAGCTATTTTATGGCAAGGAGTTACGAACCTGATGGAATCCAAAAATCTGGTCCTGATTCACCTTTTTTGAGCAATTTGCGCAGAAAAGTTACGTCGACGGAGATTTCCGTAACCTGTTTCCTGACAACAGTTTAATTGATTCACGCTCGACGTAAGTCGGTGAATCAGCCCCTGATCAGCGCCTTCTTGATTCATCGCGCCCTCGCAAGTCCTTTCGCCGCAACACCTTAACCACTGATTCAGCATCGTCGAGGTCCCCACTAACCCGAAGCGCAAGCGAGGGAACACTGGAGTTCCGCCACCCGCGCTTGGACTCCGCCAACTTTCCAGCCGTCGCGCAAATACGCCCCGGCGCTCCGTGCGCCCCCTTCACCACCGCAACCCCGTTGTCAAAGAACAGCGGCTCCTTACCCAGCCGTGAAACGACTCCCTGCCGGCTCGTTATATTATACTCCTGTCCAGTGCAAAAACGGGGGTATCGCGAAAAGATTTTCCAGAATTCTTCTGGCGGTCGGCAATCACCGGAGGGTTGTCCCCAAGCACCCCATTAGGAACCAGTCCTAGAGCCGCATCGGAATTCGCTCGCAGGCCGGGCGAAGAGATCGATGAACGCGGCATAATCCTCGGGCTTATGAAACCCCTCGGCCCGCCCGTTCCCCCGGCCCGAGAACGTGATTGCACCAATTTCCCAGTGAAGCTCGTGCGGTCCTCGGCATTTGGGCAATTTAACACCCCGGATAAATCGTCGTCAACCAGAAAAAAGTAGAATGTCCCCTTTTCCGGTTCCGTCGTCAACCAGAAAAAAGTAGAATGTCCCCTTTTCCGGTTCTAACTACAGAGTCAAATACACCACCCCCTCGGCTTGCTATTTGGCGATTCAGGAACGGCCCCGGCGTCGAGGAGCATCTTGACCATCAACCCGGAATTCGGACTTTGGTCCAAACGCGCGTTATGTGTAAGAATCGAAAACGCGGTCATACGAATGACTTCGACATTTGGGTTTGCGCCCCTCTTGAGAAGTATCCGCAACCATTCCAATGCAAGTTGGCTCCCAGGTGTTCCCCAGTTGGCAGTGGCCCAAATTGCTGGGTTGTCGTGCTGCACACCACCGGCATCAACGTCGGCACCGATATTCACCAGTCCATCGACGACGGGCTCCCATTTCTGAAGGTCCGCAAGAGTTAGGTCCAAATCCGCCTGGAGCGCAAACGTGAGGTTCGCGATAAGTCCCTTGACGTAGGAAAGTTTACTAGATTCCGGTTCCTTCATTAACTTGATAGCCGCATCTAGGTCACGAAGCCAGATTGCTGTTGCCAAGTCAACGGTCGCGCCAGCCTTTTTCAAAAGCGTGCGACATTTATCGACGTTCTCAACTTGACTATGTGCCGCACCGGCAAGCGCGGTAAGCCCGTCGCGATCATGCACGGTCACGTCAGCACCATGCTTCAGCAAAACGCTCACAGCGCGGACTGCGCCATTACAGGCAGCTAGGTGCAGGGGCGTGGAGCCTTGCCAGTCCACTGCGTCAATTGCCGCTCCAAATTCGCAAAGGGTCTTCACTCGGCTGAACTGATTCCATTTCGCTACCAAATGCAGGGCTGTCTCATTTGTGTCTTCCAGCCGCTCCGACGCGAAGGCAGGAGAGTTTCGCAGAGTGTTTTCCAGCGTTCGGCGATCTTTGATCGCCTTGAACATTGAGTCAAAGTCCATAGTAAAGGAGAGGAAAAATGGCGAGAGCGTTTGTCTTTCGAGGGGATCAAAACCTGATTTTACTCCTTTGTCTCGAATCATGCAAAATTGCTGACTTCCGCCCCTTTTCCTCCTATAATGCCGAATGAGGTTCAGCCCGCGGAGCTATTTGGAAAGAGTCAAAATTCTCGTAAAAGTCTAAAGATCGGAAAAGGGAAGATCGGAAAAGGGGTCCGGCCTGAATGGCGTTAAGTTAGTCGCAAGGTCTTGTCTCTAAAAGATTAACGAATGCTAGCGTGTATTGCTGTCAGTGTTAAATAATAGCGCGCAAAGCCGAGCCTCCGGTAGAAAGGAGTGATGTACCCAA
>JBJXFF010000038.1:0-2808 GCA_046153945.1 Pirellulaceae bacterium
CCACGAGTGGGGGAGGAGAAACGGCCTTCGACGGTTCAGCCGCCTCTTCCTCGACGACGGGCGCAGTTGGCGAAGCGGAAGACGTTGGCGTCGCGGACAGCAGCAGAACGCCGATCAGTTCGCGGGATGCTCCAGCCGCTTCCATCTCTCTCGCAGTTTCCGTTCCCACTGCAAACTGAATTCTGCGGTGTTCGACCGCTTTCTCCAGGAGATCCGCCCTGGCCCCTTGCTGCAGTTTCAACAGCAACTCCGCTTTGGAGAACGGAGGGCCTTCCAACCAGGCCGGTTTCCGTGGATCGTCCTGCTTGGCGCTGACCGCAGGGCGGTAACTAGCCGAAATGACCCCGAGAACATCCTCCGAAAGCCCCTTGTTCCTTAGAGTTTGCTTCTCTTCCTCGGTGAGCGCAAAGTCTACGCCGAGCTGTTGGACGACACTGGCCAAATCCTGGCTCGAGAGGCCGCCGATTTCGACTGCCCGGAAGAGTCCTTGCTTGGTGATAAGTTTGGGTTGCTGGGCGTGAACGGCCGGCGCCATCATTAGGACCAGCACAAGCAAGCGTGTCCAGCCTCGATGGATGGAAAGACCAAGAGAGTAGGAGGCGCCGGAGCGGACGTGGAGACCTTCTCCTGGTTGAACAACGGCGAACCATTGCGATTGGGTCTTGTGCAAAGTCATGGGGTTATGACACTTGTGTTCTACTTGTGTGATCGGTCGCACGATCCCGAACGATTAGGGATGAAGTTGGGGAAAGTGTGGCATTTGCGGGGACGTAAGGTATTCGTTGATCTTGACTAAGGCACTTCAGTGCCACTCTTGCAAATGGGCTCTCGAAAAGCCTCGTGTCCTCCCTTTGCGGTATTGATATGATGGGTCGTGTGAGCGAATAATGCTTTGGCGATAGTCCCGCATCCGGGAGCAGGCACGGCGGGAAGCGGTCGACGGAATCGCGGCAGGGGCGGCGGCGAAGTCAAAGCGAACCGTAAGTAATTGATTCCAAAACGTGGGGGCGTAGCTCAGCCCGGATAGAGCATCTGCCTTCTAAGCAGAGGGTCGCAGGTTCGAGTCCTGCCGCCCCTACCACACGCATTTCGACCCAGCGGAACTTGGACCTTCGCTTGCACTGCTAAGCCAGTGAAGGAGAAAGCCATGCAACCAGTTGCTGTCTTTTACGCAACTCGCGAAGGGCAAACGCAACGGATCGCCCAACGGGTAGCAGTCGCCTTGCGCGCGTCCGGCCTCGAGGCGGAAATTCGAAACCTAAAAGATGACGCCAGTGCTATGGAGCAACCGGACCGCTATTCGGCGGCGATCCTGGCCGCCTCCGTCCACGCCGGCTCGCACGAACCGGAAATGGTGAGCTTCGTCAAGCGGCACCGGGCGAAATTGGACGCGATGCCACACGCCTTTCTCTCGGTCACGTTGAGCCAGGTGGGAGCCGAGGATTCAACGCGACCCGCTCCCGAGCGTGCCCGGTTCGCTGCCGATGTTGAATCCGTCATCGCCAAATTCCGTGTTGAGACAGGCTGGCATCCGAGCTGGGTGAAGCCGGTAGCCGGTGCGCTTCCCTACAGCAAGTACAACTTCTTCATCCGTTTCATCATGAAGCGAATCGCCAGGAAATCCGGCGCGCCAACCGACACGTCACGCGATTATGACTTCACCAACTGGGCTGAGCTCGACACCTTCGCTCAGCAGTTTGCCGCAAGGCTCATGGTTCGAGCAAAGGGCTAAGCCGGCATCGCCGCCGCGTCAGACAGCGGTTGCCCGCCGACGAGGAGAAACAGAAAAGATTGCGTGGCGCGATTGAGTTTCTTGCGGCGTGGTTGAAGGATTCCCAGCGGCCGCTTTAACCCCGGCGCCTCGAGCGGAATGGCGAGCAACTGGCCCTGCTCGATGTCGCGCCGCAGAATCGGCTCGGGGAGAATGCTCAAGCCGCTCCCCATCGCCACGGCTTCTTTCATGCTTTGGATGTTGTCAAAGTGCAGCACCAGGCGAACCTCAACCCCCGCATCGCGCAAGAACCGCTTCACTTCTTTACTCACGGGGAGCTCGTCGTCAAACCCGACGAAATCCTGATTTTGCAAGTCGGCCGGGCGAATCACGGATTTGGCCGCCAGCGGATGGGAAGGCGTCAGCGCCACCACCATCGTCTCCTCACGCCACGGCGTAGCCTTGATGTCCTTGGTGGGTTCGGGATAGCTCACCAGGCCCAGATCGGCGCGGTCATTCATCACCGCTTCATACACCTTTTCCGGCCGCAGGTATTCCACCTTGAGTTCGGCATCGGGGAAGCGCACGGCAAATTGTGCTTCGAGACCCGACATCTCCGAAAAGCCCACCGAGTAGATTGAAGCGACCCGGCAAAGGCCTTCCACCTGCCCCTTGAGCCCTTCCATTTCGACATCGAATTGCTGCCGGAGCCTGAGCACTTCACGGCAAAAATCCTGATAGTGGCGACCGGCCGTGGTCAGCTGCAGCGGGCGAATGCTGCGGTCAACCAGTTGAATATCCAACTGCCGCTCCAGTTCCTGCAAGTGCTGACTGGCGGCGGACTGGCTGACGGCATTGAGCGCGGCCGCCCGGCTGATGCTTCGGGTCTGCGCAATGTCACGAAAGAGCTGGAGATGGTCCAGGTTCACTTGCTCAGCATACTATTAGCGCCCCTGAACTTGCAACCCTGGGAGGTCCGATCAGACTTATATTGAGGAGCAGGCCCGGATTCTTGCAGGCTGGGCGATCCGAATAGCTCATTATCGATTTTTCTTATTTTATACGTACTGCAACTTTCGCTTGCCTGATGTTGACGG
>JBJXFF010000089.1:0-19810 GCA_046153945.1 Pirellulaceae bacterium
AAGCAGGGGGACGTGGTGCAGGTGAAGCGGGGTTACGCCCTCAACTACCTGCTGCCGCAGGGGCTCGCCACCGTGGCCAACGACCACCATCGCCGGATGGTCGAGAAGCACCGGAGCAAACTGCAGGCAATCGAAAAGGCCCGGCTCAAGACGCTCCGCGACCTGTCGGAGGCGATCGCCAAGCAGAGCATCACCATCGAGGCCAATGCCAATGACGAAGGACATCTCTACGGCAGCGTCGGTGCCGCCGAAATCGTGTCGGCTCTCAAGGCCGCCCATTTCAACATCACCAGCGACCAGGTGCGGCTGGAAGGCCCCCTCAAGGAACTCGGCCTCTACACGGTCAAGATCCACCTCCACGCCGACATCAATGCCGAGCTGAAGGTCTGGGTCGTCCCCACCGTCGTGACCGAAGCCCCGGCGGAGAAAAAGGAACCGGAAGCCAAGCCGGCCGGCAAGGAAAAGGCTGCCGGCGAGAAGAAGTAGCGTCTGGTCGCTTTCGACAAGTTTTCAACGAATCAAGAGTTAGCCCGCGATAACCATCGCGGGCTTTTTTTTACCCCGACAATAGAAGGATTTTAGATTCAATTTCTTCATCCTCTTGCCAAACATTTTCTTGCCACCAAATCTTCGTTCGCTGGGACGGCTATAATCGGCATTAGGTTGACTCCTCGCTCTTATTCACGGAAGGAACCTCTATGTCCACCACCACTACCCGCCGCACGGATGGCAAGCGGCCCCTGCTCCCCACGACGGACATTCTCGACCGCCAGCCGCCGTTTGATTTGCAGGCGGAGATAGGTGTACTCGGCAGCATCGTGCTGCTGCCGGATGTGCTCGACGACGTGGTGATGATCGTTCGTCCGGACGATTTTTACGACGATGCTCACCGCAAGCTCTACCGGCACATGTGCGAGCTGCACGAGTCGAGCAAAAAGATCGACCCGACGCTCCTCATCGACCGGCTTAAGGCGGCGGGGGAGTTCGAGTCGATCGGCGGAAGTGCGTACCTCTCCAAAATCATCAATTCGGTCCCCAATGCCGCCCACGCCACCTATTACGCCGACATCGTCCGCGAGAAAGCGACGCTTCGCTCGCTGATTACGGCCAGCACGGAGATCCTCCGCGATTCCTACGACGAAACGCAGGAAGCCAAGCACCTGCTCGGGCAGGCGGAGCAGAAGATTTTCTCCATCCTCGATAACCGCTCCGACAGCGCGGTGAAATCGATCAAGGACGTGCTCCACACTGCCATCGACCGCCTCGAGGCTCGCCTGGAAGGGCGGCACACCACCGGCGGCGTCGATACTGGGTATACCGACCTCGATAATCAGACCTCGGGCCTGCACAACAGCGAACTCGTTATCCTGGCCGCCCGCCCCAGCATGGGCAAAACAGCTTTCGCGATGAACATCGCCGAGAACGTCGCTCTGCAACAAAAAAAGCCGGTGCTGTTTGTCAGCTTGGAAATGTCGGCGATTGAACTGGCGGACCGGCTCCTCTGCTCGGTCGCGAAAGTGAATGGTCACCGGATGCGAAACGGCACGATTTCGCAGGACGATCGGCTCAAGCTCGTCGAAAAAGCCTCGGTCCTTTCGGAGACGCCGCTGTACGTGGATGATTCGCCGGCCCGCACGGTCACCGAAATCGCCGCTGCCGCCCGCCGCATCAAGCGCCGCCAGGGGGAATTAGGGCTGATCGTTATCGACTACCTGCAACTCGTCGAGCCGGACAATCCCAAGGACCCGCGGCAGGAACAAGTGGCCAAAATCGCCCGCAGGCTGAAGATATTGTCCCGCGAACTCAAGGTTCCGGTCCTCTGCCTGGCACAGCTTAACCGCCAGACGGAACAGGGAAAAGATAATATCCCGCGGCTCTCGCACCTCCGCGAATCGGGGGCCATCGAGCAGGATGCGGACGTGGTGATGTTCGTCCACCGCGAGGAATATTACCGGCACGGCGAAGACAAAAAAGATCACGAGGGAAAGGCCCAGATCATCGTCGCCAAGCAGCGCAACGGCCCGGTCGGGGACATCAACCTACTCTGGTTCAAGGAATTCACCCGTTTCGAAAATGCGGCCCCCGAGCGGTACGGCGAATTCGACCAGTACAGCGGCGGCGGCCAGCAGTTTCAATAGGCCATGAACGAGGTCATTGCGTACAACAGCCCGCATCCCTGCTCCTACCTGCCGGAGCGAACGGCTCTGCTGCCGCTCCGGTTCCAGCGGGAGCAAGTGACGGCCGATGAACTTGATGCCTGCCTCGCCGCCGGTGACCGCAGGACGGGGCGGTTCCTCTACCGCACCCATTGCCCTGAATGTCAGGCCTGCGAGCCGATTCGCTTCGACCTCGACACCTTTCGCCCCAATGAAACCCAGCGGCGGGAGTGGCGCAAGGGAAACGAACTGCTTGAAGTGAAAATCGGCCAGCCGGCGGTGGACGAAGAGCGGGTGCGGCTGTTTAACCTGCACCAGCGGGGCCGCCGCCTCAAGGAGAGCGACGAGGACCTGGTCGATGCCGAGGGCTACCGACAGTTCCTCACTTCGAGTTGCTGCCGAACCTTGGAATTCGGCTATTACCACGAGCAAGAGCTGGTGGCGGTGGCGATTGCCGATGCCGGCACAACTTCACTTTCCGCCGTCTACTGCTTTTACGATCCGCACTTCCGGGGCGTCAGCCTCGGCACGTATTCGGTACTGCGGCAAGCGGAATATTGTCGGCAAGAAGGGCACCGTTACCTCTACCTCGGGTTTTACATCGCCGAGTCGCCACACATGTCCTACAAGGCCAGATTCCATCCCCACCAGCGGCTCATCGCCGGCCAGTGGCGGGATTTTACGTAAACCCGAAATTGCAAGGATGGCGGTATCAGCGGTCCCCTTCAAACGGACGACCGACCAGATCAAGGTACTTTTTTCGCTGTTCGGGAGTCAGTACCTGGAACACTTCCTCACGAGCTTCCAACTTCACCTTTTCGATCTCCGCTTGAAGTTTCTTAACCTTTTCTTCCACCAGCTTGCTCAATTCAGCCGCCTTGGCCGCGACTTTTGCCTTCTGCTCAGGCGTAAGATCGAGCAACTCCAAAAATTCTCGATTCTTTAATCCGAAGGTTGCCCCATCGTTTCGCGCGACCAGGTTCATCCTGATCTGCCGCAATCGTTCCAATTGTGCCGGCAGAAGAATAGAGGCAAGCTCTTCCTCGGCCTTGGCGATTTTTTCCTTGAAGCTCTTGATCAACTGCGATTGCTCTTGCGGCGGCGTCTTTCCAATCTGGGCCGCGAATTCCCGGTTGATGACCTGCACATCGTTCAGGACTTTTTGAATCTTCTCCTTTTGAAAGTCCACAAGTTCCAAGTCATCGTTGATTCCGGTCACCTTGATTAATTCGAGCATTCCTCGCACCCGGCCTTTACCGGCCTGCGGTTCTTGGCACTGGCAATCTGCGGATTGAACTGCCACCGCGGCAAAAACACAAAAACACACTATAAAGTGATCAATTAGACGACTCATTGCTGATAGCCCCTTTTTGCAGAGAATTCCTCAGTCAGTAGTGAATACGTGCGTAACCGTGTCAAGAATCACGGCACCTGCCATCATGTCGACATAATAAACGTAGACCTCGGCAATGTACGTCGTGTCGTAGGCCATATTGTTTACGAAATAGGTTGCTTCGTTAATGGACTCATAGTATTCGCTCGTGCCGGGCGCCACAAACTCAAAGTCGCCGCCCGCCGCCTTCACGTCGCCAATTGGATTGCGGATCACTGCTACGAATGGTATTAGCTCCGAGTGCCCCCAATTCGATGGAACGCTTCCGTAACCTTCGCCGTCAATTCGAATTGTATCCAGGGGCTGAAAGTCGGTTCCGGGCGTACCGTTAACCCTGGCGATGGCCGACGTAACTCCCCCTTCGATCCATTGCGCACGCGCCAGACTCGAAGATGACAAAAGCAGAATGAGCGAAAATACGAAAGTGTTGGTACGGATAACCATAACTCCTCCCAGAAAAGAGACTAGATACCCTGGTTTCGGGAAAATATATCGCGCCCCCCCCCCCCAGCCGTCAAGCAGATTTGTGTGAAAAGTGCTGGAATTCTTTTCGATGCGAACGGCGAAGGCAGTTATAGGAAACGTCGTTTGCTCCCGATTTCCACCCTTCTACGAAAAAAGGCGAGAAGCATTTCGCTTCTCGCCTTGAATTAGTCATTGAACAAAGCAATCTCAACACCCCTCATCCCGGCCCTCCCTCGGAGGGAGAGGGGGAAAGAGGACTAATCCCACCACCATTGGCTCTTCGCCAGGTTCTTCAGCTTCACCTTTTCGTGGGCGGCTTGCACGGTCCTCTTTTCGTCCTTGAGGATGGAATTCTTATCGAGGGCCTTCAGGGTTTCGATCTTCACGCCGCCGCCGATGGGGGTCATGTAGGAATTCGGACCCGTCTTGATGGCGATGCAAGCCGTCTCAACCTGCTTGGGGGATTCGCAGAGCTGCACCGGGAAAGTGCTCTCGTTGCCGAGGACTTCCATTTTCCAGTCCGCTTTGCCGTAGAAATCTTGCTGCTGGATGTAGGCGGCAGCAATGGCGAGATCGATCAAGTTCCGCATCTGGGCATAGACCGCAACGCGGCTGGCAATCTGCGGATATTTTTCGGTGAAAGCCTGGCAATACAACTCGCTGGCCTTGTTTCCCTTGGCTCCGACGATTCGCGTTCCATCGGCCCGCACGACTTCGTTTTCACCAATGAGCTTCACGCCGTCGCCGACCAGTTCCATCGCCAGCTCGTCGTCGCTGACCCGGACACATTCATAGTTCGGCACAAAGAACCAGCGTTGCATGGCGTTGGCCGATACCTGGCTGCCGCTCGCCTTGTCGACGTAGCTGGCCATTTTCACCGGCGTTTTTTCCATGCCCAGCCCAATCAGCTTCATTCGGTAATCCGCTTCCACCAAAACCTGGGCGAAGTGGGTCTCGGGCGAAATGCCGAGCACGGTCACGTTTTGCAACCCCAAGCTTTCCTTAAGGCCCGCGGCAACCTTGGGTCCGTCATTGGGACCAGCCGTGCGGCGGGCGGTGACTAAAAAGTCCTGCATCTTTTTCAACCCTTCCTGGGTCGGGTCGATGGAGACGGCGATTTCCTGGGTCGGGTTGCCGCCGGGACCATAAGCCCGCAGGGCAACCACAAGGTCCTGCAATTCAAGCACGGCTCGCCCCGAATCGACGCCAAGCGCCCGGCCGGAAGCGTCCCAGCTAAAGGCTTCGGCGGGACCAGCGATGACGATGTCCTTGGTATCCGGATAGTAGAAGACATATTGCAGCCGGGTGAGTCCGGCGAGGCAGGCCATTTCCTCGGCGATCGGCTTGCCGGCGCCGAGCTTCTCCGCGACAGCAGTCTCTAGCCGGTTAAGCGAGATTTTGCGGAGCGGGCTGGCCTTGGCGACGTCACCGGGAAGGCGGGCCTTGGCATCGGCTTGCCATTTCTTGACGAGAACTGCGGCGTCGCCGAACATCTTGACTCGCAAAACCCCTTCGGGGCTGACAATCACGCCGGCCGCCTGGATGCCGCCGCCGCCGCCGTTTTGGCCTTGATTTTGGCCGCCATTGTTTTGTGCTACTGCCGTCGAGTTGAGCAGCCAAGCTCCCGCCAGAGCGAGAGTCGCCACCATTCCGCGAATCACATGCCTATTCATCTGTATCGCTCCAAAGTCCAAGACTCTCGAATGCCCCTGTACGTCAATCAGTCCGATTTTTGTTGGCGGACTGAGGAATTTTCCGGACGCTCCCGCACCCTTCCATGTTCTTTGCAGCACGGGAACGTTCTGTTGAATCGCAATGCCGCGCAGGCGAAGCCCGCGGGGCGCAGCCAAAGAACCACCCTGATTCTAATTGTGCAAATTGGGCAAATCAACAAATTTGGGAAAGATTTGCCAGGAACAGGCGGTTTTTCGCCCAATTCGCCCCGGTTAAGCCGTTTTAGGCAGCATAAGGACGTTGGGCGTGGGCGGGCCCCTTGGGGACCGACAGTCCCGGTTTCCCCAGAACTTCGCCACAGGCGGTACAAACGTCGGTCGTAAGGATTGCCCGCATGGCGTCGTTACTGGCAGCCCGCCGTTGCCGAGAGGAGCCAGCTTGATAGTAGGCTTGCACAACCTGGTGCCCCTGGCCGTAAGGGCCGCTGTTTTCCGGCCTGGTGGGTCCGTAGATTCCCACGCAGGGAACCCCAACCGCTGCCGCCATGTGAAGCGGTCCAGTATCCGAGCCGACAAAAATGCGGGCTCTCCGAAGCAGTTCTCCAAGTTCCAGAAGAGACGTTTTTGGAGCGAGGATGGCATGGCCATCGGCACGTTCCACAATTTCTTCTCCCCAGGCTCTCTCGCGATCGCCCGCCCAAACGACCACTGTCGGCAACTGATGGGCACAACCGAGGAATCGAGCCACCTCTCCATACCGCTCCGTCGGCCAAAGCCGGCTGTCCCATCCGGCACCGGGGTTGACCACCGCGAAGCCATTTTGCAGGACCGGCTGGTCGAGAAACGGCGCGAGATTGTTGCGAGCAGCAGCGTCGCTGGGAAATTGGAACTCAACTCTGGGTGAGGAGATCCCCAGCGGCTGCAGCAATTCGAGGTATCGATCCACTACATGCGATTGGCGGCTGGCAACCAAGTCGGTCTGCAACCAGGGGCTGATCTCTCTCGCCACCGGGCGGGCAAAGCCAATCCGTCGCGGCGCACCAGAAAGCCAACTCACCAGCGAACTCTTCGTTAGTCCCTGCGGATCAAGTGCAAGGTCAAAGTTTTGCAACCTAAGCCGTTTGCGCAAACTCCATAGTTTCATTGGCGATGACAAATCTTGCTTCGAAATCCTGATCACCAAGTCGATACTCGGATGCGCTTCAATCAAGGATGCACTCGCCCCTTGCACTCCCCAAGCAATGAACGCCTTCGGCAATGCCCGGCGCAAAGCCGCGGCCAACGGCATCGTGAGGATGCAATCTCCAATCGCGCTCAGCCGGCAGATCAGAATCCGCGGCGCAGAGGGAATCTTTCCAAGCAACTTGCTCGCGGACCCATCCATGGCATTCCACCTCATTCCGGGAGGCACAACTCACACTGTGAGCATCCTAGCTTAAGGGACCAGGATTTCCCAAGAGAGTCCGGATCTCGGACTTCCGCTCCATCACCCCAACTCGCTTTGGGAATTGAATGGCCACTCGGCGCATGCCAATTGCAGGCGTCACCAAATTGTTGCCCACTCCCTGGGCTTCATGAACTTACGAATTGCCTGGTTGTTTGGGTTCTGCCGATTTTCATGCCAGTGGTGATCCGCAGGATCTCCCTCCGCGAATCCTGGATTGCACTTCATCGTTCCAGGAAGGAGCTATCGTTCAAAAGACTTCGAGGCGTAACGCGCTGCCCAATCTTGGGCTAATCCCGGGTGAGAGCGGTGGTTGCGACGAGACTTTTGACCTTGGGAATGGGGAGTATCCGATGATGATTCGCAAAATGAACAAGATCAATAAGCGCCAAGGATTTTCGCTGCTGGAACTTTTGGCCGTGGTGACAATCTTGGGGATCATCGCCGTCGTGGTTCTTCCTCGCCTTTCTGTATCCAGCACACTTTCCAAGCAGAAGGCGGATGCCCAGAACAAGGCCGCGATCGATCTGGCCGTGGAACGGTGGTACTTTGAAAATGGGACCTGGCCGGCTGACGACCTTAGCGACATTGGCGCGAAAAAAGTGTATTTCCCCAGCGGCCTGCCGAGCAACCCGACCAACGGCGCGGGATATTCGCTGAACCCCACCACGCACCGCGTGAAGTAATTCACTTAAGAGCCTGTTGAAAAAGGGGTCTGGCTCGGAGCCGGCATTGGTTCTTAATGACCAAATCCGCTTGCGGCGACGTGCCTGACCCCTTTTTCAACAGGCTGATAAGGCCGCACAATCTCTGAATTCGGCCAAGTCGCGCTCCCCAAAATCGGCCAGTTGCGTATCCTTATAGAGAGGAACAGCCAGCCGATTTCCACGGAGGTGCACCATGTCACGGCTTGAAACCTTTCCCGAAGCTCCCAGCAGCGGCTCCAGCGGGATGAAGCAGGCGAAGGGGCTGTCCATTGGCCAGTATCTGATCCGCCGCTTGCAGGATTACGGCATTCGTGATGCCTTCGGCATCCCCGGTGATTACATCCTCGGTTTCTACGCCCAGCTCTCGAAAAGTCCCATTAACGTCGTCGGCTGTACGCGGGAAGATTGCGCGGGCTTTGCGGCGGATGCTTACGCCCGCATTAACGGCATGGGGGCGGTGGTCGTTACTTACTGCGTCGGAGGACTTTCGGTCTGCAACTCCACCGCCGGAGCCTATGCCGAAAAATCGCCGGTTGTCGTCATCAGCGGCTCGCCCGGGGTGGGAGAACGGGTTAACAATCCGCTGCTCCATCACAAGGTGAAGGATTTTCGGACGCAGCTTGAGGTTTTTGAAAAGCTCTGCGTCGCCTGCACGGAACTTAACGATCCGGTGATTGCCTTCCGCGAAATCGACCGGGTCCTCGACACCGCCGCTCGCTTCAAACGGCCGGTCTACATCGAGATTCCTCGCGACATGGTTGAGATCGTCCCGCACATCTCGCACTCTTGGCAAAAGAGCGAATCCCAGAGCGACCAGCAAGCGGCCGACGAAGCAGCGGACGAAGCAGCCGGTCTGCTCGCCAAGGCGGAACGTCCGGTGATCATCGCCGGAGTGGAAATTCATCGCTTTTCGTTGCAAGACAAGGTCATCGGCCTGGCGGAGAAGCTCCACATTCCCATGGCAGCCACGCTGCTGGGGAAGAGCGTGGTGCCGGAGAAGCATCCGCTCTATATCGGCCTGTACGAAGGGGCCATGGGGCACGAGGAAGTGACGCAGTTCGTGGAGGAGAGCGACTGCGTGCTGCTCCTTGGAGCGTTCATGACCGACATCAACCTCGGCATCTTCACGGCCAATCTTGACCCGGCAAAATGCATCTACGTCACTAGCGAGCAGCTCCGCATTCGCCATCACCATTATCACAGCGTGGAACTCGGCGACTTTCTCGATAAGCTGACCGCTCGCAAGATACCGGTCGCGACACGGGAGATTCCCGCTGAAATCAAAAAGCCTAAAGAAAAATTCGTCCTCCAGCCGGCAGCACCGCTCACCATCCGGCGAATGATCGCCCGTGTCGATGAGCAGATCGGCCAGGACACCATCGTCATTGCCGACATTGGCGACTCCCTCTTTGCCGCCACCGAGCTGACCATCCATCAGCGGACGGAATTCATCAGTCCGGCTTATTACACCTCGATGGGCTTCGGCGTCCCCGCCGCCCTGGGGGCCCTGACCGCCCGCCCCCAAAGCCGCGTGCTGGTCATCTGTGGCGACGGGGCGTTTCAAATGACCGGGATGGAATTATCGAACATCATCCGGGCCGGCTATGATCCAGTGGTCATAGTGCTCGATAATCACGGATACGGCACCGAGCGGTTCCTGCACGCGGGGGATTGGGACTTTAACGAAATCAACCCCTGGAAATACAGCCAATTGCCGGGCATACTCGGCGGCGGCACGGGCTACGAAGTGCGGACCGAAGGGGAGTTTGCCACGGCGCTGGAAAAAGCCTGGGCCGACCGCAAAGGCCTGAGCCTCATCCACGCCCACATCCCCGTCGGCGACAGCAGCGACGCCCTCCGCCGCTTGGCCGACCGTTTGAAGCACCGTATCTAAGTGGGGTAGGCTTCCAGCCTGCCTCGAAAAACGAAATTAAGAAATCTCAAATCTCAAACAAATTTGAATTGAGAATGACGAAAATTGAGAAATTAAATTGATCCTCACGGAGCGTCTCCAGTTTTCCTAATTCCTCCTATTCATTTTTCCCATTTGTTTGAGATTTGAGATTTCCCCCTTTGATTTCTCACCTCTATCTCCTCTCGTTCCCCCCATGGCCGAATACACCAAATTCCAGCAAAAGGCAATCAAGAACTTCTACGACAACCGCGAAGACATCGCGCTCCAGCGGGTCCAAGAGCTGGTCACTGAGCTCTACCTCACCGAAGGTAAAAAACGGGCCAAGCACTGGGACAGCGTCGCCCTCCACCTCAGCAAACTCGGCGTCAAGCCCGATGTCATCGCGCACCTCCGCAAACAAGACAAGCCGGAGTTGGTGGCCACGCTGGTGAAGAAGCTGATTGAGAAAAGCTAGTAACGGCTCGTCGGACTTCGACCTCGTTTCCCGCTGAGCGGTAGACTAGAATAAGAAATGGAGGAGCGTGACCATGAGCCAGTCCATTATCTCAACCCAGCCGGTTGCCGTCGATGTCGCCGTAGTTCTCACGGCGATTATCCAGCCAGAACCCGATGCAGGGGGCTACTCTGCCTCAATTCCCGCACTTCCCGGCTGTCACACTCAGGGTGAGACCTTCGACGAGATTCGCGCCAATCTCCGTGAGGCCGCGGAAGGGTGGCTCGCTGTCGCTCACGACGACGCCGTAGCCAAGGCCGCGGCAGGGACAACCCCGTGAAGATTGTTTCCGGCAAGCGGATGTGCCGCATCCTGGAGCAGCGCGGATGGACCCTCGCGCGCATCAACGGCAGCCATCACATCTATCGCCACACCGCCACAGGGCGAAGAACGGTCGTCCCCGTCCACGCCAATGTAGACTTGAAGCCTGGCACTCAGCGCGGCATCATGCGCGATGCTGGATTAACCGACGATGACCTGTGATCCGAAGTAGATGTCCCAACTCCAATATTACCTTGCTGAGCAGCCCCGCTATTTCCTGCTCATCCTGGTGGTTGATGGAGTGGCCGCTGCATTCTGTCTGGCGGCACTTTGGGCGGGCGAGAGCAAAAATCATTGGTTTTGGCGGGGACTTGGCGTGTGCGGCCTGCTGGCTCTTCTGCTGCCAATTCGAGCCTATGAGCCGTTGTTGGTAATGTTGATCGTCCTCCCTCTGCTGGCAGTCGCCAGTGCGTGCCAAGCCGCTCGGCAAGATCGCATTCCGCAAACAACTTCCAGCGGCCGCTGGCGTTTCGGGTTGAGCGAGCTATTTCAGGCGTTGACCCTGTTTGGCATCGGCTTGGGCCTGTGGGTGGCTGCCCTCCGGGGCGAGCCGCTGCTGGAATGGCGGTCGCTGCCAATCGCTGCGCTGCTGATTGCGATCTTCGCCTGGAGAGCCTGGCAAGTCGCGGCCAACCCGCGGAGGTGGCAAAACTGGTTGAAGCTCGCCGGCGGACTGCTCGCGATCATGCTTGCGGAGAGTTTTCTACTTCAAGACTGGATGCACACCTCTGAGATTTTCGGCACCTCGGGAGTCCGCGGCTGGCGAGGCCTACCGTATGACGTGGTGATGGTGCCGGTCTTGTACGTCACCTTTGCGATATTGATAGTTTTGGGGGCCAGAGTAATGCGGGCAATGCGCTCAAAAGCGTGCGAGAGTGCCGTCCAGCGGCGTTACGCAAGGATTGTCGCTGGCGTGCTCTTGCTCACGGCTGGCGTCCCCATGACATGGCTTTACTTCCGCATGCTAGGGCCTTCTTCTGTTCCACCATCGACTGAAGGAGACGTGTACCACAAGCTGAGCGAGTTGGGTGCAAGAATTCCTCAGGCGTCGCCAACGGAAGCCCAAAGGATGCTTGACGAAGTGGAACAACTATTACGAAAACCGACATCGGTTGCTCTGGATTATCGGAATGGCTCACTCGTGCAGCAGAACAGAGAGGTGCAGCCACTCACGAAGCTCAGTGCTGCCCTGAGAGCCGAGTCCGCACGGCGAGCTACCCTTGGCAAATACGACGAAGCAACGAGGTTGGCAATTTCCCACCTCCGGCTCGGCATGATGCTGCAACGGGGCGGGACGGCCCTGCAGGCTCAGGTCGGGCTGGCATTTGAGTCGCGTGCGTATTCTCAGATTTCAGAAATGCGGTAGAAACTTTCGAGCGCCGAAAGTCAATCGGTGATTGATGAATTTCAGCATTCGGAAGATTTACGCGAACCGATTGGAAAGATATTAGGTAGGACCAAGGTGTGGCGTGATTTGTGGGAGCGCTGGCGATACCGATTGAACTGGATTGTGGTGGAGGAATCCTGGCACGACAATACGGATGCAATCGATCGAGACCTCGCCAGGGGTATTAATCTGCGTGCTGCAAAGCGCCACCTACTTGCGGCAGACTTAGCGATCCGCACCTTCCAACAAGACGCAGGCATTCTCCCTCGTTCCTTGGAGGATTTGACGCCCAAGTACCTGCCCGTTCCGCCTCTCGATCCTTACTCCGGCGAACCGCTGCGGTACAAGCCTTCGGGAAACAGCTTCTTGCTCTACAGCATTGGACCCGATCTGCAGGACAATGGTGGACAGCCGCCAATGCCGGGACATAATAATGGTTATGACATCGGTCTTTAAGATGAGGAGAGCCTAGAAGCGGCGCTACCGAGCCGGATCATGGCGTCCGCAATTAGTTGGTGGTTAACAAAGGCTGTCGCTGACCGATTAAACTCATCTCATGGCCGCTAACCTTCTCTCCCGCCGCTCCTTCTTCTCCGACACCGCCACCGGTCTCGGCTCCATCGCCCTCGCGCATCTCCTGGCCCAGGACAAGCTGCTGGCGAAGGAAACCAAGACCCCCGTGCGCCCGGCGATTGATCCGCGGCAGCCGAATTTGCCACGGAAGCCGCATTTTGCGGCGATGGCGAAGAATGTGCTGGTTATCTTTTGCTCGGGGGCGTGCAGCCATGTGGATACCTGGGATTACAAGCCGGAGCTGATTGCGCGGGACGGGGAGCCGATGCCGGGGAGCGAGAAGCTGGTGACGTTTCAGGGGGAGCAGGGGTCGCTCGTGAAGAGCCCGTATCCGTTCCGCCCCCGCGGCCAGTGCGGCAAGATGACGAGCGACCTTTTGCCGCTGCTGGGGGAGCTGGCGGATGAGATGTGCTTTCTCCATTCGCTGACCGGCAAGACGAACACGCATGGGCCGGGGGAGATGTTCATGTCCACCGGCTTTACGCTGGAGGGGTTCCCGAGCATGGGGGCCTGGGTGAACTATGCCCTGGGGAGCGAGAACCAGGACCTTCCCGCGTTCGTCGCCATTCCGGACCCCCGCGGCGTGCCGCAGGCGAGCGTCAACAACTGGGGACCGGGCTTTTTGCCCGCGGTCTTCCAGGGTGTGCCGTTCAACGCCGCCCAGCCTATCCGCAACCTGGCCCGGCCCGCGGGAATTTCCGCGGAGAAGGATAAAGCGTCTGCCGACTTCCTGAAGAAGCTCAACGAGCAGCACCTGGAGAAGTTCCCCGGCGATACCGAACTGGCCGCCCGGATTTCTAGTTACGAGTTAGCCGCCCGGATGCAGCTCAGCGTCCCGGAGGCGACGGACATTTCGCAGGAGCCCGCCCACGTCCTCAAGATGTACGGGGCGGACGACCCGCAGAACAAGCTCAAGGCCGGCTTCGCCCGCAACTGCATTCTGGCCCGGCGGCTGATCGAGCGGGGGGTGCGGTTCGTGCAGCTCTTCAACGGGGCGTACGCGATGGGGGAAGGCGTGGGGAACTGGGACGGCCACAAGACGCTCAAAGCCCAGTACGACATCCACGGCCCCATCCTCGACCAGCCGGCCGCCACCCTGCTGAAGGACCTCAAGCAGCGGGGGCTGCTGAAAGACACGCTCGTCGTCTGGTGTACCGAGTTCGGTCGCATGCCGACCTTCCAAAAAGGGGCCAGCGGCCGCGACCACAACCCAGCCGGTTTCACCGCCTGGCTGGCGGGGGCAGGTGTGAAGGCCCCGTTCACCTACGGAGCGACCGACGACTTTGGCTACAAGTCCGTGGAGAACGTCGCCACCGTCTACGATTTCCACGCCACCATCCTGCACCTCCTCGGCCTCGACCACGAACGGCTTAGCTTTTACCACAACGGCATCGAGCGACGGCTGACGGACGTGCATGGGAAAGTGATTGAGGGGGTGCTGGCGTGAACCGATTGGCATTTGCTGCTGTCGGAATGGGTAATAGAATTACGTGAAGGAATTCGCAAAGAGGATGACAGGAGAAACCGCAATGTCCGTCACGGAATTGAGCAAGAGGGTCAAGGCACTTGAGGCAGAAGTCGCCTCGCTCAAGCAGCTTGTCGTGGCCTCGCAACACAAAAACTGGCAATCGACGCTCGGGATGTTTGCCAACGACCCGGTCTTTGACGATATCGTCCGATTGGGGAAGGAATATCGCAAGAAGGCCAACCGAAAGAAGTCGTGATGATCATTCTCGATACCGACCATCTTGTAGAGTTGCAGCGATTTACGGTTCATCCGACTAAAGCGTACTTGGTTTCGTGAAGTTGATAGAGTTTGAGTCTGAAGAATTCTTTGTCACGGAGCCCGTAGTGCTGGCGGTTCATGGTTTTGATTTTGTTGTTGGTCCCTTCGAGGGGACCATTGGAGAGGGGGTAATCGTACCAGGCCAGGATGCCGTGGGAGTGAGCGAGCAGGGTGCGGGCAAAATCCTGGAGGATGCGGACCCCCGAGTCCATGGCCTGATGGTACCAGTCGAGGAGCTTCATTTTGGCGGAGAACTTGCCGTGCTTTTCCCAGATCTGCCCCAGGTCTTCCTTGAGGTAGTAGGCAATGGCCAGCGATTCGTTGAGCCTCAGGGCTTCGCGCAGGCGGTGCGGCTCACCCTTCACGGGATCGAGGTTTTCGGAGTTCTTGAGGAGCAGCCAGCGGGTTCCCTTGAGGACGCTCTTGTGGAGATCGTCGGTGGCCTGGCGGTGCAGGTCCCTGCGGAGCTGGCTGAGCTTCTCGTTGTAGAGCTTGATGACATGGAAGCGATCGAAGACGATTGTCGCCTCGGGCAGGTTCTCTTCCACCGCCTTCTGGTAGGCGGGGGAGAGGTCGATGGCGACGGCTCGAACGCGGGCCTTGGCCGCCTTCAGCCGCCGCCAGAAGGGATCGAGGGCAGCGGCCTTTTTGCCCTCCCCGGCGAACAGGATGGCTCCGCTGTCGAGGTCGAGCACGAGCGTCAGGAAGCGATAGCCGCGGCCCACGCAGATCTCGTCGATGCCGATGTGCCGCACCTGCTGCAGCGGCGGTTTGGCGTAGTGCTTTTGCAGATGACGTTTCTGAATGTCCTTGACGATGTCCCAACTGACGCCCAGATGCTGGGCCACATCCTGGATCGTCATGCGGCGACAGAGCCCCAACACGTACCGCTCGAAGGCGTGGGTGTAAGTGCGGCGTTCGTCGGCCAAGCCGATGCTCACCTGACGGACGATGCGGCACGAGCGGCACTCGACGCGCGGGAGTGTGGCAATGATCCAGGTGCAGTCCCGGCCGATGGGGAGATTACGAATCCAGCGTTCCTTCTCCCCTCGCAAAATCACATCGCGGCTCCCACACTGCGGACAGCAAACCCGGTGCGGCTGCGGCCGGCAACGCAGCAGCAGCCGCTTCTCATCCCGCTGGATCTGCGTGACCCCGTAGCCATGAATGCCGAGAACCTGATACAAAGCCTGCTGGGACATGTCGGTGCTCCAAGAGAAGGTGTGGTAACCCAAACTCTTAGAAAACCCCATGTCCCACTTTTTTTCTACCACCCGGCGTACGCTTCAGCCGGATGATCCCGATTTACTTCCAACGAGGGCAAACGTCTCAGTGAAAAGCTGGCAGCGCAACTTGAGCCGGTCGCCATCACCATCATCACGCCGGAAGAGCAACTGCGAGGATGGCTTGCTGAGATTCGCCGCACAACATCTGTTGGAAGGCAGATTTTCGCCTATCTCAAGCTGCAAGAGCTTCTGCGATACCTCAATGGTTGGCAGATTGTTCCCTGGAATGAGGTAGCCGCTGAGAATTTCGAATCGTTGCGCCGCCAGAAAGTACGAATTGGCACGATGGACTTGAAGATTGCCAGCATTGCCTTGTCAACAGACAGTCTTTTGTTGAGCCGTAACTTGAGAGACTTTGAACAAGTGCCCGGACTAGACGTCGAGGACTGGCTCGCATCGGATTCGTGATGAAACCTCCCTACTACGCCGTCATTTTCACCTCCATCCGCACCGCGGAGGATGACGCGGGATATGGCGTCACGGCGGAACGGATGGCGGAGCTTGCCGCGCAGATGCCGGGCTATCTCGGCATTGAAAGCGCCCGCGGAGCGGACGGCCTGGGCATCACGGTGTCGTATTGGGAAAGCCTCGAGGCCATCAAAGCCTGGCGCGACCAAGCGGAACATCGACTGGCGCAGGCGATGGGAAAAGAACGCTGGTATCAGCGGTTCACGCTGCGAATTTGCAAGGTGGAGGCAGAGAGAACGTTTGAACGGGAGCGCGCTTAATACACTTAGCCCGGTACGTTACTGCCGGTAGGGATTGGAAGGGCTGAACAATACACGCGATTGAACTCGTCGTCTGAAATCCAGCGGAGTTGTGAGAGTTCAGGAATCTGTTTTAGTACCGCATCAAGCACTTCGCATACCGGCAGGAGTTCGTTCCCGGCGACACGCCTCATGAATAATGAAGTCAGGCAGCCTCGTCTAATGTCTAAGTGGACGGCGATGAAGTGCTCATCATTTTCCCCCAGCCCGGTCCACTGTACGAAGACGGAATACGTTTCGTTCGCGACCGAAACATCAATATGCCAACCACCTTCACCATCATAGGGATCCTGTTTGGAACCCAGCCCTTTCAGAATGGCATCAACGGCGGGGCGAGAGGAAAGTAGCGTCAGTTTCTCGCCGTCTGATTCGTCATTCTCGCCAGGAATAGCAGCATCCCAACGAAATAGGGCGACTGAACGCATTTGGAAACCGCTAACTCATTACACCACTGCCGCGTCAAAGCCCGCGGAATCATGCAGCTTCGCCCGCTCTTCCTGGTATTCCACAACAAAATGGGAGAGCCCAATTTGCAGTTTGTCCCCGTCCTGCAAAACCACCGCTGCCGTCAGACGTCGACCGTTGACGAATGTGCCGTGCGACGAATTGAGGTCCCGCAAGACGACATCGGGACCGTCACTCGTCAGTTCGCAATGCCGACGACTGAGCCAGCGGTCGTCGATCCGAACGCCGGCGACAGCGCCGCGACCGAGTTCGATGGGGAACCGATCGATGGTGATTTCACGCGGAGAGGCTAGCGCGTTTTGGCAAAGGAGCTTGATCTTCACGGCAGGAGTTAAGAAGCGAACCAGGCGGGAGTCGGTGGGCGGGAAGCGAATGAACCGGGCTAAAAGCCGCTTCACACGCTCGATTTATGGATGGTACACCCGCCCAATCGGGTGTCAATGGCTGTCTGGAAATTTTCTAGAAAAACGTGGTTTTCGGGATTCTCCGGGTACAGAGTCGCCGGCTAAAGAGCGTCCTCTCTCATTGGCGATCCTAACCCGGCTGAATCGCCACCGTCTTCCGCTCCGGGCTCATTGGGTCAATCGCCACGTAAACCACCTCTGCCTCCGTCACTCGCCGAGGTCCGTCTCCTCTCCCTGACTCCACGGAAACATGCGTGGTGATGGACGTCCGGCCGATGCGAGTGACCTGCGTCCAGAAGCTGACCAGGTCACCTACCTCGACCGGCTCGTGGAACTCGACGCCGTTCATGGCGACGGTGACGATCATCGGCATGGGCCATCCTTGCCGGAGGATTTCGTGGATTGCGCCGACCGCGCCGGCCTGGTCGATGTAGCTCAGCAGCACGCCGCCGAAGATGGTGCCGTGGGCGTTTGTGTCGCGCGGCATCATGACGACCTTCACGGCGAGATAGCGTTCCGACGGCAGCGTAAGCATAAAATCCTCCGCGAAAATTTCGCACAAGCCCCGTGAAAGCGGTCCTAATTCCCATGTCCCACAAATGTCCAGCGCCCAAGCGCTGTGGGCGGACCATCTTCCGCAAAGCAGGTCTCAGCGGCAAGCGGCCTGCCGCTAGAATCCGAATTCTGGCCAAATCAGGCCAATTCCGAGAAACTGGTGCAACCAATTGCTCTGCAAATTTTGCAGCAATTCCCGTGCAAGCGCTGCAATTCCTATTGCCGGATTTGGAACTCCGAAATAAAGTTGAATAGGAGAGGCAGATTGCGTAAAGGCAGGGACAGCCGCCCATACCAAGGGAACCAGGCCAGTTCTGCCGACCCTCTCGCCTCCAACGAGTGCTCTTTTCCAATCTCTCCGAGCGATTGCTGCAAGCCGGAAGCAGCGTCTGCATTCTTCCCCAGTGAGAGAGTTTGGCGAATTGGGACGAGTGCCCCGCCTAGACGCTGACTGGTCCTTGGCAATCGCCGCTGGCGAACCTTCGCAAGTTTGTGAGCGTCCGCTCCTGCGCTGTATTGTTGTCCGCGGAGTTTTTGTCAGAAGACTGCGCGGTGAGAAAACGATTTGAGCAAATTTGAGACCTATGTTTAAGCGTTGAGTGGCCTATACGCTCAGTGCCGAAACGAATTACTTACCGGTTGCCAGAAAGGGGTGTGACCCGCACAGAACGACTCCGAGATGTTCGCACAGGGCTGCTAGCCGCCGCTGCGAACGAGAACCTAGCCGTACTGCCCGGACCGCCCCCATTTCCCCCAGGGGAGGATATTCGATGACGTCAGGACGCAACATCATTTCGCTCGTTGCCCAGCGGCAAGACCTGGAGCAATTTCGCAAGAAAAACTGGCTCGGCACGTTCGAGGAATACCTCGACCTCGTCCGCCTGCAGCCCGCTGTGTCGCGGAACGCTTTCGAGCGGGTCTACGACATGATCATGTCGGCAGGGACCCACGTTTATGAGGAGTCCCGCGGGGAAAGGCGGGTCCACTACAAATTCTTTGACGACCCGGATAGTGAAGGTCGGGACGCCGTTTTCGGGCTCGACGACACGCTGGAATCGTTCGTCAATGCTCTCAAGTCCGCTGCCAAGGGGTACGGGATTGAAAAACGTGTTCTTCTCCTGCACGGCCCAGTCGGCAGCAGCAAGAGCACCATCGCCCGCCTGTTGAAACGCGGGATGGAGCGCTATTCGGGCACCGATGGCGGGGCGCTCTACACCCTCGGTTGGGTTGCGGAGACCGACACCAGCGACATTCACTGGTGCCCGATGCATGAAGAGCCTCTGCACCTGATCCCCGAGCGCTTTCGCGACGAAGTTCTCCTCGGGATCAACGGAGGCAAGGGAGAAGAGGACTTTAAGGTCCGCATCGTCGGCGAACTCTGCCCCTACTGCCGCTTCATGTATTCCGAACGGCTGAAGAAGTACAGCGGCGACTGGACGAAGGTGATTGGCGATGTCCGTGTCAAACGGATCACGCTCTCGGAGCAAGACCGCTGCGGCATTGGGACTTTCCAGCCCAAAGACGAGAAAAACCAGGACAGCACGGAGCTGACCGGGGACATCAACTATCGCAAGATTGCCGAGTACGGCAGCGACAGCGATCCGCGAGCCTTTAACTTCGACGGCGAATTCAACGTTGCTAACCGCGGCATCATCGAGTTTATCGAAGTTCTCAAGCTGGACGTGGCCTTCCTCTACGATCTGCTCGGCGCGAGCCAGGAGCACAAGGTCAAGCCGAAGAAATTCGCCCAGACTGACATTGACGAGGTCATCCTCGGCCATACCAACGAGCCGGAATACCGCCGTCTGCAGAACAACGAGTTCATGGAGGCCCTGCGGGACCGCACCGTGAAGATCGATGTGCCGTACGTCACTCGGCTGTCGGACGAGATCAAAATCTATGAGAAGGACTACAACCAGCGGAAGGTAAAGGGAAAGCACATCGCCCCGCACACCATTGAAATGGCCGCCATGTGGGCCATCCTCACCCGCCTGGAGCCGCCGAACAACGCCAGCCTCAC
>JBJXFF010000053.1:0-15313 GCA_046153945.1 Pirellulaceae bacterium
CCTGGTTGTTGGTTCGGACAAGCTGGCAGCTTGTCCCACGAACTATTTCGGCTCTACATAATCAATTCGAAACGGCTTGTTGGTGATGAACACTACCACCACGTCGCCGTCGGCACTGGCCCCGTGCTCCATTGTCTCCCCTTCCGGAAACCAGATAAACGAGCCGGGCGGGTAAGAGCCGGCGTGTGTGACGAGGGTTCCTTCCAGGACATACATGCCGTGGCCGCAGGGGTGTGTATGTGCCGGGTTGATGATGCCGGCGGGATAGCGGACCAGGCGGATTTCCATCCCCGTTTCCTGGTCGGTGTAGAGGTTCTTGCGGAAGAGGGCTTTGCCGATCCGCTCGTTGAACCGCTCTTCCCAGGGCATTTCATTGGCGTTAATGGCGATGAGGTTCTTGGTTGACATGAGTAGTTCCTTCTCGCGCTAAAGCGAAGTCACATCTTGCGTGCGGGGATGCGGCGTCAACTCGCCGCTGTGGAGTTGATGGTTCATGGCGCGGTCGCGCCAGAGGCCGGGGGCGTCGAAGTATTCCTTGTCGAAAGCCATGTCGGTGAGGAGGACGCCGGGGCGGTGGAGTTGGAGGCGGCCGGTGATGCGGCCGTCGGGGGCGACCGCGAAGCTGGGCCATTTACTGGGGCGGGCCGTGCTGTTGTTGGCACTGACCCAGAAGTGATTTTCCGCTGCGCGAGTTTGCATCGTCGCTGGAACGATCGTCCGCCAGATGTTGTATTTGGGGTCGGCGACGACGCTGGTCCGGGCGTTGTGGAACGACTGGAACAGGACCTGGACTCCGTTTTGTTTCAGTTCGCGAAAGAGTTCCGGGAAGCGATAGTCGTAACAGATGCCGATGCCGCAGGTGATTCCCTTGATTTGAAAAGTGACATGGCGGTTCCCCGGCGTGTAGTGGCAGAGGTCGAGCGTCGGGCTCTTTCCTCCCTTGCCGGTGCAGAACCGTTTGTCGTAGCGCTCCACAATCTCGCCGCGGCTATTGATGACATAAACACTGTTGTGCGGCTTGGTTTTATTGTCCAAAAAGTGGGTTGAGCCGAGCAGCACCCAAATCTTCCGCCGCCTCGCTGCCGCCAGCACGTCCTGGGTCGCGGCGCGAAGTTCGTCAAAATTGAGAGCCCCGATGTCAGGGAATTCAACTCCCGCGTAGCCCGAGAGGGCGCATTCGGAGAAATGGGTTACATCCGCGCCACTATCTGCCGCCTGGTCGATTTGGGCCAGGATCCATTTGCGGTTGTGGGGGATATTGGGCTGGACGGAGAACTGGCAGGTGGCAACGCGAAGCGGCTTCATGAGGGACTTGGGGATTTAGGCTTGCGGCGGACGCATGGAGCCACCGAGGGGCGGAAGTGGGGCGGGACCGGGGAAGGAAGGACCGGGATAGGGGGGCACGTTTGTGAATTGCTTGGCAAAAGGATCGGGAACTCCCATAGGGGTTTCCCGGTCGCAAAAGACGGCGAAGATAAGTCCGGCGGTGGTGGCCAGGTCGATTAATCCGAACACGAATCCATAGATCTGCATCACCGTAAACTTGGTTTCTCCTTCCATTCTGGTTAGGAAGCTAAAGCCAATGGGCCGGACAATCGTGATCAAGAGCAGGACCACGAGCGAGATGATGACAAACGTCGCCGCCTTATGGGCTTTCTCTCGCTGCACCAACGCGAACACAATTCCCAGGATGCATACCAGAATTGTGGGTGTCGCAAAGCCAAGATTACGAATTAGGTCACCGATGAAGTTGGCTTGCATGGGGTAGCTCCGGGAGGATGTGAATTCCCCCTTATGGTGGCGAATCGCGGGGGGGGAAAGCAATCCCTGATGGACAGAACTTAGCATCAGGGGGCTCACGCCCCCCGCTCGCCAATCGGTTTTCTATTCGCCGCTCGTCCCAAAACTGCTACATTTTCGGCGTGTCACTACCCGCCCATTATCGCGACATCATTTCCGGCAGCCGGCGGGGACTGGTTGCGCCATGTGCCCGGGCGGTGCTGGCGGCGCTGGAGCCGGCTTATGGGTGGGTGGTGCGGCGGAAAAATCGGCGGTTTGATGGAGATCACTCGGCGGCGTTGCGGGTGGCTGCGCCTGTTATTAGCGTAGGTAATCTGACAGTCGGCGGGACGGGAAAGACGCCGCTGGTCTGCTGGTTGGCCCGTTGGCTGAAGGCCCAAGGAGAGCAGGTCACGCTCATCAGCCGGGGCTATGGGAGTCGCAGCGGACCGAATGACGAGGCGCTGGAACTCGCGGCTCGGCTGCCGGATGTGCCCCATTTGCAGAACGCGGATCGGGTTGCAGCAGCGCGTACGGCACTGGAACAGAATCCGCGGCAAGTGCTGCTCTTAGATGACGCCTTTCAGCATCGGCGCATTGCCCGCGACCTGGATATCGTTCTGCTGGATGCCCTGGAACCGTTTGGCTACGGGCACTTGCTCCCCAGGGGCCTGCTGCGGGAGCCGGTGGAGGGACTAGCTCGCGCCCAGGTGATTGGACTCTCGCGAGCCGATGCCGTCAGTCAATCAGGGCGGGAGGAGATTCGACGGCAGGTGCAGTCGCTCGCCCCGGAAGCACTCTGGATGGAACTCGCCCACCAGCCGAGCGGATTTGTAGATTACGCAGGCTGTCAAATGGAACTAGCCTCCCTTCGCAGCCAAAAAATCGCGGCGTTTTGCGGAATTGGGAATCCGGCTGGATTTCGGCATACGCTATCGCAATGTGGAGTCGACTTAGTCGCCCTGCGGGAATTCCCCGACCACTGCTCTTATGGCCCGTCGGTTCTGCGAGAATTGGAGGAGTGGCTGTCTCGCCGCGGGGGAATCGCGGCGGTACTCTGCACTCGCAAGGATCTGGTGAAAATTCCGAGAAAGGAACTCGCCGGCGTACCACTGCAGGCGGTGGATTTGGAACTGGAAATTACGCAGGGACGAGAGAGATTCCAGCAGCGCGTGAAAGAAATCGTCTCTTAAAACCATTCGGCTCGGGGGAATCCGTCTTCTTCCTCGGGCCGATAGACGACGTCAATCAGGTTGACTACCTCCACGCCATCGACGGCCATGCGGACAAGTTCCTGGGCAAGCTGCTTGTGGTAGTAGGAGTCCACTCGCCCGCGCAGAATGATGGCGTCACCGTCCTGAAAGACGTGCAAAGTCCGCAGCACATAGATGCGGCTCCGCAGAAGGACAGTTCTGGCCTGAACCACAATGTCGGGTACCAGGGTTTCGGGCATCTATCGGTCTCCATCCGTGTGCGGCACTCGCTCAAAAACGGCTGCCGCAGATTTCCGATTGGGCGAATCTCCGCCGTAAATGGCCGGGAATGCGCCTAGAAATTCCGTTAAGGAGTAAATCTATGCGAGGCCCGCCAATTGTCAACTCCCAAAATTGGAGTCGCGCGGAATTTTTCTCAAATTCTGTAAGTATGCTAGCACTTCCTTCGCCAGATCCTCCGCGGAGGCAGTTCCGGCAGCCAGATGCAACTCGGGTGCCGCGGGGGGCTCGTAAGGATCGTCGATTCCCGTGAAATTCTTCAGCTCGCCGGCCCGAGCCTTCTTATAGAGGCCCTTCGGATCGCGGGATTCGCACACTTCTAATGGGGCATCCACAAAGACCTCCACAAAATCCCCTTTCTCCCCTCGTTCTTCTACCAGTTTCCTAACTGCCAATCTGTCGGCGATGTAAGGACTTACGAATGCGGTCAGGGTGATGAGTCCAGCCGAGGCAAACAGTTCCGCGACCGCGCCAACGCGGCGGATGTTCTCCTGTCGGTCTTCCGCCCCAAAGCCGAGGCCGAACCGGCGGGCGAAGTCTTCTCCATATTCCGCGAGCATCGCCGGCGACGGATTGAGCGAGTGCCGCACGTTGTCCCCGTCCAAGAGGAAGCTATGAATGCCGCGGGCAAACAGCATCCGCTCCACCAGATTGGCGACGGTGCTCTTGCCACACCCCGACAGTCCCGTGAACCAGACCACGCAGCCGCGATGACCGTTAAGCTTCTCGCGGTCCTGTCGCGTGACGCTGTGGGGATGCCAGGTGACTTGGGCGGATTCCATGAGGGGAACAGGAGTCGGGGGATAGGGGACAGGAGTCGTTAGACTGGTTCTCCATTCGTAACTTACCCGTTTGTCCACAGATTGCGCAGATGCCGCAGATTTAGAATTATTGATCTTTCTCCCATCTGCGTAATCCGCGAAATCTGTGGATGATTTGATTATTTGACGACCGGCGCGATGATTCGCGAAGCGTGTTCCTTGTTCAGATAGACGGTGTTTTTTGCAACGATCGTGTTCTTCTCGGTGAGTGGCTCCAGTCCGAGCGGTTCGCCGGTGTTGGGATTGGGTTCAAAGAAGGGTGCGCCAGTGCTGGCGACGGTGACACGGATGCGGTGGCCTTTGTTGAAGATCTGGCTGAGGGAGCCGACGTCGAAGGCTACTTTGTAGACCTTCCCTGGCTCCATGAAGACTTCCTTCTCCCAGCCGTCGCGGTAACGGGCTCGGCGGACGTAATCGACGATCAGGATGCTGCGGCCGTCGGGATAGACGTCGGTGACCCGGACGATGAAGTCGGTGTCCTTGGCGGACGACGAGACGTAAAGTTCCGCTTGGACTTTGCCCGACCATTCCACGGGTTCCTTCAGGACTTCCGTCGTGAAGGTGCGAACCTGCTCCTGGGCCTCGAACTTCTGCGCGTCGGCGGCACCGGGAAAGGCGATGCTTGGGATGGAGTTGGGATGGAGAGGGTCGGCGAGGAAGGTGTCGCTAGCTTCGGCGGAGTTAGGGAGAGAGGTGGTGAGCGTTTTGTCGGCATGCAGATAGTAAGGAGTCGCCGTCGTCTTAAGCGGCCAATCTTCCGCCGTCCGCCATTCGTTGCCCGGTGCATTTGGCTCGCCGAGGGCCCCCATCACGTAGTAGCGGACCGCAGGCTCTTTTTCGACGCCGTTATCGACTCCCTTGAGGTAATGATCGAACCAACGGATGGCGTGGGCGTCGAGCGGCCACTTGGCGTTTTCCGGATAGGTCATTTCACTGATTTTGTTCATCTCTTTCACGCGGCCGTGCAGCCATGGGCCGAGGAGAAGCTGCTGTTTGCCGCGCGAGTTCGGCCCCCCGCGATGCTGCCGGCCGACGTAGCTGTCGATGGAGCCGACCGACATGAAGTCGTACCAACTCCCAATGGTGAAGCAGGGGACGTTCATTTTGTCGAAGAAGCGAGTGCAGTCCTCTTCCGCCCAGTAGCTGTCGTAGGCAGGGTGGGCGAACCAGTCCCGGAGTTGGGCCTGGTTGTGTTCCGGCACGCGGCAGACCTTGTCCATCGTTTTGAACCGCTCTGGGCGTGAGGTGCCGCCGATGCGGTAACCTTCGTGGTAGAGCGAGAGGCCGGTATCGATCATGTACTGGGCCTTGAGATGCGGCGGCTGGGTGACGGCGAGAAAATTCTGGGCGAAGCCCGCTTGCGAGCTGCCGATGGTCCCGACCGGGCCGGTGGACCAGGTCTGTGTCCCGAGCCACTCCACCAGGTCATAGCCGTCCTTCAGTTCTCCCCAGCCGAGCGCCCGGTAGCCGACCCAGGTCCCCTCCGAAAGCTGCGATCCGCGGAAGTTGGCGAGGCAAGTGACGTAGCCGCCGCGAGCCAGCTTCGCATACGACTGGCGCGTGCCGGGGTCGCGGCCGCTGGCGTAACGCTGCTCCAGGATAACCGGCCAAGGGCCGTCGCCGGCTGGGAAATAGAGATAGGCGGAAAGCTTCACGCCGTCGCGCATTGGAATCATGACGTGTTTTTCCAAGACGCCGCCGAGGTCGACCGGGGGCTCTTCGCTGAGCTTGGCAGGCGCGAGTTGGGCCAGGACCACGGGGAGGATAGCGTCGGCGAGTGCCCGATGACCGAGCGGATTGGGATGACACTCGTCGGTCATCCACGGACTGAGGTTGTGGCCGGCGGCTTCGGCGCGGGTCCAGGTGCCGAAATTATCCACCAGCGGCGAGCCCGTTTCCTTGGCGACTTCGCGGCAGGCCGCGACGTATTTCTCCAGCAGGCCGTTGGGATTTTCGCCGACGCCGTTCTTGGCACTCTTCCCCCACCGCGGTTCCGTCATCAGCAGCGGAATCGCGCCGGATTCTTTGATTTGCTTCACCAGCGACAAGAGGTTGGTGCGGTACTGCTCCACCGTCAGCCGCGGCTCTGTCTTACCTTTGTCCACATAGCTGTCGTTCGTGCCATACATCACCGTCACCAGCCGCGGCTTCTTCGCCAAGACATCTTTTTCCAGCCGGGCGAGCGCTCCATCAGTCCGTTCACCGCCGATACCGACATTCGTCGCATGGGCGTCCAGTCCGCGGGATTTCAAGTCAGCCTCAAGCATGGCCGCGAAGGTCTGTTCGGGAGTCACACCGCCGCGGACCCCTTTCGTGATGGAATCGCCGAGAGTGATGATTTCGAGGGGTTCGGCAGCGGAACAGTGGGATGCGCTGGCGAGTAAACTGACGAGGAGAAGCTGGGAGAGAAGCGGCATTCGACGGCGCATGGGACCGGCTCCGGCAAGAATGTTGAGTTGGTACTTTGGGATATGCTAACATCGGGGAACACAGGAGACACCCATGCCTCGCCTTTCCCTGTTCTCGATTGCGTTCGCCACAAGTCTGCTTGTTATCACAACCTCAGGCGCAGCCCTCGCCGACGGCATCGTCCGCAAGCCGCGGAATTATGAGGGTTCGCTGGAGGAGCGCGGGCAGGAGGCGATCATCATCTTTCAGGAGGGGAAGGACGAGAAGAAAGCCACGGAGGACTTGATTCTCAAGATTCGAGTGGAAGGAGAAGCGAAGAGCTTCGCCTGGATTGTTCCATTCCCGAATGAGCCGAAAATCGGCAAAGAGGATCCGAAGCTGTTCCAGGAACTCTTCGCCTACGTGCAGGCTAGGCATGTGACGAAGCTTGCCAAGTCGGAAACGAAGTCCACTGCCGAACCTGTTGCCGGAGGTGTAGCGGCGAAAGCTGTTGAGGTTATTACTCGGCAGGTGGTCGGCGACTTCGATATTGCCGTCGTGCGCGAGAACAAGGCGGGTGGATTGAATCCGTGGCTGGAGAAAGAAGGGTTTCAGCCCCTCGTGAACGCGGACGACGTGCTCGATTTCTACCGGAAGAAGAATTACGTCTACGCCTGCATCAAGGTGAGCAGCGAAGCGCTCGTCAAAGAGAAGACAATCGAATCCCACCCGCTCCGCTTTACCTTCTCGACCGGCGGGCGGGACGGCATCTACTTCCCGATGAAGCTCACGGGGCTGCAATCTAAGCCCTTTGACGTGAACCTCTATGTGATGTATCGATTCTGGCTCAACGACAAGCTGAGCAAATACGGCTATCGGCACCGGGGATTTGAACTGACCTACCGCGACTGGGATTCGCAGCAGTGCGAGCCCAACGGCGGGAAGCAATACTCGTTGCCGGAAGAGGACCCATTCCTCAAGGGTTATGGCCGCATCTTTCCCGGCCTGACGAAGCTCTGCCAGAAGCTGCACCCTGGAGAGAAATACTATTTGACCAACATTCAGGCGTACGGCCTCAAGCCGGAGGACGTGCGGGTCTGGCCGGACGACTTGTGGCTCTTTCCGTATTACACCAATCGGGACTTTGTGCCGTACGATGCCCGCGAAGGGGGCCCGGCGGCTGCTACGGAGGGTGTGAAGCGGTAGCTCGAGCCAGTGTTTGAACTCGCCTGAAATTCGTGAAACGGCTATATTTGCCGTAATCGGAACGAGTTCTTATCAGGAAAGGGGAGCAAGCCGTGACCAAAGAAGAGATCTTGGCCAAGTTGCAAGCGGGGGAACTGTCGGTGGAGCAAGCCTCCCAACAGCTCGCCGCACTGGAGAAACCAAATCGCGGGCAGTTGTCCTGCAAGGTCAGCGACAAGGGTGCCGTTTCCGTTTACGGCATGGGTCGGTTCCCCGTCACGCTCTACATGGAGCAGTGGGAACGACTGCTGGGGTATGGCGATGAAATCAAATCGTTCATCGCCGCGAACAGCGCCAAGTTGAAACGCAAGGGGGAGTGAACCCGCCCAGCGTTGACCTATCGAGCCGAGTCGAGCACCGACTGAAGCTGCGTCTTGGCGGGAATGCCTACCCAGCGTTGCACCGGCTGGCCCCCTTTGAAGACGATCAACGTGGGAATGCTGGTCACGCCATATTCCTCGGCGGAGCCGGCGTTCTCGTCGATGTTCACTTTGCCAATCTTCGCCGCGCCAAGATTCTCAGCCGCCAACTCATCAATCATGGGTGCGATGCGTCGGCAAGGGCCGCACCAGGGGGCCCAAAAGTCCACCAGCACTGGACCGGTCGCTTCCAGCACCTCGCTCTTGAAATTCGTGTCCGTAAATTCGACGACATTTGCTCCGGCCATGATCGTGTCTCCCCAGTCAGTTTCAGTAAGTAGGACTTTCTCCACTGCCATCATTTTACGGCAGTGATTTTAGATGTCTGTGCTGGACGCGATTCTAAGGTTCGTACCGCGCAGGTGTCAATGAACCGCAGGAGGGGCGAGATTGACGCAAACCCTTGGCAGTATTGACTCTGGGGCTGTCAAAGGTCGCATAGCTGCGCTGCTTCAAGGTGCAATGGACCGATTGGTAGACACTTTCGCGAGTGAAGGTTTGACCTCCTACCGACCTAATCCCACAAGCACCTCTTCCTTTTCCACCGCCGTCATTTCGCGCCAGTCGGCAGCATTGGCCAGATGGACAAGCACTTCCATTTCCAGCGGCAGCAGGGAAAAAAGTGCAAGCCGGCAAGTTTGTACGAGCAAGCACTTACTCAAGACTCCGACAATTCTTCTGGCCGCTCAAGCTCCGCGAGGCCGGGCCAGCGGACGCCAGGCCCGCCGGACCTCTCATTCATCTACCGAGCGGTGAGAAATGCTGCCTACGCCGCCATCGCCGCGCGGCGACTGGCGCGGAAGAAGCCGAATTTCTCCAGCGACTTGTAGACTTCTTCCAGGGTCTTCTCGCCGAAGTTGGCGATGCCGAGCAGATCCTCGCGCGAGCTGTTGAGCAGGTCGCGGACAGTGAAAATCCCCTTCTCCTCCAGGCAGTTCGTCGTCCGGACGGTCAGGCCGATTTCGGCCGTGCTCATCTCCAGACGCTCCGCCATGAGGCGCAGGTTTTCTTCTTCACGACTGAGCGGAATGCGGGTTCGGCTCATAGGGTTCCCTCCCGAAAAAAGAATTGGAATGTGGGTCTCGGATCGGCTGATGCAATCTTGCAGCTCAGCCGAACCTTTCCAGTAAGCCGCAAAGTGTAGCAAGGGATTTTGAAATTGCAACCATTTGGAGCACAATATTTCAATAAATATTACGGACATGCTAGCAGCTTGCCGCTAGCAGATTTTTGTTCCCCCGGTCCTCGGTGGGAACGCACGTCACCGACCCTCTGCGTTGCTCTGGCGAAATGATGAATTCCGCTAGCAATTCAGCTTGACGCACCCCCAAAAACTCCAAACAATGGCGGAATCCTCGGAACGTCCGCTTCCTCCAAGGTTTGAGGCCTGTGCCCAGTTTCGCCGTAATTCTTCCCGCCGCCGGCAAGAGCAGCCGGTTCCGGGATCAAAACTACAAAAAGCCGTTCATCCCCTTGGAGAACCGCCCGGTCTGGCTGCATGCCGCCGAGAAGTTCACCAATCGAAAGGATGTGCAGCAAACCTTTCTGGTCATTGCCCCGGAAGACCGCGAGCGGCTGCAGGACAAACTCGGCGCGAATGCCGCCATGCTCGGCATCGAAATCGTCGAAGGGGGAGCCGAGCGGACCGATTCCATTGCCAATGCACTGGCCCGCGTGCGGCCCGACATTGACTTCGTCGCCGTGCATGACGCAGCCCGCCCCTGCCTCGCCGCCGAGTGGATCGACGCGGTCTTTGCCGCCGCCGTGAAGTCCGGTGCCGCCATTCTCGCCGCACCCATCAGCGGGACGCTTAAGCGGGTCGCGAACCAGATCATTACGGAAACCGTGTCTCGTGAGGGGCTTTGGGAGGCACAGACTCCCCAGGTCTTTGCCCGGCAACTCTTGATTGACGCCTACGCTCGTCGTGGTGGAGCTCACGCGACGGACGACGCCCAACTCGTCGAGCGGCTGGGGCATAAGGTGACGGTGGTCCCCTGCTCGGCGATGAATCTCAAGATTACGACCAAGGACGACCTGCGGATTGCCGCTGCCATGCTCAAGGCTCTTCCCAGGCCGAAGCTCATGGGGACGGCTCATCCGTTTGGGGACGATAATCTTTGGAAATAGAATGGCTTAGACTTATTGATTCCAGGGGCAAAACAGGCGACAAACATAGAGCGAGAATTACCGGGAGATGAACCCCCGCTCGCCAAACTTACTCAAGGAACCATGATGCCATGGCGGTCGGACGCGGCTATCACATTGCTCTTTCCCGGGAACATGCCAAACGGCTGTTCGGGCAGAAGGACGACGAAAATCTGCGGAAGTTTCTGGACGAGCTGATTGCCGATCCAGAGATGAAGAAGAGCGGCCGGCTCTTCGACAGCGGCACGCACTGGGACGCCATGCACCGGAGTTTGACCGAAGGGGAACTCGATCCCGCCGGCGGCGAATTCCCGCTCAGCCACGCGGTTCTCGGCGGCAAACAGCTTCATAGCGGTGGAGATTACGTGGCCGCGCTCGTACGGCCGGACATGACCAATTTCGTTGCGGACGCGATTGGCGAAATTGAGGAGGAGAACCTCCGTAAGTCGTTCTTTGGTCTCCCGGCGTCGTACACTGGCCCTAAGGACGAAAAGACTTTCATGGCGATCTGGCTCTGTTTGCAGAACCTCAAGGATTTCTATGACGCCGCCGCGGAGAATCTGGAGGCGGTGGTCTTCACGGCGAAGTATGCCTCCTGAACCCGCACCGAAAGCTGCCGCCGCCCCTCCGCAAATCCGCCTCGGCTCGATTGATGTCTACCGCGGATTTGTGATGCTGCTGATGATGGCGGAGGTGCTGCATCTTGCGGCCGTCGCCCAAGCATGGCCGAAAACCTCCTGGTGGAAGCCGCTTTGGCAGTTTCTGGCGCTCCATCAATCCCACGTCGAATGGACTGGCTGCACGCTGCATGACCTGATCCAGCCGTCGTTTTCATTCCTGGTCGGGGCGGCGCTTCCCTTCTCCCTTGCCAACCGCCTCAACCGCGGTGAGAGCCTAGGTTGGGCGACCTTGCGTGCAACCTGGCGGTCTTTGCTGCTTATCGCTCTGGGAGTATTTCTACGCTCAACTCATTCCGAGCAGACGCGGTTCACGTTTGAAGACACGCTTTCGCAGATCGGCCTCGGCTATCTGCCGCTGTTTTTGCTCGGGTTGACGAAACAGCGGTGGCAGTGGGTGGCGCTCGTGGTGGTACTCGTCAGTTACTGGGTCGCGTTTATCTGCTACCCCCTTCCCGGGCCCGACTTTCCTTACTTGGACCTCACTTCTCCCGACAAGAGCCTAATTTCTCAGGCCGACGTTGCTCGCCTCTATCCGGTAGACAGTTTCCAGGCCCACTGGAACAAGAACTCGAACCTGGCCTGGGCCTTTGACACTTGGTTTCTCAACATCTTCCCTCACGCCAAAATTTTCACGCACAACGGCGGTGGCTATGCGACGCTTAGCTTCATTCCGACGCTCGGAACAATGATTCTCGGCCTGATCGCTGGCGGCTGGCTGAAAGAAGATCGCCGGCCACGGGAGAAGTTATTGCGGCTTTCTATTGCCAGCCTGATTTGCCTAGTGCTCGGCTTTGGCCTAGATAATTTCGGCATCTGTCCCAGCGTCAAACGAATCTGGACCCCCGCCTGGACCATCTTCAGCGGCGGCTGGTGTTTCCTGTTCATGGCGGCCTTCTATGCGGTAATCGACGTGAAGAACTACCGCACTTGGGCCTTTCCGCTCACGGTCATTGGCATGAACTCCATCGCCGCCTACTTGACCGCTCACCTCTTTGAGGACTTTATTAAGAATTCCTTGCAAATCCATCTCGGCAAAGGATTCTTCCAGATCCTCGGCAGCGAACTCGAGCCCTTCCTCTTGGGATTTGCCATTCTGTCCGTCTTCTGGCTAATCCTGCTCTGGATGCACCAGCGGAAGCTGTTCTTGCGGATTTGAGGCCGCGGCTGACTGAACCTTCCGCCTGCCGCCGCCCTCCCTGATTAACGGCGATTCCCGTACAATTTCTGCACGGCAGTTTCCCCGCCACTTTATCGCATGTCGAAATGACCATCGCCCGAAAAATCCTGGTAACTGCCGCCTTGCCCTATGCCAATGGGCCGATCCATATCGGGCATCTTGTGGAATATATCCAGACCGATATCTGGGTCCGCTTTCAGAAGCTGATGGGGCACCGCTGCATCTTCATTTGGGCGGATGATACGCATGGCACGGCGATCATGATTAGTGCCAAGAAGGCCGGTGTGAGTGAGGAAGCGTTCATTGCCCGGATGAACGAGGAGCACCAGCGGGATTTTGGCACCTTTCAGATTGCCTACGACAACTACGGCAGCACGAACAGCCCGGAGAACCGTGAATTGTGCGGGCGGATCTGGTCCGCCCTAAAGGAGGGTGGGCTGATTGTCGAAAAGGACGTCAGCCAGCTTTACGATCCGGTCGCCGGCACATTCCTGGCGGACCGGTTTGTGAAGGGGAATTGCCCCAAGTGCAATGCGCCCGACCAATATGGTGATAACTGCGAAAAATGCGGCTCGACGTATACCCCTGCGGACCTCAAAAATCCCTACAGCACGCTCACAAAGGCCACGCCAGAAATTCGCTCGGCAAAGCATCTCTTTGTCGAACTCGAGAAGCTGCACCCGTTTCTAGAAGAGTGGACGCAGCGGGGGAATCACTTGCAAACGGAAGTCGCTAACTATCTTAAGGGGCATTTCCTCGGCGAGCCGCTCCGCGACTGGGACGTATCCCGTCCGGCTCCGTATTTTGGCTTCGAGATTCCCGGTAGCGCTGGTAACTATTGGTACGTCTGGTTCGACGCTCCCATCGGCTACATGGCGTCTCTGGAGCAGTGGTGTCAGAAGACCGGCGAGAAATTCAACGACTGGTGGCCGCAAGGAGAAAGTGCCGAGAGTACTGGCGCAGAGATTCACCACTTCATCGGCAAAGACATCACCTACTTCCACACGCTTTTCTGGCCCGGCATGCTCCACGCCGCCAAATTCAAGTTGCCGACGCGGGTCCATATCCACGGATTTCTGACGGTCGGCGGCGAGAAGATGAGCAAGAGTAAGGGGACGTTCGTCAAAGCGGCGACCTACGCCAAACATCTCGACGTCTCGGCTCTGCGATACTACTACGCCAGCAAACTCGGCCCGCGGCTGGATGATCTGGACCTGAACCCGGGCGAGTTCATCGACAAGGTAAATTCGGATCTGGTTGGCAAGGTCGTCAACATCGCCAGCCGTTGCAGCCGATTTGTGCTCTCCAGCGGCCTGTCGGCAAAGTATCCGGAGGACGGCGGCCTGTTTCAGCAGGGAATTGCCGCTGGAAAGGAAATCGCCGATGCCTATGAGAATTGCGACTTCGCCCGGGCCATGCGGCTGATTATGGAGCTGGCCGCGAGCGCGAATGTGTACATTGACGGAAAAGAGCCCTGGAAGCTCGCCAAGGATCCGGCCCGCGCTCAGGAGGTCCAAGACGCCTGCACCGTGGGTCTCAATCTGTTCCGCCAGATTGCCGTCTATCTCACGCCGGTCTTGCCGAAGCTGGCGGAGCAGGCCGGATTGCTCCTCAACGAGCCGATTACCAAATGGGAGCAGGCACATGCTCCGCTCGTCGGCACGAAGCCGTCGCCATTTTCCCACATGATGAAACGTCTCGAACTCAAGGATTTTGAAGCCATGGTTGAAGAGAGCAAAGAACAGGGAGCAGGAGTCGGGGGGCAGGAGCCAGGAGTCAGTGGTCAGGGAACAGCGGCTGATTCTGACGCCGCCCTCCTCGCCGAACCACTCGTCACCGACCTGATCTCCATCGACGACTTTACCAAGGTCGATCTCCGCGTGGCCCGCGTGATCAATGCCGAGGAAGTGCCGGAAGCGAAGAAGCTTCTCAAGCTCACGCTGGGCCTTGGCGGCGACGTGATGCGGCAGGTTTTCGCCGGCATCAAGGCTGCGTACAAACCCGAGGAACTCGTCGGACGCTTGGTCATCGTTGTCGCCAATCTCCAGCCACGGCAAATGAAATTCGGCCTCAGCGAAGGAATGGTCACCGCTTGCGGGCCGGGCGGCGAAGAAGTCTTCTTGCTTTCGCTCGATCAAGGTGCCCAGCCGGGGATGCGAGTGCACTAAGCGGCATTGTTTTGCTTCTTGGCCATCGTCACGAAGACGTCTTCCAGGTTGGGCTCGGCTGGGCGGACCTCGATGCCGGGGCCGGCGATGTCTTGCAGGTTGTCCTGTTCATCCACGAGGGCTCTGATTGCCTGGCCGAAAATGGTCGCTTCCTGCACATGTGGGCGTACTTTCAGGCGGGCGAGCAGTCCGGAGATGTTTGGCCCGACGATTTCCACCCGTTTCTTACCGGCCGGTGTCACGTTGGGGAGGGTCTTGAGCTCTTCGGGCGTGCCGACGACGAGGAGCTTGGAGAGGTGCAGGTAGCCGACGCGGCCACAGCGTTCCGCCTCGTCCATGTAGTGTGTTGTGACGACGAGCGTGATTCCCTGGCCGGCCAATTGAAATAGCAGGTCCCACAGCTCACGGCGGGCCACCGGATCGACGCCCGCTGTTGGTTCGTCGAGGAACACGAGCTTGGGCCGATGTAGCAGAGCGCAGACAAGCGACAGCCGCTGTTTCCAGCCGCCGGAGAGTCGCCCAGCCCGGCGGCCCAAATAAGGTTCAATCCCGGTGAGCTGGACAAGTTCCGACTGGCGCTCTTTCCTTTCACTGTTGGAAAGGCCGTAGATGCCGCAGTAGAAGTCCATGTTTTCCTGGGCTGTCAAATCGGTGTAAAGCGAAAACTTCTGCGACATGTAGCCAATCGACTGCCGCACTTCTTCGGCGTATTTTTGCACGTCTCGCCCCAGCACGCTGGCCGAGCCTTCCGCAAACGGCAGCAGGCCGCAGAGTGCGCGGATGAGGGTCGTCTTTCCCGAGCCGTTCGGCCCCAGCAGCCCAAAGACCTCCCCCGGCATCACGTTCAGGCTTACCTTGTCCACAGCCGTGAACGAGCCGAAGCGGATGGTGGCGCCGCGAATTTCGATGACAGGGTCTGGGTTGGAAGTAGTCGGCATGCAAGTGTCTAGGCGAGCGGGGGGCGTCAGCCCCCTGAAATTTCTAAATGTTCTGACCGG
>JBJXFF010000054.1:0-45641 GCA_046153945.1 Pirellulaceae bacterium
ACCCCCTCCGGTCTCAAGTACCGCGTTCTTCGCAAAGGAACTGGCGGAAAGCCGATGTCGGTAGATTCTGTCAAGGTGAACTATCACGGCTGGCTGAATGACGGCAAGGTATTTGACAGCTCCTACAAGCGTGGGGAGCCGATTTCCTTTCCTCTCAATCGCGTGATCAAGGGTTGGACCGAAGGGATGCAATTGGTCGGAGAGGGAGGTATGATTGAACTTGAGATTCCGTCCGATCTGGGTTACGGAGATCGCGGTTCCCCCGGTGCCATTCCTCCGAAGGCGACGTTGCACTTTCTGGTCGAATTGCTGAAGGTGGAATAGGCAGTCGTTCGTCTGTTTGACTTGTGTTTTCAAATGCACCCCCTGGCCCGATTTCCGAGATGGCTATGCAGCCGCCAGCAGTCGCTGGTGGCGGGGCTTCTCGTCCTGTCGGTTATCGCGGCGACGCTGGGGGTGCCGGTCATCCTTGAGCCGCAGCGGGATTTGAGCCGGCCGTTTCCTTGCATGCATCATCGCTGCGGTTGCTCAAGTGCCGATGCCTGTTGGGGTGGTTGCTGCTGCATGACTTCAGCCCAGAAACTGGCCTGGGCTGCGGAGCATGGCGTGACGCCGCCGGATTACGCGCTCGCCCTGGCCGAACCGAGCGAGCAGGAAGCAAAACAGGGCTCTCGATCATGTGGTTCTTGTATGCAGCCTCACGACTCTGAAGTTGGAGCGAAAACTGTTGCTCCTTCATTCACAAAAGAACCAGAGGCATCTTCGGGGATCGGCATTGGCCTGGTGTTGTCCGAAGATTTCCGCAAGTGCAACGGCTTGTCATCCCTTTGGCTGTCGATGGGGCATGCCTTGCCACCGAAAGTGGAGGCAATTGTGGCGCGCTACAAGCTGACCCCAGTTACTTGGTTAGCGGCTACTTCTGAATCGATGGAATCTCGCTCGCTTTCTCCCGCCACGCCGCCGCCGCGGCATTCTTAGGCTTGGACTTTGTTGGAGGACCATCGCCTCAGTCAGCCACAATTGGCAGGCCGAGTATCGGCTCCTCTGGTCCCTCATTCTAGTTCGAGTGCCAATCGCTTCGTCGATTTCGCGCCGTGCTGGTCCGCATCCAAGAATTTCCCCTTTCAGGATACTCCTATGTCTCGCCGTGCATTTACTCTCGTTGAACTGCTGGTGGTGATTGCCATCATTGGCATTCTCGTCGCTTTGCTGCTCCCCGCGGTTCAATTCGCCCGAGAAAGCGCTCGCCGCATGCAATGCGGCAACAACCTCAAGCAATTTGGCCTGGCGCTCGCCAATTACGAAAGCGTCTTCAAGGTCTTCCCCTCCACCGATGTTGCGAACGGCTTCTCGGTGCAGGCTCGGCTTCTTCCGTATATTGAGCAGAGCGGGCTCCAAAGCATGTTGGATTTCACCAAGCCCGCCTTTTCCGGGCCCTTTAACGCGCAAACCCCCAACCCATTGTTTGTCAGCGCGTTTGCGACACCCATTCCCATTATGTTTTGTCCCAGCGATCGAGCCCCAAAAATCAGCAACGTCACGATCAGCGGCCAGACCTTCCAGTATGGGGGAAACAACTATATGGTCAGCACCGGCAGCGGGACGGGAGTCAATTACGATCATCGCTGGATGACCGACGGATTTGTCTATGAGAAATCGAATGTCAACTTCGCACAGATTAACGACGGTGCCTCGAACACCGTTTTCATGAGCGAGTCTGTCCGCAGCGTCGGTCCGGACATGACGCTTCCCGCCGGCACTCTTCCCCCCTTTCCCTACCAATTCACGCTTAATGGCTCGACGGGAGTAAGTTCGGCCCTGCAACCGACACAGGGACTCAAAGTCACTGGCGGTCCGTGGACAGCCGGCAATGCGGATGGAATGATTGCCAACCCCGACCTGGCGGCAATTTGGCCATCCCTTACAAACTGGCGGGGTGCCGGCAGCACTGCGCTCCGTGGACGCGGCACATCATGGGCCGCAACCGGGGCGATGAATACTCTCACCAACGGCTACAGTCCTCCCAACAGCAAAATTCCCGATATCGTGACGCATTTCACTGGCTTTTTCGCCCCGCGCAGCTTCCATCCCAATGGGGCAAACCTGGTAATGGGAGACGGCAGCGTGAAGTTTGTCCCCAGCAGCATGGACGTAATCGTCTGCCGTCGCCTGCATAGTGCCAATGGCAACGACGTTGCTAACTAAATCCTGGACTTCAGTCGTGTCAAACTTTCTCAAACTGCTGTCGCTGTTTGCCCTGCTGGCGCAGGGGGGCTGCGGAGCCGCGCCGGTGTCTGGCGGGACCAAGGGGCGTTTGCAGGCAGGGAATGACGGGCTCGGCGATGTTCAGGTCACCGTGCATCAAGAAGACGCCGGAAAGTGGCAGCCTGTGGGATTTGGTGTCACCGACTTCGACGGCCGGTTTCAGCTAGTGCAAAACGGCGCGAAAGGTCCGCTCTGGCTGTCACCTGGGGAATACCGCTGCACGTTGCAGTCGGCCGGCACGCCCGTGGCAATTCCGGAGGTATTCGGCCGGCCGGAAACGACTCCGCTCCAAGCAACCGTGAAAGGGAAGGACGACGTCTTGGAGTTCAAAACACTGGAATTCCCGATTCAAAAATAACATTCTTCAAATACTCTCCTCGCAGGCAAACTTTTTTTGGAGTCTCTCATGGTTATCAAAATTTCGAACTGGCTGCTGCTGGCATTATCCTTGGTCGCTTGGCCGGCACTCGCTCACGATACGTGGGTGCAGACGAATACCAACCTCGTCCGCACCGGCGACAACATTCACATCGACCTGATGCTCGGCAATCACGGCAATGAGCATCGGGACTTCAAGCTCGCCGGCAAGATCACGCTGGAGGGGTGCAAGCTGGAGGTCATTGCCCCCAGCGGCAAAAAGTTCGACCTCAAGGATCGCCTGGCGGATATCGGCTATGTTCCCAAGGAGGGTTTTTGGACCGGCCGCTTCGCCGGCACGGAGCCGGGGCTGTATATGGTCGCCCATTCGCGTGAAGGGTTGCACAACACCACGCGGAGCATCAAGAGCGGAAAATCCTTTTTCGTTGTTAACGCGAGTCTCGACAAAGTCCCCAAGGACCTGAAGGGATTTGACAAACCCCTCGGGCATCCGCTGGAGATCGTCCCCGTCGCCAACCCAGCCGCGCCGATGGGCCCCGGCCAGCCGATCAAGGTGCAGGTCCTCTATCAGGGGAAGCCGATGAAGGACGCCCGCGTGAGCTTCATTCCGCGTGGCGTGGAACTCTCCACGGAATTCGATGAAACCTATGAGCGAAAGACCGGCGCGGATGGACTGGCCAGCTTTACTCCCAAGGAAGGGAATTACGTGCTGGTGGTCGTCCATCGCGAAGAGCCCGAGCAAAAGGGAGCAGGCTACGACGGCACGAAGTACAGCGCGACCTTGACGGTGTTTGTCCCCGAGGTTTGCCCCTGCTGCGAGTAATGTGCTGGCGGAAAGGAGAGCGTTTCACGGGGTGGCACGTCCACGGCTTTGCGTGGGCGTGAGCGTCGGCCATACTACGGCGGAAGCCCTTTCCATTCTTGGTTTTGAGGTTGCCCCATGCGTCTCTGCCGCTTCCGCCTACAAAACGTCATCCAAGTCGGTTTCTACACGGAAGGGGGAGTGATTCCTCTCCCCTTCGCTGCCGCTGCCTATGCGGAAGCGACGCATGAGAAAATTGGAATGCCGCAGGGCGACAATCTTCTCGATTTCCTGCCTCCGGAAGGCAAAGGTTTTGCCGCGGCCGCGAAAGTAGCCCATTGGCTGGAGGGACAGCCGGCTGCCGCCGCGAAGGGTTTGCTGGCAACCGACAAAGTGGAACTGCTCGTCCCCATTCCTCGGCCGAACAAGTTGTTCCTGCTGGCCGGAAACTATGCGGCTCACATCATTGAGGGAGGAGGCGAAGCGCCGGAGCGGAAGGAGACATTCCCCTACGTCTTCATGAAGCCGCCGACCACCACGCTGACCGATCCGGGCAAGCCAGTGGTCATTCCCGGCATCAGCCCCAAGCACGTCGACTGGGAATGCGAACTGGCCGTCATCATCGGTCGCGGCGGCAAGCACATTTCGGAAGCGGAGGCTTTGAAGCACGTCGCCGGCTACACGGTCATCAACGACATTTCCGATCGCAAGTTCCGCCCGAATCCTGATCGCAAGATGCGAGAGAAAGACAGCTTCTTCGACTGGCTGCACGGCAAATGGCACGACAGTTTTTGCCCTATGGGTCCGTGCCTCGCTTCGGCGGACGCCATTCCCAATCCGCAAAAGCTGGCGATGAAGCTCAGCGTCAACGGCAAGCTCCACCAGAACGCGAGCACCGGCCAGCAGATTTTTCCGGTGGCCGCGGTGATCGAGTTCATCTCCAACATGTGTACGCTGGAGCCCGGGGACATCATCTCAACCGGCACTCCTGCCGGAGTCGGCAATGCCTCTGGGACCTACCTCGCACCAGGAGACAAAGTGGAGGCCTGGATCGAGAACATCGGCACACTCTTTTCGCCGATCGACGCGGATAAGGCGTAGACGATGCAGCGAGTCGGCATCATCGGCCTGGGGCTCGTCGGGAGCGTGCTTGCAGAGCGGTTGATTTCCGCCGGCTTTGCGGTGACCGGTTATGACACGCAGCCGGCACAGAACGAGGCACTGAGCAAACTCGGCGGCAAATCTCTCGCCAGCGGCACTGAGGTCGCCCGTTCGTGCGACACAATTCTCCTCAGCTTGCCGACCAGCGACATTGCGGCGGCGGTGATCGAGAAAATCAAGCCTCATCTGCCCGGCAAGACCGTGCTCGACACGACGACCGGCCAGCCAGAGGCGATGACGAATATGGGACAACAACTCGCCGACATAGGCTGCGACTATTTGGATGCCACCATCGCCGGCTCCAGCAACCAGATCCGGAGCGGAGACGTGGTGATGATGCTTGGCGGGATGGACGCTGCCGTGAGGAAATGTGAGAGCCTGCTCACGGTGCTGGCCAATCAGTGGTTTCATCTTGGCTCTTGGGGAAGCGGCGCGCGGATGAAGCTAGTCGTAAATATTGTTCTCGGCCTCAATCGCGCGGTGTTGGCGGAAGGACTATCCTTCGCCAAGTCGATTGGCGTGGACCCGCAGCAGGCATTGGAAGTGCTAAAAGCCGGCCCGGCGTTTTCCCGCGTTATGGATACGAAGGGAGAAAAGATGCTGGCTCATGAGTTTTCGCCCCAGGCCCGGCTGGCGCAGCATCACAAGGATGTAAAGTTGATTCTGGCGGAGGCCGCTCGTGTCGACAAATCTCTGCCCCTCTCCACGCTGCACGAAGAGCTTTTGGCCCGTCTGGTTGCGGCAGGAGACGGGGACCTGGACAATAGCGTGATACTCAAGGCATTTGAATAAAACGCATGCTCTACCGCCCCCTCGGCAAAACCGGCATTCAAGTCTCCGCCATCGCTTTTGGCGCGGGGCCGGTGGCGGAATTGATGACGGACGAGAGCCGGTTTGACGATCAATGCAAAACAATTCGCAGAGCCGTGGAACTCGGCGTCAATTGGATTGATACCGCGGCCACCTACGGCGACGGTCGGTCGGAGGAATCGCTGGGCCGCGTTTTGCAGGCGCTGGATATGCGGACGAAGATGCACGTTGCAACCAAAGTTCGCATTCCGCCGGAGGCAGTCAGCGACATTCCCGGCTATGTCCACAAATCGGTCGAAGCCAGCCTCAGCCGCCTGCGGCTGCCGAAGGTGACGCTGCTGCAACTGCACAATTCCATCACGGCGGAGCGCGGTGCTCAGCCGACGTCGCTGACGCCGGAGGATGTGCTGGGCCGTGGAGGTGTGCTTACGGCCATGAAGGAGTTGAAGTCGGCCGGCGCGGTGGAACATCTCGGCCTGACGGGCCTTGGCGAACCGGCTGCGCTGGTCGAAGTGCTGCAAAGCCGCCAGTTCGAGACAGTGCAAACGCCGTACAATCTGCTCAATCCGAGCTCGGGGCGGGAGATGCCCTCGGATTTCGCGGAAACGAACCTTGGCAACCTGCTGGCCACTTGCCGTGAGTTCGGCGTCGGCGTTTTCGCCATCCGGGTTTTCGCCGGCGGCGCGCTGGCGGGCCAAAAACCAAGCAAGCACACGCTCACGACAAAATTCTTTCCGCTCGACCTCTTCCGCCGCGATGAGCAGCGGGCGAGCGAACTCGCCAGCCGTCTTCCCGCAGGAATATCTCTCCGTGAGGTTGCACTTCGCTTCGCCATCAGCCATCCTGACGTGGCCTCCGCCATCATCGGCTTCGGCTCGCCTGCCGAAGTGGAGGAAGCGGCGAGGCATGTGGACCAGGGACCGCTGACAGACGCCGAAAGTAGTCCGCTCACTCTGTGAGCGGACATTCCTGCCCACGCAGTGTGCAGGCCGCTAACCTATGAAACCCACCGAACTATCCAAAGGCAGCCGTTACGTCATCCTGGCGGCGGCCTTTCTGGGCTGGATGTTTTCGGGCATTCAGATGACGGTGATGAACCTCGCCTCCGGTACGGCCACGGAGGAGTTCGCCAGGAGCGGCCTGGTTGCCAAGGATGTGAGCTTGCATTTCTCGGGGCTGGCGGCCTCCCCACGGATGCCGAGCGCGACCATCGGCACGACGCCGCTCCCTGCTGGCGGAGATCTTAAAAAGCTCAAGAACAGTTGGTATTCCTACTTCAACAGCGCTTTCCTGCTGGGAGCGGCTTTGGGGGGACTGATGTTCGGCTGGATTGCGGACTGGAGCGGCCGAGTGCGAGCCATGGGGGCGAGCATTCTGTGTTATTCCCTGTTTGCCGGGGCTGGTTACCTGGCCGCAACTCCCGAGCAATTGCTGTTGCTCCGATTTTTGTCAGGAATGGGCGTGGGAGGAATGTGGCCGACAGGCGTTTCCCTGGCCGCGGAAGCCTGGTCGGATGTTTCGCGTCCCGCGCTCGCCGGCCTCCTCGGTGCGTCCGCCAATCTCGGCATTGTCTTACTGAGCGCGATCACATGGTTCGTCACGCTGGAAACGGAAAGTTGGCGGTGGGTGATGCTAGTGGGGCTCGCCCCCGCGGTTGTCGGCGTGCTGGTGCTATTTGTCGTGCCAGAATCACCCGCCTGGCTGCAAACGCGCGGGGACGCGAAGCAGGGACCAAAGCCCGGTGCCCTACGCAGTCTCTTCTCCCCTCCGCTCTTGCCAGTCACGCTTCTGGGGATTGCTCTGGGTACCATTCCGCTCTTTGGCGGCTGGGGAGTCACGAGCTGGGTCATTCCTTGGACCGAACATGAGTCGCAACAGCAGCAGGAAGGTGAAAACCAGGCCAGCGCCTTGCCGGGCTCCGCCAAAGTCGCCCAGACCCCCGAGCAGAAAAAGGCGGTCTCCCAAGCCCGCGCCCTGACCGCCATCATGCGGGCCAGCGGCGGAGCGCTGGGCAGCCTGTTCGGAGGCTGGATCGCCAACCTGCTGGGCCGCCGACTCACCTATTTTCTCATCAGCCTCTGCTCCTTCGGCCTCAGCGAGTTCATTTACCTCTGTCTGCATCCACTTTGGCCCGGATTCTCCATCGCAGTTTTCGCCATAGGCTGCGTCAGCACCGTCTTTTTCGGTTGGCTGCCCCTCTATCTGCCCGAGCTTTTTCCCACTCACGCCCGCGCGACGGGGGCCGGTATTTCGTTCAACTTCGGCCGCATTCTGACCGCGGCCGGCGTGCTCGGCACTGGCACCATCTTGGCCTACGTCGGCGGCAACTTCCGCTACGCCGGCGGCCTGATGAGCCTGATCTACGCTTGCGGCATGCTCGTCATCTTGTTTGCTCCCGACACGACGAAGAACCGGGTGGGGAGCGCGTGACGCGCTCATCGCACCAGCCGGTAACCGCACAAGCGAACGATAAGCAGATTGACACCGAGGCACAAAGTGCCGGCTCCGTTGATCCACCAGAAAACGCTCGAGTCCGGCGGGCCAAAGCGGAGCAAAAGGGAGAAAGCAGGGAACTCCGCCAGAGTGGCCAGCCCGACGATCAAGGCGGCAATCGCCATGCGCACGCCCAAATGCTTCTGATGGAGCAGGGCCCAGGCAACGGGGCAAGCCAAAAGCATATTGAACGCCAGCAGCAGTCCAACGGTGGCTCCATCACGGGCCAAGGTATCCCACAGGGCAGTATTCAGGCCAAGATTCCAGAAGATGAGGCGAGCAGCCCCGAGAGTAAGAGCCACGCCGGTCGTCCAAATGAGTAATTGGCGGATTCCGAACTGAACTGCCTGATTGCCAAGAGGGCGCTCGGTGCCAGGAATTCCCACGCGCAGCCCGCTGAGCAGCCGAGCGGGAGTCAGCAGCAGGACCAATCCCAGCCATTGCAAGATTCCCGCGCCCCCAACCAGCAGCACTATCTCGGGTTGACTTCCTCGATTCACCAGCAACAGACACGCCGCCATTGACCCGCTTGCCAGGATTGCCAGCAGCACCGCTAGAGGTACGCGAGTAAACAAGCGAAAAGGCCCCAGGATCCCCCAGAGCGCAGCGAGGCTCACGATGCCAAACCCAAATCCGTAGGCCACGGACCTCCAGTCGTTGCGGACTCGGTTGTCATCGTTAAGTCCCATCAGAACGGTTGCGGCCAAGAAACAAAGCAGGGACGGAGTCACCCAGCAGGCGAGGAGGAAAGCAGCTCGCTCGGCAGCGAGTTTTTTCTGCTCTTTCGGTAGCTTGATTTCGGGAAAGCTCGGGTTACTCATACGCTCAATCGAATTGTTACGCCGAAGATGCAGTGAATTTGAGCAGTATAGAGGAGCAACGGCAAACATGTTGCTTTGCCACGCCCCCAGCCGGTACAATACGGGCGGAAGGAGCGATGCCATGAAACGAGCGAATCTGGTCCTGATGGGCGCAAGCTTAATTTTCTTTTGCGGGTTCGCGAGCATCGCCTTCGCTCAGCCTCCGACGACGGTTCAGCTGCCGACGTTCAGCTTTTTCACCGTCAACACGACGGTTTCCGTTCCCGACAGCGGCGGGACGTATCTTGGCGGGCTGCTGCGGGGGAGGGATTCGAGCACGACGCGCGGGTTGGCTCCCTTTCCTGGTTTGGCCAATCGAGGAATTGGCAGCGAGCGGAGCGCGGGGGGCATGAGCGTTCGGGCGTGGATTCATGATTTTCGCAAGCTCGACGATGCCTTGTTGGCCGAGGCCGCCGGGAAGCGGCGCGAGGCGGATCCGGCGGCTCTCAAAGGGGCCGCTTTGGCGCATAGTTTGGACACCCCCCCCGCGGGCAATCCGGCAGCCGATGCTCCGCTCCTTTCCGTCGCGGACATACGCCGCCAGAACGAGCAGCAAGATGCCACCCAGCGGGAAGAGGCGATGGCGTACTTCACCAAGGCGGAAGAATACCGCACCGCCGGGAAGCTCGGCCTCGCTAAGTTGAACTATCAGCGAGTGGCGGCGCGGGACAGCGGGAAGGTGAAAGAGGCGGCGCTGAAGCGGATTGCACAGCTTCAAGCTGGAAAGCAAGATGGAGAGAGGGAGAGATAGAGAGAAGGAGAGTTGAAGAATTCAATTCCTCGCCATTCTCCTCCACTCCCAGTCTCTCCTTCTCCCCCCACTCTCTATCTCCCCATCTTCCCCCAGCCCCGCCGCGCGGGTTCAATAGTGGCTTCTCTTCAAGCCGGATTCACACGGGAGCTATCTGCAAATGAGCGCCAAGAAGGTCAACGTCGCGATGGTGGGGCTGGGGTTCGGGGCGGAATTCATTCCCATTTATCAGCGGCACCCCAATGCGAATGTCTATGCCATTTGCCAGCGGAATGTGGAGAAGATGAACACGGTCGGTGACCGCTTCAAGATTGAGAAGCGGTACACGAAGTTCGAGGAGGTGCTCAAGGACCCCGGCGTGGACTTCGTGCATATCAACTCGCCTATTCCCGACCACGCCTGGATGAGCATGGAGGCCCTCAAGGCGGGGAAGCACGTCATGTGCACCGTGCCGATGGCGACGACCGTCGAGGACTGCCAGAAAATCTGCGAACTGGTGAAGTCAACGGGCCTCAAATATATGATGGCCGAGACAGTCGTCTACAGCCGCGAGTTCCTGTTCATCAAGGAGCTGTATCAGAAGGGGGAACTCGGCAAAATCCAGCACCTCGCCGCTTCCCACCCGCAAGACATGGACGGCTGGCCGGATTACTGGGAGCGGATGATCCCGATGCATTACGCCACACATGTCGTTAGCCCCTGCCTCGGCCTGCTCAATGGGCGGGCCGAGTACGTGAGCTGCTTCGGCAGCGGGACGGTGCGGGACGATATTGCTCAAAAGTCCGGCAATAAATTTGCCGTCGAGTCGTGCCATATCAAGATCAAGGACAGCGACGTCTCCTGCCACATCTGGCGGTTTCTGTACGACGTGGCCCGGCAGTACCGCGAAAGCTTCGACGTCTACGGCACGAAGAAGAGCTTCGAGTGGACGCTCGTCGAAGGAGAGCCGCATGTGCTCCACACGGCGAAGAAGCCGGAGCACGAGATTGCCTCCAAAATCGAAGTCCCCGACTTCGCCCATCTGCTGCCGGAGCCGATCCGGATGTTCACGAAAACGATTCAGGACGCCGATCACCTTTCGTTCATCCAGGGGGGCGGCCACGGCGGCTCGCATCCGCACCTGGTCAACGAGTTCGTCTCGGCACTCGTCGCCGGCCGCGACCCCTGGCCCAACGCCACCCTCTCCGCCAACTGGACCTGCGTCGGCATCCTCGCCCATCAGTCCGCCCTCAAGGGGGGCGAGATCGTGCGGCTGCCGGAATTCACATTGGTGTAGAATGGAGCAGGAGGCCAGCGATGTATAGCAAAGAAACTTTGGAACATTATCGCCGCATGACCGATTCCGAGCGGCTCGCGGTAGCGCTCAAAATGATGGAGGAGCAATTTCCGTATCTGCTGGAGGGACCGCCGGAAGTCGTCAAGCGGCGGTTTGAACTCATCAACCGCGAGAATGACTTGCGAAATCAGCGGTATCTGGAAGCATTCGCGCGTAGCAAGAAGTTGACATGAGTACTCTCAACCAGGCCATCCAAGACTCCACAGAAATCCTCGACGCCTTCGATACTCCCCACGTATTCAGAAGAACGGTGCATTTCCCAAGCATTCCTCCACTATCAGCTGCGTATTTCACAGTGGTGATCGAGCGCTCTCGGCTGCCGGATATTTATGAAGAGGTTACGAGGTGGGGGTATTATGTGCCCGAACCGCTGCGCAGCAGTTGGTTAGAAGACAAAGAGTCCGCTTCTGGAGTCGCCTTTTGCCGTGAACTGGGAAGTCGCAATATCAGTATCGACTTTTTTTTCGCAGATACAGCGGGCCAGAAAGAGTTGATTGCGCATCGAGGCCGGGAGCCATTTGAAGGCATTTCGGTTTGGCAAGTCGGTCAAGACGACGAGTTGCTGCTTAAGCTCACGGAATGTCGATACAATGTCGCCGATATTCGCTGCCGACTACGCCACGAAGCGGGACTCAACCTGAGCTACTTGCGAGAATGGGCGGAGCGACTTGGCCTATTGGACAAATTCGAACTGGCGCTACAAGATGATGATAATTCCGAGCTAGAGGATTAACACCGGAGAATTTTATGCCTCTTCCCGTCCGCATTCTCGTTGCCGGCCTTGTCGGCGGCATTCTCGTGTTCTTCATGGGGTTCGTGGAGCACGAGCTGCTCGGCTGGAGCTCGCGAACGTTTTCGTCCATCCCCAAGGAAGACGAATTTCGCGAGCAGCTTAAGGCGCACAACTTGCCGCCGGCGATGTACGCAGTTCCGGGGATGCCCAAAGACAAGTCCTCGGCCGCCGAGATGGATTCCTTCATCAAAAAGTACACCGAGGGGCCCAGTGGATTTCTCATCGTCGCGCCGCCGGGCGATATGAACATGGGCAAGTTGATGGGCCTCGAATTCCTGACCGGCACCATCGCCGCCCTCATTGCCGCCTGGATTGTATCCCTCATCGCGGCTGACAAGCCGTTTTTGTGGCGGTGGAAAGTGGTGGTTCTGATGGGGATCTTTGGCTGGGTCTCCATCGTGGCCTCGTATGGCATCTGGTGGCAATTCCCCTGGGCCTTCATCCGGGACGATCTGCTCTGCGCAATCCTGGAATGGTGCGTCGGCGGGGCGGCGATTGCGGCCCTTGTGCCCGGCACTGGAAAGGGAAATGCGTGACCTCTGAATCGGTTCGCTTCTCAATTTCGCTCGTCGCCGTGGACGATGTCCCCGGCGAACATGGGCCTTCACGATGCACGACGTCCTGCGGTAGGATAATTGCCGATTTCCGGCATTAGTTCTTCATTTGCTGCTGCATCATTGTCGCAGTGCAATTTTTCATGAGCCAATTTACACCAAAACTTGCCCGAGCTTCTGTCCAGGACGGTATCACCGTTGTCACGGTGACTGCGGAACAGATTCGCGAAGCGGATCAGGCGTATGCACTGCGCGACGAGATTCTGGAGATTTTGAATGAGTCGAGTCCGAGTTGCCTGGTGCTCGACTTGGGGGAGCTCACTTTTGTCGGCAGCATCGGGTTTCTGGCGTTCCTCGGTGTCCGTCGGCATCTGGCTGGTGGGAGGATTGTGATTTGCAACATGTCTGGCCCAGTGCATGACATGTTTGCCATTTGCCAGCTCATTTCTCCCGATCCGGCGAAGAAGGCTCCGTTTGAGGCGGCCGATACCTTGGATGCGGCGGTAGCACTTCTCAAGGCGTAGGAGCAAGTCATCGTTCCCGCTCCTGTTAGTTCGCCAGAGTCAGGGCGATATCTCTGTTTTGGGGAGCAGCGTCTTCAGCCGCTCTCGCCCAGCCGGTGTCAGGCGGGCGCGACCGAGGTTTAGCTTGTGGAGATTGGTCAAGCCGGACAGCGTGGGAATGGAGAGATCGGTGACCTTGTCGGAGTCGAGGGTTAGTTCCTCCAGGGTGATGCTCTTCGCCAGGTTCTTCACGCCGTCGTCGTCGAAGACGCCTTGTTGCGTGAGCATCAAGAAACGGAGGTTTGGCAGATTGGCGATTTGCTCGAGGGTCTGATTGCTTGCCGCTCGCTCGTAGACATCGAGCTCGAAGAGCTCCTTGAGATCCCCGAGGAACGGCAATGCCTTTTCGGTGGTGCCGGGGCCGTGGATGTGGAGCTGGCGCAAATTCTTCAGGCCCGAGAGGTGCTTGAGACCAGCGTCGGTGACGCTCGTATGCACAATCTCCAGCCGCTTTATGCTCGTTAACTTGCCAATCTTTTCGAGGCCGGCATCGCTGGCGGGTGAGGAATGAAGGTTGATCGATTCGAGCTGCTTCATTCCTTGCAGGTGAACAAATCCAGAGCCGGTTATTTTGGACGAGCAGATCGTCATTCGCCGCATCTTGGTCAGGCCAGCCAGATGCTCAAAGCCGTCGTCGCTGACGGCAGTGAGGCAGACATTGAGCCGCTCTAGATTGACGAGTCTTTTCAGATGGATGAGCCCGGCGCTGGTGACCGCGGTGCCGGAAACTTCCAGTCGCCGCAGATCGACCTGATCGGCAATCAGCTTAAGCCAATCATCGGTCACGCGATCGGAGAGTGGTTTTGGCGTCGGCTCTTTGTGACCGTCGGTCCGCTCGTTAAGCTCGATTTCAACGATGCGGCTGAAGGAAGCGAGTCCTTCATCTCCAAGGATCGACCGCAGCCAGTCGGGCGCGGTGACTTCGAGCGTCGCCTTGCCGCCGAGACGTTTGACTTCCGTGAGCAGTTTTTGGTCCCGCGCGTGTCGTGCAGCGGCTTTGTGCCACTCGGGGAGGAGTTTCTGGATGTCTCCTCGCAGTTGCGGATCGGAAAGTCCCGCGGCGAGCGAAGCCATCTGCTCGCGGCTGGGGGCGGCTAGATTTTCATTATCGAGCGGAGCCTCGGCAGCCGTCTTGGCGATCTTCGCTAAAGCCTCGCCGTCAGCATGCGGCCGCAGCGGAAGGATGTTCAGGAACTGGGAAGCGATGACTGACTTGCCCGGATGGCCCGCAAAACCCTTCACGCCCACCTTGGCGTGAAAGACGCCGGGGGGCTCGCCGGTCGTGCAAAAAATCTCGTCGTGATTCGGGCCGCCGAACGTGATATTGCTGACGACTTTCGCCGGCACCGGCAGATAAGCCAGCACTTTGGCCTCGGGGCTGAGAACCGTGATCCGTCCCTTGCCAGTTTCCGGCCGATGAAAGTCTGCCACCCACAAATTGCCCGCCGCATCAAACGCGCAGCCGTCGCCGCCGGAACCGCCGAGATCGTAGAAAACCTCAGGCTTGCCGCAGAGTTCGTTGTTCGCAGGGACCGGGTAACGGAGGATTTTTTTGGACTGCGATTCGATGACATAAAGGAACTTTCCCGTCGGATCGACGTCGAGGCCGTTCGGAAACGCCAGTCTCGTCGCCACCCGATGCACGCGGCCGTCGGGCCGGACGCGAAAGACGTTCCCCACGGGAGTCTGTGGAGTCGAGCCCTCTGGATCGGTCCAGTAGATGTTGCCGTGGGCATCGATCGTCACGTCGTTGAGACTCCGCAGTGGTGCCCCGCGAAAATTGTCGGCGACGACACTGACTCTGCCATTAGGAAATAGGCAGAGAAGCGCCTTGGACTTGTTGTCGCAAATGAGCAGCCGGCCGTCGCCGCAGAGGAGCGTCCCGGCGGGACCAATCTCCAAGTATTTGTGGACTTTCTGCTGCGCATCGACCCGCAGGAGCGCCCCACTGCAAAAGAAGACTTCGCCGTTTCGCCAGGTCGGCCCCTCGGAATAGCCGGGTGCTTCCGCATAGTGGTCGAATTTGACGTCTTTCAATCGCTCGGCCAGCTCACCGGTCGGCTCGTCGGCCGTGGCGAATGGAACGGCGATAAATAGGAGTAGGAGAGTGGCGATTTGAACTCGCATGCGATGAATCCTTAGGTGTTAGCGGAAGCCGTGTTTTACCGCGTGGGTCGCAGCCCGGCTACCATGCTGGCATGGGGGGGAACTTTCGTGGAAACGATGAGCCGAGGCTGTCCGTCTATATTTGCAGCCCTGTTACGCATGTTCCCCTATTGAACCGCTGGGTTCCAGTCGACTTTTCAGGAGTCCGCCATGTTGCCAGAATCCGTCTCTCGTCGCACGTTTGTCGCCGGTATGGTTTTTGTCGGAACAGGGGCTGTTTGCAAGCTCATTGCAGACGACGAGGCGGGGTCGAAGATCAAGTTGCCAGGGTCGGACCAGCTTGGCGGTGCCCAGCGGTACTTGACCTTTGTCAGCACCGACAAGCCGATCTACCGCGTGGGAGACAAAATCTTTGTGCGGGGGGTCATCTTGCACCACGCCACCCGCCAGCCGCTGCCGAAGGAAGTGATGCTGCATGCTGTCATTGAGATCATCGGCCCCAAGGGGGACACGGTCGCTTCCGGTGCAGTTAAGTCGGAGGAGGGTGTCATCGGCTTTAGCTGGCAAGTGCCGGATGATCAGTCGGGAGGCGAGTACACGACCAAGGTGAGCTATCCGTATAACGGCCATACGCCGTCCGAGCGGAAATTCGACATCCGGGCGTATCGGGCCCCGCGGCTGAAGACGCAGATCAAATTCCTTCGCGACGGTTATGGGCCTGGTGAAGAAGTCGTCGCCGCGATGCATGTGGAGCGGGCGGAAGGGGGCGTTCCTGCCGGGGCGAAGGTCACGGTGGTGGCTCGCATTGATGATCAGGAGACATTCCGCGGTCCTGCGGCCATCAGCGAGCAGGGAGATTGCACCGCCCGGTTCCGGCTGCCGGAGAGCATTGCGCGAGGCGAAGGGACGCTGGCGCTGATTGTCGAGGACAGTGGCGCGGTGGAGACCGCCACCAAGACGATTCCCATTCTGCTACAGACAGTGGATTTGAAAATTTATCCCGAAGGAGGCGAACTCGTTGCGGGACTATCCAACCGCGTTTATATCGAAGCACTCACGCCCGCAAAGAAGCCGGCCGACATTGCGGGAGTGATTGTAGATGACACGGGGAAGGAAGTGGCTCGCATCCGGAGCGAGCATGAAGGGAGAGGGCGCTGCGAATTCACGCCGAGCAAGGACGGCAAGTATTTTCTGAAAATCAACGAGCCGGCGGGCATCAAGACGCAGTATCCGCTGCCCGCTGTCAAAGCCACGGGGGCAGTGGTTCGTTCCACCAAGGATGCCTTTAAGAAGCACGAGCCGATTAGCGTTCAGATTGCCTCCACCACGGGCGAAGTGGTCGCCACGCTTAGCAGGCGAGAATCGGTCATCGCTCGGCAGGCGGTGAAAGCGAGCGAGGAAAGCAAAACCGTCACCTTCGATGCCCCCGATTCCGCCGACGGCGTGCTTACCGTCACGCTCTGGGATTCCGCCGGCCAGCCGCTCGCGGAGCGGCTGATTTTTCGCCAGCCGGCGAGGTCGGTGCGAGTCGTGCTGACGCCGGACGCCAAAACGTACTCACCAGGCGGCAAGGCGAAGGTCAACATCAAGACCCTCGACGAAAAAGGATCTCCCACGAGCGCCATCGTCGGCTTGACGGTGACCGACGACAGCGTGCTGGAAATGATCGACAAGCGAGAGCAGTCGCCGCGCCTGCCGGTGATGGTCTTGCTGGAGAGCGAAGTCCGTGAACTAGCGGATGCGCACGTCTATTTCGATGCCAAGAATGAAAAGTCAGCCCTCGCCGTGGATTTACTACTCGGGACGCAAGGCTGGCGGCGTTTTGCACTCGTGAACTGGCAGAAGTTCGTGGAGCAGCACAAGGACCACGCCCGCCGGGCGCTGGCGTTGCTCATGCCCATTCCAGCCCGGGATTTTAGCCGCGCCCGCGGTGGGGCCGAATTTGAAGACAAGATTCGCCTGTTTGCGGCGAGTCCCGCGTCTGAGGTCGCGAAATCCAAGAAGGAGCCAGCAGCACCAGGGGCACCAGCGGCTATAGATGGCGTACAAAAGAACGGCGGACTCGACGCCGACAAGAAGCCGGCTTTGAAGGAAGAAGCGGCACAACTCGGGATAGGGGGCGGAGGTGGCCGGGGAAAGAGAAACGAGCAGCTCGCCAAACGGGATCGGCGGGCGGGTGGCGGTTTTGGGGCCGCTGGGGGAATTCCCGCCGGGGATGCGTTCTTTGAACAATTGTCAGTCGCCAACGACTTTGTCTTTGTGCGGATCTATGCCCACGAGAATAGGCCGGAACGTAAACCCGGCGACCGCGTCGATTTCACCGAGACTTTGTTCTGGCACGCCGGCCTGAAGACCGATGAAAAAGGAGAAGCCAGCATTGAATTCGCGCTGAACGACTCGGTTACCACGTTCCGCACAATTGCCGACGCCTTCAGCGGCAGCGGCGGACTCGGCAGCTCGACGACCGTCTTGGAATCCGTCAATCCGTTTTATCTCGAGCCGAAGTTGCCGCTGGAAGTGACCCAGGGGGACCGCATCCTGGTTCCCGTCACATGCGTCAACACGACAACTTCGCCGCTGGGAAAAGTAAACCTCTCGCTCGACACCAAGCTCACCAGCCGACCGCCGGTGACGAAGTCAGCGGTCTCGCTGGCTGCCGCATCGCGCGGGCGAACGCTTGTGGAATTGCATGCCGGCCCGCATAACGGGCCGTTTGAAGTAACGGTCGCCGCCAGCGCCGGAGGCTTTAGCGACAAAGTTACCCGCCAGGTCACCGTGCGTCCCGCCGGTTTCCCCGTCGAGGTTGCCGCGGGGGGGCTGATCGATAAGGAAACGGTCGCCAGGCACGACATTGTCATCCCCGCCGATATGGTCGAGGGGAGCTTTGATTCCAAGATCGAAGTCTATCCCACTCCGCTGGCCGCGATGACCCAGGCCCTTGAAGCCCTCATTCAGGAACCGTGCGGCTGTTTTGAGCAGACCAGTTCGAGCGTCTATCCGCTCGTGATGGCTCAGCAGTACTTCCTGTCGCACCAGGACGTGCCGTCGCACTTGATTGAAAAGAGTGCCGACATCCTCAGCCGCGGCTATGACCGGCTGCGGGGGTTCGAGTGCAAAACGGGGGGCTTCGAATGGTTTGGAGCCGATCCGGGGCACGACGCATTGACCGCCTATGGGCTGATGGAATTTACCGATATGAGTGCCGTCCGGCCGGTCGATACGGCGCTGTTGGAACGGACACGGACCTGGCTCCTCGCCCAGCGCGACGGCAAGGGGACTTTTATTCGCAAGACGCATACTTACCACGTCTGGCTTGCGGAGCCGGAAGTCTCGACGGCTTACAACGTCTGGGCACTGCTCTCTGCCGGCGTCGAAGCGGACTTGTCGACCGAAGTGACATGGTTGCGGACCCAGGCAGAGAAGACTCTCAATACCTATGTCGCCGCCCTGGCCGCCAACGTCATGCTGCTTTCCGGCGACAAGGACGGCACCGCCATCCTGCTCGATAAGCTGGCCGGCAAGCAAAACGACGATGGCTCGCTCAAGGACGCCACCGTTTCCGTCATCGGCAGCACGGGAGAGGCCCTGGCGATTGAAACGACGGCCCTCGCGGTGTTGGCGTGGCTGAAAAATCCCAGCTTCGCGGCGAATGTCGAAAAGGGGATTCGCTACTTGGCCGAACAGTGCAAAGCAGGCCGGTTTGGCTCCACGCAATCGACCATTCTGGCCCTCAAGGCGATTGTCGCCTACGACCAGGCTCGAGCCCGGCCGAAGGCGGCTGGAAAGTTGCAACTGGTTCTGGACGGCCAGCCACTCGAGGCGGAAGTTCCTTTCGACGACAAGACGCAGGGGACGATCGCGCTTCCCAAGCTGCCGGTGCTGCCCGCCGGCAAGCACACGCTGGAAGTCCGGATGACCGACGGCTCGCAAATGCCGCACTCCGTGGCGGCCCGGTTCTCGCGGCTCACGCCCGATTCGGCCGAGGCTTGCAAGCTCCATCTGGAGGTGACCCTCCGCGATGCCAAAATGACCGAAGGGGCCGTGACGGAAGCTCGCGTCGTGGTGACGAATCGCTCCAGTGAAATCGTGCCGACGCCGACCGCCATCATCGGCCTCCCCGGCGGCCTGGAAGTCCGCCACGATCAGCTCAAGGAACTGGTCAAAGCCGGCACCATCGCCGCCTATGAAGTACTCGGCCGCGAAGTCGTCCTCTACTGGCGGGCCTTCCAAGCGGAAGCTCGCATCACGCTGCCACTCAGCCTCGTGGCCGCGATCCCGGGCACCTATACCGGCCCTGCCAGCCGGGCTTATCTGTACTACACGAACGAGCACAAGAAGTGGGTGGAGGGACTGCGGGTGGAGATCAAGCCGCTGGCATAACATGGGCCAAGGTTGGCACCGTGTCACCCTGATTCAGGCGTATGCGAAGGAAAATCCTTGACGCGAGAGAAAAATTCCCCATATGATCCAAGGGTGTGGTTAGGCGCATTGCCTTCGATCACATGACCTTAGGTTATCTTGAATTGGCGAACAAAACATTTGCCAATCATCAGGGTATTTCGCCGTGGTGAAAGGTAGTAACTAGTAGCCATCGATGCCGTGGACTCATTACCAGTTCGAGATTCATGGCAGGCCCGTGGGCGTACTTCTTGATACGCAGTTTGCAAGTCAGCCGCAGAGAGAACAGCTTCCGAACGTCGCTTGGTTCGGGGTGTTTTGTCGTCTGCCGCCTAGTGGAGCGTTTTGGGACCCGAAGGAACAAGAACACCTCGACGCCATCGAGAGCGACCTAATTGGATTGTGTGGCAGCTTTGGAAATGGTTGGGCAATTTACGTCCGTCGCGTCGATACCCCGGGTCTGCGTGAGTATTACGTATACTTTGGCGGAATCGCTGAATTAGAAAAGGTGCTTCCCGGGCTCAAATCGCTTCACGCTGACTACCGCATTGAGTTTGAGAGTCGGCCCGATCCGGAGTGGGAACAGTACGAGTCTTGGATCAAAGAGAGCGAGATTAATCGCTGACTATCGATTGAAGCTAACCGCGGCCGTCACGTTGGTTTTCCGGGCTTCAACGTCGTGGCAGGCGGAACTGCAGCTTAGCCTTACCGTTCGGCGGCCGAGTGAGCGAGGGTGACGGACGAGTGCACTGTTCCACGCGGCTACAAGCCCTGGTAGTTGAGAGCATCGCGTTCTCCTGTAAATTGTGTTTATGGACTATTGGCCAGTAACATGGACAATAGTATCATTATCTGGATTCGCGCTAGAGTTCCGCGGACAAGGCGTCTCGACCGCCTGAAGGCGAGGCTTTGGCGATTTGCTCATTGGCAATTCGGTTGTGCGGTAAGGAGGAAGTGAGCGGGCATTACGTCCTCGAAGCTCCCTGGTCTCCCCCAGTGGAGCGGATTTTTTCTCAACGGTTTGCCAGGTGAAGAAGCAGGGGGGTGTTGGTTTACCCGGGGGGATCGATTTTCCTATCCGTCCATTAGATAACAAGTTATGAAAAATAAGGCGTGAGGTGTGTCAACACATCTAAAGTGTGAGGCAAAAGGACCTCCTGGCAGAGGCCCCCCCGCTGGTAGTAAGGCGGGTTAGAATCTCTACACTTGAGGACCCACATCCGGAGGTGATTCATGTTCAGTCGTATTGCCAAACTCGCCATTTTGCTGGCCCTCGGGAGCGTTGTTGCCGCGGAAGAACCGGCAAAGCCATCGACGACAGGCCAACAGCAGAAGTTTCCTCCCGTTCCATCCATTGCCGACCTCTGGCGCGAGCCGGCTATTCCTGTCGGATTGCAAAAGCAATTGCTGACGGATGACTATGTAATTTCCCATCGCCATAACATCCATCGCGATTTGAATCCGATGACGAAGGCCAACGACGGCAAGCCGGTGCTGGTGCGGGACAAGCCGTGGGAGCAGGCGAACTTGTTTCAGGTGCAGTCGGTCCGGCGGGAAGGGGACAAGTTCGTGATGCATTACGGGTATGTGGGGCCGGTTGATTACTGCTGCCGGGCGGAGTCGGCGGATGGGATTCACTGGACGAAGCCGAACTTGGGGCTGCGGGAGTTTGCGGTGAATGGTGTGAATCAAGTGAATAATTTGCTGGATTATCAGGGAGTGGTCGCATTCCTCGATCCTCATGAAACCGATCCGGCCCACAAATACAAGTCGCTCTTCCGCCCGCTGGAATCAGGCAAGCTGCCGCATGCCGCTTGCCTGGCCCATTCGGCTGACGGGCTTCACTGGGAAGCCTACAACGACGGCAAGCCGGTCACTGGACGGGCGGCGGATACGCTGAGCCAATTGGTTTGGGATGAGCGGGCCAAGGTTTATCGGCTCTTCACCAGGACCGATTTTGGCGGGGCAGGGGGGGAGACGGAGGTCCGCGGGGCGCGGGAGATGACCGATCCGGACGTGAAAGGGGACCCGACGAACTGGACGACGGTGCGGAACTGGATTTTCGACCGCGAAGGTCCGGGGGAGGTGAAGCGGCGGCAGATTCACACCGTCAATTTCTGGCAGCACGAGGGGATCGACTTTGGCCTGATGGTGGTGATGGAATGGCCGGCGTTCAACATTCCGCAGGTCGATGCCAGCCAGGACAAACGGCGGCACGAGCGGGACGTCTGGAACGTCTACCTCGCCACCCGCCGCGGCGGCCATGCCAGCGACTGGGACCTCTCCTGGATCTATGCCGAGAAGCCGCTGATCGCCCGCGGCGGCGAGGGGTCGTTCGACAAGGATATCCTCCATAACGCTCCCAGCATCGTCACCGAGGGCGACCAACACTGGCTCTACTACACCGGCTGGCCCAACGGCCACATGCGACATCCGTACCTGCCGGCCATCGGCCTGGCGACGCTGCCGCTTGACCGGTTTGTTTATCTGGAGCCGTGGCAGAAGAAGGAGGAGGGTTGGATCATCACGAAGCCGTTTAAGGTTGAGGGGAATCAATTGGAACTGAATGCGGATGCGGGTGAAGGTTCGATCGCCGCCGAAATACTCGATGAAGATGGGGACCCGCTGCCGGGATTCGCGAGGCAAGACTCTGCGGCTTCGGAGAAAGCTGACGGCATTCGGTTGATTCCTCACTGGAAGAATCAAAAAGACTTAAGTCCGCTGCTGGGCAAGACTGTCCGGCTCAAGATTTATCTGGAACGTGCCCGGCTGTTTGCTTTTCAGATCAAAGCCGAGCCAACTTCCCGCAAATAACGAGACACAATTAGAATCGTGCCGCGATGTCCCTGTCACCCTCCAATCCGTTCGGCGAACTTCCCGATTCGCCCATCTCGCCACAAGGAGAGTTCGTGCGGGCGGAGTTGGCATCGCCGGGTGCTCCTGATCCGGGGGAGCGATTGACGATCTTGCATTTAATGGTCTGGACGGCGGGGAGCGCTGTGATGTTGGCGTTTTACCGGCAATCGATATCTCAAGCTCAAAGCGGTCCGGCGGATGCCATGAATCCGCCTTGGCTCCAAGCAGTATTGGGGTTACTTACGTGTCCGTTGCAGGGTGCGGGAGTCGCTGCGGTGATGTTGATGCTTTGGCGAAAGTTCAAGGGAGGACGCTCTTTTCCGGCACAGCCGGGGCATTGGTTGCTAGTCATCGCGGGAGTCATCGCTTTGGCATCCTGGCCGCTCTATCTAGCAACGCACATGGTTCCGCACCACGGTATGGGATTGTACCTTGCATTTTATCGTCTCCCCTTGTTGGTACTATTCTGCATACTGGCGAGCTATGCGGTCAGTACTATGTATGTGGAGACTCGGTGGCGGGGCATGTTCCTGATTTGGATCATGTCCACAATTGCTGCATTTCTGAGCGTTTGTGCGATGTACTTCGGATTGTTCGGTTATCGTTGGGGCGGCTTGGTGGAAGTGTTTCTCATCGGGGGAGCGAACTTTGCGTTCCTCGTGCCCGCCCTTCTCGACATCAATCGAGGAGCGAAACGAGACAATTTGCATTGGGCGGGAGTTGTTTGCCGGATTGCCTACATTGGCCTGCCAGTTCTTTCCATCGTGCGAATGTTTCTGCGGCAGTCGTGATTGAAAGGAAGAGATTATGGCACTCGCAGCAATTTGCCAATTACAAGCCGGACTATTGGTGCTTGTAGTAAGCGTTGGATATGTCTCGGCATTGAATGCCGCGGAACCCAAGCCGATCGCTGCCGAGCATGTGAAGGTCTACTACGAAAAGGGCCGCTTCGGCGGCTGGCCGGCGAATCATGGGATTTGGTCGTGGGGAGATGAGATTCTGGTCGGATTTAGCGCCGGTTATCACAAGGATCGCGGGCCGATCTACCACAATATCGATCATGACAAGCCGGAGGAGCACTTGCTGGCCCGGAGTCTCGATGGAGGCAAGACCTGGTCGATTGAAAACCCGGCTCGGCAACACGTTCTCATCGGGACTGCGGGAATGCGGCATGGAAAGTTGCCGACGAACTTCACCGAGCCGGAACCGATCGATTGTCCGGGTGGAATCGACTTCACGCATCCCGATTTCGCGATGACGCTGCGGATGGCGGGTACCAACACCGGTGTTTCCCGCTTCTATTACTCGTATGACCGTGGCCGCAGTTGGAAGGGGCCGTTCAAGCTGCCGCTCTTTGAGCAGCAGGGAATTGCGGCCCGGACGGACTATCTTGTGAACGGTCCAGAGGACTGCATGGTCCTCTTGACCGCTTCCAAGAGCAACAATCGCGAGGGGCGGCCTCTCTGCGGACGGACGACGGATGGCGGAAGGACTTGGAAGCTGGTTTCGCTGATCGGCCCCGAGCCCAAAGGGTATTCGATCATGCCGTCCACGATTCGGCTGTCGGCGACGGAGTTGCTCACGACTGTGCGCTGTCTGGAGCAGGGGAAGCAGCCGAAGAGTTGGATTGAGGCTTGGAGTTCGGCGGACAACGGCTCATCCTGGTCGCTGGTGAACAAGCCAGTGCCGGATACGGGGGAAGGAAATCCGCCGCAATTGCTACGGCTCAAGGATGGCCGGCTTTGCCTCACCTACGGCTATCGGGCGAAACCGTTCAGCATTCTTGCCCGGCTGAGCAGTGACAAGGGAATGACCTGGGGCGAGCCCATCGTGCTGCGTGGCGACTGCGGCGGCCAGGATTTGGGCTATTGCCGAAGCGTACAGCGGCCGGATGGGAAGGTGGTGACGCTGTACTACATGTGGGACGAGAAGACTGGCCCCGAGCGGTACATCGGGGCGACGATTTGGGAGCCATAGTAGTCCGCTCACTCCGTGAGCGGACAATGCCAGCACACGGAGTGTGCTGGCTACTATTTCAGCGGCTTCAGTTTGATGTTCTTGTACCAACAGTCGCCCCCATGGTCCTGCAGGCCGATATAGCCGTGGCGGGGATGGACCTTGTAGGCGACGTCGAACTTGTGGGCCGTGCCGTCGGCCCGCTTGTTCTTTTCGGGCCATTGGTCGAGGTCCATGTGCGTCACCTGCTCGCCGTTGATCTCGATGTCAATCAGGTTCTTGTCGCAGGTGATGACGATGTGGTTCCACTCTCCCGCCGGCTTCATGGCGTTCTTCTTGGGCGTGACCAGATCGTAGAGGGCTCCCGTGTCGTGAAAGCCGGCGGTGGTGGTGTCGTCCACCGCGACTTCGATGCCGTTGAAGCCGATGTCTTTCCCTTCGCGCGGCTTGAGAGGAAAGGTGCGGATGAAAATGCCGCTGTTGCACTTCTTGCTGATCTTGAAGTCCATCTCCAGCCGGAAGTTTTCCCAATCCTTGCCATGGACGAGCATGTAGTTGCAGGGATGCGGATTGAGCGCCCCTTCCTGGACATTCTTTTCCGGCAGCGGCTCTTCCTTGATGCTCATCCAGCCGCTTGTCGATTTGCCGTCGAAGAGGAGGATCCAGCCGTCCTTCTTTTCCTGTTCGGTCAGTGCGTTGTCGGCAGCGGATAGGGGAGCGGTTCCCAATGCGAACATCAAGAGTACAGTTAACATTCCTCGTTCCCAAGCTCTGCTTGGGAACGCACGATTGGAAGCTCTGCTTCCGGGATGGATTGAAGCGGAGCTTCGGGATTGGTATTCCCAAGCAGAGCTTGGGAACAAGTTGTCGAGTTTCATAGGGAATAGCCTTTACGATATTCGATGTGTGTGTACTGGTTTAGCTCTGGGGCATTCTTGACCTTCATGTTCTCGCTGTCCCACTCCAGCCGCGTGCCGGGGGCTCGCAGGGAGAGGACGCCGAGGAGCACGATTTCGGTCATCGGGCCGGAGTAGGCGTAGCTGGCGACCGGCGTCTTGCCGCCGCGGCAGGCGTTGACCCATTCCTCATAGTGGCCAGGGGAGCGCTCCATCGTCTTCGGGACTTTCGCGGCTGCATCGTGCAGTGCATTCGGCAAAAGCTGCGGCATGCCACCGTGGCTGCCGTGGTACATCTTTCCCTTGCTGCCGATGTAGAGGACGCCATTATCCGGCAGTCGCTGGCCGCTGGAGAGTTCCGGCGGGGCAGGGGGCATCAGGCCGCCGTCATACCACGTCATCCGGACCGGAGGCATGTTGCCGCGGGCGGGGAAGTCGTAGTAGATGATCGCGGCGATGGGGAACATCTCGAAGTTGGGCTTGTTCCCTTCCAGGAATGAGCCGTCGTGCGTGATGCGGGACTCGACGGAGGTCGGCGAGCCGAGATTGAGTGCCCAAACTGGGTGGTCGACGATGTGGCAACCCATGTCCCCCATCGCGCCGGTTCCGAAGTCCCACCAGCCACGCCAACTGTGCGGGCAATAGGCCGGGTTATACGGGCGTTCTTTCACGGGGCCGAGCCAGAGGTCCCAGTCCAGTGTCTTGGGAATGGGGGGCGAATCGGTGGGACGCCCGAGTCCCTGCTTCCAAAGCCTGCCGGCGCGGTCGGACCAACAATGGACCTCGCGGACATCGCCGATGACGCCGGCCTGGATCCATTCGTTGGTGAGGCGAGAGCCCTCACTGGCGTGCCCCTGGTTTCCCATCGAGGTCATTACCTTCGCCTTCGCGGCGGCTTTGGTCAGTTCGCGGGCCTCGACAATGGTGTGGGTGAGGGGCTTCTGCGTGTAAACGTGCTTGCCGGCTTTGATGGCGGCCATGGAAGCGACGGCGTGGATGTGGTCGGGAGTGCCGATGGTGACCGCGTCGATGTTCTTGGCCTCCTTGTCGATCATCTCGCGGAAGTCTTTGTAACGCTTGGCCTTGGGAAAGGCATTGAAGAGGCCGGCGGCCCGTTGCTCATCGACGTCGCAAAGGGCGACGACGTTGCAGCCAAGCTTGGCGACGGTCGAAATGTCGCCGCCCCCCATTCCGCCGGCTCCAATGCCGCCGATGTTGACTCGTTCGCTCGGCGGCGTCTGGCCTTGGCCGCCGAGAACGTGGCGCGGGACGACGGTGAAGGAGAAGGCGGTCGAAGCACCTGCGGCTGCCGAGGCGGCGAGAAACTTGCGGCGGGAGAGGCGAGACATGGGCGATTCCAGGAGAGGAGGGAAAGTGATAACGGTGCGGCGATTCTGCACTCTGCTAGAGGCAATTACAAGCAGACATCGGGGCCGATAAGAGGCAGCCAAGAAACGCCAGCGGCTGGAGATTCGCGCCGACCGTGTAGCGAACCTTCCAGCCGCTGTTTCATCGCGCCAGCCTGGCCGGGCCGGTGCGTAGGTTTACCTCGCCCTGCGAGGGCTGAGCTTCAATTCCAATGTCGGATCCAGCTTAGGGGGAGCAACCAGATCCCCAGCCGCTGGGCTGAGATATGCCCGGAGCAAATCCTCGCTGATGTTGGCAGGCAGGAAATTCACCGTACCGTCGCAAATCCCAGCGTGAAAGCCATCCGCATAGAAACCACCCAGCTTCGGAACCTTTCCCTTGGGGTCATACGGAATGTCTTCGGGTTTGGTCCAGGGAATGTCTCGCTTGGCTTCCACGATGGCGATGGTGTTGGAAGTTCCGTCGGTGATCTCCTGAAAGCGAATGCCATCCTTCTTACTAAAGGCCGTGGGGAGGCTTGTGTCGACAACAACGCCAACTCCGTCTCCTCCCGCGGCGGGAGTTGCCCCGCCCGCGGCACCCCCAGGTGCTCCGGCGGGAGGGGGTGGAGATGCTCCAGGAGCAATTGCACCTGCAGCAGGCCCTGTGGCTCCACCCGGTGGTCCACTAGCGCCGGCTCCGCCCCCTTCTTCACCCTTCTTCACTTCCTTGGCCTTGCCAACCATAACGTAATAAGCGGAACTCGTCGATTTGGGATCAGCCGACGGATCGCGGAACACGGCTGGCATCTGGGCCAGCACCTTCTTGTTCGCCTCGCTGTCCCAGGGCTCATCGAATTGATAGGCGCGATAAAGTGCGTCCTGCTCCAAATACGGCAGCAGTTCCACACGCCAACTATGGGGCACTTTTCCTTTGCCATCCTTGCCATAAATGACAGCCGGCGGAAATTTTCCCCCATACGTGTCCGCATACATGTGCATTGCCAACATGATTTGCTTGGCGTTGTTGGCGGATTGAGCACGCTTGCCGTCGACTCGCATGGCTTCCACGCTTGGGATGAGTGCGCTGAGCGCGCCAACGCGTCCTTTGAGATCGACACTGGCATTCGCGGTGATGAGCGTCCCTTGCCGGTCCACCTTGACATTAGAAAGAGCTTTGTCAGCAGCATCGAACAAAAGCTGGACAAATTCTGGCTCCTCGACCGAACGGGCTCCCAGGTTATCCGCTGCATGCTTAAGGGGGGCCGTTCGCAATTCGCGGAAAATGTCCCGCAGGGCGACTGCGCCGTCTTCCGCCATCTTTTCAACTGAAGCGGCTCCCTTTTCTCCCAAACATTCTGTAACCATCCGGATGTCGGCTTTTTTTCCGAGTGATATACCCAGGACAATCGACTCTGGCTCGGTCCAGAACACGTTCATTCCCGTACGTTTCAAGATTTCCTCCGGTCCTTCCCCCGGCGGAATCATGCGCCGCATCGCCATCATGTCGACAGCTAGGACCAGCGGCCGATCGGCAACTTGCTTCCAGCCGTCACCCCGCACCAGGGGTGCTCCGCCGCGTTTGCGAGAGAGCAAGCGGGCAACTTCGCGGCGACGTCCAAAGGCCGCCGCTTTCTCACCCAGGCGTGTGAAGACAAAGACAGGCGTCTCGTCGTCTTTCTGCAGGTCGGCTTCCTTGACCTCGGAGATGTCGGTCTTGGGACCACCTTCCAGAATCAGGGCCTTGGCGAACTCCGCAGGCGCTGTGGTTTCCACAATGATCACCGGCTCGACTTGCTGGAACCTCTCGCCTCCGCGCACGGAAAACAACATGGAGATTTGCGAAATCTTCTCCATCGGGAGAGCCGCTTTGCTTTCCGCGGTTCGCAGGTCCAGCTTATGCAGCACTTCCGCCGTTTCCGGATTCTTCAGCAGCGGCTGGATACGGATAGCGGCGAAGGCGAGGCAATCGCTCGGCACGTGCGCCAGGCTGATCTCACCAGAGTCGACCGGAGTTTCCCGCGGTTCCTCACCAGTCTTGATTTCGTCTTTGACTTTCGGCTTGTCCTGTGCCTGAGCGACTTCCGCTTGTGGACCTTGTCCCCGCAGTCCGGCGACTGCCGCGGCTCCGATAATCAACAGCAAGACCGCCAAACGTCGCGGCCAGGCGAGCCAGCGGGATTCGCCGGCCGGACCATTCTTCGCATCTCTGAGCATCTCGATTCTCCTCATGAAAGTTCCCCGGGTCGGCAGAAAAGTGCGGGCCGGCCAGCCCAACGGACGTTCGGATTGGCGAAGCGCGAGCTCCGCCAAGGATTGCAGATAAACAGCTCGTCCTCCCGTCGCGATCGCGGCGGCGGCATCGGCGGCCAGTTCCTGCTCCAGGCGGAGCCGGCGAACGAGCCAGTGAACGAGCGGATGGTAGAAGTGCAGAGCCAGCCCCGCCTGGGCGAGAACGCAGGCCAGAAAATCGTGCCGGGCGATGTGGGCAATCTCGTGGGCCAGCACGGCTCGCAATTGTTCAACAGTCCAGTCCCGCCACTCCAGCGGCAGCAGCACCAGCGGCTTCCTCCAGCCGATGGTGGCCGCGGTGGCGAGCGCCGAGGTCTCACGCAGTTCGACAATCGCTCGGCAACGAAGCTGGGCGCAGAGCACGTCGGCGAGTTCCCGCAAACCTTTGTCTTCAATCAGTGAACTCTTGCGGCGATAGGACTGAGCCGCAACGAGACCTGCCACGAGTTGCAGAAGTCCAGCAGCAGCGCCAATCGCGAGAAATGAGAGGACGATGGTTTGCCACGGCCAGGGGCGGGGCAGTGGAGGAGTGGAGGCGGGTGAGGCCAGCGTTTCAGGAACTAGAGGAGATAATCTGCTCTCGCCAGGCACTGACGCTGGAGAGGCAATTACGGTTGCTGTTGTAACAACGGAGGGAGATTCCTGGGAAGTGGCTGGGGCCGGTTCGCCTGGCGGAATGCTCTCGACTGGTGGAACTGATTTTGGGCGAGCAGCCTCCTTGCCAGATTCAGTGTTAACCGGCGGAACTGAATCGTCCCAACTCAGCATTGGCCCATAGCACCAACTTCGTGGCCATGGAACGAACGCAACTGCGGTGAGCACAATCACGGCCGCCAGTGCTGTCGCCGGCAAAGCCGCGGCGTGGCTGGTGGACATGCGCCGAGCCAGGCAACACAAGACCCAAGTGAGCAATGCGACGAGCGTCACCTGCAAAGAGCACCAAGCGAAGGAAGCCAGGAGGCCGGTCATGTTTTTTTCTCCCGCAGGATCTCTTGCAACATCGCCCGTTCCTTGGCGGTCAGTTTCCTCTCTTCCAGCAGGCGGACCAGCAGTTGTTCCCGTTTGCCGCCAAACACCCGCTCGATAATGTCTCCCACAATGCTGCCGCTGACCTCGTCGAAAGTCCGCAGGGGGCGGTATTGGAAGGGACGTTCCTGGGTGGTTTGCTCCAGAAATCCCTTTTCGCAGAGGATGCGGACCAGCGTGGCGACGGTGGTATAGGCCAGGTCGCGTCCATCGCGGGCCAACTCCTCGCGGACTTCCGTCGCGGTGGTTTCCCCCTTCCGCCAAAAAGTGTGCATCACTTCCAGCTCGCGCTCGGTCAGTTCTTTGGCTTTGGGACGGGACATGGCAACTCGCGAAGGAATGTGTTTGGTTAACTAGATTTGGTTTTATAGTAGTGGAAGGCGGGCATTCTTGTCAACTACTAATTCCCTTTGGGATGAAGACGCCGCGCAACCTCGATTTTTCCAGACTGGGCGGTGATTAGAGCTTGCTGGTGGGATTCTCCGCCTTCAACTTGTCCGCGAGCTTACGGATTTCCGTCAGCCGCTTCTGCATTTTCTGACGGGCGGAACCCTCGAGCGATTCAATGGCCTGCTGCTGCTTGGTGAGCTCCGCCAAAGGCTGCTCGACGGTGGGAAGCTTGCGGAGTTGGTCCTTGAGTTTGTCCGCTGCGGCGGTGTTGCTTTCCTTGGCGGCTGCTTTGATACGGTTCACCAGGACTTCGCGGCGGGCGACGAGGTCCACGAGATTGTCCTGGATGCTGCTGAGGGCGGATTCGATTGCCAGCCGCGGCCCATCATCGGCGAGAGTAATAGTCACTTCCTGTGCCAGCCCAGGAACCAGCGGCAGCCGAGTTAGGACTTCTTCGCCGTGGCGAATGAGCAGCGTGCGGACAGTCGCCGTGCTGGAGGGGAACTCGACGATTCCATCGGCCCCGCTTCGTCCCAGCGATATGATAGCGCCCGGTTTGCCGGCAACCTCCGGCTCCTGCGCAGCGACTTCGTAGCCTTCCAGCGGCGCGGCTGAGCCCTCGGCGACCAGCTTTACTTTTGTTGAATCCCGCGAAGGGCTGACTCCCAGCGCAAGCCGCAATCGCGTGGGGTGATAATCGGGAATGACCGTACCCGAAAGACCTGTCTCGATGCGCGTTGTGAACGATGATGAGGTGGTCTTTACCTCGGTCGGGATCAAATAAGTCCAGGCAACGGATTCAGCGGGACCGGCCTGCATCGTCCCGCGGGCATCGCTCTTCACGAGCACCGGTCGGAAGACCGTTCCAGGTATAAACAGCGGCATATTTCCTTCCCGCCGAGCGAGCGCCGCGGCTCGCAGCTTGAGCGTGACGATTTTGTCCTCGACCTTTTCAATGCGAGCCTGCGGCGCGAATGCGGAGATCAGGCACCAGAGCGCCTCTTGTTTCACGCTGGCAGCTTGGCGCACAATCCGCGTGGTTGTGGTATTCCAGAGTCCGGTTTTCAAATCTAACTCGCGGGCCCGCACCACGTAACCGTTATCGCCGGCGGCAATGCCCAGCAGGATCACTTTGTCCCCCTTCTTGGCGGTGGCCGGCACCTCTTCGGCAGTCAAATCGGATAGGGAGTTCAGGATGCGATGCCGCAATTCAGCCGGAGCTGTACCGGCTTCCAGTCGCCACGCGCCGCCGACGATCGCGGGCGTGCGCGCAACCAGATCCGCGGGAAGCTCCTGTTCAAACTTTGGCGGCAAGGAAGGACTCGGCTCCACGGCCGTCAGAACCTGAATGCGATAAGGCAACATCTCCCAAGCCGTCGGCGCGGGCTCCTCTGCAATTCCTGCCGCGAACGGCACGAGGAGGAGCAATATCGCAATGGAGAGGCTGCGGTTCATTAGACGAACATCATTCGGTGGGGACGCGGAGTTCGACTTGCCAGTGTTCGATATCCTGATACAGATGGCGGGGGCGCTGCGGGACTCCCTTCACCGATTTGTGATAGGCGAAGTGGTTGACGAACTGCCAGAGGGGGATGACCGGCAGTTCGGCGGCGGCAACACGGTGGACTTCTTCCAGCCGCAATTCGGCTTGCTTCGCGTCCTTGGCCGCTTCCAGCGACCGCAGAGCCAGTAGCATCGCGGAAGTGCATTCGCCGGCTGTTCCACCCGGTCCGAGCAATCGCCAGGCATCGACAATAGGCTCCTGCATCACAAGTTCCGCATAAAGCAGGTCATAGTCTTCGCCGGCAGCGATTTCCTTCAACTTAACTTGCAGGCCGACAAGTTCGAGTTGCCGAGCAATGGATTCACAAGCAATCCGAGCAATCGGTTCGGGAGGGAAGGCCAGCGTGACCGAAGTCGAAGGAGGTGCGGCGGTCTCCTGGAGCGCGACCCCCACCAGCACCCTCGCGACTGCTGGATCATAGGGACGGACTTCCACCTGTTCGTTGTAACCGCCACCGCGCGAATCTTCCTTCGACGTCGGTTTTGGGAACGGTCCGCTGACCACTTCGCAGCCGGCGATCGTTTGCCCCGTGAGCAGGCCGCGGTTCAATATGCTTTCACGGTCAATGGCGAACAGGAGGGCTCGCCGCAGGGTGCGATTGGCCAAGAGCGGGCGGCGAGGATTCGGCACCAGAACGCAAACGCGCGGCGCTGCGTAAGGCTCGACCGTAAATTCCTCCCCCGAACTGATACGACGCAGATCCCAAGGGCTGATGCGATCGACCATGTTTACCTCGCCCCGGCGGAGCGCCTGGATGGCAGCCGCCGAATCGGGATAGGTCCGTTCGATAATCTCCGCCGGCTGAACGCCCGCAGCCGCTTCGCCGCTGAAGTAGGCCGCCTGCCGCAAATAGCTGACTTGCAGCGGCGTGGCCGTTGCAAGCTTGTAAGGTCCGTAACCAGGGAGCGGGCGATTCAGCCAGGCTTCGCCCCTCAACTGAGAGTGCAGAAACTCTATCCGGACTTCTCCTTCCGTTCCGACTTCCACGCCGGCAAGTACTTTCGCAAACGACTCGTCAAATCCGGGCGTCTTGGGCGTTGCCGCGGCAAAAAGTGCGCGAATGACGTCCTGAGAAGATAGACTTCGCGAAGGCTCTTGCCATTTGAGATCCTCTTTAAGTTTGAGGACGACCTGATTGGCTTTTCCTTTGGGGCGGGAGATATCGCCAAAGGACGAGGAATAAGTGCCAGCACTTTCACCCGCCGTCGGTTCCGCAAACGGTCGTCCCAGCAGTGGCCCCGCGCGAACCGCGGCCCAGTCATCGCTCGGCTTCAGGGGAGCCGCCGCCAGCGGCGAAATGACACCGACGGAGAGGAGCGGGAATTTCTGATGCACGTCCGCCGCGAGTTGTTTTCCCTCTTCAATCGTTGGCCAGATTTCCAGCATCTTGCCGGCAGCTTCGTGGGCTTCGCGGAGCTTCCCGGCAGCCAGGTCGGCTTTGGACTGCGTGAGCAGCGCTGCGGCTTTTTCCTTAAGCATCGCTTCGAATTCCGCAACTGACGTCGCTTTGGTATCGGGATAGCGTTCCCCCAGGTTACCCAGCAGCTTGCGAGCCGCGCGATAGTTCCCTTCGGCCATGCGGCTCTTGGCGAGTTCGAGGCTGACCCGCTCGTAGGCTTTTGGCAGTCCGGCACGCTGCGGATTGCGGCCGCTTAGTTCGGCCAGCAGGGCCATTGCTTCGTCCTGACGGCCCGCCTTAAAGCTCGCTCCGACTTGCGTCCAAAGGCAGGTTTCAATCGCATCCTTCAGCCCCGCCACCGGGGGCGTCTTCGCTTCCAGAAAGCGAAAATAGGCATAGGCATCGTCAAACTTTCCTGCTTGCACTCGTTCGTTGGCCTCCGCCAGAACCAACTCCTCAAACAGCCGCACCTTGACCACGGCTCCCCAAGCGACGGCGAACCGCTGTCCGGCTTGCTCGACCAATTCAATCTCCAAATCTCCTTTGCGATCCGCGGGAGCAGGGACTTTGCGGCCGGGCAAATTGAGGGGCAGCACCTTCAGGACGGCGTTGTTGTTGTTTTCGTCGAGCGTGATTTCGTCGAAGGGACTTTGCAGGTAGAGTGGATCGGTGTCTTTGGCGATGAGGTGAGTGCCTGTTGCTACAGTAATAGAGCAAGCAAGTGCCAGCAGAAGTAATTGTGAGTTTCGTGGCATTTACTTCTTCTCCGGAATAGCAACCTTGAGAATTCGGCCTGCAGCAGTCGGCACAATCGCGGAAGTGCCGAGCAGGGCAGGGGAGCCGGCCAGCGGTTGGGAGAGATCTGACCTGGCGATTTCCTTGCCGGTTGCCGCTCCGACTCGCAGCAGCACGCCCCGCTTCGTCGGCAGCAGAATGTCTCCGCCAACTTCCAGCGGTCGGCCTGACAGCGGCCCTTCCGCCAGAGCAACTTTCCAAAGCTGCTTTCCGGCGGAGTCGAGACAAACTAGCTCCCCAACGTCCGTCTCGAGCAGGATTCGCTTCCCAGCGGCTGCTGGCCCCATAACGACATCTCGGCAAGCGAGCTTTGCCCCGGCCTTGGCTTTGAGATCCGGCAACGCCAGAACTTGCAGCGTTCCGGTCTGATCCACAACATAAGCGGACTTATCGAGTACGGCGATGTGCGAGATAGCCGGCGATTTCAAGGATATCTTGGCCGTGAGAATGAGTCGTGGCTGGGGGGTTTTCTCCAGGCGGAGGTGATAAACGGAATTGCGGCCATCGGAGATGACGACGCTTTCTCCATCGGGACCGGCTGGTACGACGGAGCAGTTGGCAAGCTGACTCCCGGCCCTGATGCTGAGTTGAAATGGCTCCGCGAGCGGGGCAGCAGATTGTCCGTCAAGCAATTCAACGGAGCCCGAAGTGGCGACGCAAAGGCGGCCACCCGCCCACGAGAGTGGCGGTGCGGCAAGTGGTTCCACGGGTGCAGCCGATTTCGCTTCCGCGGCAGGAGGAACGAATTGCACGCCGGAGCCCACCAGACTCGCCGAATCGATCTTCACTTCCGTTCCCGCCACCGTCGTCGCAACGGCAGCCTGACCATCGGCGGCTACGCTGAGCGAAGTGAGCGGCTGAGCGAGAAATGTTTCCCAGAGCGAAGCGCCGGAAGGTGATTTGATCGCAGTCGCGATGACACCGGGGCGACTCGAGTTGCGCCGAACACAAAAGACTATTTCGCCGACGGCTTGCGGTGGAGCTTCCTGCGTCTCGCCCGCGAATCCCTCCCAGGCTTCCTTCAGCGTCCCTCCTGCCGGGATAAAGTCGAATCGCCGCAGGCCTTCTTCCGCCACCCACAATTTGTCATCCAGCACAGCTCCAAAGCGCGCCAGTGGCGCAGTCGTATTTGCTGCCGTCTCACCGAGCTTTTTCAGCGGCTCATCGTCCGCGGGCTGGTAATCGAAGGAAACAGTTAGCGGTTCGGTCAGCACGAGCAGACGCTCACCAAGCCGCACCATAGGCGTCCTCACCAGCCCGGCAACTTCCACCTGTTGCATGGGACCGGCAGCTAGTCCCTTTTCGTCGAGACCGACGACATGGAGCAACGAACTTGCCAAACGATTCTCGGCAACAATGACGTGTCCCGCCAGCGGGGCAGGAGGAGCATCCACGCTCCCCGGATCATGGCCGAGATAGACGGCCGCTTCGCACTTCAACTCTGAGGACAAAATGTACAGAAAGGAATGTTCCGCGACGACGAAGACTTTTCCCGAGCCCCCCACGGGGCTGAGCCGAACTCCTTGCGGCAATTGAGCGATGGATTTGCCATTGCCGCTTTGTGCATCCAGGGCGAATAGCTTTCCGATGGCAGTGGCAACGATTACCTGGCCGTCGATTACCAATGGCTCGCCGGTCAGCGACTCCTTGAACCCATGCCGCCAGACGAGAGCGCCGCTGCGGGGATTCACGCAAACAACCTCGTTGCGCAGGAGGTCGGTCAGTACGACCGGGCTGGCACCATCCGGAGCAGAAGGGGTCACAGCACTTCCGCTGTTCCGGCCGACAGGACGAGACCACAGCAGCTTTCCGCTGCCGCCGTCGAGCGCCCAGACGGTGCCAGCGGAAAGCGCAAAGAATGTCTTGTCCGGCGTCTCGGCCGCCGCCGATTGCTTGCCGCTCGAAAGCGCGAGGCTAGCCAGCACCGGCGATTTCGCTTCCGCCGTGTCAGCCTTGCTGGAATCGGCGGCCGACTTCACCAGAGCCGCCACTGGCTTGCCCAGTGTTTTACCGAGGTCCTTGAGCGCGATTTCGCCGGCCAGTTCCGGATACGCGAGCAGAAGCTTCGTCCGTTCCGCCAGGACCGCTTCGAGCTTTCCTCCTTCCGCGTTTTTCTTGATTTCGGCCAGCGCCCCATCGAGCGACTTGCCGCGACTGAGATCCCGCTCCAGGAGCGCGAGCGACTCTTCGACGTCGGCCATTCGCTGCCATTGCCGCAAGGAGCCGGGGACAAAACGTCCATCGTTGGCAAGTGCCAGGGCTTCCTTGGCCTGAGCGAGCTTCTCCGCGGATTCGGCAGCGGTCTTTCCCTGCTTGGCCTGCTCCGCGAGATTGGCCGCCATGTCCATGAGGAGTGGCGCCAACTCGGCATGTAATTGCGAGAGTTCCTTTTCTCCTCCGATCTCGCCGAGTGCCGTCTTTGCAGCCGGCAGCATTGCCGTGGAATTGTCTTTTGTCGGCGATGCGACCAGTATCTTTGCCATGGCTCGATGGATTCGGGCGGTGCCGGCTTTGGAATTGGCCGGAAAGTCCTCCAGAAACACGGAGAGCTTGGTGATTGCGCCGTCGTAGGACTTGGCCTGATAGTCCTGCTCCGCTAGTTCAAATTCCTTGTCCCCGTTGCTCCGGGTCAGCACAAATCCAAGACAGCCGCCGATGACGAGCAGCAGGACCACCACATAGGCGATGACGAGAAGCACTTTGGAACGTGGCTTTGCCGGCGCGGCGGGCTGTGGAGTCGGTCTTTGTGCGGCGGGCGAAGGCGCGGCAGTGAGCGGATTGGCAGCGAGTGGACCGCCGGCCGCCAGCGGGTCAGCGGCCAAATTCATCGGAGCTGTCAGTGGGCCGGCGGCTGCCGCAAAAGGATCCCCCGTGGCGGCTGGACCAAATAGATCATCGCCCGGGAGCGAGGTCAGTGGTTCTAGCCCATCGATGAGCGGCGCGGCAGCAGGGGCCGGCGCCGCCTTGGACCTGGCAATGGTGCTGGGCGAGCCGGCGGCTGCGGTTTTCGGTTTAGCCGGCGGGCTCGCGGGAGGCTTTGGGGCCGGCTTTACCGCCGCAGAGGGAATATCGTCCAGCGCCATCAGGCCGTCGATCGGCGATACTATCGCCATTGGCTTGGCCTGTGGAGCGGCGGCTGGTTTGGCGGGGGATGTTGGCTTGGGCACCGCAGCGGCCGGAGCAGGCTTTGCCGCGGGCTTTGGTTCGTTTTGGATGGGCGCCAACCCGATTGCTTCAGCGGCCAGGTTGATTTCCGCCTGAGTTTTTGAAGGAGCTTTGGCTGCAGGCTTGGGGCTTGGCGGTGCAGGTTTCGCGGGCGTTTCGCCAATCGGCTCCAGGCCAAGCACACCGCTGGAAGAACTGCTCTTCTTCGAGGCCGGCAGCGCGGCTCCCGACAGCCGTTCCCCTTGCGTCTCCGTCAAATGCCCGTTGTCGACCAAGAGGCGAGCCAACGTGCCGGAAGATACGGGTTTGGTCGCTTTGGCAACCTGCCGGCGCAGGCTTTCCAAAACCTCGGGTGGGATGAGGTCGTTGTTTGCCAGGTGGTCCAGAAATTCTTGTGCGGTCTTTGCCATTCGCTCTATTAGGTCGGCTCGTCACGGGCCTATTCGTCGGCCTTCTGCTCAATCACAAAAAATCGAAATCCTTCGGGCTCTTTGGGGCGGACTCCGAACACCGTCTTGCGAATTCGTTTGAGCCCGGACTGCTTGGCCTGGTCATCCTCCAACTTCACCAGTTCGTTCTCTAGTTCCTCGGGGCAGAAATGCACGACCACTTTTCCCGCTGCCGGGATTTTTGCTCGGGCCAAAATTTCCTCGTCTGCCTCCCGCATGGAACCCCGTTGCCAGATGAGATACAGCCGCTTTTCCCCGGCAGCCGATTGCGTCTTGTTGGTGGGATTGGGGGCCGAGAGATTGGAAAGATAAACGATGTCGTTCGCCTGGCCGATTACGCCGAGTTCGATTTTGAAAAAATCCAACTGCCGCGTGTAGGAGTCGGACGTGTTCCCAGCACCGATGCGAATCTCCCATCGCTCATGTCGCGGGATGCGACTGATGGCATCGGTCGAACGCTCCAAACTTCCCGAAGCAATCAGCCGGGCCGGAGCAGAGCCGTCTACCGAGGCCAGCAGCAGTTCCGACGGCAAGCCGGCAGCGATGGTCGAGATCTGCTCCGTTGTCTTGGCCAGGCCGTCCTCACTGCCAGCTTCCGCGGCAGACGTTTCCTCCGTTGCCAGGGTTGCTTTGAACGGCGGAGGTGGAGCAGGAGGTTCTGGTGGAATCGGTTTGCCCGGTTCTACCACGTCCGGATTGGGCTGGCCGAAAACCAACCAGCCACCGACGCCCGCAATCGGCGCAAAGAGCATGGCGAACAGGAAAAGCAACAAGGGAATCTTGCTGCGCTTCTTGGCTGGCGGTTTTTCCGCCTGGGGTTTCGCGTCAGATGCCGCAGGATTCTTTCCCGCCGCATGCGAGGCGGGTTTTTCCGGGGGAGGTAAGTCTTGGGGAGAGGTCATCGCTGCGCCGGACTCGCTTTCCAGTTTCTATTCCAATTCGGCATCCGGTCGGACGGTCAAATACCACGTTTTCCAGCGTTCTTTCGCCGCTGCCCGGGCTTTATTGTCGGGCTTGTCCCCGAGAAGATTCACGGCAGCCGTCTTCCAACCCATAAATTGCAAGCCTTCGTCGGCGGACAGCACTACTTGCCAGTCGGGGTCATCAAGCGCGGCGAGAAGAGCCGGGCAGCTTTCGATGTCCCGCAATTGGCTGAGGACGCGAACCGCGGTCACGCGAGCGTCGGGAACCCCGGTGGCAGCAAGCATTCGCATCCGGCTTAGCAGTTCCTTTTTCTCGTCGGGCTTAGCCGCTTTGAGGCGGGCAGTGAGCAGGTCCACATCGGCGACGACGGCGGCGAACATGGAGTGATCGGGCTTGGTCAGTATGTCGATGAGTTCGCTAGTTGGATTCGCGAGTCGTTTGGCGGCGACCTGCCCGCCGCGGACGCGAACTTCCTGAACTTCGGTGGGCAAGCCGCGACCGGCCAGCAGTGCGCCGTCGCCATAGCTCTTGGCCCGCTCAATCGCTTTCTTCGTCGAACGGAGAAGGAACAACACCGCAAAAGCCGTGTTCACATCGTCGAGCCCTTCCGTCCCCTGCCAACTCCCGTTGGGTTTCTGAGTCTTTTTCAAGTAGTCATATCCGTCGTTGTACCAGGTCGGTTCTTTGACGGATCGCCCTGCCGCCGCTTCCATAAAGCTGCGGCAGCGTTCCAGAGCGTACAGGTAATAGTGTGTGAAACCCGGAGGGTCAATCTTGTAGTTCTTGAACAGCCAAGCCTTGCCTCGCTCCTGGGCGGCGCGAAGCAGTTTGCCATCCACATTAGTGACCGGCCCCTTTTTTACGGCCGCACCTTTGATCAGGCGAAGGGCAGGGGGGAGCTTGCTGTCGAGGTCGCTGTGCAATTCACCCAGCCCGAGCAGGTCACCCGCCATGTATGTGCAACCGAGGCCAGCGGACGACATGCCGGGTGCGGCTGTATCTTGCTTGACCAATACCATTCGGTTGGTGTCCTCGGCCTCTTTCCCCTGATAGCCCCAGTTGCCGTTGGGATCTTGCGTGCGAATCAACCACTCCGTCACCCGTTCCACGGACTTGTTGTTGATCGGTATTCCCACGGCACTCATTTCCCAGTAGCTGAGCATGCCGTACTGGGTCATGGAGGTGTCGCCGGTTTGCTTATCGGGATAGCCCCAACCACCGCAGGACTTTTGCCGGTCCTCCAGCGAATCCCGCAGCTTGACGATCTCCGGCTGATATTTGCTGGGGTTGAGCGTGCAAAGAAAGATGATGGCGATGCCGGTGCTGTAAATGTCGGCCCCGACTTCCCCCTTCGTATTGGCAATGCAGGCGTTCACTGCCGCGACCACTTTGGGATGCTTTTCATCGGCACCATCCTTAAGAAACGCGAGCGCGATGAGGCACTGCCCCCCAAGCCGCCCTTCCTTGGCGGTTTCCAGGTATTTAAGCCCCTTCTTGATGACCGCCCGAACTTCCGGGCTCTCCGGCGTATGAGCCACCGCCGGACGGGGAAGAACCGCCAAAAGCAGGGCTAAAACCGCCGTTAGACAACAAGCCGGGCGCAAGAGAGCATTCATCAGTCAACCCTCCACAAGCAGATTTCCACCCCGGCGGCGAAAACCACCGGCAAATCTAACTGCGATGCTAACTGTCTGGGGAGAGGATGTCAACAAAAGCGACAAGCGAGGTGGTAAGCGACCGGCTACAGAATCGTGTGCTTCAGCCCTTGGTACTGTGAGAATCCTCTGTCAAAGGTTATCCGCTCAAAACCCGCGGCCTGAGAAAACGCTGCCAAATAGGCGTCGCTCCAGACTTTGTTCGAGAACAATTGGGTCTGGGTGTGAATTCGCCAATGAGACTCAAGGCCTGGGGGTTCATCGGCAAACTGAACTCGCGCGTCAGACAGGAAAAGGTCGTACATACGCCATGCGTCTACCATGGGCACGGCATCGCTGCCGAACGCTTTGGGGTTAGTCGCCAGGCGCAATAAACCCTGCTGCGTCAATCGACAGAAAGAGCATGAGGAGTCCGGAGCCTGATCAAACCACGTTTTCGCAGCCGAATGATGGACGTGCTTCTGGAAAGTTAGAGCCAACCAGAGATTAACGTCAAGAAGATACATCAGCCTCTTCCAAGAGTTCAGCCACTCGCTTAGCGGTCATTTGAAGAGTGCCGGGATTCGCAGACGGAACCAGCGGCAACGAAATTCGATGTTTCGTTTTGCCCACAGTTTTACTCGGTGGCAGAGAACAAGAAACGGTCACCGCATTCCTTCGGGCAACAACTGTCCCTCCGGAAAGACTACGACGCCGTTTTGAACCAATCCGTCAATGTCCATAGATCCATTCTTGCCAGGAAATGAAGTGAAAGCAAGTCCAAGTTGGATCATCTCCGGGCGGGGTGGAAGCCTCCCCAACTTAGTACCCATACCTCTCAAAATAATCTCCCCATCGCTGCCGAACCTTGGTCTTCATCTCCTCATCGAGTTCGTGCTTGTTCGGCTGGTATTTCTTTTGCTTGCTGACGTACGCTTCCAGCGGCGGCTGGACGGCGGCGAAGTCGTCGAGGCCGAGTTCCTGGTAGACGCGGCGAATTTCCCCCACCGGGTCTTGGACGAGCGCTTCGTACCGCAGGTCGCAGATGTTCTTCGGATCGATCTCCGGCCGCTGTCTTTCAAAGCCGCGGTACATGCGGGTGAGACATTCGTAAACGTATTCTTCTCGCTTCACTTCGTCGGCGGCAGTGCCGGGCGGTATTTGCAGCCCTTGCACCTCATCGAGCGATTTCCAGAGTCGGACGGTGGAAGGAAAGAGGGCGTAAGGATCGCGGACGATGTGGATAAACTTGGCTCCAGGGAAGAGCCGGTTGAGGAACGCGATGCGGCCGGTGTGAGGCGGCGATTTAAGAAGAACTCGTTTGCCATGCAGATAGGAAATCGCCTTCACGAAGTCGCGGAGCCCCATCTCAAATTTTTTCAAATCGGCTTCTGCGCATCCCTCCATGTCCAGAAACTCCATGTAAGGCGGCGCTTCGTTGGGGTAAGCCATTCGCTCATAAGGAGTTGGCGCGGCCAGCGTCAGCAGGGCGAATTCGTCCTCTTGCGGACGGGTCCAGCCGGCGGTGACATTGTCCATCGGCCGGTGCCGGGGCAACAGCCAAAAGCCAAGGGTCCGCATCAGCCAGCCCGTCACCAAAAAATGCCGCGGGGCGAAGCACTGATAGGTATCTGGAGTGGCGAATCGGCTGTCGAGTTCCAAGAGCTCATGCAAATAGGTCGTTCCGCTACGCCAATGTCCAATGATAAAAACTGGCGGCTGTTCAATGACCGTCGCGTCAATCTTGCGGCCGTAGATCAGTCGTTGTAACGCGGAGTTGAGGGAATTGAGCGGCGTGATCAGCGTGATCAAAAACGCCATCGGCCAGCGGAGCGGATGGATGCGAAACCGATGCTTCACGCAAAGCCGAATCCACTCGCTAAACCGCAGCCCATGCCAGAAGCGAGGGCTCCAGAACGGATACGGATGGAATTTCTGCGCTGGCTTCTTCACTTGCGGCTTAGGGGAAGTTTGCGTCATGCGGAGGAGCAAGTCTGAAGAGGTAAAGACCAGCATTATAGTTGCGACGTCCATTTTTAGTAACCGGCTTTCGCAGGTTCACCTCTGGGTGCCACGTCCACGGCTCTGCGTGGGCGTGGTCGCTCTGGAAAAGTACCAAGGGGAACGGCCACGAAAAACACGAAAAGACACAATAAACAGGCATTCACAATCGCACTTTCAATCGACGTCCCTTTTCGTGCCTCTTCGTGTTTCTCGTGGCCAACTCCCCGCCTCCATCCGTGCCCATCCGTGTTCAATCCGTGGCTCCTCTCGACTGCTCCGCCTTTTTCTTCCTCTTCTTCGGAAAGAGCTCCGGATTTTCCGCCTCGAACTGAGCCTGCTTCTCGTCGGCCCGTTGTTGCTGGCGGGCTTTCTCGCGGGCATTCTCCCGGAGCCGTCTGGCCTCGTCGCGCTGCTCACGAAGCATTTCGTCCACCGCGGCATCGGCGTGATAGTACTTCCGCTTGAGAACGTACTGCTGATGTTCCGCTTCGAATTCCTCGGCGGTCCGCTGCCGGGGGACTTCCGGTTTGTGGGTAAGTTCCCAGGCCGCCGCCCGCCAATTCGAGAGCCCCGCAGTCGCCAGGGCGATGGCGGGGCGCATGGTGCTGAACGCCTCGGCCCGCGCTAGAGCCCGGCTAAAGTCGGGATCGTTCTGAGCGGCATGGGTAATCGTGGCCTGGTCAATATCCACCGCCAAGGCCGCCTGTCGGCGGGAAAGTCCCAAGCCAAGCAGAAAGCAAACCCGCGACTTGAGTTCCCCGTTGAGCTTGGGTGGCCGCCCGACCCGGACAACCTGGGTCAGCACCGAAAGGGCCGAAAGCTCCTCGTCATCCGCCCCCTCTTTTTTTTCCGTGATGCAAAACTCGTCAGTTCCATTTTCGCAAACGGTTGTCAGCTCAGCATTTGCGCCGGACGCCTCCCGGAGTTTTGCATCACCCCCCTCCTCACAAGTGGGGTCCATGAGCGTTTCGCTCTTCGCACTGATTGGCAACTCACTGGAACATTTCTTTTGCTCATTCATGGCCTTTCTCCTGACGAACTGGGTGTAAACTACTGTATAATTAACCAGACAATAATACAATAGTACACTTGTCACAGTCAATAGCCCGGAAGCCAGAATCTTCAAGATGTCTTGAAAGTTATTTCAGCCTCACAGAGCGGGGAAACCGCATCGTTTAGGCCAACCGGCAGGAATCGCTATTCGCCGGCGGTTGTGCCGCACTAGAATGCGCTTATGAACTATCGCTTGCGGAGCCATCTATGAACGCCCAGCCTCGACGCCAATTGTTCCAGTTCAGCTTGAAGACGCTCTTTGTGATCGTCTGCGTCGTTTCACTTGGACTCGGATGGTGGCTTGATGGCCGCCGTCTCCGGTCACGGATATCGCTACTCGAAGAGCAGGTTGCTCTCCTTGGCAGCGAATTGAAAACGGCTCAGACGACCAGAACCTTCACAGGCGGGAGTTCGAATGCGGAAACGTCAAAGCTCAAGTTCAACAGCGTTGCTGGTTTCATTGAATTCATTCGAGACGAGCCGGATTGGTACGAATTCCAGGATGCACAGAGAGTTTTTTCCAAAGCTTCATTTTCCAATGAAGCGGTATCGTCATTAATAGAGCTACTGGGCGATTCCGATGACAAGCTTCGTGTTCGCGCCGCTTCCGCGCTGGGCACAATCAAAGCTCGGCCAGACGTGGCAGTCCCTGCGTTGATCCGAGCTCTGAAAGATGAAGTACCCAATGTTCGCTGGCATGCGGCTTTCGCCTTAAGAATGTTCGGCCCCGAGGCACAGGATGCGGTTCCGGCCCTGCGCGCTCAAATGAATGACGATAGCTCAATTATTGCGACGGAGTCAGCACTATCCCTCAAAGAGGTTGACCCGTCCATTGACATTGGACCTCGCTTGCTTCAACTGCTTTCCAACCAGCATTATGAAAATCGGTGGCGAGCCGTGGAAGCTGTTCCGTCTCATGTGCCGCGAGAAGTAGCAGAACCGATCCTGACTCGGTTACACGAAGAAGCAACGGACGCTACCGTCCGTGAATCCATCGCAAAAACAATGAACGTCTACACTAAAAGGGTGACGACCGCATCCTCCTCCCCGTAGGATCGGCGGTTCTGGTTTCCGAATGGGCTTCCGCCGGAGAAACCTAGCGGCGACTAAACTTTACGGAAACCTCGCGACTTCACGCCCACGAAAAGCCGTGGGCGTGCCACCCTTCGTATTGACCTCTTTCTTGACAACTATGCCACGCACCATCAACGTCCATCTACTTCCGGCTCTTGTCGAGCCGCATGAACTGGCCTGCAGAGCCGTGGTGGTGATTGACGTGTTGCGAGCGACGACGACGATCATTCATGCTTTGGCCGCGGGGGCGAAGGAAGTCATTCCCCTTTTGGAGGTCGAAGAGGCCCGCCAGCTTGCGGCGAAGTTGGGGGGACAAGCGGTTCTCGGGGGCGAGCGGAGGGGCCAGCGGATTGAGGGCTTTGATCTGGGGAATTCTCCGCTGGAATACACTCCGGCCGCGGTCGGGGGGAAGACGCTCGTTTTCACCACCACCAACGGCACCCGGGCCATGCTCCGCTGCCAGCAGGCCCGCCGCATCCTGATCGCCGGCTTCGTCAACTTCTCCGCCGTCTGCCGCGAACTGGCGGACGAGGAGCAGATCGACATCGTTTGCGCCGGCACCGATAGCCACGTTACCCGCGAAGACACACTGCTGGCCGGGGCGATTGTTGTGGAGTGTGGGGCGTCATTCCATGACAGCCCCATTCCGGAGGTCGGAACGGGGCTGTTTCGGAGAAACGCCCCACTGAACGACCAGGCCGAAATCGCCGCCGATGCCTGGCGGACTGCCGTCGGCACCCTCTCTGGCCGCGATCCTCTCGCTGCCGCTCTTCGCGAAAGCCGCGGCGGGCGGAACCTCATTGAAATCGGGCAGGAAAACGACATCGACCTGGCTGCGCAGATAGACCGGTTTGACATTGTGCCGGAACTGGACGTCGGCACCTGGCGGATTCGATAGTAGTCTGCTCACTCCGTGAGCAGCCATGCCGTCACACGGAGTGTGACGGCTACTGTGCCATAGACCGCGAACGCACGAGGCCGGTAAACTGTCTTGAAAGCAGGGGACTGGGGGCTGGGGAAGAATTTCCGCGTCTTTGGCCTCTTGCTTATCTTCCCCAGTCCCTAGTCCCCAGCCCCCAACCCCCGCCTCCCATGGAAATGGACAAACTGGTTTCGCTCTGCAAACGCCGCGGTTTCCTCTTTCAATCGAGCGAAATCTATGGCGGTCTGAATGGATTCTGGGATTACGGCCCTCTCGGCGTCGAGCTCAAACGCAACGTCAAGGAGTGGTGGTGGCGGTCAATGGTCAGCGGACACAACGATCGCGAGACGCTCCCTGGCGCTCCCAGTCCCTACGAAATGACCGGGCTTGATTGCACCATCATCATGCATCCGCAAGTCTGGAAGTGCTCCGGCCATTACGATCTCTTTCACGATTACATGGTCGATTGCCGGCAATCGAAGAAGCGCTACCGGCACGACCAGGTCAGGGGTCGTTGGGTCGAGGCCAAGGGACAGCGCATCTTCGTGGCCGTGCAGAGCGGCGGCGAGGAGGGCGAGAAGGAAGCCGAGCAGCACGCTCTCAAGTTCTTCAACCTGCGGGCCAAG
>JBJXFF010000059.1:0-2980 GCA_046153945.1 Pirellulaceae bacterium
GAACAGGATGCGGAGTTTGTCGCGCTACCGCTCTATGACGGCGAAATTGGCATCGCTCCCAGCCATAGCCCGATGATCGGTCGGCTGGGTTATGGCGAGATGCGGATTCGTTCCGCCGGTGGAAGCACCGCGACTTACTATATCGACGGCGGGTTTGTGCAGGTGGCGGACAACGTCGTCTCTGTCCTCACCAGTCGGGCGGTCCCATCAACGCGGCTCAATGCGAGCGCCGCCCAGGATCAGCTTGATGCGGCCACCAAGCGGCAGGCCAACACGCCCGAGCTGGCCGAGTTGCGGGACAAGGCAATCTCACAGGCCCGCGCCCAGATCCGAATTGCCCGCCGTGCAGCCCGCTGACAGTGACACTGCTCCCGGATATAACGCGCTCCTGCTTTCTGGCATGCGGAATTCGCCGCGGCTCATGACGGCTCTTCTCGCTTTCGGCTTGACCGCGCGCCGATGAAAGTCTTACCCGGCAGCTAGCTTGCTTCTCCCGCTGCCGAGAGCCCCGCAGGGATGATGCGATGGACTCCAAGCTTTCTCGGATTGATCTCCCGGTTCCCTCTGCGACGGCGCGGCAAAGTCAGCAAGGCCCGCATTACCTGACGCAGCTTCCCCAGGTGGGGCTGGAAATCATCCGCGGCAAGGCCAGCCGCAAAATCCGCGAAGTCAACCCGCCCGTGTTTCTGGTGGGAACGGCTGAGGATTGCGACCTGGTCCTGGGGGATCTCCGCTTTCCCGAAGCTTACGCCTACCTGTACGTCACGACGCGCGGCGTCAGTGTGCGGCATCTGGGAGAGGGACCGGAGCTGTACGTCAACGGCGAGTTGACCGAATCGTCGCTGCTGGCGGATGGGGACATTTTGGAACTGGGAGCGTACGAATTTCAGCTTCACGTTCAGGACCGTTCTCCTCGCGGCCGCGGTCGCCCGGAACGTGGCTGGGAAGAGGAGTTGCGGGAGACGGATTTCCTGGGATTGGACGCCGCCATGGACGACGTTTGGGATTTGCTGGCGCGAATCCGCGAAAGCGTCGCCCTGCATCCGGTGGACTTGCGGATCTTCAGCGGGCCGCCGGTACCGAAGGTGGCGAAGCGTCCCTTGGCAGCCTTTGTGGCCCGAAAAATCAGCGCGTAATCGGCGGAGCCGGCATTATCCTAATAGAATACCCTTTCGCCCGATTTGGATTCCATGAATAGTCGCGTGGTTGGCATCATCAAGTTTGAAACGCCGCGGCTGGATAGCCGCGGCGGAGACATTGGCGCGGGCATCTCTGCCAGCCAGGATGGACTGTCGCTAGAACAGTGGCTGGCGGCCCTCGTTGGGGACAGCAACAAGGAACATGGTTCCGCTCCCCGCTGGGAAAACCGGCGGAGCGTCGCTCCCTCGCCGCGACGCGTACGGGCCAACCTGTCGCAGCTCGCGGAAGAGCTGGACCGGGAGTACCTGGAGTTGGCGGCGACATGACGGCGAGCGAATGACGAAGCCCGAATGACGAATGACGAATGAAAGAGTCGCAATTTCGACCTTCGTCATTCCTCATTCGGACTTCGTCATTGATTTGGATTGTCGTTCTGTTGCCGGTCGCCGTTTTCTTTGGGCCTGTCCTCGTAACGGGCCGCTCCTTCGCCATGCGGGACGCGGCTCATTTCTATCACCCGCTGCTGGAGTGGACAGCGCACGAGTGGGGACAAGGCAGGGTGCCGCTCTGGAACCCCGATGAGAACTGCGGCGTGCCGGTCGTGGCGGACGCCAGCAGCAGCGTGTTTTATCCGGGCAAGCTCGTCTTCGCGCTGCCGCTGGACTTCACGCTCTGTTACAAGCTGTATGTGATCGGCCATGTCCTGCTGGCGGCAGTCGGTTCTTACCTGCTGGCGCGGCACTGGCAGTCGAGTTCGATCGCGGCGGGCGTGGCGGCGCTGGCGTATTCTTGTGGCGGCAATGTCGTCTTCCAGTATTGCAACGTGGTGTTTCTGGTCGGTGCAGCCTGGCTGCCGTTTGCCGCATTGGCCGTGGACAGAATGCTTCACGGTCAGAGTTGGCGTTCTGCCCTGGCATTGGGTGCGGTCCTCGCGCTGATGATCCTCGGGGGTGAGCCGCAGGCGGCATATCATGCGCTGCTGATGACGGGCCTGTATGCCGTGATGCTGAGGCAGGCGAGCCCATCGGGATTGGGTGCCTGGCAGCGGCTCCGCACCAATCCCTTTCTGATCCGAATGGCACTTGTTGGTTTTGCCGCCTGCTCGGGCTTTTTCCTCGCGGCGATTCAGATCCTCCCTTCGTCGGAGGCATCCAAGGAAAGCGAGCGGGCCGCCTATCGCCGGCCGCGGAATATCTACGAGGCAGTTGCCTACGCCAAGGATGCTCACGCCGGCCGGCTTCCGCGTGTCGATCAGCCGGTGCGGGAGATCACGAATGGTCTGATTGGCCAGCCGGACCCCACGACCCACCACGAGCGGGCCTATCACTTCAGCGTTGGTCCCTGGCGCTATGCGGAGCTGATCTGGCCGAACGTCAGCGGGAGGATGTTTCCCACCAATCGCCGCTGGCTCAGCCTCTGGCCGGCGGAAGGGCGGATCTGGACGCCGACGTTGTACATGGGGCTTTTGCCGTTCTTGCTCGCAGTCGCTCAGTTGCGGCTACGCGGCGGTGACCCGCGCATCCGCTGGCTGTCGTGGCTCGTGCTGCTGTTCACGCTCGGCAGCCTCGGGTGGTACGGACTCGGCTGGATGGCGCGGGAGTTCTGCTCGCTCGTGCTACGGATGGACACGAACAAATTCCCCGTCGGCTCGCAGGTCGGCGGACTCTATTGGCTGATGACCACACTCCTTCCGGAGTACGTCAACTTCCGCTATCCCGCCAAGCTCCTCGTCGTTTCTGCGCTCGCCCTCAGTCAACTGGCCGCCTTCGGTTGGGACCGGCTGTTTGCTCAGGAGCGCCGGCGGTTCGTGGCGGTGCTCCGGTGGCTGGGAGGAACCAGC
>JBJXFF010000060.1:0-48682 GCA_046153945.1 Pirellulaceae bacterium
TCGTTAAAATCCTGGACTTGGGGCTGGCCCGATTGGCCGAAATCACGCCGGCTGCCAATGGGGATGAATCCACGGAAGTCGCCACCCTTGCCGCTCAATCATTCCATGCGCCCGAACTGGCGGGCAAGAAACAGGTTACTCCCCTGGCCGATGTTTATTCGCTAGGAGGAATTTTGTTTTACCTCTTGTCCGGCAAGTCCCCGCTGGGGAACGTCAAGAAGGCCCAGGACGTCAAGGATGCTTGCGCTGCCGCCAGTGATGAGCTGACCGACTTGTGCGCGCGGATGCTTTCCGAAGATCCGGTTGCCCGTCCACAATCCGCCCGCCAGGTAATCGAAGAGCTTGAAGCGGCCGCTCGAGCGAAACCCAAGCCAGCGGCAAAGGAAGAGAAAAAAGCTTCCAACGGCGACAAACCTCAGGTGAAGCAGAAGAAGCCTCTCGTCGCCAAACCGCTGGCAATTCCCTTTCCAACGCAGGCGGCGGCAGTTCCGAAGTCACTTCCATTGGCCGCCGAAAGCCGGTCCGGAGACCTCGCCGACATCAGTCTCGATGACACAAATATGGTGGAGCAGACCCAGCCGGTCGCCGAAGCCGCTCCCGCCATCGAAGAAGCGGCACCCGTAAGCGAGCCGGCGGCAGAAGATCCCTTCGCTGGCTTCACCGTGCAAACGAAACGGAAAAAGCAAAAGCCCGCTGCCGAATCATCAGTTGTGGCTCCCACACCAACGAAAACACCTGCTGCCGCGGCTCCATCACCCAATTCAGGTGACGCGCCGGCCCCGGTCAAGTCTGGAAAGAAACCGAGCCTCGCCATTGTGCTCGGCGTCGGAATTGGCGGTGGCGTGCTGATTCTGGCGTTGGGCATTACTGTTCTGATTTGGGTTATGTCACGTGGCGGCAAGCCCGTTGATAAGAATGCTGTCGCCAAGGCGGATGCCAAAAAGGCGGCTGCTACCACGCCGGTGGAAGGGAATCCCGAGGCGAATCCGGAAGCCAATCCCGAAGTGAACCCCGAGGTCGATCCGGCTGCAACTACTACGCCCGAAAAGACGACTCCCGCTCCAACCAAAGAAGGGCCCAAGACGACGGTTCCGATGCCGATGCCAAATCTGCCGATGCCCATGCCCATGCCGCCGGCAACTGTCCCAATGCCGATGCCTAAGCCGCCAGAGCCGGTCAAGCCGGTGCCAATGCCGATGCCCGAGCCAATGGTTCCCGTGGGAAACCCGTTTGTTGGTTTCGCCAAGGTCGTCACGCTGCCGCCGCTCGAAGAGAAGGGAAAGCCTGTGGCTGATGCGACCAAGCCGTTCCTGCTTGGCACGGTCAAACTACCTCCCAAAGCGCTTTGCCTGGTCAATTTGAAAGGCGGTGACAATGCCATCTCCACGAATGCCAAGCAAAAGTTCGTGATGGAAGCTGGTAACAACGGAACTTCGGAACGCGACTGGGATTTCAAGCTGGTCACCGAGGGGGCCAATGCGACCGTGACGGTCGCCAAGCTCTCGCTGCAAAACGACCAATTGAATTTCCAGTGGACCGACGACGCCACCAAGCAACTGAACGCCGCCCCCTACCTCTGTAACTGCGTTTTGACGATGTCCGCGGGCTCGGGTGCTCATGCCTTGGCCCTGCGCCAGCCTTTGACCGGCGAAGCGATGAAGATAGACCTGGAAAAGCCGATGATGGCCAAATTCAATGTCGATTATCCCCCGAACCCCAAGCAGATTGTCATTCAGCTTGGTCCCCCCGAAGGCAAATTTCCCAAGTTCAAATTCGAGAAAGCCGAACTCACCGCAAAGAACGATAACACCATGTTTTCGACCGGTCCGGGGGACGAAGTACACCTGCTGCATTTCAAGATCATCAGCAGCATGTCGGGGCGCATGCTCAAGATCGACGGACAGCCGAATTTCAAGCTTCACGGCATGAACAAGCCGGAGAAGTATGTCAAAGCGAAGATGAACAAGCTAATCCCCGATACCGAAGCGGCCAGTCAGGCGGCCATGCAGCAGCAAGCCCAAGTCAACGCCAACATCAACCAGATTCCACCTGACCGCCGGCCTCAAGCGGAAGCGGAGATGAAAAAGCTGGTGGAAGACACGGCCACACAAAAAACGCAGGCAGTTATGCTCCGGGACCTCGTGAAGGATCTCCAAGGGGACGGCAAGATTCACTTCCACATTTTTTACGAAGCGGATACGGAAAACAAAGTCGTGCTCGTTTCTACCGGCGCGGCTCCCCCCATGGCCCCGGCGACGCCCTAGTCGTGGCGCGGGATGGATTTGTAGGATGGCCTCTTTGGGCCGTCCCGACCTTGTGATTCCAACCATGAGCCTTCAGCATCGACTCCAGCGTCAGCTTCAAAACACGAGGCAGATGAGCGAGAAGTTGCTCGCCGATTTCAAGACGCCTCACGACTGGGTTCACCAGGTCCATCCCGGGTGCAACCACGCCCTCTGGTTTGTGGGGCACATGGCAAACACGGACAACTTTCTGCTCTCGCTGATTTCCCCGGCCAGCACCCTCTCGCTGGAAGGCTGGAGCGCCAACTTCGGCATGGGCTCCCAGCCGATCGACCAGCCGGACCAATATCCGCCGCCGGAAACGGTCCTCGCCGCGATGCGCGAACGACGGTCCAAACTTTTGGAAGTTCTCTCGAAGCTGACTGACGACGATCTCGCGCAGAAGACTCCCGAAGGGGCGCCGGAATTCCTTCCCGACTTCGCCTCGGTCTTCGAACTCGCGATTTGGCACGAAGGACTCCACGCCGGTCAACTCTCAGTCACCCGTCGAGCCCTTGGCCACAAGCCGCTGGTGGGTGCCTAAAGTGAATCGCGAGACTGCGGATTCAGCCTCCCCCTGTTTGAAATGTCCCTTTCGTTTGGGCTAAGATGGGGTAATCCCGCCTCACACCACCCACCCCTATTTGTCCTCTGCATGAAGCCTTCCCCCCAAGCCGCTGCGCTGGAAGCTCCAACGCTGGAAGCTGCAACGCTGCAAGGACAGGCGGTGCTGCCGCGCGGGCGGGCTCATTCCCGCAATGCCGACGCTGCCACGGTTGAGGGGCATCATGCCTTGGTGCAAAGTGCCCAGCGGGGGGACAAGAACGCGTTCACGGCTCTGGTGGAGGTCTATCAGCACACGGTTTACGGCTTTTTGCGGGCTCGGCTGCTGGAACCTGCGGATGCCGAGGATTTGTGCCAGGAGGTCTTTCTCCGCTGTTATCTGGGACGGGAGAAGCTGGCTCGCGCGAATGCGGTAGGGTCCTGGTTGGTGGGCATTGCTCGCAACGTCCTCCGCGAGCACATCAAAAGGCAACAGCGGCGGAAGGAAGTGGCCTGGACCGAGCTTTGCCTGGAAATGGACGCTCTCGTCGGCCATCACCACGGCGAATCGGACGACGCCCTGCATCATCTCCCCAAGTGTATGGAAGGGCTCGGTCAGTCCGCGCGCGAGGCGATTGACCTGCGCTACAGCACCGCCCTGAAATGGGCAGAAATCGGCATTCGACTTAAGCGCAGCGAAGGGGCGGTCAAACTGCTCGTCCACCGGGCCCGCCAGGCTCTCAAGTACTGTCTGGATCGAAAGCTCAGGCCGACCCCATGACCGACCAGGAACTGCTCACCCTTGTGCAGGACAAAACTCCGGAGGAGTTGTCGCTGGAAGAGATCGACCTGCTTCGCGCGCGGCTCGCCGAATCGAGCGAACTGCGGGAAGCCCTCTTTGGCCAAATGCAGATGGAAGCCTACCTGGCCGAAGCCCTGGGGCGAGTCCACGTTTCGCCGCAGGAAATCATCGCCCGTGCGCACCAAACGCAAGGCCGTTTCCAACTCACCGTGCCGCTGGTTTGCGTGGTCCTGGTGGTTCCGGTCTTTCTGCTGCTGGGCGCTGCGCTATGGAATGCCGTCTCCCCGAAGAAGGTAGAGGTTGTGGAAGGGCCGAAGGCTCACGAGAAGAAAGGTAGTGACAAGAAAGCGGAAGTGATTGCCGCAGCGGATCAGAAGAACGAGAAAACCGTTCCGGGGAAGGAGAATGGAGAGAAAGGGGTTACGAGAACGACTCCGCGAGATGCACTTGGTAACAAGGTCGAGAAGTCGCCGACAACAGACACGCTCCCTGCCACCGGTGGGAATGCGCCCCCCGCCGCTCCGGTAAACAAAGATCCTTGGCTGGAGACAATGGCATTGCAGGGTGACTTGCCCCGCTTTCAGGACGTCGCCTTTCAGGATTTTGACACCACCAAGTCCCTTCCCCGACGGGCCGACTTACAGCGCTGGTTCGAGCCGGTGCCGGGGCAGAATTACCGCATTGTGGAAGTGGATACCCAGCGCGGCCGCTGCGGAGTGCTGGAAGGATCAGCTCGGCTCCGAGCGCCCTGGACGAAGGATTCGTCGCTGAAATTCGCGATGGAGAATTACAAAGGGCTGGTGGTGCACTTCTATCACGGGCTGGACGGCATCACGCTCGCTTATTACCAGGATGCTGGCGACAAATGGGCTGCCTGGAAAACGACTCGCAAACCCGGCGGACTCCGTCCGGAGACTTTGGCCCTGACGGCCACCGATGACGACCGGGCTCGCCGCACCGAGGTCCGTTTTGGCGGGCCCATGGAAATCCGCTGGCGCAGTGTTGTTGGCGGCGGGCTCCGCGGGGGCGAACTCATTTTCAGCCGAGGCGATGTTGTCTTACTTACCGCGCCGATTGTAGGAATCCCCGAAGATGTCTACTTCGAAGGGCGAGCGACTTTTTTGGGAATCGCGGTGAAGCGATCCGGTGACGATCCGGTTCCTCTGCCGTCGGCTCCGATTTCTTTTGCAACCAACAAGCCCGCGGAACTGGCCTGGCAACTGAGTAAGCCGGACATCAGCTTCGAGAGGCTGCCGGAGGGCGCGGTTCGACTCTCTACGGATAAGGAGAAGGCGCAAGCTTTTATTCCTCTGCCGTATACAGGCTTGGGAGAAGTCATCCTGGAACTCGATGGGCTGACGCCGGGATCGGGCGTTTACTTGGGCAAAGAGCTAGGTGCGCCGCAGGAAGTTGTCCGATTTATGAAAAACACCAAGGATGGCCGGCTCGGGGTTAAGATGACCTATCCCGACGACACGGCGGAATTCGACCTGGGTACGCTGGCCGATCGCGTGGTGCCGACCGTCCCCCAGCATTGCTGGATCAAGTTGCTGATGGGCTGCGGCAATTTCCGCTGGTGGGTGAGCTGCGACGGCCAGCACTGGGCCCAGCCCGAAATGGCGGTGGAAAATACGCCAGGTAATCGCGCCTTCCTCGGCTTGCAGGTTGTGGCGAATCGGCCAGGCGTGCAAATGACTCTGAAACGAATCGAGTTCCGCGAGTTGGCGGGGCTTTCCTCGCTGGCTGTGAAGGATGTTCGCGACAAAGCGCCGGTGATAACGACCGCGCCCACGATCGGCTTCTGGTTCGCCGAGATCGCTCGCCGGCAACCTGCCGGCGTGGATCCCACGGAGTGGCGGCGGGCTTGCGCCATCCGCAGCCTCGGCGGCGCGCCTCCGCGTGAACTGGCGTATGCCCTGCTCGAACTGCTGCTCGATGATGCAGCCGCTCGCAAGCTGCCGCTCGTGGTTCAACTCGCAGCCCTCGATGACGCGGCGCTACTGGTCTGGGATTTTCGCGATGGCCAGGCGATGAAAGTCTCAATGGGCCGGCGGTATTTAGAACTGGGACAGCGAAAGTATGAGGAAGAAGGGCTGCCGCCGTGGAGCAGCATCCGCCAACATGCCATGAGTGTCCCGGTCGCCACCTGGCTGCAACAACCGGCGAATCCCGATGTGAATCTCCGCTGGGAGTTGATTCAGGCCGCGACCAACCGCAAACCGGACGACACGATGCAACTGCTCAGGCAGATTCGCTTCTTCCAACAGCAGCAGTTCGCGCCTCTCGCGGATTGGGCCGAAGCGACCGCTCGCCGCGATTTGCCCGGCCGGGCCGCAGGTGATTTGGCCACGCGTCTGAAGGATGGTTGGCGGCACCCGCTCGTCGAGGAGTTGAGCAAGGAAACCTACAACTCGCTCACCGAGTTGCAAGCTGTCCTGGAAAGTGAAGCCTGGCAAGATGCGGCCCGCATGGTGACATCGCTCGACCCCGAGGCCGCGCCCGGCGTTGCTCCGTATCACAAAGACAAGGATCTGCTCGTCTCTCTTCCGGTCGCCGTGCGGCTCACGCTGGCGGACTATCCGCAGCTCAAGCAGGCGCTCGGCCAGCAATTCGGCACACTCGCCAAATTGCGAATCGGCCAGGCGATTGCCGGCGGCGATGCTTCGGCGCTCGAACTGGCCACGGTGCAATTCGCCGGCACCGAAGCCGCTGCCGAGGCTCATCGCTGGCTGGGTGACCGGGCGCTTTCCAGCGGCTGGTTTGAGCGGGCCATCGCGGAATATCGCCGCTCCACGCATATTCAGCCTGCTTTCGCGAGCGACATCGCCCCGCGGCTTCGCCTTGCCGCCGCCATGCTGGGGCAGGACGCCGAACAGCCGGTCACCAAAGCCGTCGCCTTCGGCGAGGTGAAAATGACCAAGGAGCAGTTTGAGGCCCTCGTCGCCGAAATGCGCTCCCGCGGCAACAGCAGCCTATCGTCTATTAGTGCATTGGCACCGCCGCTACCCAGTCCCACGAATTTGTCGGCCACATTGAAAGCGAAACTGGACGGCCCGCTAGGCGCAAATCCGCAAGAAGAAGTTGGCCGGAGAACGACTCAGTTCCGCGTTCCCTGGGCCGACCGCCAGATTGCCACCGTGCTCGAAGGGGACTTGCTCTACGTCACCAACCGCTTTCAAGTCGCTGCCTACAACCTCGCAAGTGGTCAGCGGCTCTGGCAATCGGTGGCTCCCCCCGGAGCGATGGCGAAGGCCCAGGACTGGGCAATGATCGCCATGAAGCCGCTGGTTACACAGAGCCATGTCTACGCCCGGCTCCTCTACGGACCCAGCCCGCTCCTCGTCTGCTTGGAGAAGGCCACCGGCAAAATCGTCTGGACCAGCCAGCATCATGACCGGGAATTTCTCGTCTCCGACCCGGTACTGGTGCAAGGTCAATTGGCGTCCATGAGCATTTCGCTGCTCGACCAGCAGGAGGGTCAACTCAAATGGAACTTGTTCGATGCCCAGACCGGCGAATTGACGAGCCAGAAGGATCTCGTTCGCCTCCGCAGCACCTGGGGCTCCCGCGGCTGTTGTGAAATCACGCCCTTGGAAGACGCCGTGGTTGCGGCCCTCGGCGGCGTCACCTTTTCGTGCGATGTCGCGGGCAATCTCAAGTGGGTCCGCCGCCAGACTGTCCTACCCGCCGACGAAGAGCCACGCTGGATTTTGCAACTGTACCAAAGGCCGCTCGTCGAACAGTCGCGGCTCTACGTGGCCCAGCCGGGGGTGCGCGGCGTCGATTGCCTGGACGTCCACTCCGGCGCTCGCAACTGGACGAGTTCCATTCCAGACATCGTTGGCATCATCGGCATTGCGGAAGACAAATTGCTGGTCCGCACCGAGACGGATGTCCGTGCTCTCGACAAAGCTACTGGCAAATTCCTCTGGCGCCGGGAACTAAGCGACCCTCACAGTTTTGCACTCTGCTCCGGCAAATCACTCCTCATTGCCCAGCGGGAGCCGGTGCCAATACAGAACAATCTGATTCAGAATCGACTCACCTGGCTGGAAACCGCGAGCGGCGATTCCGTCGCCACGACGGTCCTCCCCAACCTCAATGATCCAGATCCGCGTCTCGGCCCGCTGGTGCAATACAAGGACCGCATCTGGACTTTCTTTGGCAAAGGCCAAACGGACCCCACTCGTGACCTTGTCGAATTCGCGCCGGCAGGCGAAGCCGAGAAACTGCTCGCCTCACTCCCCCCCCTCGAGCAAATTTGGTCCCGAAACCTCGCTTCCAATCAGCAAGCCGCCGCGCGAAAGTTCTTACCTGACTGGCAACTCCTTGCCAGCAGCCCCGGCGACAGGACCGGCCTGATGCCGGAAGCTCACGGGGAGAAGGACGTTCTTGGCTTGCGAGCCACGGCGATTTCTCCCGTAGTGTTCTCTCGGCAAATTACCTTACCCGGCGGCGGCAAGCCCAGGTTGCGAATTCGGGTAGGGAACGATCCGGGACAGAATTGGAAGCTGCTCGTCAGTTTCGGCGACAAGCAATTGCACGCTGTGGACATCACGGACGCAACTCATCCCGACCGCTACAAGCAACTGGAAATCGACCTCTCCCCCGTTGCCGGTCAAAGCGGAAATCTAGTCGTTCAGGCCCAGTTCGTCAGCACGGGGGACGCCACGGCCCTCTTTTGGAAAGCCCTTGAAGTCCTGTTCTAACAAGTGAAATGCCGGCCATTTTCACCCCTTTTGGGATGCAACCCGCAAATCAATTGCATCCCCTTTCTCTTCTGGCTACTATGGACTTTCTTCGGTAATTCGCTTGACAGTCTGTCGAGGGAGCGAATCCGCTTGCAAGCACAATCGAACACATTCAGCCACACTTGGCCGAGTTATCGCCTGCGCTTCCAACGGCTTCCGACTCCGTCGCGAAAACTCATTTTCGGCCGCTGAAGGAATCGCTGGTATGTCCACTCGCCGCACCTGGCTTCGGAACGGGATCGCTCCAAGGATTCGCAAAGAGGCGGCCCGTACCCGCTGGCGCAAGCTGCAGCACGAAATGCTGGAAGCGCGCTTGGCTCCTGCCGGTTCCATTGCTGGCATCGTGTTCAGCGATGTGAACGGAGACGGAATTCATCAACCCGCGACCGAACCGACGATCCCTAATCGCACGGTCTATATTGATGCCAATAACAACGCAGCTCTCGACATCACGGAACTGTCCACGACGACGGATGGCACAGGCACCTATCAGTTTGATGGAGTTGCCAACGGCAATCGCCGTCTCCGCCTCTTGCCGGAGCCTGGGAGCGAGCAGTCATCTCCCGTTTCTCAGTTAACTACCCACAATTTCTTCAGCCTCCCGACGATTACTACTCCCGCAGCAGACATTCAGTCGGTCGTGGATCATGTGTTTGATCAGACCCGCGGGATTGAGTATGTCTCGACGAATGATGGCCAGATTCTCCGCCTCGACCTGCGCTCGATGACGTTTCTAACGCCGCTGAAGGTCGGCATTCAGCTCGGGGGGATCGACGTCACACCGGATGGCTCGGCGATCTATGTTGCTGAGCAGCAGCCTGGAACAACTCAGTCCGTGATTCGTAAGGTCGATCCAGACTCCGGCGAAGTAACCAACTTAACTTTCGACCGGGTGGGATACGAATCGGGGGCTTGGGATATTGTCATTCTGAATAACGGCAAGGCGCTGTTCACCACGAACTATTCCAGCAACGGCGCGGATCCCTTCAATCCTGTCCGCGAAATTGATCTGGCCACGGACACCATTTCCGTTCGCGCTGATTCGCTGGGCTCAGGAACGGCCGGCCGAGTGCCCGCGGGAACCCGCGTCGGACGCCGGGGAGATCGGACGGAAGCCTATTTTCACGAAGTTTCGGGGTCCGCGCCTACATTTCGTTATGGCGCTGCGGCGAATGTTTTCTCAACCTCTCCCGCCTTTGTTCAGGACAACGCGTCGAGCGGCATTGCTTTCGACCCGCTACGAACGAATATCCAGTACAGCCTGGCTAGCACGCAGACTCCTCCCGTCACCGTGCTCAATCGGATCAATGTTCGCACGATCGGTGACGAATACATCCTAAACGGCAATTTTGAGACAGGCGATACGTCCGGCTGGAGCGTTGGCACAACCGGCGGCGCGCAGTGGGTCATTAACAATGGGTCCTTCGACCCAACCGGACCGGCAACGGCGACGACTCCACTGGGGGGCGGATTTGACCTGATTTCGAATCAACTGGTTCTTGGCACCCAGACTCTGACACAATCTATCGTCGTCCCCTCAGGCATCACGGCGGCATCGCTCAATTGGGTCGACCGCATTCGAAGTGCGGTTGCGTTCTCGAATCCCTTGCAGCAATACCGAGTGCGCATCCTCGATGCCAATGGGGATCCGCTCCAACAGGTCTTTTCCACCAAGCCTGGCGACTCCACAACGCAGTTTGGGCCCAATTCCCGCAGCTTCAATCTCACGTCATTATTACAGCCCCTCGCCGGCCAGATCATTCAGCTCAGCTTTGAAATCAGCGGCCAGAGCGGTGCCCTTAATGTCAATCTTGACAACATCAGCCTGCAAATTAATGCGCAGTATCTCGTCAATGGCGATTTTGAAACCGGCGATACCTCCGGCTGGACGACTTCCGTCACCGGTGGCGGGCAGTGGGTCGGCAACGATGGAACCTTTGATCCGACGGGTTCTGCTGCCCCCACAACTCCGCTGGGAGGGGGATTTGATCTCGTCTCGAATCAGGCTTTTCTGGGAACTCAGACGCTGAAGCAGTCGATAGTGGTCCCTGCCGGCATCACGCAGGCAACTTTCAGTTGGGAAGATCGGATCCAAAGCAGCGCCGCCTTTTCAAACCCGGCGCAGCAATTCCGAGTGCGCATTCTCGACTCCAATGGCAATCAAATTCTGCAACTCTTGTCCACGAATGCTGGTGACCCAGTGAGCCAGCTAGGGCCCAACTTGCGGAGCACCAATGTCACGTCGCTGTTGCAGTCATATTCCGGCCAGGCGATTCAGATCAGTTTTGAAATCAGCGCTCTCAATGGCGATCTGAACGTCAATCTCGACAATGTCAGGCTGCAGATCACTTCTGGCTATACGATGGTGGTTGGCGAAAATCTAGCCGCGACCGGCAATTTCTACCAGACGTCCATCAGCCCGGACGGCGACGAGTTGTTTCTCTCCAGCACCACCGGCCTGCATGTTTATCGTGCTCCCGTGGTCGCCGGGTTGCTGGCGGTTGTGAACAATAACAATACGGAGAACATGAATTTTGGAGCGCGCCCGGTCAATAACTTTGCGCCGCTGGCTGCCGAAGATGTTTACAACACGGCAGGCCTTTCCAGCCTCAGCGTCAGCGCCGCTAACGGGGTGCTTAATAACGACCGGGAGCCCAACCTCAATCAGTCGATGACGGCTCAACTGGTAACCACGGTTCAACATGGCTCGCTGACTCTCAATCCCGATGGCAGCTTTACTTACAATGGCAATGCAGCCTTCACCTCTACCGACAGCTTTACCTACCAGGTCAGCGACGGCGTGACCACTTCCAGCGTTGTCAGCGTCCTGATTACTAAGAACGCTGCCACTGGCTCGACGCTGAGCGGCCTGGAGTTTGACGACCTGGATGGGGACGGAATCTTCGAGCCAGGTTTGGGAGAAACGGTGGCCCCCGACGTCACTCTGTTCCTGGATTTGAACGATAACGGAGTTTTTGACTCCGCGAACGAGCCCCAGCAAATCTCCGCGGCGGACGGGACATTTCAGTTCACCGGACTGTCCGCGCGAGACTATCGCGTTCGCCAACTTCTCCCCAGCGGAACTCGTTCAACGTGGCCGGTCGCTTCCAGCCCCAGCTCGCTGATCGTGCAAGCCAACGTCACGGATATCGCCTTCGATACCTTGCGTCAGATTCTGTACATTTCGTCCGGAGATGATACGATTCGGCGCTTCAGCATGGTGGCAAATGCTTACCTGTCGCCGATTGTCGTGGGTGGCGCATCGATTGGGCTGGACCTTGCTCCCGATAACAACACGTTGTACGTGGCGGATTCCCAGGAAGTTGCCAACCAGGCCTTCATTCGCAAAATCAACCTGGTGACCGGTAGCGTCACGACAATCCCCTTCAATACACCTGGTGTCGAAACGGGTTGTTTCGATATCTTCATCGGCGCGAATGGCAAAGCGCTGATTACCACAACCTCCAGCGACGGCTCGGCAGTCCCGGTACGCGAACTCGTGCTGGCGACCGATGCCATCACCGTTCGTGCCGATGCTCCAGGCAACGCCGGCGGGGGATTGGTCGGCAGCGGCACCCGCATTTTCCGGGGAACTGATCGGAGCCGGCTGCTGCTGACCGAAGGGACCGACGCCAGCGGTCCCATCTTCAGCTATGTCTCCGCTGCCGATCTGTTCGTGGATGGCCCCAGCACGTTTGACTTGACCGGCACCCGCCATTCCGCGGTCAGCAGGGACGGGCTGATGATTACGTCCGACTTGTTTGGACCTTCCCTGATGGACTCGGGTTATCAGGTCCGAGAGGTTTTCCAGCGATTTGATGGCGGCCTCGGATTTGATGGCACCCGGGACGTCTTCTTTGCGGTGGACACCTTTACCGAAGAACTAGTCGCTTACAACGTCCAAGATTTCAACGAGCTTTATCGGGTGCCGCTCGGCGAAAACGTCGGTGGGTTGTTTTATGGCCAGATCGGCGTCATTCCGGACGGCCAGAATCTGTTCCTGACGACTGTCAGCGGGGTTCGAGCCTTTGACATTGGCAGCTCGGAAGGTTATTTGGTGACCCTGGGCACGAACGCTTCCGTTGACAATCTGGTGTTTGGAAACATTTCCGTTCCGCTTACCCTGCATGTCGCCATTCCGGGGGGCGTAATGGCAGAGAATCAGGGATTGGCGGCTTTGACCGGCACGGTCTCCAGAACAGGAGGAGATCTCTCCATTCCCTTGGTGGTCACTTTGACCAGCGGTGATCCCACGGAAGCTGGCGTACCAACGACGGTAACGATTCTCGGCGGGCAAACCTTTGCCACCTTCCCGATCAATGCGATCGACGACAATCTGCTGGACGGTACCCAAAACCTCACAATTTCGGCGTCGGCAACTGCCTACGGCTTTGCTTCCGACAAGATCCAGGTCACCGATCATGAGTTAATAGGTATTTCGCTCACGGACCATTCTATTTCGGAAGTGGGGGGCCAAACTGTCGCCACCGTTTCCCGGTCCAATACCGATAATTCGCTGCCTTTGACGGTCACTCTGACCAGTTCGGATACAACCGAGGCCACGATCCAAAGCTCCGTGATCATTCCCGGCGGCCAGGCCAGCATTACGGTGGTGGTGAACGCCATCGATGACTTTATTTTTGACGGCACACGGCAAGCAATGATCACGGGAACTGCCGCCAACTATTTCAGTCAGACCGACGTTATCAACGTGGTCAGCGATGACGTTGTTTACCGCAACTTGCAGATCAGCACCAGCGCTTCATTCCAAAACCCCCGTTTGTACGAATACTCCCCCGGGGGAACGAGAGTCGGCGACATTTCCGTGCAGCCTCCGGCCGGCGGTGATTTTCCCACGCGCGACCTGGTCGTGGATAATGCAGGGGTCGTACACATCTTTGACGGAACGGCAGAACCGTATCTCACCAGCATTGACGAAATGCGTGGCACCCGCGTGGATAACACGTTCAGTGGTTGGAGCACGGCTGCTGCCTCCGGTACTGGGGGCGTCGCTCGTTTCGGGCAATACGTCTTTGTTAGCGATATGGCGACTGGCAGTGGCGTGGATTTGCTCAACGGTCTCATTCGCATTGACACGACCGACTATTCCTCCACCCGGTTTGGCGGCTCGCTGGATTACACCGATGTGTCCGTCGGCAATGATGGTCTGCTCTACGGACTCGCCGCGGGTCAATTGCAAGTCTACAACCCAGGCACGCTGGCCTTTGTTCGCACCGTGACGCTGCCAGTGGTCAACACTCCGGTCTCGATTGCCGTAAGTTCCAGCGGCAATATTTTGGCAGTCGCGGGCGACAACAGAGTCTACCAATACGATTCGACTGGCGCACTGACGAAGAGCGTCCTAACCACGGGGACCAATCTGACTGACATTGACCTCTCCTCGGAAGGTCAATTAGCGGCATCAGGATTGACCGGCGATGTGGTCGTTTTGGATGAGTACCTGATGGATGCGCCGGTCAAGTTCTCCGTCAGTTCCAATCCAGCCTTTGTCAGCTTTGGGACCCTGCGGGCGGCGGCGGGCCTAACGCTTGTGATTTCGCCGACCACTTTCGTGGAAAGCGCGGGTGCCAGCGCCGCCTTCGGCATTGTCTCCCGACCCAGCCTGGGGAGCATTGCCTCGGCACTTACCGTAAACCTGAGCAGCAGCGATACCACCGAAGCCACTGTGCCAGCTTCGGTTACGATTCCCGCGGGACAAGTATCCGCGACATTTGCGATCGCCGCCGTCGACGATGCTGTGGGAGATGGCCCTCAGACTGCGGTCATTACGGCTACTGCTACCGGCCAGGCGAGCGCGGCCGTCAATTTGACGGTCACGGATGACGAGTTCAATTATTTCACGCTCTCGTTCGCTCCCACGTCGATGTCCGAAAGCGGTGGTACGTTGACCGGAACCGTCACCCGCACCGTTTTGGACAATAGCTCGGCCGTCACCGTCAATCTTTCCTCCGACGACACGGGCGAAGCAACCGTCCCTGCCACTGTGATCATTCCTGCCAACGTGAACTCGGTGACGTTCACCGTCACTGCCGTGGACGACGCTCTTCGCGATGGGACGCAAACGGTGAATGTTACAGCTTCAGCCGCGGGAATCGCATCGGGAACTGGACCTTTAAGCGTGACCGACAATGAGGTCGACACCATCAACCTCAGCTTCCTGGCCAGCAGCATCAGCGAGAACAGCGACACAACCACGGGAACGGTGTCCCGTGTTTTCTTGAATAACAGCGCGGCCCTCCTCGTCACGCTCACGAGCGACGTCACCACCGAAGCCTCCGTTCCTGGCACAGTGACCATTCCAGCCGGCCAGAACAGCGTGAATTTCACAATTAGCGGCGTCGACGATACCCTCCGCGACGGCACACAACCTGCGAATATCACGGCTGCCGCCTCCGGAGTTACCTCCGTATCTTTGGGCCTGAACGTGACCGACGACGAAGTTGATTCGCTCTCCGTCAGCTTCTCGCCAACGACCATGGGCGAGAACGGCGGCTCGGTGACCGGTACGGTCACGCGAAGTGTTTTGAGCAATGCACTTGCCGTTGTCGTTAATTTGAGTTCCGGAGATACTTCGGAAGCTACAGTTCCCGCCAATGTTACCATTCCCGCTAATCTGGATAGCGTTACCTTTACCGTTACTTCCGTGGACGATGCACTGCGCGACGGCACGCAAAGCGCCACTATCAGCGCCAGCGCTTCCGGCCTCGCCTCCGGCAACGCGCCAGTCAGCGTGACGGATGACGAAGTGGATACGATTTCCCTGTCGATTCTTCCAGGCTCAATTTCCGAGAACGGTGGGACCGCCACTGGCACCGTGACCCGCACGTTCCTGAGCAATGCTGCCGCGTTAGTGGTGAACCTCTCCAGCAACGACATCGGCGAGGCCGCTGTTCCTGTCAGCGTCACCATCCCGGCAAATCAGAACAGTGCGACGTTCACCGTTTCCGGAGTCAACGATGTGCTGCGTGACGGCACGCAGACTGCCGTTATCACAGCCTCCGCCAGCGGAGTGTCCTCCACCACGGCCAATGTTTCGGTCACGGATGACGAACTCGACACGTTGACGCTCGTTCTTTCCGCCGACCTTATGAGCGAAAATGGGGGTCTGATATTTGGCACGCTCACCCGTGTCGATCTGAGCAATGCCGCGGATCTGGTCGTTTCGCTATCCAGCAGCAATACGGGGGAAGCGACCGTGCCCGCCACGGTCACTATTCCGGCTAACCAGAATAGCGCGACTTTCCCAATCACGGCAGTCAACGAAACAGTCGCCGATAAAGCCAAAACCGTGACGATTACGGCTACTGCCGCGGCCCATAACTCACCCAGCAAGAAAGTAATCGTTTCCGATGATGAAACGGCCTATCAAAACCCTCGCAATCCGCTGGATGTGGTTCCCGATACCGTGATCGTTCCCGGCGACGTTTTGGCGGTGGTCAACATCCTCAACCAAATCGGAACCGGGCATGTTTCCATCATCATGCCGCAATACGTTGGTGCGACGATCTTCCCCGATACCACCGGCGACAATTTCATCACCGCCCAGGACGCCCTGCTGGTGATCAACGAAATCAATAACCCAACTCCGCCCCCTGCCGGCGAAGGGGAGTTTGTTGCCGCTTCCATGTCAACCGTTGCTGCGCCCGTCGCTGCCGAACCTGCCGCGCCGATCTCGGCTGGGCAAACCTCTTACGCGCTCGAGGCTCTCTTGGCGGACGATTCTTTCTGGCGTCAATCCAAGATCTCGAAAAGCAAGCATTTCGATGGCGAGTCCGACTGGAATCAGGTAGTGGCCATTCTCGCCAAAGAGCAATCCCGTCGTCGGGGAGAATAAGGGAATCTTGGCATTCTCCCCGGCCGTAAGTGCTTTTTGTACAAGAACTTGAACGCAATCTGCACGACTCTCATTTTCGTTGCAGCTTCCACAGTCCGTAGTTATTATACACTGTCTCCCTGTACGGACTTTTCGTCCGCCGGGGGACGCCGTTTCCGTTTGCTCCCGTGGGGATTTTTACGCCAAAGGGTGCGTCATCGTCCGCCTCGCCAACTTGGTTTGACTCCGCCGACCAGGAAGACTGTCATGCCCGCCTCTCGAAAATCTTCTCGCCGCCTTGGAAATCTGCGCCGGAAAACACTTGGCCGGCTGCGCCGCCGCAGAACTTTGCGGCTCGAAACACTGGAATCGCGGCTAGCGCTGGTCGGCGACATTAGCGGCACGGTCTTTGGAGATGCAAATTCTAACGGCCTGTTCGAACCACTTCTGGGAGAAGTCGGCGCAGCAAACCAATTCGTCTACCTCGATGCCAACAGCAACGGCGCGGTCGATGTTGGTGAAGTGAATACACTCACCTCGGGAACGGGAACATACAGTTTCCTTGGGGTGGCGGACGGATCGCACAATGTCCGCCTGTTGCTCGATCCGGATAAAGACCAGACGGTTCCCACGGTCAATTCCGGCCCCAACCGCTTCGCCAGCCTCCCCAACATTGTCGATCATGTCTTCGACGCGACGACCGGCATTGACTACGCCTCCACCTCGGCTGGCAATATCGAGCGGTTTGACTCCCGCACCGGCTTGCTCCTCACTCCCTTCAAGGTAGGCGTCAGCTTGGGAGGGCTCGACGTGACCCCCGACGGCAGGTATCTCTACGTCGCCGAGCAGCAGCCGGGAACGACGCAGTCTTTCGTCCGCAAAGTGGATACACAAACCGGCCTGGTGATCAACCTGGGCTTCAATCGAATCGGCAATGAATCCGGCTCGTTCGACATCACCATTCTCAACAACGGCAAAGCGTTGTTCACCACGTTGCAAGTCGGCGGCCGAGTGAACCTGCGGGAGGTTTCGCTCTCCACTGACGCGATTTCCCTCCGCAGCGGTTTGGTGGGCGCGGCCGATATTGCGCCTTCCACTCGCCTCAATCGCAACACGGATCGAAGCGCTGTCGTCTTTACCGAGCCCGATGCTGTCGGCAATACATTTTTCTACAAGACGGCCACCGATGCCTTCACTGCTCGCCTGGCCCTGAACACGCCGCTCTTCCTGGTTCCCGCCGCGATCAGCCGGGATGGCAATCGGGCGGCCGTGGCCACCAGTGGCGGCGTGCGGATCATTAATACCACCACGGCCGCACCCACGGTGGTCACCACGATACCGACGGCGCAGCTCGGCGGCCTGGCCTACGATCCCAACCGTGACGTGCTCTACGTTGGCAACGACGCGAGTGATGTCCTGAGATTCTATTCTTACAATGCGGCGGACACCTATACGCTATTGCCCTCAACCATTTCCGTTGGCGAAAACATCAACGGCACACTGCGATACCTGCAACTTAATATCGCTCCGAACGGAAAGTTGCTGACGCTGGGCACGGCCACGGGCATTCGTTCCTATCCGCTGTATTCCCAAACCACCCGGGTGGTAGCGGTCAGCGGCGCGGCTGTTAACGGCATTGATTTTGGCGTCCACACGTTTGCCAACGTTCAAGCCACCGGAACCCGCGATTACTACGTGATGAGCAACTCGGCCACCACGCTTAACGTCACCGCGGCCAACGGCGTCATCCCGAACGATCGCGACCCGAACCTCACGCAAACCTTGACTGCCCGCCTGGTCAAACAGGCCAAAGATGGCTTCGTGGCCCTTAATGCCAATGGCAGCTTTGTCTACACGTCCAATCCGACGCACGACGTGAAGGACACCTTCGACTACGTCATTAATGACGGCATCGTGGACTCTGCCCCCATTACCGCGACCATTGCCCGGGTTTCCAACAAGGGTTCTTCCATCAGTGGTCGGGAGTACTTGGATCTCAATCACAACGGCATTTACGAACCTGCCCAGGGTGAGACCCCCATTGCAGGTGCCCGGGTTTTCCTTGATCTGAACAACAACGGGTACTGGGATCCGCCGAGCGACCCATTTCTATTCACTGCCGCGGATGGCACCTACAACTTTGTTGGAATTGCCGCGGGAACTTACCACGTCCGTTCCGAAGTTCCCAGCGGCAACCGGCCCACCGCGCCGATTGCCCCAGTGAGCCTCGGCTTGCTGTTGCCGCTTAGCGGCGTGAAAGACTTCGTGTTTGACGCCGCGGATTCGCGGCTGATGTATATCTTGACGTCCACCGGCAGCCTGCTCCGGTACAGCCTGGCGTCTGACAGATACCTGGCTTCCATACAACTTCCTGGTTCACCGTCGTCCCTGGTTGTCTCCGGCACCTTGCTCTTCGTGATCGACAGCCAGGAGGTCGCCAACAAGGGCTTTGTTTATGTGGTGAACACGGTCGACGGGTCCGTCACGACGCTCAGCTTCGATACTCCCGGCGCTGAAACAGGTCCGGTAGATATCGCAGTCGCCAGTGGCAGCAGGTTCTTCGTAACCACCGGCCGAAGTGCCGCGGGAACGAATCCGCTGCATCAATTCGACCAGACTGCCGGGCCGACCTTCACTCACAGCTTGCGGACGGTCCCCGTCGGCAGCGGCGCGGCTGGCACGCTGGCCGCGAATACCCGGATGACGGGGAGCGGCAATATTCTCTTTCAGGAGGGTGACGCGGCCGGCAGCATCTTCCGCTATGACGGCGTAAGTAACAGCTTCATCGACGGACCTTCCACCACGGGGGTCGTCGCAGGAACGCAAACGGCCGCCGGCGGAGTACAAGCCGGGCAGGCGGTCTTCGCCAGCAATCAATTCGGTCCCTCCGTCTTTGACAACTCGTACAAAGCCAGCCAGATATTCTCCAACACGTTTAATGCCGGCCTCGCGTTCAGCCCCAATTTGCCGCTGCTCTACGCCGCCGACGGCGCTCCAGACGTTTTGATTGGCTACTACGGCTCGAGCAGCCAGGAGGTGTTTCGAGTATCGGTGGGCGAAGATCTAGCGACCGCGCCGCTGAAGCAGGCGACCATCTCCGGCGACGGACGAACTCTGGTGCTCGGGACCCCCGGCGGCCTGCGCATCTTTGATGTCGGCCTGCCGGGAAATAATGATGTCGTACTGCCGGAAGACACCGCCATTTCTGACATCAATTTTGGCCAGGAAATGATCCCTGCAACTCTTCGGCTGGATGTGCCCGGAGGAGTGATGTCCGAAGAGCAAGGCCCCAATGCACTGACCGGAATATTGACTCGCTCGGGCCCTGATCTGTCCCAGGATTTATACGTCAACCTCACGTCGAGCGATCCCTCGCGAGTCGGATTGCCGGTCACGGTCTTGATTCCCGCGGGACAAACCTCCGTCACTTTTTCCATTGACGCCATCGATAACACGGTGTTCGACCTGAGCAGCCACATCGTCATTACCGCACTGAGCACTGGCGCTGCGCCACTGACCGACACGGACTTCATCACGCTGAACGACCACGAGACCCTGGCTGTCACCCTGAGCGTCCCCTCTATTCCCGAGAACGGCGGCAGCACGACGGGAACGGTGACACGCTCCAACTCCAATATCGCTGCAGCTTTGGTCGTTACGCTCACGAGTTCCGACACCAGCGAAGCCACCGTCCCCGCCACGGTCACCATTCCCGCCAATCAATCCTCGGTCTCGTTCACTGTCACGGCGGTCGATGATCCCATTTACGACGGCTCTCGGCCCGCCGTCATTTCCGCTGTCGCGGCCGGCTATCTCAGCATGGATGCGACCATCAATGTCGTCAGCGACGCCGATTCCTACCGCAACATTTTGGTAAGCACCGTTCCCACGCTGCAAAACTCGCGGCTGCAAGTGTTTTCTCCCGCGGGATCGCTGCTCAGCGATATTCCTGTTCCGGTCGGCACGGGCGGGGACGCGCCGGTGCGAGACCTGGTGGTTGATTCGGCCCGCAATGTCGAGTTCTATAACGGGACCAGTGACCCGATCCTCTCCATTCTGGACCCGCGCCGCGGCACATTCAGCAGCCAAACCACTGCCGGCTGGAGCACCGCGAACTTCTCGTCCTTTGGCGGCATCGCGTCTCTCGGAAACTACATCTATGTCACCGACATGGCCACCGGCACCGGTGCCGATTTGCAGCAAGGCTTGATTCGTTACAACATCACGGACAGCACCTTCACCCGCTTCGCCACGACCCTAAACTTCATTGATGTCGCAGCCGGGCAGGACGGCCTGATCTACGCCTTTGAGTTTACGCCCACGGTGCTTCCCGCAGTCCCAGCGCCCCCTTACAACGTTTGGGTCTACGACCCCGCCAATCTGGCTTTCGTCCGCACGGTTGCTCTCGTCAGTCCGGAACTTCCCCTGGCGATTGCCGTCAATCCGCAGGGGCAGATCTTCGCGGTCAACGGCGATAACCTGATCTACGAATTTAACCCGAACGGCTCCCTCCGCCGTACCCTTTCCACGGGGGGAACCAACCTCAACGACATCGACATTTCCCCCGAAGGGCAGCTCATCGCGGCCGGCGCGACCGGCTCGGTCGTGGTGATGAACGATCCGGGACACGACCTTCCCAGTTCCTTTACAGTCGGCAATACACAGGCCTTTGTGGCCTTTGGCAATCTGAACCGAGCCGATGGCTTGACCCTCGACATCACACCAACAACATTCTCCGAAGCGGCTGGACCCACCGCCAGTGCTGCCACGATCACTCGTCCCAGCCTGGCCGATCTGAGCATTTCGCTCGTCGTCACACTTGCTTCCAGTGACGAATCCGAAGCTGTCGTCCCCCAGACGGTTACAATCCCCGCCTTCCAGGCAACGGCCACCTTCTATGTCGCCGCCATTGACGACGCGCTGGGAGACTTCACCCAAAACGTCACCCTCACCGCCCTTGCTCCTGGACAAATCGGTGTCTCGACCAACTTGACGGTGTTGGATGATGAGATCAACTACTTCACGGTCTCCATTCTGCCTTCCTCCATGCCGGAAAACGGCGGCTCGGCGACGGGGACTGTAACTCGCTTTGTGCTGGATAAAAGCCTCCCCTTGGTCGTCAACCTGTCCAGCGGCGACACCACCGAAGCGACTGTTCCCGCCACGGTGACGATTCTGGCAAACCAAGACTTCGCCACATTTCCGATCACGGCAGTGGACGATGCCATCCGCGATGCCACGCAAAATCCCGTCATCACCGCCTCCGCTGTCGGAATGAGCAACGGCACCGCGTCCGTGGCCGTGACCGACGACGAGATTGATACCATTTCGCTTGGCATTGTACCCGGGACTATTTCCGAAAACGGGGGCTCCGCCACGGGCACGGTCAACCGGTTTGTCGGTAACAACCTGTCACCGCTAGTGGTAAGCCTTTCCAGCAACGATACGACGGAGGCGACCGTCCCCGCCACCGTGACAATTCCCGCCGGTCAAAACAGCGTTACATTTGCCGTGACTGGCGTGAATGATGCCGTCCGCGATTTCAACCAGGCGGTGGTCGTAACTGCTTCGGCTGCCGGCGTTGCCTCCACCACGGCGAACCTCACTGTCAACGACGACGAACTCGATGTTCTGGCGATCACCATCGCGAATAACTTTATGATGGAGAACGGCGGAACCATCAGCGCCACCGTCACTCGCACGGTTCTAAGCAACCTCCTCCCGCAGGTGGTCAATCTATCCAGCAGCGACACCACCGAGGCGACCGTTCCCGCCACGGTCACTATACCCGGCGGTTCCAGCACGTTCGTGTTCACGATTAGCGCCGTTGATGACGCCCTCCTCGATGGCCCGCAAAACGTCACGATCACCGCCTCGGCTGCCGGTTTCAGCAGCGGCGTTGGGAACGCCGTTGTGGGAGACAACGAGTTGCCGTATCAGAATCAGCGGAATGTCCTGGACGTCGATGCCAGTGGCGGCGTGTTTGCCCTGGATGCTCTGAAGGTAATCAATGTACTCAATGAAATTGGGACCGGACTTGCTTCGGTGATTATGGCCTCGTATGTCGGTCCGACGATTTATCCCGATACCAATGGGGATAATTCCATCACTGCTAACGATGTGCTGCTCGTCGTCAACTTCCTGAACCTGCCCCCGCCGCCCGCGGGAGAAGGGGAAGTGGCCGAACCGATGACGTTCTCACCCGCTGCCATGATCGCTGTGCCAACTACCAAGGCAGTTCCGTCGACTCCGACCCTCCATGCTCCGCAGCCAGTCAGCAGCCCCGCAAACATCGCTGCCGTGCTGGCGATTGTCACCGAGAACGATCGTCGCTCCAACCTGGAGGACGCTCCTCGCGGTAAACAGCGGCATGGCGAGTGGGACGAACTCGTCGGGGATTTGGCCAATGACCTCGTGAAGCGGCGGCGGGATTAGACGCCGATAAACGGCACCGGCACCATGAAGGCGTGCTGCACCATCAGGCTGAAAGGGCCGAACCAGGCGGTGTACTGGCTGGCCCAGAGGATGATCAGGTAGCCGAGCACCACGGGAATTGCCGCGAAGCGGGCCATCAGGCCGATCACGATGAAGCGAGGCTTGTCTCGATGCAAGGCTCGGCCCATCGCCCACCCGAGCACAAGGCGGGCGGGATAAATGAACGCGACGAAGAACAAATTGATCAGGTAGGTCACTTCCCGCTGCGTCGCTTCAATGGTCAGCAGATAAAGCGGGACCGCAAACAGCAGCGTGGTCGTCAACGCGAGCCACCAGGCAATCGGAGCCCGGGAAAACTGCCGGCGAACCTCTCCCAGGTTGAAGATCTCCACGAACCGGTTTTGCACCGCCATGTGCGTCTGCGCGAAAGGGAGATAAATCAGCACGATCCCCAGCAGGAATGCTCCCAGCCAGCCGGACACGAAAGCCAGGCCGCCGTTGGGTAGCGTCGTGCCACCCATCATCAACAGCGCCGGAATGGCAATCCAAGTCAGCGCACCAACAAAACCCCGCACTCCCAGCCAGAAATACTGCGGCAGCCGCAAGCTGGCGACGAAGTCCCACACCGCGTCGCGAGTCCGGCGGTACATTTTTCCCTTCACGATTCCAGCCCAAAGAATTGCCGGCGGAAACCAGGACGACAAAGGCCGCTCGATGTAAAGGTCCGCAGCGAGGCGGGGAGAAATTGCTTCTACCAGCGGCCGCACAATGGGACCGATAATTGTCCCGAAGACCAGCTTGGCTCCAATTTGAAACGGAGCCAGAAAGGGCCAGAAAAAGTGCCGCAGTTTTCCGCCGCTGTACCAGGCGAGCAGGATATGCCCCAGCATCAGCCCGGTGCAGATAAGCTGCCCCACGCGCCAGGCCCTGGCGCTGTTCCCCGTGGGATCCACCAAATAAGCATCTTGGGCAAGCGCCGACAAAAACCGCATCGGCAAAAGCATTATCCAGGTGCCGAAAACCAGGCTGCCAATGCGGGCGAATTTGGGCATGTCGATGAACCCATGCCGGAGCTTGCCGCTGCGAGCGACCCGAGCGCTGGCTTCGAGCAAATACCCCAGGCTCACAAACTGCACGAGCGGCACTGCCGACAGCACCGCCAGGCAGCCAACAACGCTGGCTAGCCCAAACAGCCATTCCAAGGTCTTGCAAAGCACCCACCAGAGATAAATCGGCCAACTTTGCGGTACCCGCTCGGCCACCACCGGCTCCACGGTTTCCGCTCCAACGACTGGCGGCTCCAGGGCAGCTTCGGCGGGAGGTTGATGCGGCGGAGGCAGAAAGACAACGTCGGCATCCGTCAGATTTGGCAATTGCCGCCGAATGGGGGGCTCGTTTTCGCTCACCACGTCGGCTGGCAGCGCAGCGGCCGCCAAATCCTCCCTGCTATCAGTCGTGGGTGAGCTGCTCATGCGTGCCAGGTGGTTGTCAGCAAACGACTTAACGTGCCGCCGTAAATGGATTTTAGCCGAAACTAAGTATGCCGCCTAAAGGTAATTCCTGCTGGCGTTGCTGGCTTGCTCTGGTGGATAATACCGGAATCGGGCCGGCGACGTTTCAAGGAATTCGCCCGGCCGGCGAAAAGCTTAAGTTACTGGCTCAGCAGACGCGGAATCATACTATGTGGGCGCGCAATTTCCTCTTTATCGTTCTCTGCTTCGCCGGCTTGGTGATGATCGGCAGTTCCCTGCTCGACCGCAACCGGATTGATACTCCCAATTCCTTCGCCGGGGGCCAGTCTCGCTTGGTTTCTACCTCCCTTCCCGCGGAAGTCAAACCAACCAGCGAAGAATGGCCGCAAACCACCGCCCGGATCAACAGCGAGTTCACAAAACACTGGCAGGCTCAAGGGCTTCCTCATGCCGAGAAGGCCACCGAACTCGCCATTGTCCGCCGCCTCTCACTCGCCCTGACAGGAACGATTCCGTCAGTCGAGGAAATCCGCGCTCTGGAACTCGTCAATCCGGAGGACCGCGTCGAGTGGTGGGTCGCCCACCTGCTCGAGGACCGTCGCTACGCCGACTACGTTGCCGAGCGATTGGCTCGCGCGTACGTCGGCACCGAGGATGGGCCGTTCATCCTCTATCGCCGCCGCCGCTTCGTTACCTGGCTGGCGGATCATCTCCACCGCAACAACCGCTACGACAAGATCGTCACCGAGCTCATCGCCGATACCGGCCTTTGGAATGCCGCGCCAGCCGTCAACTTTGTCACGGTGACTGCCCAGCAAAACAAGGACAACAAACCCGACGAGATTCGCTTGGCGGGGCGAACCACGCGGGCCTTTCTGGGAATGCGGATCGATTGCCTGCAGTGCCACGACGACAAATTGGCCAAAGTCACCATCATGGAAGACGGCCAGCCGCGCGGCGGCACACAGCAGGACTTCCATCACCTGGCTGCGTTCTTCGGCGAAACGCAAATGCAGTTGACGGGCGTGCGAGACAATTCGGAACTGGAGTACAACTACAAATATCTTCACGCCGACAAAGAAGAAGTCGTGCCGCCGAAGGTTCCCTTTGGCCAGGAAATCTTCGACGGCAAAGGTACGCGCCGCGAGCAACTCGCCCGCTGGGTGACGAATCCCAAAAACAAGCCCTTCGCCCGGGCCACCGTCAACCGCATCTGGGCCGTGATGTTTGGCAAGCCGCTGGTCAGCCCGGTGGACGACATTCCGCTGGAAGGGCCGTTCCCGCCCGCCTTGGAGACGCTGGCGGATGACTTCATCGCCCATGGCTTTGATCTGGAGCGGCTGATCCGGATCATTGCCGCCAGCGAAGTCTATCAGCAGGGCAGCGGAGCCGAATTTGAGATTACGCCGACGCACGAAGAGCAGTGGGCGGTTTACCCGGTCACTCGCCTGCGTCCGGAACAGGTTGCGGGTTCCGTCGTCCAGTCCTCATCGCTTCCCACCATCAATGCCCAGTCCCACATCTTCAGCCAGCTCGGCAAGTTCATTCAGACCGCGCAGTTTGTGCAGCGGTACGGCGATTTGGGGGAGGACGAATTCCTCGATCGGGGCGGGACCATTCCCCAGCGTCTGCTGATGATGAACGGCGAGCTGGTCAAGGAGCGAAGCGGGGAAAATGGCGGGGGGCAAAACGCCTCCACACGAATCGCCCTGGTCGCGGCTGACAACGAGAAGGCCGTGGAGATTGCCTACCTCGCCACTCTCACCCGCCGCCCGTCCCCCGAGGAACTGGCTCATTTCATCACTCGCCTCAACGAACGCTTCCCCGAAAAAGACCCCAGTGGCCGCGCTCAAAAGATGGAGGATATCTACTGGGTACTGCTCAATAGCACGGAGTTTTCGTGGAACCACTAGGGGGAGGAAAATCCGAATTTCGAAGCACGAAATTCGAAGGGCGAAAAAATGACTAATGACTAAGCAGGTCTTCTGTCTCAAATTTCAAATTCAAATCTCAAATTGCTCCCCCCATGACTCCCTTCCCCTCCTGCGGCACTCTTTCCCACATCAACCGCCGCACTCTGCTGCAAGCCGCCGGCCTGTCCGGCATTTGCTGGCTGACGCCACTGGCGGAACGGCTGGCTCGCGCGGCGGAGAAGTCTCCCAAGGGTGCGCCTTCCCATTCGGTGATCGTCCTTTGGATGCAAGGCGGTCCCAGCCAATTTGAAACCTTCGATCCGCATCCCGATCCGGATAGTTCCTTCGCTGGCGGCACCAAGCGAATCAAGACCGCGGCCAAGGACATTTACCTTGCCGAAGGACTCCCGCTCGTGGCCGAGCAGATGGAGCATATATCCATCGTCCGTTCTCTCATCAGCAAGGAAGGAGATCACGAACGGGCTACCTACAACGTCAAAACGGGCTTCCGCCCCGATCCGACGCTACTGCATCCCTCCATCGGCGCGGTCCTCAGCCACAAGACCGAAGCCGCGGACAAGACCGCTGTCGAGATTCCGCGGCACGTTTCCATTCTTCCCAACCAATGGGCCGCTCGCGGCGGGTATCTCGGCGACCAGTACGACGCTTTCAAAACCTACGACCCCAGCGGACCCATTCCGGACGTCACCAGGCGGGTCAGCGACGAGCGGTTCGACCGCCGTCTCTCCGACTTAAGCGTGGTCGAAAAACAGTTCGCCAAAGGCCGGCTCAAAAAGCTCGACGAAGCCAAAACGCTGCACGTCGATTCGATCAAGCGTGCCCAGAAGATGATGTCCTCCGACCAGCTCAAGGCTTTTGACGTTTCCAAGGAGCCGGAATCGCTCCGCAAGGATTTTGGCGACGATCAATTCGGCCGCGCCTGCCTGGCCGCCATCCGCCTGATTGAAGTCGGCGTCCGCTGCGTGGAAGTGACGCTCGACGGCTGGGACTCGCATGCCAATAACCACGCCACCGTGGCGGCCCGCAACAAGGCGCTTGATCCCGCCTTCGCCGCGCTCATCAAGGAGCTGAAGAAGCGGGGCCTCCTGGAAAAGACGCTGGTACTCTGTGGCGGCGAATTCGGCCGCACCCCCAGCATCAACCCGGCTGGGGGGCGCGACCACTGGCCCCACGGCTTCTCAATCGCCCTGGCGGGGGGCGGCATCCGTGGCGGCCTGGCCCTCGGGTCGAACAACCCGAAGCCCAACCTGGACGGCAAAAACCCCACGGAAAACGTCCAAGACCCTCGCAACATCGAGGACATCCACGCCACCGTCTTCACCGCCCTCGGCATCAACTTCGAGGAGGAGCTCAACACTCCTATCGGCCGGCCCATGGCGATCAGCAAGGGGAAGGTGATTAAAGAGTTGCTAGTGTCGTAGTTGAATGCTCTGCTTTCGTCTCGCTGCCACGCCGCATAGATTGGTCTTCGGGTTTCTACTTCCCGGAGTCTTGCCATGCGTTATGCAGTAGCAGCTTTTCTCCTCGTTCCGTTTCTCCTCGCCCCTTCGGCATCTCTCCTCGCGGACGAGGCACTGGTTAAGGCTCTCCAGGAGCTCGACACCCGCGTCTATTCCGCAAAGGACGAGCAAAAGCTGCTGGCGGAGATGCTTGGCGCGAATCTCCGCCAGCGTCGTCGGGAGGCTAACGAGCGAGAAACTGCTGCCTGGGGGAAGGTGAAGACAAAGGAAGACTGGGAGCAGTTTCGCGACGCTCGGCTCAAGTGGCTGGGAAGCGTCCAAAACCCACCGGCAAATTTGAACGAAAAAGTCACCGGCACTTTCCGCGGTGATGGCTATGAAATTGAGAATCTCGTCTTCGAGAGCCGTCCCGGACTGCTGGTGTCGGCCAATCTCTACAAGCCGGCCGAACCGCGGGAGTCGATGCCCGGCATTTTGCTTTGCCACAGCCATCACGCGCCGAAAAGCCAAGGCGAGTTGCAGGACATGGGGATCTCTTGGGCCAGGCAAGGTTGCCTGGTGCTCGTCATGGATCAACTGGGGCACGGCGAGCGCCGGCAGCACGCCTTCCGGACTGCAGCGGATTATCCCGGCGAATTCCGCCCCAGCCGGCAAGACTATTACTTCCGCTACAACTCGGGAATGCAGACGCATTTGCTGGGGCAGAGCCTGATTCATTGGATGGCCAATGACCTCTCGCGCGGCGTCGATCTGCTCCTCGCTCGCAAAGGGGTGGACCCACAGCGGATCATTCTGCTCGGCGCAGTGGCGGGGGGTGGCGACCCGGCTGCGGTGACTGCGGCGCTCGACAAGCGGATCACCGCGGTGGTCCCCTTCAACTTCGGCGGACCGCAGCCGGAGACGACGTATCCTCTCCCCGCCAACGCCGAGCGAACCTTCAACTACTTCGGCGGCGGAAGCTGGGAATCGACTCGCAACATCAGCGGCAGCGTGGCTCACGGCTATGCGCCGTGGGTCATCGTCGGCTCGACAGCTCCCCGGCAGTTGGTTTATGCGCATGAGTTCGCTTGGGACCAAGAACACGATCCTGTCTGGAAACGGCTGCAGACCATCTACGGTTTTTACGATGCCAATGACAATCTCTCCTCCACGCATGGCGAAGGGAGCGTCCGCGGCAACGGGGCCGGCAACACCCATTGCACCAACATCGGTCCGATCCACCGCGTGGCCATCGACGACGCCTTCCTGAAGTGGTTCAAGATTGAGAAGCCCTCGCACGACGAAATGCCTCATCGCAAACCGGAAGAACTGGCCTGCTTCACCGCCGACTTCAAGCCGACTCCACGGCATGCACTCATGGCAAAAAATGCGAGCGAAATACTGGCTAAATTGCGGGCGGGAATGGCGGAGGTATTGCCCCAAAGTCGGGCCGCCGTGCTCGAAGGAGGGTGGTTCACCCAGCTTGGCGACCCGCTTCCACGGCAGGAGCCAATTGTTCAAAAAGCGCTTCCTGAGCAAAAGCTAGGAGGCACCACCATCGAACGGCTGGCGCTTGAGGTCGAGCCGGGCATCCTGGTGCCGCTGGTTCTACTCAAGCCCGCCGGCGCGGACAAGTTTCCGCTGGTGGTCGCCGTCAGTCAGCACGGCAAGGAAACTTTCCTCAAAGAGCGTGCCGCCGCCATCGCGGAACTTTTGGAGAGCGGCATCGCGGTTTGTCTTCCCGATGTTCGCGGCACGGGTGAATCCGGCCCCAACGACGGCCGCGGTAGGAACAGCTCAATGACGGATTACTCCTCCTCGGAGCTGATGCTGGAGGAGACGATGGTGGGAGCGCGGGTGCGAGACTTCCGCTCGGTTCTCCAATACCTCCGCACCAGAAAGGACATGGATGCGGGGCGCATCGCGCTCTGGGGAGATTCCTTCGCCCCCGTAAACCCGGTGGGGAAAGACCTCGCCGCACCACTCGATGCCGCCAATCTCCCGCCGTCGTCGGAGCCGCTCGGCGGACTCGTCGTCCTTTTCACTGCGCTTCTCGAAAACGAGAAAGACATCCGTGCGGTCTACTCCCGCCGTGGCCTCGTCAGCTTTCACTCACTGCTCGAAAGTCCTTATGTGTATGTTCCCCATGATGTCATCATCCCCCGCGCAATCATGGTCGGCGATCTGCCGCTGGTGATGGACGCACTTTCGCTGCGCAAAATTCGCATTGTCGGCCAGGTCGACGGCCTGAACCGGCTGGTCAAGCCGGAGGAACCTGATGAACTTTCCCCGGCGGCTTGGTTCAAAGAGGCTTTGAGATAGTAGCCTGCACACTAAGTGTGCGGACTACTTTAACTCATGCGCCAGCTTCTCCACATTCCCCGCGTCATCCTCCGCATGAGCAGAAATGGTCTTCGCGCCGGCCTCCAACTCGACTTCCCACGTCGCAAAGTTCGCAGAAGTTTCCTTCGCACTCTTGCCGCTGACGTGGACTCGCTTGACGATGCCGTTGTCGCTGCACGTGCCAGAAATGAGCATCTTGTTATCGCGGCGAACCACGCTGGTGATGACCGTGGCCGGCGGCAGGTCGTCGACCGGCGTGACGGGGGTGGGGAACTCGACACTCGTGGCCTCGCTGGTTCGTGACTCGTCGCCAGTCAGGTCTTTCTCAGAACGGAAATCGTTCGGATGGGCCTTGAACTCCGGCGAGCGGGTGCTGACGACCATCGCCGTTTTTCCTGGGCCGAACCAGTCGTGGATGTAAATCGTCACTCCCTTCTCGGTCTTCGGCTGGGGGCGGGGGCCGCCGCCGAGATTCACGACCGCCTTGTCGCGGCTGTTGTCGGACCAGTTGACGAGCTTGACGTTGCGGAAGTGCGAGACCGCCTTGCCCGTCACGTTATCGTCCGAAATCTGGATCAGCGGCATCCCTCCGCTCCGGATATTCTCGAACGTCAGGCCATCCACGGCTAGGACGCCGTATTGCGCGGAGTCGTCGTCGTGCCCTCGGTTGAACGGCTCGGTATTCGTCTGCCGGATGGTCAGGTTGCGGTACAGGTGATTTTCAAAGTTCGGATGATAGACGCCGTAGTGCGAGCGAATGTTCATATTCTCGACGAGCAGCGACGGCACCTGCGGGCGAAAGCCGTAATGCACGTCCCAAATGTTCGTGTTCCGGACGATGAATGGATGCCGCGAGTCCGGGCCGGCGTGATTCACCCCTTCGCCCAGATTGATCCCATACAAGCCGCGGCTGGAGTGGACCTCGTTATCGTCAAAGCGGACGAACGGCAACGTGCGGATATCGGTCACCTTCATCGTGCCGTCGGGCTGCATCACGGGGAGATCGAGCTTGAGGGCACTCGAATTCGTCGCCTCGAATCGGAAGCCGTAAGCGTCGCAGGCAGCGGCGACGTTTCGCGTGAAAGTATTCAGGCTGTTCGCCCACCAGAAGCCAGCACCGTCATTTGCGTCCACCGGCAGCACCTGCTTCGGCAGCGATTTGCCGGCGAGGGCTTCGATCGCCAGGTTCCGATCGAGCACGTTGTAGACTTCGGTCCCGTCCTCCAGGAAAAATCCGTGGCCGATGCTCCGAAAGCCGACGCAGTCGCGAACGACGAGGTAGTTGGTGCCGTGAATCGTCAGCCAGCGGTTGTGGCTGTCCCAGATGGAGGCCCCGATGACGCTGCTTCCCCGCATCGACGTGCCGCAGAGGTGAAAGTGCAAGCTGTAGCGGCCAAGCGTGTCCTGTTTCCCCAGATGCCGGAATTCCGCATAGCTGATGGAGCCGATCGAGCCCTTGTGATACATGGTGTGCCCGCGAACGCCGTCGGGACTGGCCGACTCCACCACTACGTTGCGACTAAGGTTGGCGACTTCGCCGCGGAAGATTCCTTCGCCCGAATGGTCATTCGCCAGCGGCTCGCTCAGCGTGAGCTTCGTCCCTTCGATGGCCTCTATTGTCCGCTCCTCACTGAAAAATTTCTTGCGATACTCCGTGTCCGTTGCGGTCACGACAATTTTGTCGCCGACCTTCCAGCCACTGACCTCTTCGGCCAGCGTCACTTCCTTCGCGCCCTTGACGGCCGTCGCCCCGAGCTTCACCCAACTGCGACTCAAGGGCGCACCATGAAAATCCATCTTCCCGCCGCAGCAAACGATCGCCGGGCAAGATTCCTTCTTCATTCCCTCGATGTACACCAGCCGAATCAGAGCCTTCTGCCCCGCAGCCACCGGCTGTTCCGACGTACCGACCAGGAGCGAAGCCCGCGGCACGTTGGGGTCGGCCTCTTCGACATGAGCATCGCAGTCAAAGCCTTCTTCGCTGACGCTGTCCGTCGCCTCAATCTTCAGCAGCCCCACATTAAGCTGCGTCGATTTGTCGGTAGCGAAAGTTAATGTCCCGGCAACATGCAGCGAACGAATCACCAACTCATCAGCCGCCTTCACGTCATACATCACCGTATGCTCCGGCCGAATCTGCACTTTCACCCCAGCCGTCGGCGTCTGGCCCCCTTCCCAGGTTGCTGGATTGGACCATAGGCCGGACTTTGCCGAGCGAACCACCGCCGGCTTGTCAGCGGCCATAACATTCGAGACCACTGCGATGCCAACAATAGTGAACAGTACTGGGAAGTGGTGCATAAGAAGACTCCTTTGGCAATTCTCAATCCCCAACCTTGACGTTTGGTCAATTGGGATTGTACTCGGAGCGAGTCAGCGATTGGTATCTGCTGGCCTCAAGATTTACCAATGCTCCGGAATCCCAAGGAACCAACAACCCAAGAAATTCGCGCCACCAAGTGTGCCATTAATTTGGATCACTTCGAATCAGTCCCGTTGGGCGCATCCAGCGGTTCTAAGAACCAGCCCCCTTGAGTGATGGTGGGAGACTTCGGATACGGCATCTCCTCCTCGCCCATTTCCTTAAGGGACCAGCGAATGGCCATGTACAGCCTCGAGGGGGGCGGGGAATTGGGAACGAATGCGCGGAGTGAAGCTGCTTGCGATTTGGCCTGCATTTTTCCCAAGGCAATGGCACCCGCCTCACGCACGCGCAACATTTCTGCTGGCATCGCGGCTGGGGACTCGGTTACCCGCGCGGCGATCTTCGCAGCCAATGACTCGTCGGGTTGGCCAAGATGCAAGTGGCCGAGGCCCCAAATCGCCGCACTGCGCGAGAATTCTCCCATCTTGTAATCCTTGGGGATGTAACGCTGCATGAGCGGTTCCGCCGGTCTATGTTTCATGAGCGCCAGAGCTTCAAAGAGATGGGCACACCCTTGATCCAAGGGAACTAAGTTGCCAACCTGCCGCAGGCGAACGTCCGTTAGCTGGCTTGCCTTCCGCAGCATTGCAGGAAGTGTCTCCGGAACCGCCAGCTTTTTCAGCCCCCAGGCGGATGCGACCAGGACTTCCCCTCGCGGCGAATCGAGCAGTTGGACGAGTCGTAGCGCGGCCGGCTGATGATGGAGGGCGGCGAGCAAAAGTGCTGCTTGTTCCTGACCACGCCAGCCATCGGCAGCGAGCGATTCCAAGGCGGACTTGCGAATCGCATCGTTCCACCGGGAATCACCCGCCAGGCGATGGAAATCCTCCCGCACCATGCTCCGCAGTCCGGGATGAGGATCGTCGAGCAACTTGCCGAGCGCAGGGATTCTCTCCAGGGAGGGAAGGGCGGCATAACACCTCGCCCCCTCCCGGCGGACCCCAGAGTCGGCATTGTGCATCGCTTTTTCGGCAAGCGGCAAGACAAGGGCATAATCAATTGTATTGAGACGTCGCAGGGCGGCGGTCGCCACGCTCGGCTCCGGGTCAACGGCCAAGGTCAGCAGCACGGTTCGCGAGGCTTCGCTGCCATGCCGCTCCAGCAGGTTCGCAGCGCACAAGCGATCGATGACTCTGCTCTCCGCTCCTGCCAGTTGCCGCGCGTCTGCTTCCAGGCCGTTGTCCTGGGACTTTCCGGCCGATTGCGCCGCTGCCAGTCGTTCCGCGTCGAGCCTTGGCGCGCTCCGCACGATGGCGAGGAACCGCGGCACCGACACCTGGTCGCCAACTTCACCCAGACAGCGGATAGCCAGCATTCGTTCCCGGTGACCTGTCTCTGAATTTGCCAGACGCTTTCGCCAGACCTCGTAAGCCGGCTCAAACTTCCAGCGGGCCAGAGCAGGTTCAATCAATTGCCGGAGTTCGGAACCGCCGACCTGTGCAGCCTGCCAGAGAGTGGGAGCCGCCTCTTTCGCATCCAACTCCAGAAGCGCATGAACTGCGGCAATGCGCGAGGCATGATGCGAGTCCTTGGCCGACACTATGCGGAGCAACGCCGGCTTGGCCGGGTCCATAATTCCATACCCATCGTGATGGGCCTTGGCCACCGATGCGGCTGCCAGGCGTTGCAAATCGGCATCGGGACGGTCCAGTGCTTGCAACCAAAGTGGCAGGTACTTTTCCGAGAATACTTTTTTGGTCTTGAATTCGTCCAGCAGTGGGTCGGAATCCATCGCATAATTGACAACGAGGGGGCTGGGAATCACCGGAACTGTGTTTCTGCCTGCGGGCTGAGCGGCACCTGTTGCAGCGAGCTGCGCTAACACGAGCATGCTTGCCAGAATGAGCCGGAGAACGAACATGTTTGAAAGGCCGGGAATTACTGAGGACGAGAGATACGATACGTTTGTGCGAACAGAATTACCAGGCAGACGGCGGACGCGATTCCCAGGAACCACCAGTTGCCGGGAATCAGGTCGTAATCGCGGAAGCCGGGGAGCCGAATCACCGAAAAGGCGGCGGCAATTGGATTAATCAGCAGAACGCGCTCGACGGTGTCGTGGCCGAAGGGGGCGTCACGTCCCACCCAGAATAGCAACGGACCTCCGCAGACCAGGAGGAGCGCGGCATAGGCCGAGGCTGTCGCTGGTGCTGTTCGTTGAAACAGGCTGCCGATGGCAGCCGAGAGCATCATGGCGAAGCCGGCAGTTGCCAGCAGGCACAATACCACCCGCTGCACTTCAAATCGCATTCCGGGCTCGATATAGACCATCACCAGGTAACCTGGAAGCGTCGCGCAAAGCACGAGCAGCAAAGTGAGAATCACGGAAAGGAGTTTTCCCCAAACGATGCGCAGCGGGGACATAGGAGTCGTCTGCAACAGGGGCCAACCGCCGCTTTCACGCTCCGTGCTGATGAGTCCGGCAGCCAGGGCCGGGGTGATGAGGACGATTAAGGCCACCTGCATCACCACCATTATTCCGCCGATGGTTCCGACTCCCCAGTTCACCGTGCCCGTAACCGTGGAGTAAGTCAAGCCGAGGGAAAGCAGGGCGCAAATCGCCACCAGTCGCAGCAGCCAATGCAAACGGCCAAAGCGGCGGCAGCGGAACTCCTTGACCATCACGGGATTAACCAGCGGGCCAATGGGGCGAGACCGCCGCTGCGGATCGACCACAAACAGAATTCGCCGTAATAGGCGAATACCAAGGTTCTGTTCGTCACTGATTCTTCCGGCATCGCGGGAAACATCGAAGATGGAGTGATTCAGTCGGCTGATGGTCCAAACCGAGTAAAGGATTGTCAGCACCAGTGAAATCCCCATGCAACGCAACGCAATTGGGGTTGTGTCCACGACACCGGCACCGGCGATATCTCCCGCTCCCAGCAGGGCCATCAAGGCGGCAAACGGCGAAGCGCACCGCAGCCAGTTGGCAACTTCCCCCAGGCTTCCTCCCATGCCGTGCAGGAACTGATGCGGCCCCAGCGACAACACACTGGAAAGCAGCACAAAACCGTAAGTCCAACGAACAGCACCATCCGTGGAAGTTGCAAAAGTGCTGACGAGCAAACCCAGGGCCGCATATTGCAGGGCAATGAGCGACAAGAGCAGGTAGACTATCGCGAGTTGTTCCGATACCCCGCTCATCGCATAGCAGGCTGCCGCTGCCGGCAAACTGAGGGACAAGATAATCCCGGCCACGCCCAGGACTGCCAGGAGTTTGCCGACGAAAATCCTGAGGGAGCCCAGGGGAGTATTGAATAGCAGCGCCAAGGTGCCGGAGTTGCGCTCCCGCACGATGCTCGCGGCAGGAAAGACCGGCAACAGCAGCAACAACGCAGCCAGGAGTCCGTAGGAAAGCAGGCGAAAGACTTCCTGCGCCCGGGTGCCGGAGAGGGACAGGCGGGGTTCCGTTGGCCAACGAATGATAACGAGCAGTGCGAATGCAATTGCCAGCACACATTGCATCAGGACCATCCGTCGCTGCCGCAGCAGGGAGACTAGTTCCCGGCGAACGATGGCGAAATTCATCGTTTGCTCTCCTCGGCGACGGGCTCTTTCGACTTGCCAGAACGGGGATTACCGCCATCACTGGGCCGCGCGAAGGACATAAAGGCTTCTTCCAGATCGGTCTGAACCTCGCGAAACTGAGTTACCTTCACACCTCCCAGGATCAATGCCGAAAGCAAGTCGGCCAGTCGTGCTTCGGGGAGCGCGGTGCGAAATCGGAGCACGCCTTCCGCGGGAACTTGCACAATCTCGACTGTCGACTCCAGGTGCGACTTCGCAATCGAACATCCCGCCGCCAACTGGTCACGATTGGATAGCTGAGCTTCAATCGTACGTTCTCGACTTACCATGTGGCTGATCTGATCAACGGTCCCCAAGGCGCGAAGCGTGCCATGGGTGAGGATGGCGACCTGATCGCAGATGCGAGACAGTTCGGGCAGGATGTGGCTGGTCACAATCAACGTTTTGCCGCTGCGGGCCAGGCGAATGAGGAGATCCCGCATTTCGATGCGGGCCTGCGGATCGAGACCGTTGGCCGGTTCGTCCAGGATGAGCACCTGGGGATTGTGCAAGAGTGTGCGGGCAATCCCCACCCGCTGTTGCATTCCGTGGCTCAGGGTCTCCACAAATCTATCGCGCATATAGGTGGTGCCGGTGGTCTCCATCACCTCTTCCATCCGCTGCTGGCGGATCGGGCGGGAGAGTCCGAAAGTGGCGCCAAAAAAATCGAGGTACTCGTGAACTCGCATGTTGTCGTAAGATCCAAACCTGTCCGCCATATAACCGACCAGATGCTTGATGCGGCGAGCTTCCCGCACACAGTCGGCTCCGCCGATGCTGGCGGTGCCGCTGGAGGGACGGGCCAGGCCGACGAGAATCTTGATGCAGGTTGTCTTGCCCGCTCCGTTGGGCCCGATCATGCCCAAGATTTGGCCGGCTTGAATGGTGAGCGACAGGTCGTCGAGCGCGGTAAATGTTCCGTACCGCTTGGTCAACTGCTTGATAACGACTACGGAATTGTCCGCACTCATCGCGGTTCCTTTCTCAGGGCTTGACGACGGGGGAAAGGGACGCCGTGGTGCCGGTCATCTCCAACCGCAGCGATTCAATTCTCCAGTAACTGGCTTTGCCACTCGAATTCGTCAGGCTCGGTCGGGAAGGATCTCCCCCCGAAATCTTGAGCAGCAGCCCTCCGTCATTTACCTGGAGCAGCGCTGGATCGGTTATCTCGGCGGAAAGAGTTCCGACAGGATCACTCCATGTTTTTAGCACCACGGTATCTGTCCCCCGGACTGCGGCGATTTCCAACTTGCCCATCGGTCCGGCCACTTGGACCGTCACCTTCGCTTGCAAAGGCTCCAGGGGCAACAAAACACTGGGGATTTGAAAGTGAAGCCAAGCGGAGGCGGGAACGGATCGATCCTGCCAAACTCGGCGGCGGTGGTCATAGAATGCGGAAGCTGCGTTGCCGTCCGGCCCTCTAACCCCTCGATACGGAAGGAAAGGGGAGGGAATCTTGACTTCGCTCCTTGGAGCTGGTTGTTCCAGTATCAGGGGGATTGCCACCAGCGCGGTTCCCAGTTGGCGGTGGCCCTCGTCAAACCGAAAACGCAGGTCCAGCGGATCTGCCCACACCAATAAGGTCGGTTCCAGCGGATAGTCGCCCCGCTCGGGATTCGACAATACCGCGGACAGAGTTCGGCTGCGGCGATTTTGCTCGTCGGACAGCAAGTCGGCGGCAATGAACTGTTCACCGCTGAATACCTGGTGGGCGAGAAAACTGCCATCCCTTCTCAGATCGGCGCTCAGGCGGCCCTGCTGCGTTACGATTACTGCGTCGGCCGGATTGACAAGCCCACCCATATCCAGATTGCCGGTGAGTCCGCCGGAATTGAACGTGGCGTGGGCCTGTATTCGCCGCGGGGTGGACGTCGCTGCCGTGAAATCCGCCAATCGCTGTCCCGCGGCAGGGGGCAAGTATTGCCATTCCCACGAGTCCAAGCCTGTCCAGACCATACGGGTCATTTGCCCCAGTTGGCCGGTCCGATCAGGCATGATCCAGCCGCCACCGCCGGAGGCAAGGATGGTCTGGGTGGCATCGGGGGCATAGGTGTCGATAATTCCAGAGACGCGAATGGCATTTGTCCCTCGCGCCGTCTCGATGAACTGCACACTGGCCACCGTGGGAGGAATGGACCGCCGCTGCGCCAACCCAAGCAACATCAATACGGAACTGATGCCGACAGCCAGTGCGGGTCCCGCTCCACCGAGCCATTCCAGCCGGTTTATGCGCCACAAGGCCCCCCCCAGTCCGGCGAGCAGCAAGCCAAATCCCGCCAGCAAGCCGCTGATGAGCCAGCGCGACGGCACGGAGTTTCCCACATATTCCTGCACATGTGGCTCCAGAACCGTCGACGGAACCACAGACGACAGGCGAGAGCTGAAAAACTCTGTTGCCAAGTCGCGCATGGGAGCCACGGCCACATAAGTGCGTGGTTGAATTGCTTTCACCAGTGCTGCTTCCTGAGCGTCAGCGAGAGATGGAGCCGAGTCTTCGTGGGGAGCACTTCTGGGTGCGGGGGTCTCGTTCCGCGGTCGGCCCTCGCTTGGCCTTCGCAATCCCGGTCCCCCCGTAGGGCCGCGAGCTGGCATGGAGAACGTGGGAGCCTCGTTTAACTCCGCGGTGAATTTGTGCTGCATCCAGCCTTCAGGCGAGAGCGTGGTGACGAGCAATTTGCCGTGACCACACTGCTTCCAGAATGCGGCGGGCCAGCCATTCACCGTGGAAGCAATCTCGACGTCGTTGACAAGCACACGAACCATTCTGACCGGGGCATCAAGTTCCTGTTCAAATGCCTGTAATCCTGGCAGGCTTTTGGCAGGCTCGATCCGATACGAAGTCAACTCAACCTGGTCGACCAATTCACCGGTCCAATCATCCCCGAGCAAGTACTCAATTGCCTTGACATCAATCCGGTCGAGCATGATCCACACATGTCCGCCACCATACAGCCAACTACGCAGGGCGTTCAGCGCTGGACCATCATTGGACCAGCGATTGTCGGCAACGATCAATTGATCGAGGCCGGCATAGGCTTCCGACATCGCCGGAAGGCTTGCGTCATTGAGCTGGGATATTCTGCGTCCGAGATTCTCCGCCGACTTGGCTGCCACCGATAACTCATACGCCAAATCAGCGGTGCTGCCGGCAGCAACTTGATCCTCAGGCACATTGACAATGGCGGTGGACGGACTCTCCGATATCGAGAGCGAAAAACTCTGCTGTAGTTCTCCCACTCCGCCACGCACCAGGACTTCCTGTTTTTGAAACGGATCGATCAGCACCGTGGTGAGGCTGCCGCTCGTGCTCCCTACGGGCAATGCGGGAACACGAAGTGGCTGTGCAACCGTCAGTCGTGAATGGGCCGGAACCCAGCACCTGCGGGCAAACTGCAACGATGGATCTTCGTCAAAAAAGGAGGAAGCCAAAAGTTCTGCCGGTTGATCGCCTGGATTCACGAACGCTAACCGAATAATCCCCCAACGCTCTGGTCGAAAGGTCGTTCCCCCGCCCGCCGAGGGCATTACGCGGGCCTTCGACTGCGCGATTGCCTCGCGCGCTGACCCCAAGCAACTCGCCAGCAGCACGAGCAAGAAACAGTTTCTACAAGCAGACCGCCATCCGTTACCGGGCAACATCAAAGTGGAATTCCGATAGCGAGAGCCCCAGGAGAGAAGTGAAGGCAATATAGCGGTTGCCAAAGCACAAAACTACTGGCGGAAAGTTGTCCCGCGCTGGACTTTCGCTCCGGCCTGTGGTGTAATCGCCCTAGGTTCGTCCCACCTCTCTTTTGGAGCCTGCCATGTCTCGCCTCTCCCGCCGCCGCGTGTTGCAAGCCGCTGCCGCCAGTGCTGTGTTTCCACTCTTCACGATTTCGGGAACAAAGGCCTCAGGGCGAGCGATTGGGGCCAATGATGCCGTGAATGTCGGCGTGGCGGGGATTAACGGGCGGGGACAGTCGCACATTAGCGAATTGTTGCAGGTTCCCAATGTCCGGATCACGACGCTGATCGATCCCGACCAGACTATTTGGGAGGCCCGGAGCAAGGCGGTAGAGGCGAAGAGCATGCACAAGCCGATCACCGTGCAGGACGTCCGCAAGGTGCTGGACGACAAGAATCTCGACGTCGTCACCGTTGCCACTTGCAACCACTGGCACTCGCTCCTCACCATTTGGGCCTGCCAGGCGGGAAAAGATGTCTACGTCGAAAAGCCGATCAGCCACAACATTTTCGAAGGCCGCAAATGCGTGGAGGCGGCTGCCAAATATGGGCGGGTGGTGCAGCACGGGACGCAGCAGCGGAGCAGCCAGTCCCGGGCCGATGAAATTGCCGCCCTGCAAAGCGGCAAATATGGCAAGCTCCTTATCAGCAAGGGCTATTGCTGCAAGCCCCGCTGGAGCATTGGTTTTAAGCCTATCGAAACTCCGCCCCCGAGCTTGGACTGGAACATTTGGGTCGGCCCTGCCCCGATGCAAGATTTCCATCGCAATCTGGTCCATTACAACTGGCACTGGTTCTGGGATTTCGGCAACGGCGACATCGGCAATCAGGGGGTCCACGAAATGGACGTCGCCCGCTGGGCGATTAAGGACGGCACCCTTCCGACCAAGGTCTGGACCGTCGGTGGTCGTTTTCTGCCCGATGGCTCGGACCAGGGGCAGACCCCAAATATGGAACTCTCGGTGATGGAGTTCGGCGATGTCCTTCTTGTCTTCGAAACCCGCGGCCTCGTCGCGAACGACAAACTGGCCCCCGGCTTTCCGAACCAGGTCGAAAACGAGTACTACACAACCGAAGGGATGATCAAGGGTGGAAAGTTCTATAAGGATGGCAAGGGGGACGGGGAAAAAGTCAGCGGCGGCGAGGCCCGGAAGGTGACTCCCGGCGGAGCCTTTGGCGCGTTCATCGCCGCCGTCCGCAGCCGCAAGCCCGAAGACAACAACGCCAGTGCCGAGGTCGCCCACTATAGCGCGGCCCTTTGCCATTTGGCGAACATCTCCTACCGGCTGGGAGAAAAGATCGCCTACGACAAGGTCGGCGGCAGTCTCGGCAAGAACGCCCAGGTAAAGGAAGCGTTTGAAAAGCTGGCCGCCAACAACAGTGTCGTCGGCCTGCCACTCGACAAGCAAGTCTATACCCTCGGCCCCACCCTCACCTTCGACCCAACCACCGAGAAATTCACCGGTGACAAGTCCGAAGCCGCCAATGCGATGCTGGGAAGGGCGTATCGGGCACCGTTTGTGGTGCCGGAGAAGGTGTAGTCCGCGCTGGAAGGGCCCAGGGTTTGGAAACTGATCGCAATGCAATTGAGCCAGCCGAGCCGACGTTGCTCGCTCGATCTCTGCATTTCCTTTCCGTGAGCAGCCTCTTCATCGCGCTGGTTGCGTTTCTATTCAACCTCTGGGTCAGCCGGGTGGTTCCGTCGCTGTCAGCGGACAGCCTGATTTATCACCTCACGATACCGGCTTATTGGACCCAGCGGGGTTTTCTCCGGACGCCCGACTTGCCGTTTCATGACGGGGCGGCGGAACATTCGCCACTGCTGACCGAGACCATGATCTATGGCCTGATGAAGCTGACCGGCAACGACGACCTCGCTTTCCTCGTCCAGCCGGCGTTCTTTTTGCTGATGGTGGCGCTCTTTTATTGGTCCGCGCGGCAGATAGGGCTGCAACTATTCGCCTGCCGATTTTTGACTGCTTTCGTTTTGTTGTTTTCTCCGTTCTTTCACAGCTCGCTGATTGTGAACAGCGAGATGGTGATGACCTGCGGCGTGGCTACGTTTTGCTATGGAATGTTGCTGACGCCGACGCGGCGGGAGCCTGGATTCCTGGTCGCTGCCGCGGGAATTTCGTTGACCCTCGCGTCCAAGACGGTCGGCGTTATCTACGGCTCGCTAGCCCTGGTAATCTTGGCCGGGTGGTTCGTCGTGGAACTGCGAAAACAGCATGCTCCCTTTCGCTGGAAACGAACTGCCATCCTTGGTGTTGCCACACTCTTTTGCGGCCTGCCATTCCATCTCCAGAATTTGTGGCTGCACGGAAACCCGCTCTACCCCGCGGAGTTGCAAGTCTTTGGACTGACAATTCTGCCCGGCAGATACAATGCTTCGGTTTTTATCCATCACGGCTGGTCGCCAGCGGCCTTTAGCAAAATGCTCTTGTCGGACACCGAGTCCTACGCCATGAACAAGCAGTTTGGCATCGTACTGTGGCTGGCGATGCTGGTGCCGCTTGGAATGTTGGTTTTGCGGCGGCTTAAGCTGGCTGATTGGCTGCCGACGGCCCTTTTTGTGTTCTATCCTCTGGCGAGCATCATGGCCTACTTTGCCGTTGTGCCGTTCTGGACGGAGCATCGCCTGCTCTTCCCAGTTTATTACTTGCTCTGGTGCGGCTTGGGCTGGAGCCTGCACCTGCTGACACGCGAGAGGTCCCAAGCGACAGGCGAACTCGCCGCAGCCGCGGTTGGACTGGCATTCATTGTTTATGCGTGCTTTTTTCTGTTCTTTGATGAGGTCCCCTTGTTGCTTCTTGTCGCCGCCAGTGTGCTGGGGATCGTCATCGCCAACTACCCGCACCTGCTGAAGTGGAATGGAGATCGGCCCTGGTTGATTCCGGCCGCGGCGCTTGTCGGGCTGGTCGTCAGTTCTCCGTGGTGGTACCCGGACATGGCAAGACAGCGGACACATGGCCGCAGGTCGGCGTACGCTCAAATGTATGGCCCTCAAGGAGCAGCTTGGAACCGGCTCGCGGACCTCACGGCAGACAAGCCCGCAACCATCGCATACTCCGGCAATGCCCTGATCTATCCGCTCTTTGGCAGCAGACTTGCAAACGGCGTTGTCTATCTTCCCGTCCGGCCGCAGGATCAGCCGACAGAAGTTGCGCTGACCAAGGCAGATACTATCTATGGGCAACTGGCCAGGGCGAGGCGCGCGGAAGGGGACGAGAGATACTGGCTGCAGCAATTGCAGGATAAGAAGGTGGACTATTTGCTGCTGATCAACGATCCTAAATTCGACGGAGTCGAACTGGAGAGAACTTTTGCCGCACATCATGTGCAGCTTCTGCGACTGATTTGGGAACAAGACGGCGTCTGGATTTATGCCGCGGAGCGAAACGATTCAGGAGGCTGACGGCGGCAGGGGCGCTGGCAGCGGAGAAAAGGCGGCGATCGAACCCTTGCTGGTGCCGGATGTGCGATTTAGCTGCGCCAGCTTGGCCCGCCTTCTGGTGAACCAGTCTTCGCCGAGCACTGTCAAAGCCACTCGATCTTCCAGATTGGGACGGAAGACCGTTAGCAAAGCCAGCGGCAGGAACCAGGCAAGGTACATGCCGCCACCGTCTCCGTGGCCGTGCCAGAACTGAACGGCAATCATCACCGCGGCCGAACAGCTCAGCAGGGTGCCCAGATTCTTCTGGGCGGGCCAAATGGCCAAACTGCCGCCGAGAGCCACGCAACCAGCAATCACCGGCAAGCGATAGACCGGATCCCAGCCGTAGGAATCCGCCCAGATACCTTCGAGCCCGTTCACCTTGGGCATCCAGAGACCGAACATCGCCTGGACCAGCGTCCAGAAATCTGCCGCCGAGTTCGAGACGAAGATGAGCGAAGCGACCATCGCCCCGACGGAGACCAAAAGTCCCGTCAAAAAACGCATCACTCCCCGCTGCCAGTAGAAGCTGATCCAGAGTGGCAGCAGGAAGAACGGATAGTAGAACGTGCTCATGGCCAGTCCAATCAGCAGACCCGCCATCGCGGGCCGCCGATAAAGGACAATCGCCCAGAGCAGCAGGGCCGAGGGCAATACATGATCGACGTGGCCGGTCATTTGCGAAGTGTACGGCAAGATGAGATACAGCGTGGCCGCTCCAATGCCCATCTTGATGTTCTCGAAGTGCCAGTAGCCGATGAAAATCATCGCCGCCAGAATGGCGAGGTGAGCCAGGATGGACATTCCTTTAGAGACCGCCACCAATGCGGCGTCCGGCTGAGGAGCGGCGGTAGCGCTTGAAGGTGTTTCTTTGGCCGGGTCCGCTGCCCCTTCTGCGGCGGCGTTGGCCGCATAGGCAGGGGTGATCACGCTCGGCAGCAGGTGCAGAATGAAATAGCCCGGCCCATGCTGGCGATAGGCGGCTATGATTTCGTCATTCGTCCGAGTCTCGGCCCCAATCAGGGCCTTGGCCCCACGCGCCCCGCTGACATCCTTCACCGTCACTCGACTGGTGATGACGTTGGCCATCAGAAACAGAAACAGCATCGTGGCCAAGAACAGCAGGCCCCCCGTGCTCATGTTCGGTTCCAGCAGCGGGCGGCGGATCATGGTCGGATCAAAGAGCAGGCGAATCAGCAGCAGCCCGCAAACCACCAAAAGTCCGGCATATCCCCGCCAGAGCATTTGGGTCACGACCGCCTCGCGATCCGCGAGCTCTTGAAGAGCCTTTCCACTGGGTGGAAATTCCGGCAGCTTCGCGTCGGACTTATCGGCAACGGGTGGTGGGCTGTCGTCCGCGGTCGTCTCGTTTTCCGCGGGGGGCGCACTGAAGGAAGTAAACGGCGACCTATCCGGCGACTCAGCCGACTCCTTACTCTCCACCACATGATTTGCTTGTCGAACTTCGGCCCTTTCATTCTCATTCGCGATCTTTTGCCACTCCGCCACAACCTTTTCTTGGGCCTGATTCAAAGCAGCTTTATCCATCCGCACCTGGCGAAGATCCCGCCTCCCGGCCTGGACCACGAGCAAACCCGGGGCAAGCAAAATCAGCAGGATCAGGTCGAGATTCCGGACGCTCCAGAAGCGGTTGAACTTGAAGAACAAGGCGATCATGAGGAGGGACGAAAGGTAAGCCCAAGATATGGGATTTACCTTCTCGTACTGGAACAAAAACTCACTCATGAAACCTGAATATTCAATTTGGCCCGCCCTTTCGCGGGTGCGGGAAGCCAGAAATGCAAATGTCAGACCTAGATATTCAAAAAATCGTTATAATTCACGCGTCGGCGCTCTGCGCCAATCCATCAGAATACGGATTTGACTTGACTTTGCAAGCACGGTAGCCACGGGGCGGATACTAATTGACAGCTAGTAAGTGGCTGTCTGCTAGTGACTTACAGCGACCGGCAGGGGTGTGAAAAGCCTTCGCGGGGACGATTATTTCGGGCATTTTGATGACTTTCATAAGATTGACGTTGAGGCTTGTAATACGGCTGAATTTTACCGGCAGCGGCAAATCCCGACCGGAATTCTTTCCTTCCCCTTGAGCAGATGGTCAAATACCAAGCCGGCGTTGCTCAATTCGATGCAACTGGCGGCCAAGGAATAGTTTATGGCTTTGACGGTCTTCGATCGCTTGAATGGCTTCCTGCTAGGCCAAGGGGTTCAGTTCAGCGTCCTCCAGCACGCTCCAGTCTTTACGAGTGAAGAGGCGGCGGCGGTTCGCGGAACTTCGCTGGCTAGCGGGGCGAAAGCCTTGATTTGCAAGGGGGACGAGCAATTTGTGCTGATTGTGCTGCCGGCCGACCGCCGGCTGGCCAGCAAGCAAGTCCGCAAGGAAGCCGGTCTCAAAAGCCTCCGCTTCGCCACCCGCGAGGAAGTCGAGCAACTCACCGGCCTGGCCCCCGGTTCCATCCCCCCCTTCGGCTCCCTCTTCAACCTCCCCACCTGGTGCGATAGCCGCCTGTCCGCGGAGCCCCGCATCAACTTCAACGCCGGCGATCATGCCATTTCGATTAGCATGACGTATGACGACTTTATGCGGGCGGAGTCCCCAAAGCTGGGAGGCTATTCGGAATGAAGTCCGATCGAGAGAGGTCCCCGATGAAATTCTCCATCCGCGATTTGCTCTGGTTCACGGTTGTGGTCGCCCTGGCCGTGGCTTGGTGGCTCGATCATCGCCAGCAGGGAGCCGAGAACAGCAAGATCAACAAGCAAATGGAGTTCTACGAACGGGATCTCATGTCGACTCGCTCCAGCGGCTTTGCGGTCCCTCCCGGCCGCGTGATTCCTGGGTCGGTGAATATCCCTAGAGGATCGGTGACGAACAAAGACAATTAACAGTCGGAACAGATTCCTATGCAAAATCAAATCGTACTGCTCGTTTCGCTTTCCTGTCTGATGGCACCCCTTTCCGCCGGCTGCGGGACGAAGCCGGCCGCAGACCCGCTGGCTGGAATCGGCGGGTACAGATTGGTCTATAAGCAAAAGGAGGGAAGGAAAGTGGATGCAGTTCAGATTGAGAGAGTGATTCGGGAGCGGCTCAACGCCAAGGACGGCGAAGTTGTGGTGCAACTGGTGCGCGGCGGTGGGTACGAGATTCTCTTGCCGGGAGCGGGCGAGCAACGGGTGGCGGAAGTCAAGAAGGTCATCGCAAGCAGCAACGTCTTGCGGTTTTTAATCGTCGCGCTGAAGGGAAAGGATGACGAGTTAATTGCGGTCTGTCAGGATGGCAAGGATCACTCAGGAGCGATTTGGATTGAATATGATCCAGAAAAGCATAAAGACTTTCCTGCCCAGGCCGTTCTGGCGACAACTGACGGGAAAAGCAAATTGCTCATGCTTAAAAACGAGCAGTCCATAAATGCCGGACATCTAGAATATGTATCGCAGGGGAACGATGAAGCTCAACGCCCCTGCATTCATTGCCAGTTCAACGCGGAAGGAGCCTCTCGCATGCAGAAGCTCACGTCAGCGAATCTGCAGCGCCAGCTTGCCATCATCATTGATGGCAAGTTAATTAACGCCCCGACAATTCAAAGTGCCGTCGGCAGTCGCTGCCAAGTAACCGGAAACTTCACCGAGGATGAAATTGTGTCCCTGGTCGCTCCCCTCCGGCAGGCCCAAATGTTCGCCGATTTGGAACCGAACCCCATCTCGGAAGAAAAAGTTGCGGCTGGAAGCAAGAAGTAAGCATCCAACCTGGCTCTTGGGCCGGTATTTTCTGGCTCGAATGCCACTCCTAGACGACACTACAGACTGTTCATTCCCCTATCCCACCTCCTGCATTCCCGCCTATAATCGCACTTTCGCCGCCCCCGCCAGCCGTGGGGCCATTTCGCCGTTTTTTCGAGGAGCATGTCCGTGGCAGCAGGTAAGTTTCTGTTTACAAGCGAGTCCGTCAGTTCTGGTCACCCGGATAAGCTCGCCGATCAAATCTCCGACGGCATTCTGGACGCCCTTCTCGCCCAGGACCCGATGAGCCGCGTCGCCTGCGAAACGCTGGTGACTACCGACTTCTGCTGCATGGCCGGCGAAATCACCACCAAGGCCAAGGTCGATTACGAAGCCGTCGCCCGCCAGGTCATCCGCGAGGTCGGCTATACCTCGAACGACATCGGCTTCTGCGCCGACACCTGCAAGATCGACGTCAAATTGCACAGCCAAAGCCCTGATATTGCGATGGGGGTGAATGACGACGCCGCGAAGGGGAAAGACATCGGGGCCGGCGACCAGGGGCTCATGTTCGGCTTTGCCTGCGACGACACGCCGGAACTGATGCCGCTCCCCATCGCCCTTTCGCATCGCATCCTCAATCGGCTGACCAAGGCCCGGCAGACGGGGGAAGTGAAATGGCTTCGCCCCGACGCCAAGAGCCAGGTGACCGTGGAGTACGACGGCGACAAGGCCGTTCGCATCGACACGGTTGTCGTCAGCACGCAGCACACGCCGGAAGTGACGCAGAGCGACATCCGGGCCTACATCATCGAGAAGATCATTAAGCCGGAATTGCCCGCCGACTTGGTAACTGGCGAAATCACGTATCACATCAACCCCACCGGCCAGTTCATCGTCGGCGGCCCACACGGTGACTGCGGCCTGACCGGGCGGAAGATCATCGTCGACACCTACGGCGGCTGGGGACGGCACGGCGGCGGTGCCTTCAGCGGCAAGGACCCGACCAAGGTGGACCGGAGTGCCGCCTACATGGCCCGGCACGTCGCCAAGAACGTCGTCGCCGCCGGCCTCGCCGACCGCTGCGAAGTGCAGCTCGCCTACGCCATCGGCGTCTCGGAGCCGGTCAGCGTCAACGTCGATACCTTCGGCACCGGCAAGATTGAGGACGAGCAGATTTGCGAGCTCATTCGCAAAACCTTCCCCCTCAGCCCCAGCGGCATCATCAAGTACCTCGACCTCCGCCGCCCCATCTACCGCAAGACCGCCGCCGGCGGCCACTTCGGCCGGAGCGAGCCCGAGTTCAGTTGGGAAAAAACCAACATGGCCGCCAAACTCAGCGAAGCGGCTGGGGCATTGGCCGGAGCGCGGTAATAGTAGGACATAGTAGTCCGCTCACTCCGTGAGCGGACATGCCAGTGGCGCGAATGCGGATTCTGCCTCGTCACTCTGGCGGGGCTTTTTCGTGCGCTGGTAGAATTGGGAGAATGTTGCAAGCGGCATTTGTCGTCGTTTCATTTCTCTTTTTCGGCGGCATGCACGTTGGTTTTGTCTGGCTTGCAGTTACGGGACGCGATTTAGCTAGTCTTGAGGCTGAGCGAGACGAGAATCCAGCAAGTTTTCGTAGGCGAGTCTTGACCGGAAGAACCAATGGAGCACTCATAGTGCTCGCGTGCTTTATCGCCCTGTTGGTGCCGTTTTGCGTGGATGAAAAGATGTTGGCTGCAATTCTAATTTGGCCCACGTGTGGACCGATGCTTTTGGTCTCATTCCGATGGTTGAGGTGGGCATGGAGAACACCCCTGCCTAAAACCTAGGCAGTCAAGAGAATCAAACGGTATCACTACCTGCCGGTGTGAATAGCGACCAACCCGTCTAATCCGATCTGGTTTGCTTTCCCTCTGCGCCTCCGCGCCTCTGCGTGATGCTCATGTCTTTAAGAAGAACATCACGCAGAG
>JBJXFF010000064.1:0-23788 GCA_046153945.1 Pirellulaceae bacterium
CAATCCGATCCAGCGCAGCCTTCAGCTGCCCCTCCAGTTCCCCGATCCGCGCCACAGCCTCTTCTAACGTCATACGCCAATCATTCGTGCTATCATCCCCAAAAAGCAAGCAGGCTAAACACGTACCGATTCACTGATTCACAGCTCTTTTTTTCGCCGACTTACGTCAATTCGAATCTCCCCAACTTCTTCCTCGACGGTCACATGCGGTGATTCACATTGACGAACTGTTGATTCATAACCGTCAATCCTGATTCATCAAAATCCATTGGTCTTTGTGGACTCTTGATAAGCGATTTTTTGCCTCTCTTTGATGCTTTACATCGCGTCGGGAGTGCTTCGTTTGAACGGCGAACGCCCGCCAGTTTACCCGACCTGGCAGGCCGTCCGTGACTACAACACAATGTTACAGTAGGAAATTTAAGTACACATGCTATCGTCAAGTCCCTAATCCCGGAATTACGAGTTTTCCGGGAGATTGTTTTCCAGCAGTACCCCCTGCCGTCGAACTGTGTGGGAAGAATCCACTTTCCGGGGCAAAATCCTTTTGCACTCATCAACGGCTTTTGATATATTGCGATGCGGCAGCCCTTTGGATGAGCCTGCGGATGCGGGTCATGACGATACTTGTGGCACGGAGCTTACCCATGCTTTCCATTTTGGATCCGACCTCTCGCGATGACCGGAATTTCTGCGACGGCGTTTCGCGGCGGAGCTTCTTGAAAATTGGCGCACTGGGAGCGGCCGGGCTGACATTGCCGCAACTTCTGCAGGCGGAGGCGGCTGAGGGGATCAAGAATTCGTGCAAGTCGGTGATTCTGGTTTATCTGGTCGGCGGGCCGCCCCATCAGGATTTGTTCGACCTCAAGCCGGAAGCCCCCGCGGAAATCGCTGGACCGTGGAAGCCGATCAAGACCAACGTCAACGGAGTTGAAATCTGTGAGCTGCTGCCGCGGATGAGCCGGATGATGGAGAAATTCACGATCATTCGCTCGCTCTCGGATGCCCAGGCGGATCACGATGCCGTTCAGTGCTACACCGGCCGGACCAGGGCGGGCCGCATTCCCGGCGGCGGCTGGCCGCAGTTCGGATCGGCAGTGGCAAAATTGCAAGGGCCGGCAGTCGCCAGCACTCCGCCATTTGTCAGCCTCTGCTATCCCACCACGCACGGCCCCTATAACGAGCCCGGCCCAGGTTTTCTCGGAGCCGCCTGGTCCGGCTTCCGTCCGCTGGGGGAAACCAAGAACGACATGGTGCTTCAAGGAATCACCACGGATCGGCTCGCCAGCCGCCAGCAGGTTCTCAGCAACATCGACCGCTTCCGCCGTGATGTGGACGCCAGCGGCATGATGCAAGGACTCGATGCGTTCACGTCGCAAGCGATGGGAGTGCTGACCTCGTCCAAACTGGCCGAAGCCCTTGACCTCTCGCGTGAAGATGCCAAGACCCGCGAGCGGTACGGCACCGGCGACGCCAAAGTATTCATCGACGAAAACGGCGCCCCACGAGTGCCGCAGAGCTTCCTGGCCGCCCGCCGCCTCATCGAAGCCGGCTGCCGGGTGGTGACCGTCAACTACAGCAAGTGGGACTGGCACGGCGGCAGTTACAACACGATTTTCAACCGCGAGAAGGAAGATTTTCCGGTTTTTGATCAGGGACTCACCGCCCTGATCGAAGACCTGCATGCCCGTGGCCTCGACAAGGACACCGCGGTCCTTGTTTGGGGCGAATTCGGCCGCACCCCCAAAATCTCCGCCCAAGTCGGCCGCGACCACTGGCCGCAAGTCGCCTGCGCCCTCCTCGCCGGCGGCGGCCTGAAGCACGGCCAAATCATCGGCAGCACCGACCGCATCGGCGGCGAACCCGCCAGCCGGCCCGTCCGCTTCCAGGAAGTTTTTGCCACTCTCTATCACCACCTGGGCATCGACGTCCGCAAGGCAACGATCAACGATCTGAACGGCCGGCCGCAGTATCTTGTGGATAATGGCGTCGAGCCGATGCGGGAGCTGGTATAGGTGCCGACCGTCGAATCCAAGCCGAAGCTGACGGACGAACTAGCAACTCACTAACGCTGGTTTCATGAGCAGTGGGCCGAGGCGAAGTTGTCTCAAAACCAGGCCCTCCATTGCATGGCGCCCTTCACGGTATAGCTCCTTGCTTTAGCGCGTGGACAGTTTGCAGTAAACTGAAGAGGTAACCTACGGAGCATTTCCATGACTACCCTTGAGCGTTTTCACGATGAGTTGGCAGCCTATGAGCAGCACAAGGACGCCCTGCTCGCGCAAGGGGCGGGAAAGTTTGTGCTGATTCACCACAGCGATGTCATTGGGACATGGGATACCTATGAAGACGCGCTCAAGGCAGGATACGATCGATACGGACTTTACGAGCCCTTCATGGTTAAGTGCATTGAAGGGCTGGAAGGGGTGCAGTTCTTCTCCCGGGATGTCAATCCATGCCCGGATTAACGACGAACATCACTTCAGCAGGCCCGATCATTCCGTTGGCGGTGATGATCAGTGCTCCCCGGCGGCAGGCGATTGTTGCCAGCGGCGGATCGATTCCGCCTGCTGTGAAAGTATCTGGATTGCTCGATACCGGTGCGAGTTGCACCTGCATTGATCCGTCGGTGATTCAACAACTCGGAATTCCACCATCGGGCGTTACTTCGATTGTCACCCCCTCCACTGGTATCATCCCCGTAGTTTGCGACCAGTTTGATGTGTCCCTTGCACTTCTGCTCGACAAAGGAAGGTTGCACGTCATCGACACTCCTCCCGTGATTCAATCAAACTTGTCCCGATACGGCCATCACGTCCTTTTTTGGCCGCGATGTCTTGTCGCAGGGACTGCTGTTTTTCAATGGGAGAGCAGGGACGGTTACGGTGGCGTTTTAAGAAGTTCACGGCAAAGACAAGTCGCTAGGTCAAAAAGAACCTCTCCTTTGCTTGCAATTTCCCTTCACACCGGTGATAATCGGAAGTGCTGGCGGCGAACTTCGCCGCTAGAGCCTGCCTAAGGAAAGTCCTTACTCCTTAATCCCACCTGAGGAAAGGAAACCCATGCGACGATCGCACCCCGCCTCCGTTGTTTCTCTTGCACTACTCATCGCCCAGGCCTTATGCGTTTCCGCGCTTTCCGCCGCGGATGCCCCGGCGAAGCCGAAGGCTCCCGGCCTCGGGGACCCCGGCAAGCTCGTTTCGATAGTCCTGGATATTGGCCGGACGAAGGACGGCCTGCTGTTGCTTTCGGGCCGCGATGCCGTGCAGCAGCTTGTGATTACCGGGATGTATGACAGTGGTCAGACCCGCGATTACACCCGCAAGACTACTTATCAGGCGGAGCCGGCTGGAATTGTGAAGGTGGACGAGACGGGGCTCATTTCCCCCATCGCCGAAGGAAAGGCCGTCGTCAAAGCTGTGGCCGCTCCTGGCGTGGAAGCACTCGTCAATGTCCAGGTGAGCAACCTCGTCACCGACCTGCCGATCAACTTTGCGAATCAGATCACTCCTATCTTCACGAAGTATTCCTGCAACGGCGGCGGTTGCCACGGCAAAAGCGGCGGACAAAACGGCTTCCGTTTGTCCCTGCTTGGCTTTGAGCCCAAGGAAGACTTTGAATTCCTGGTGAAGGAAGGCAAGGGACGCCGGCTCTTCCCGGCTGCTCCCGATCAAAGCCTGCTGCTTCTCAAAGCTTGTGCCCGTCTGCCTCACGGTGGCGGCCAGCGGATTGAGTTTGATTCTCCGGCATATCGCCTGATGCGCCGCTGGGTCGAGCAAGGGATGCCTTATGGCAAGGAAACTGATCCCAAAGTCACGCACGTCGAGGTCTTTCCGACCGAGCGCCTAATGGAACGGGAGACGACGCAGCAAATCGTCGTCATCGCCCATTACAGCGACGGTTCCACCGAAGATGTCACTCGCACCACGACTTTCGACAGCAACGATACGGAAATGGCCGAAGTCAGCGTCACCGGCCTGGTCACCACCGGTCAATTGACCGGCTCCGTGGCGGTGATGGCCCGCTACCAGGGAAATGTTGGCGTCTATCGCGCCACGGTTCCACTGGGCGTCAAAGTGGAAGGGCTTCCCGTCGCCAAGAACTTTATCGACGAACAGGTCTATAAGAAGCTGACCGCACTGGGTCTGCCGTCGTCCCTCATTTGTGACGACGCCACGTTCCTTCGCCGCGTGACAGTCGATCTCGCTGGCCGTCTGCCGTCGCTGGACGAAGCGAGCGCGTTTCTCGCGGATCAGGACGCTGCCAAGCGGGCCAAGGTCATCGATCGGCTGTTGGAAAGCACCGATTACGCCGACTACTTCGCCAATAAATGGAACGCCATTCTCCGCAACAAACGACGGCAGGATGGAGATAAGACGGCGACCTTTGCCTTCCATGAATGGATTCGCCAGAGCTTGCACGAGAACAAGCCGTACGATCAATTCGTGCGGGAAATCATCACTGCGAGCGGCGAAGCGGGGAAGAATTCCCCCGTTGCCTGGTATCGCGAAGTGAAGGACCAGTCGGCTCAGGTGGAAGATACGGCGCAGCTCTTTTTGGGACTGCGGATTCAATGTGCCCGCTGCCATCACCACCCCTTTGAACGCTGGAGCCAGCAGGATTATTACGGCTTCTCCGCGTTCTTCGCCCAGGTCGGGCGGAAGAAGGGGGTCATGCCAGGAGACGAGCGGATTTTCCATCGTCGCGGCGTCGCTTCCGCTCAGAATCCAAAGACGGGCCAAGGGGTCAAGCCCACCGGCCTCGGTGCCAAGCCCTTGGACATCGCCGCGGACAACGACCCGCGCGAGGAACTGGCGAACTGGATGGGAGCCAAGGACAATCCGTTCTTCTCCCGCTCGCTCGTCAACCGTTACTGGAAGCACTTCTTCGGTCGTGGTCTGGTCGATCCGGAAGACGACATGCGGGTGACCAACCCGGCGTCGAACCCCGATCTGCTAGCGGCTCTGGCAAAGGACTTCTCCGATCATAATTTTGATCTGAAGAGCCTTTGCCGCACCATCTGCAACTCCTCGGTCTATCAATTGAGCGCGGAGCCTAACCAGTGGAATCAGGACGACAAGCAGAACTTCTCCCGCTACTATCCCAAGCGGCTGAATGCGGAGGTTCTGCTTGATGCGATTGACCAGGTAACTGGATCGGCGACGTCGTTTGGACCAATTCCCGCCGGCACCCGCGCTGTGCAACTGCCGGATAATGGTTTCAACTCTTACTTCCTGACCGTCTTCGGCCGGCCGGAAGCTTCGAGCGCCTGCGAGTGCGAGCGATCCAGCGAAGCGAACCTTGCCCAGAGCCTGCACCTGCTCAACTCCGGAGAAATCCAGGGAAAACTGACGGCTGGCAACGGCAAAGCCGCGGTTCTGGCCAATGACAAGGCTCGGCCCAGCGACGTGAAGATCCGCGAGCTCTACCTGCTCGCCTTCGCCCGCCAGCCGACGCCGGATGAGCTCAACATCGCCCTGGCCCACATCGAAAAGAACAAGGACGCCCCGCAGCGAGCCTATGAAGACATCGTCTGGGCACTGATTAATACCAAGGAGTTCTTGTTCAACCACTAATCGTTCCGCTGGTACCCAAGCTCTGCTTGGGTACCCAAGGTCGGAAGCTCCGCTTCCAGTTAAAGAGAAGCAGAGCTTCGAAAACATGCGTTCCCAAGCGGAGCTTGGGAACGAGTTATTGCCGTAAACAAACAGCTTGCTTCCCTGCCAATTTGAAGCAAACTGAAAGTATTGTCCCACCTTTTATTCCCACCTCGAACGCGCCGGCACTGGCTGAGTTTCAGTCTTTGCCACCTATCCAGCCTCGTCCCCCTCCCAACAGACCCTTTGGAGGCGATTCCATGAAGGATTTCTTCGCCACGCGCTGTTTTTTTGCCAGCGGGCTGCGCTGCGGTTTTGCCGCGCTAGCTTTGACCCTTTGCGTTTCATCCGTCAGTCTGGCTCAAATCCCCGCCACGCAGCTCACGTCCATCTTTCCGCTCGGCGGCAAGCCGGGGACTGCCGTGGAAATTACCGTTGCCGGTGTTGACCTGGATGACGCCAGCAAACTCATTTTCAGCCATCCCGGCATTGTCGGCGCGGCGAAGATGACGATGCCGACCGAGCTCGAGAAAGTCGCCAAGCCGATAGCCGGGGCATTCACGGTGACTATCGCCGCCGATGTGCCGGCCGGTTCCTACGAAGTCCGCACCGTCGGCCGCTTCGGACAATCCAACGCGAGAACCTTTACAGTCAGCGCACTCAACGAGCTGATTGATGCCGGGGTGAACGGCGCACCGGACAAAGCAGTCGATGTTCCCATCAACTCGGTCTTCAATGGCCGTGTCGATGCGAACACCTATGATCATCTGAAGGTACCTCTCAAAGCGGGCGAGCGGGTGATCATCGATTGCTCCGCCCAGCGGCTGCAGTCGCGGCTAAATGCGACGATGATTTTGATGAACCCAGCCGGCAAGGAAATTGTACGGGCGAAGGACACCGTCGGCAGCGATCCGGTGATTGATTTCACCGCCCCGGCGGAAGGGTTCTATGTCCTGAAGGTCTTTGACAGTGTTTACGGCGGCGGGCCGGATTATTTCTATCGGCTCAGCGTCACGGCGTCCGCGTATGTGGACTTTGTCTTTCCCCCCTCCGCGCCGGCCGGTTCGAATAACCAGTTCATCATCTATGGACGGAACCTTCCCGGCGGACAGCCGGCGGATGGGCTGACGATTGGCGGCGCTCCCCTGCAGAAACTGGTCGTCAACATTCCCCTGCCGGCCGATGAAGTCGCCAAGACTTCACTCGTCTCGAACAGCGCCACGCCGGTTCGCGGTGCCTGGCTGGACGGGATTGAGTATCGCCTGCCGACTCCCGCCGGCTTGGCCAATCCGGTCAACATCTATTTCGCTCGCGGCCCGGTCATTGCCGAAGTCGAGCCTAACGATTTGCCTGCTCAGGCTCAAAAAATCACGCTCCCCTGCGAGTATGTCGGCCAGTTCAATCCTCAGCGGGATGGAGACTGGGTGCAGTTCGATGCCAAGAAGGGGGAAAGTTGGTTCATCGAGGTTGCCTCGCATCAGATGGGGTTGGAGAGCGACCCGTTCTTCGCCCTTTATCGCGTTACCAAGAATGAGAAGGGGGAGGAAGTCGTCAGCGACATTGCCCAGGTCGACGACATGCCCGATCGGCAGACGAAGATTGGGACTGACTTTGACACCAGCACGGACGATCCCTCGTTCAAATTCGCGGTCCCCGAGGACGGAACCTACCGCCTCTTTCTGCGGGATCAAGTCGGCAGCGGGCGGAAGAATCCGTCGTTCGTCTATCGCCTGATGATCCATCCCGCCGAGCCGGATTTCCGCATACTTGCCCAGGCGATTGTGCCGGGTAATCCCATGCAGAATCAAAACACGCCGCTGCTTCCCAATCTCGTTCGCAAGGGTGGGACGACGGCGGTCGGCGTGCTGATTGACCGCCGCGATGAGTTCACCGGCGACATCGCCATCACCGTGGAAGGCTTGCCCGCGGGGGTCACTTGCCCCGGCGCCGTTATCGGCGGCGATGTGAACACGGCCGTTCTCGTATTCAGTGCGGCCGAAGGGGCCGCGACGGCTGCCGGCCCGATCAAGATTGTTGGCAAGGCCCAGATCGCGGGGAAGGAAGTTGTTCGGGAAGCCCGCTATGCTCAGATCGTTTGGGGCACAGCCAACCGGCAGGTGCAAAACCCCGAATTCCAACTCACCCGGTCGTTCCAATTGGCTGTCGCGGATAAGGACGTGCAGCCGGGATTTGTGCAGGTTGGAGAAGACAAGATTTGGGAAACCTCGCTCGGCGGAAATGTGGAAATTCCGGTGACGGCCACGCGCCGAGGCGATTGGAAAGAGCCGCTCAAGCTCATCGCCATCGGTTTGCCCAACGAAATCAAGCCCAAGGAAATCAATCTCGACCCCAACACGGCTGCCGGCAAGTTTGAACTCGCCGTCAACCAGGCGAATATCAAGCCGGGTGTCTACACCTTCTATATGAGGGCGGATACCAAGCAGAAGCACATCCGCAATCCCGAGGCTCAAGCCGCCCTGGAAGCCGAGCAGAAAACGCTCGACGAGACTATCAAGGCGTATGGCGAGGTGGTGAAGACAGCCACCACCGCCAAGGACGCCGCGACCAAGGAAGCGACCGACACCAAGACAGCCGCCACCGCGGCCGAAGTAGCCAAGACCAACGCAGTGAACGTTGCCAAGCAAAAGGCAGACGCAGCAAAGCTTGCAGCCGACAATTTGGCCAAGGCCAAGGAAGCAGCGGCCAAAGATGCTGCGAATCAAGGCCTGAAGGACGCTGAAGCGGCAGCGCAAAAGGCTTCGGACGAAGCCGCCACTCAGGCGAAGGCGGCTGCAGATGAACAGGTGAAGGCCGAGAAAGTTTCGGTCGACGCTCTGGCTTTGGCCAAGACCAAGGAAGATGCCCGCGTGGCCTCGGAAGCTGCTCTGAAGGCTGCGACCGACAAACTGACTGCTGCTAACCAATTCAAGCCGCAGTTCGATGCACGGGTCAATGCGATCAAGGCGGCCAATGCGCCGAAGGACGTCAACTTCTCGCTGATTTCCACGCCGATCAAGCTCCGCATCGTTGCCACTCCCATCGTCTTCAACTCCGCCGTTGTCGGCGGAGCCGTGAAGCAGGGGGAGAAGCAAACTCTCACCGCCAATATCAATCGCCTCTACGCCTTCGCCGACGCCGTCGAAATTTCCTTCGAGCCGCCGGCCGGCGTTCAAGGTCTCACGGTGAGCAAGGTGAGCATCCCCAACGGTCAGGCGGAAGGGAAGCTGGAAATTGTCGCTGCCGCCAATGCCACACTGGGGGACCACAAGGTGGTCATCCGGGCCAAGGGAAAGTTCAACAATGTGGATGTCCAGGCCGTGACGAACGTGATGGTCAAGGTTGAGGAAGTGAAGAAGTAGTAGTCCGCTCACACCGTGAGCGGACATGTCAGCACACGGAGTGTGCTGGCTACAGTGAGGAAGTCGCCCAACAAGCAAAACTTGTAATCCGAGGTTAACCCTATGTCGATCGCACGAAGCACTTTCCGCTCGCTCCTTCTCGTCGCCGCTGTGCCGCTGGCATTTGCCGCTCGCACGGCATCAGCGGAGCCCATTGCCATCACGGAAGTGAAGCACGAGGGGCCGGTCGATTTTGAGAAGGAAATTCTGCCGATCTTCCGTCGCAACTGTCTGGCCTGCCACAGCGCCACGGAGGCGGAGAGCGATCTGGTTCTCGAGACGCCGACGACCATCCTCAAGGGTGGCAGCGAAGGACCGTCCGTCATCGCCGGCAAAAGTGCCGAGAGCTTGCTGCTCAAGATGGCAGCGCGGCAGAAAGAGCCCTTCATGCCGCCGCCGGACAACGACGTGAAGGCCAAGGCCCTCACGCCGGACGAACTGGGCCTCGTCAAGCTTTGGATCGATCAGGGAGCCAAGGGTGAAGTGAAAGGGACCGGCGGACCCATCGCCTGGCAGCCGTTGCCCCCCGGGGTCAACCCGATCTTCTCCGTCGCCATTACCGCGGACGGCCAATATGCTGCCGCCGGCCGGGCCAATCAGATTTTCCTCTACCACATTCCCAGCAAGCGGGAACTCGGCCGGCTGACCGACCCGTCGCTCATCGCCAAGGGCGTTTACAAGCAGCCCGGCGTAGCCGACCTGGACCTGATCCAGTCCCTCGCCTTTAGCCCCGATGGGGAACTGCTCGCCTCCGGCGGCTTCCGCACGATCAAGCTCTGGCGCAAGCCTAAGAACGTGAAGAAATTGGACCTGGCGGCTCTCGAGGGTCCCGCCCGTTCGATCGCGCTAAGTGTGGATGGCAAGTTCGCCGCAGTCGGCGAAGAGACTGGCAAAATCAAGATCTTTGACCTCGCCACAGGCCAGATTGCCAAAACGCTCGCGGGCCATACCGGTCCCGTCACCGGTGTCACTTTTAATGCTGATGCCAGCAAGGTCATTAGCGGTTCCCAGGATAAAACCTTCCGCGTCTTCAACATGGCAGACGGGATGCAGATTGCTTCGGTCGAGACTCCCGCTCCGGTCAATGCCGTCGCGCTTGTTGCTGCTGAAGCTCAAGTCGCCACCGGAGGCGCGGACAACAGCCTGCGGTTGTGGGCCTTGCCCGCTGCTGCTCCCACCGAGCCCCCCAAGCCGGTCAAGGAAATCGCCGGCCACGGCCAGCCGGTTACCAGTCTCGTGGCCCTGCCGGGAGGGACGCAGATTCTCACCGGTTGCAAAGATGGCGTCGTTCGCGTGATTGATGTCGCCGGAGGCAACGTAGTCAAGCAGATGAACCACGGTGCACCCGTCGATGCGGTTGCGATTCGCGCCGACGGCAAGCGGATTGCCTCGGTTGGAGCCAACAACATCGCCAAGCTTTGGAATGCCGAGAATCAACAGCTCGTCGTTGATATGAAGGGGGACTATCGCACCGGCCTGAAAGTCGGCGAAGCGACCCGTACGGTGAATCTTGCCAAGAAGCAAGTCGAACTCGCCAAAGCGGACTTGACCGAAGCCGGCAACCGGAAGAAAGCCGAAGAAGAGAATCAGAAGAAATCGACGGAGGCCCAGATTGCTGCCGACGCCGATTTCAAAAAGAAGGACGAAGCCGCCAAGCAGCCAGTGATCGATAAGGACGCAGCGGACAAGGCCCTGGCCGACGCGACCGTGGCCAAAACCAAGGCCGACGAAGCCAAGAAGGTTACCGACGCGGCCGCCGTTACGGCGAACGAAGCCCTCGTTGCGGCGAACAAGGCCAAAGACGAAGCCGTTAAATCCGCGACTGATGCTGCCACGGCTGCAACTGCCGCCACGACGGCTCTCAACCAGGCCAAGGAAGCTCTCGCCAAGGACGTTAATAACCAGACTTTGAAGGATGCCGTCGCTGCCGCCGAAAAAGCGAACACCGATGCCGATGCCAAGAAGAAGGCTGCCGATGAAGTAAAGGTGGTCAAAGAGAAAGCCGCTGTCGATGCGGATACCGCCAAAAAGACCGCCGATACGAATAAGGCAACTGGCGACAAAGCGGCTGCGGATGCTTTGACTGCCTTCAATACGGCCGATCAAAAGGTGAAGCAAGTCACGCCGGTCGCCATGAAGGCCGTCGAAGAGAAAATGGCCGCGGATCGAGCCCTCAAAGCCGCCATGCGGAGCGTCGAGCGGGCGGCGGAGTCCGTGAAGAAAGCGACCGAAGCCATCCCCGGGTTTGAAGCGACCGTCAAGACATTCGAAGCAGCCGTCGTACAGCGAGATGTGGAACTCGTGGCCGTGACCAAGACGGTCGTCGAAAGCGAAAAGCCCCTCAAGAGCGTCTCCTTCTCGCCGAACGGCCAGACCCTGGCCACCGTGGGAGATGACCAACTTCTCCATTCGTGGGATGCCGAAACCGGCGCTCCAATCGACATCTACACCGGCCAGAATGCGGCCCTGTCGCTGGTCGCGTTCACGAAGGAAGGTAACGCCATCAGCCTTGCCGCAAATAACACCGGCGTGGTTTGGGATTTTGCCACCGAATGGAAACTGGAGCGGACCATCGGCACGCCCGACTCTTCGGAGATGCTCGTGGACCGGGTGACTGCCCTCGACTTCAGCCCGGACGGCAAGCGTCTCGCCAGTGGCGGCGGCGAGCCCTCCCGCAGCGGCGAAATCAAGATTTGGAACGTCGAGAACGGTCAGCTGCTGCTCGCCTACAAAGAGCCGCATAGCGACACGGTCTTTGGACTCGACTTTTCGCCGGACGGCCTGACCTTGGCCAGTTGCGCAGCCGACCGGTTCGTGAAGGTCTGGAACGCGGCGGACGGCAAGTTCATCCGCTCGTTTGAAGGGCATACGCACCATGTCCTCGGAGTCAGTTGGCGGGCCGACGGCCGGCTGCTCGCCTCCAGCGGGGCGGATGCGGCCATCAAAGTGTGGGACGCCCGCACCGGCGACCAGGCCCGCACCATCGCGGGTTACACCAAGGAAGTGACCGCCATTCATTTCGTCGGCGATCAGGACGTCGTCATTGTCTGCAGCGGCGACAAGATTGTCCGCTTCGTCAACGCGGCCAACGGGGGCAACGTTCGCGACTTCCCGGGCGGAGCTGATTACATGTACGCCTCGGGGGCTTCCAACGATGGCAAAACCATCATCGCCGGCGGAGCCGACAGCGTCCTGCGAGTCTGGAACGAAAACGCCCAGCCCGTCAGCACGTTCGAGGCTCCGAAGCAGGATCCGATGACGGCGGCGAAGTAGGGTGGCGGGAAAATCGAAATCCGAAGTCCAAAATCCGAATGAAAGCGGCGAATGCTGAGTTCATTCGAATATGGTTATCTCGCCAGTTTCTCATCCACAGCCTTCAAGACTTCCGCTGCCGACAGACGGGTGACCACTTGCTTGGGCCTGAACAGGGAGCGTACCGTTCCCTGTTTGTCGATGAAGAACGTCGTGGGGGCGGCGATGTCCTCTCCCTTGGGTCCGGCCTTCTGATGGACCACCCCAGCCGCCTCGATCAATTTTCCGGCAGAGTCGGCGACGACGACCAGATGGGGGAATTCCTGCTGCGTGAGCCTTGCCTCTTCCGGTTCTTCCAAAGACGCGACAACTATTCGGACGTTTCGTTTTTCAAACTCCACATGGTTCGTTTCGAGCTCAACTAGCTCGATCATGCAAACCGGTCACCACCGGCCGCGAAAGAAGAGCAGGATGGTGTTCTGGTCGCCAGTGAGATCTGCCTGGCTGAATCCTTTCCCCCCGGCGAGCGTCGTCTCAAACTTGGGAAAGGCCCGCCCCACTTCCACGCTCCCCGTGTAAGGGGGCGCCGCCATGCCGATCAGAAACATCAGCCAGACCAGGCCGGCGAAAAGCGTGGTAAAACCAGTTACGGCATAGCGCCAGACGGTGCGGCTTTGGGCCAAGGAGGCTGCCATAAATACCACGGCTAGGGTGGCCAGCGCCGGGACGTACCACGGCGAGCTTAAAACGCGATTCTGAAACTCAACCGCATAAATCACCGGCCCCAGGATGGCCGACAGAATTCCCAAGGTGAGTAAAAGGCGGCCGCTCTTGGCTCGAGGGGGGCTGTTCGCGGTTGCTGTTTCGGTCACTGGAGTTCCTCTGTTGCTCGGGCACAGTGTCTCTCCAAGCATACCCGCAGACTCTCTTTCGAGGAATCGCATGCAGCCCGTTCCTTTTATTCCGATTGAATCGGCGCCCTTCCCCCCTTTCTGCCAAGAACTTCCCCTGCCCCGAAAACTCTTAACCTAGGATTGCTCGATACCGCGATCACAAAGAACCGTTTGGCGAGCTGGAAAATGAACTTGGAAACACTATTGGACGACGAGCAGCGCAGCGAGCAAGATTGGCTATCCGCCGAGCAGCGGCGAGCCCCCCGACACACTTACAACGGCCGCCAGTTGGTCGCACCTTTCGACGGCGTCCGCCTGCCACGGCAGGACGAATTCGACTGGGCGATGTTCAACGACGTATCCGAAACGGGAATCTCGTTCCTGTCGGAAAGTAAGCCCGCAACGAAGCAGCTTGTCGTGGCAGTGGGCCCCGCGCCATTTTCGTTTCTGATTGTGGACGTCGTTCGCGTAACCCGGCGCGACGACCTGGAAGGGGATCCTCTCCACATCGGGTGCACGATTGTCCGCGAGTTGACTGACTAGGCGGGAGCCTACTTCAGAACGTGGGACTCGACCTTGACCCCCTTCACGTACTTGCCAAAGCCAAACGGCGTCGGCTTGAACTCGCCGACGAGTTCCACACTGGCTTTCTCGGCAATTTTGTCTTCCATGCCGAGGGTCCAGTACACGGAATTCACCAGCATTCGGCGGGTCCCTTCCGCTTCCAGGTCGGTGGCGGCTCCCATCGTGGTGCAAAAGATGCGGGCCGTCTTGCCGCCGGCACCCTTGTAGGTTTTGGTCCAAGCCACCGGCATCATCGGCTCGTTGCGGTTCTGTTTCCCGTCTTCATACTTGGCCGGCGGATCGTCGAACTTCATGCCGGCCACGATTTGTCCCAGGACCAGCGGCACGCTGTCGCCGCCGGGATTGGCTTCGTAAACGTCCGTCGGTCCCCAAATGGCCCCTTCCTTGATGCCGCGGAGGATTGGGTGCTGCTCTTGCCCCTTGGCCACAATCCCGCGCGTGCTTTGTGAGCCGTGATTTCCCCAGTGCGAGACCCAGGTCTCGCCGAGCACCTGCCGGCCGAAACCCTTTTCATATTCCTTGTCGCCGTTGGTCCAGGTGTACTTGGCGTACTTCTTGCCTCCCTTGATGTTGAAGGCATGGGTGGCGGTTCGCATGCCGATGATCGGCTTGCCGGACTCGATGAAATCGACAATCGGCTTCATCTGGTCGTCGGGAAGGTCGCGAAAACGGGTGGCGATGATCATCAGGTCCGCGGTGGCCAGGGCTTCGGTCCCGGGAATGTTGCTGACATCCGGATTGATGACGCCGCTGGCCGGGTCAATCGGAAACAGCACGGTACACTTAAAGCCGTGCCGCCTGGCGAGAATCTTTCCTAGCTGCGGCAGGGCCTCTTCGCTGCGGTATTCTTCGTCGCCGGAGATCAGCACAATGTGCTTCCCCTTGCCAGGGCCGTCGGTCCCTTCGTAGACGACCCAAGGATCGGCGGCGGAGAGGACGGAGGACACGAACAGGGTCAGAGATGCCGAAAACAGCAGGGTTTTCATGTTGGAGAATTCAAGAGAGGTGGTTTGTTCTGGTATCAAGATCTAGATGGGAGATGCACTTTTCTTGAGCAAGCTGGCAGCTTGCTCTGCGGGGTTATTTCTCTTCGAACTTTCGATCGCTGGTTTTGTCAGCGGTGGGAAATTCGCTGGGGATTTTCTGAGTGACTTTGCCGGTGGCGGCCCATTCGGCGCCGCGCTGCAGCGTCGTGATGAAGCCGACGCATTCCTGGGAATCCTTGCCGTGCCCCATCGGTGTATGGAAGACTCGCCCCTTGCCGTAGTTGATGGTGAAGATCATGGGCTCGTGCCGGCCGGTCCCTCCCTTCGATTTGTCAGCGAAAGCAGTGGCCAGCACGGTCATATTCTCGGCCGGGCCCCGGAGCAGGTCGTACAGTTCGTCATTCATGTGCATCCATTCCCCCGGCATGCCGGCTGTGACGGGGTGTTTTGAGTCGCGGACGATGATCTGGAACGGGTGCTGACTGCCGTGATTGCCGCCGCGTCCCTTGGACTCGTCCCGCACGAGCTTCCCCTCGGCATTGATATAGACATAGGGGCCGCTGGCCTCGCTGCGCCCTCCCCACCCGCCGAGGCCGATCATTTCGTTGTACTCCTTCCAGTCTCCGAAGGAATTATTGGCTGCGTGCACGACAACAAAGCCGCCGCCACCCTTCACGTATTCGACAAACGCCTGCTTCGTCTCCGCCGGCCAGGCATCACCGTTGTAGTTGGAAACGACCACAGCGTATTTCTTGAATTCCGGCCTAAACTTTTCGTCCGTTCCCTTGGGAGCGGTTGTCGCCACATCCACCGTAAAGAGCCCCGTCTCCTCCAGGTACTTCTTCATCATCTTGGTCGTCGTCGGCCAGACGCCGTGGTTGTTCTGGCCATCGACAATCAGCGCCTTCAGCGGCTCGGCGGAAGCAACTGCCGTCAGAGTGAGTACGGCAACCAAGGAGAGTGCAAATCTGCGAATCATGGCGGCTCCAAATCGGGGAGAGGAAGGCGGGCGATCAACCGTAGTTTACTCGCGAAGTACGCCTCGTAGAATCATGGATGCCCGATTCCGCCGCTCCGACAGCGACTTCAGCACTTCCTGGCCTGTTATTATTGCCCTTCCGCATGTCCGACGTCACCCGCATTCTGTCGCAAATCGAATCCGGCGATCCGTCGGCGGCCCAGAAGCTGCTGCCGCTGGTCTACGACGAGTTGCGGAAGTTGGCGGCGGCGAAGCTGGCCTTGGAGAATCCGGGACAAACGCTGCAGGCGACGGCGCTGGTCCATGAGGCCTTCTTGCGACTTGTGGGAAAGCCAGGAGACAGGGGACAGGAGACAGGGGACAGCCAGAACTCTGATCCCCGTCCCCTGCCTCCTGTCACTTTTGACAACCGGGGCCACTTCTTCGCCGCCGCCGCCGAAGCGATGCGGCGGATTCTGGTGGAAAGTGCCCGGAGTAAGCAGAGGCACAAGCGCGGGGGCGAACTGACTCGGCGGGAGTTGGACGAAGTGTCGGTCGTTGCCCCGGAGATTCACGAAGATTTGGTGGCCCTCGACGCGGCCTTGGACCGTCTGAAGGCGGTGGACCCCCAGGCCGTGGAGCTGGTCCATTTGCGATATTTCGCGGGCCTTTCGGTCGCCGATGCAGCGGAAATGCTGGGGATTTCCCCCCGCACCGCAGACCGGGTCTGGGCCTTTGCCCGGGCCTGGCTGCACCGGGAAATTGCCGGGCAGGACGGGAAATCGGAAGAAAAATAGAGTTTTCTGGCGTGACTTGGGGTAAAACGTCGCATTGTAAGGGAAGTCATCATTTCCCAATTCGGCCGAGGCCCTCGTCATGAACGAACGAGAACTATTTCTGACCGCTCTGGAAATCGAGGATCCCGCGGCTCGCAAGGCGCATCTTCAATCGGCCTGTGCTGATAATGCCGAACTGCTGAGCCGCGTCGAGTCGCTCCTGGCGTCCCATGAAGGGGAGAGCCGATTCCTCCAGATCCCTGTCGTGGAACAAATCGGCGATGATCTATCCGGTCAGACCGTCACCCTCGTCGCGGGGACCGGTTCCACGCAAGGTGAAGCAACCCATCCCGGCGATGACCCCGCCATCCTAGAATTCTCGCGGAATCAGGAGCGAGCAAAAATGTCGGAAGAAATATCCCTGGGTTACTTGGAGCCCTCCACCAAGCCAGATTCCTTGGGGCGGCTGGGGCATTACGAGATCCTTGAGGTCGTAGGGAGCGGAGCCTTTGGAACGGTGCTGCGTGCGTTTGACGAAAAGCTGCAACGGGTCGTGGCCATCAAAGTCATGGCCCCGGAACTGGCGGCTACGTCCCCCGCTCGCAAGCGGTTCCTCCGCGAGGCCCAAGCGTCAGCGGCCATCCGGCATGAAAACGTGGTTAGCGTTTATGCCGTCGAAGAAAAGCCGATTCCCTATCTGGTGATGGAGTACATTCCCGGCGTCACCTTGCAGCAACGGCTTGACGAACGGGGACCGCTCGATGTCCCGACGGTGCTGCGGCTGGGGACGCAAATCGCCGAAGGACTGGCGGCTGCCCATGCCAAGGATCTCATCCATCGCGATATCAAGCCCGGGAATATCCTGCTGGAAACGGGGATGCGCGATCGGGTCAAAATCACCGACTTCGGCCTGGCCCGCGCCGCCGACGACGCCAGCATGACGCAAAGCGGCACGATTGCGGGCACGCCGATGTACATGGCCCCCGAGCAGGCTCTGGGACAGAAGCTCGACCAGCGGGCCGATCTCTTCAGCTTCGGCAGCGTCCTCTATCAGATGGTCAGCGGCCGCCCCCCCTTTCGCGCCGCTTCCACGCTGGCCGTTCTGAAACGATTGACCGAGGACACCCCACGCCCGATTCGCGAGATTATCCCCGAAACCCCAACCTGGTTTTGCGACATCATTACTAAGCTCCATGCCAAGAACCCGGAGGAGCGCTATCAATCGGCCCGCGAAATTGCCGACGTCCTCGCCAACTGTGAAGCCCAACTCAAGTCTCAGGCCGGACTACGGGATTACTCCCTCATCCCACGCGCGAAGGCGCAGCCGGCAGCGGGAGTGTGGAAGTGGGTGGCCGTAGCGGCACTCGTGCTACCCCTGCTGGCGATTGGCCTGTACGCCGTTACCCGTCCGGGAACAGAGCCCAAGGGGGCGAAAGAAGGGACCAGTCTGCCGCCAATTACCGAGACTTCCCGCACCACATGGAACGGTTGGCCGGCCGATGCACCCCAGCCGGCAATCGCGCCGTTTGAAGCGAAGCAAGCCAGGCAGCATCAAGAGAAATGGGCCGAATACCTCGGCGTGCCGGTCGAATACACCAACGCTCTCGGCATGAAGTTCATCCTCATCCCGCCCGGTGAGTTTACGATGGGGAGTACGGCGGCTGAAATCGAAGCGGCCCTCAAGATCGTCTACCCAAGTGACCGGCATTGGCAGGAGTGCCTCAAGTCGGAAGCTCCAGCGCACAAGGTGATCTTGACGCAGCCGATCTACCTCGGCATTCACGAAGTCACGCAGGCCCAGTACGAAAAAGTGATGGGGCAGAACCCTTCCCATTTTGCCCCGCAGGGAATGGGAAAAGAAGCCGTCGCCGGGATGGAGACGAGCAATCACCCGGTGGAAATGGTGAGTTGGAACGATGCGGCTGAGTTCTGCGCAAAACTAAGCAATCTGGAGAAGCTCAAGAAGTCCAACGGTAAGAGTTACAGCCTCCCCAGCGAAGCAGAGTGGGAATTTGCCTGCCGGGCTGGAACCGCGACCAGGTTTTGGATCGGCGACAAAGATGAAGACCTGGTGCGGGCGGGCTGGTTCGGTGAATCCTCCGGAGGACGGACGCACGTGGCAGGTGAGTTGAAAGCGAATCCCTACGGCCTCTATGACACGCATGGCAATGTCTGGGAATGGGTGCAGGACGGATGGGATCCATCCTTCTACGGCGAATTCCAGCAGAAGCCCGCGATCAACCCCAGCAGACCGCTTTCCGCCGATTCCGAGCGAGTGGTCCGCGGGGGGCGTTGGTACCACTCCGCATCTTACTGTCGGTCGTCGGCTCGTCTGGCAGTCCCTCCGACGGATCATTTCGACGATCTCGGGTTTCGGGTGTCGCTCACGATCGATGCCGTGAAAGCAGCGATTGCAGCGAAGGCTGCCAAGCCAGTTGCCTCCACCGGCTCACACACCTGGCCAGAGGGCGCACCCAAACCCGCTATCGCCCCCTTTGACGCCGGTCAGGCCAAAGCCCACCAGGACGCTTGGGCAAAACACCTCGGCGTGAGGGTCGAATACACCAACAGCATCGGCATGAAGTTCATGCTCATCCCGCCAGGCGAGTTCACGATGGGGAGCACAGCCGCGGAGATCGAAGCGGCCCTCCAGGAAGTGGGGGAAGACAAGGAGTGGCAGGAGCGCGTCAAGTCGGAAGGGCCTCAGCACAAGGTCATCCTCACGCAGCCAATTTTTCTGGGGGTCCACGAAGTTACGCAAGCCGATTACGAACGGGTGATAGGAACGAATCCGTCCCACTTTGCTCCGCAAGGAGCCGGCAAGGAGGCCGTACCCGGCGTCGACACATCCAAACACCCGGTGGAAATGGTGAGCTGGAATGATGCCGCGGAATTCGCCGCCCGCTTGAGCAGCCTGGAACAACTGAAACCTTTTTATTCCCGGGCGAACGAAACGATTTCCCCTCAAGAGGGGAACGGCTATCGGCTCCCCAGTGAAGCGGAATGGGAATATGCTTGCCGCGCGGGGACAAGTACCGGGTACTGGACTGGCGACAAGGACGAAGACCTGGCGCTGGCCGGCAGGTTCGACGCGAACTCCGGAGGACGGACACATCCGGTTGGCCTGCTCAAGGCCAATCCCTTCGGCCTCTACGACATTCACGGCAGCGTCTGGGAATGGGTGCAGGATGGCTGGGAGCCGGGTTACTATTCCCAATTCCAGGGAAAGCCTGCAACGGACCCCCATAGCCCCTTTACCGCCGACTCCCAGCATCTGCTCCGGGGGGGAAACTGGTCCAACACTTCGTCCTATTGCCGCGCCTCCATCCGCTACGCCGGGAGACCGACGCACCGCGACCACACTTTTGGATTTCGGGTCGCTTTGACGGTGGATGCGGTGAAGCAAGCGCAGAAGCTGGCTGTAACACCCGCAAACAGTGCAACGCCGGCTCCCCCGTTCCCCGCTGCTGAAGTCAAACGCATCGCGGCCCTCCCCGCCCCCGAGCAGATTGATGAAGTCCGCAAAGAGATGAAGAAACGCAACCCCGATTACACGGGCGAGATCGAACTCATTGTCGAGAACGAGCGAGTTACCAGGTTGGTGTTGCAAGCGTCTGGGATTCGGGATCTGTCACCCGCCCGGGCGCTCCCCCACCTTGAGTATTTGGAATGCTCGGGCAGTCCCACGCTGGACGACTTGCGGACACTTCAAGGTAGTCGGCTGCGGATACTCAGCATTCGGAACTCGGGGGTATCCGACTTGAAGCCGTTGCAGGGCATGAAATTGCAAGGGTTGGAGTGTTCCTCAATGAGCAAGCTCACCGACCTGTCTCCACTCCGGGGTATGCCGCTAACCGGGTTGAGCATCGCCTTCACGCCGGTCCAGGATTTGTCGCCGCTCCAGGGGATGAACCTCGCGGATCTCAATTGCGAATCAACAGCGGTATCCGATCTGTCCCTGCTGGCCGGCATGCCGCTGGTTGATATCAACTACCGGGGCACAAAGGTAACGGACATTTCAGCGCTGAAGGGGATGCCGCTCACCAGGGTCACGTGCGACTTCAATCCCGACCGCGATGCCCAGATCCTCCGCGAGATCAAAACGCTGCAATTCATCAACAACCAACCGGCCGCGAAGTTCTGGAAAGAAGTCGGTTTCGCCCCGTTCCCCGCTGCCAAGGCCAAACGCATCGCGGCCCTCCCCGTCGCCGAGCAGATTGAGGAAGTCCGCAAAGAGATGAAAATGCGGAACCCCGATTTCGACGGCACGCTCGTTCCCACGAACGAGAACGACTCTGTTACAAAACTGGAGTTCTTCACGAACAACGTGGAGGACATCTCCCCCATTCGGGCCTTCACCCATCTGACTGCTCTTAATTGTCGTGCCGATGGTGCGATTCCCGGCAAACTCGCCGACTTGAAGCCGCTACAGGGGATGCAACTCCAGAGCCTGACTTTGAGCGTGAACAAGGTCTCCGACCTGGCTCCGCTTCAAGGGATGCCGCTCACAGACCTGTATATCGACAACTCCCTCGTTGCCGACCTGACTGCACTCAAGGGGATGCAACTGAAGGTGCTGAATTGCTCGTATACGCAGGTATCCAGCTTGAAAATTCTCGAGGGAATGCCCCTGACCATTCTCTGGTGCAATCACACCGCAGTTGACGACATCACCCCGGTGAAGGACATGCCGCTGGTGTGGTTCACGATCCAAGGGACGAAAGTGAAGGATCTCTCTCCATTGAAAGGGATGCCGCTCACGCAGATTTACCTCGACTTCGATCTAAAGCGAGATGGAGAAATCCTCCGCTCCCTGACCACGCTGCAAAAGATCAACGACAAGCCGGTTGAGGAGTTTTGGAAGGAAATGAAGTAATCGGCGGCTCTTCGTGGCTCCTTTGACATCGACACCCTGCCCCTTGGGCAGCAACTCCGCAGCGGCCTATAATCGGGCCATGCAGCCAATCTCCAGAATTGTCACGCAACTTCGGCAGGCCGTCGGTGCCGAGAATGTCCTCGCCGCTCATAGCGAAATGCTGGTCTATGAGTGCGACGGCTTCACGATCGAAAAGAACAGCCCGGATATCGTCGTGTTTCCGCGAAACACGGACGATGTGGCCCGAATCGTAAAGATCTGCAACGCGGCGGATGTGCCGTTCTTGCCGCGCGGAGCGGGGACGAGCCTGGCGGGGGGCTGCTTGCCGGTTGGCGGCGGGGTGATGATCGTCCTGACCCGGATGAAGGAGATTGAGGAGATCAATCTTCGCGACCGCTACGCCATTGTGCACCCGGGGGTGGTTAACGTCTGGCTGACGAACGCCCTCAAGGGGACCGGCTATCACTATGCTCCTGACCCGTCGAGCCAGGGAGCCTGCACCATTGGCGGCAACGTGGCGACCAACAGCGGCGGGCCACACACGCTCAAGTACGGCGTGACCGTGAATCATGTGCTGGGGATGGAAGCCGTGCTGGCGGATGGCCGCATCGTCCGGATTGGCGGGCCGGCCGAAGACCCGCTGGGGCTGGACCTGGCCGGGACCGTTGTCGGCAGCGAAGGGACGCTGGCCATCGTCACCAAGGTCTGGGTGCGGCTGACGCGGAACCCCCAGGGTTACCGGACGATGCTCGGGGTCTTCGAATCGTGCGACGACGCTACCAATGCTATCAGCGAAATCATCGCGGCCGGAATTGTCCCGGCCGCGTTGGAAATGATGGATCAAGGAATCCTCGTCGCGGTCGAAGCCGCATTTTCCTTCGGCTTTCCTCTGGATGCCCAGGCGATTCTGCTGATTGAGGTGGACGGCCTGGAGGCGGGACTCGATGAGCAGCGGGACCAGATCATCGCGCTCTGCAAAAAGTGCCACGCCCGCGAGGTCCGCCTGGCCGTCGGCGACAAAGAGCGCCAGAAACTCTGGAAGAGCCGCAAGCAGGCGTTCGGAGCCATCGGCCGGCTTAGCCCCAGTTACTGTACTCAGGACGGGGTCGTTCCCCGCACGCAGTTGCCCCACATTCTCCGCAAAATTATCGAAATCGGTGCACGCCACGAAATTCAAATCGTCAATGTCTTTCACGCCGGAGACGGCAACATCCATCCCATCTTGCTGTTCGACGAGCGGGACGCGGCTCAAGTCCAGCGGGTGGTCGTGGCCGGCAACGAAATCCTGGATGAGTGCCTGAAGTGCGGCGGCTCCGTCACCGGCGAGCACGGCATCGGCGTGGAGAAGATCCACTTCATGCACAAGATGTTTACGGATAGCGATCTGACAGCAATGAAGAATCTTAGAGAAGCTTTCAACCCCCGCGGCAACCTTAGCCCAAAAAAGCTCCTTCCCACAGCCGGCAGTTGCGGGCTGGAACAGAAGCACCCCGGAAGAAGAGCAGCGTTATAGTGGGGCGTTTCTCCGAAACAGCCCCATTCTTTTGGGCAGAGCAGAATGGGCCGGTCATGGAATGACGGCCCACCAAAGTGTCCACCAACTCAAAACCTGATTTTCCGCCACAATCCGGACCATCCGGCAGGCCCTATCCATCCTCTCCAGCCGCACTTCTGGCATGACTGGCCGAAGATTCTAAAGTCCCGTGCCTAGTTCATACGATGCTAACATTCGGAAGGGGTCTGTCACCCCGCGCCGAAGCATTCGCCGTGCGACGGAACAACGCCAAGTGATAGCACCCTGACTTGGGGGGAAATGGAAAGAGCCACAGGTGGTTCATCTCAAGGGACCGCTGCGTGGGCAGGCTTAAAACGCCTGCCAATCTGGATGGACCGGCAGGATGCCGGAAAGCCCAGAATCGGAAAGGACAAGACGTCGTTTCCGCATGCGGTAGTCAACTGAGATGGGCCACTGCGGTCCTAACCGAGTTTGCATGGCCGACCCGCCGGCGCACGCTCGCCTATTCTCCCGCCAAGTACCACGCCGAGTACGACGGTAACGATTTTGCCGGATGCCCGAAGGAAGTGGATATACCCACCGCTTCGATTTTCGGGATTTACGCCGAGTTCCGGTCAGACCGTGCCGATGTTGATGGTAGGTGCGAATCAGAGGGAACTGGTTTGCTCGTACCCAAAGCATAGGATGTTCGCCCCAACCCAGATGTTTGGCGCTGCCCGGCAAATCCCATTTGCCAACGCCTTAGACCAGCCCGGGCAGAACCAGCATGGGGCAATCGCACCGCCACGCGGCTCCTCACCGCCGGCGGGGCACACCAAGTCAAAGAGAGTGTACTGGAGAGCCTGCGATGAAGGTCTTCACTACTGGACAGGTCGCTAAGATCTGTAAAGTGGCCCCACGCACGGTCAGCAAGTGGTTCGATTCGGGACGCCTTAAAGGCTACCGGATCCC
>JBJXFF010000066.1:0-27911 GCA_046153945.1 Pirellulaceae bacterium
CGGATCCGCTCACGGTCGACAAAGTTGTAGACGTAGAGCAGGTTGTCGTGCTGAATCTGGGCGATGCGGGCGGAAACTCGCGCGAGCCGCTGCATGGCGGTGTCATACTTTGCCGCGCTCTCGAACCGCTCCGGGGAGAATATCTTCAGCGCCGCCGGCAGCGTGAATTCCTCGGTTCCGCGGAGCTCCGTCAGATAGACGACGCCTTGGCCCCCCGACCCAAGCAGCTTGATCAGCCTCTGGTGGCTGGTCCAGCTCATTCGCTGCTCGGTGACGAACGACTGATACCGGGGAACTAGCTCATTCGGCTCATAAGGGGCCGATTGCCCCCCGGGGGTGAGCGTGGGATGGAACTCATGACACGTCGTGGTCAGCATATCCTACCGCCTTTCCTAACGAATCCTTCCCCTGCAATTTACGCCGCACGGGGGTATCGCGTAAATAGCGGGTTGCCTCCGCCAAAGGGATGGTTCGTAGGTTACGGCAGATTGATTGCTCAAACAGATGGCTTAAGATGACATGACTTTCCTAAAACATTTTTCGCCAATTTGGAGCCCATCATGTCGAAACGCTTATCCCGCCGCCGCTTCCTGGCAACTTCCGTCGCTGCATCTGCGGCGCTGACTGCCAATACGACGCTCCTTTCCCGTTCGGCCTATGCCGCTCCCGCCAAGGAAGATTGGATCACCCTCTTCGACGGCAAGACACTCAAAGGCTGGCACAAAAACCCCGAGAAAATCGGCCACGGCACCGGCGGCATCTGGCAGGTGGAAGACGGCGCGATTGCTGGCGAACAGGATCCTCCCGGCAGCGGCAACGGCGGCATTTTGCTCACCGACCAGAAGTTCGGCAATTTCGAACTGCTTATCGACATGAAGCCGACCTGGGGAGTCTGTTCCGGCCTGTTCCTGCGGAGCAACGACAAGGGGCAGTGCCTGCAAATGATGGTGGACTATCACGATGCCGGCAACGTCGGTCAAATTTACGGCGAAGGAACTGGCGGCTTTACGGCCCGCAGCTTCGACGTGAACGGCAAGTACGACGGGGACAAAAAGCACATCGGCTACACGACCGATAAGCACAAGACAGCCGAGGAAGTCGGCCTGGTCTCCTCCTGCAAGCCTGAGGAATGGGTCAAGGCCTGGAAAATCGACGATTGGAACACTGCCCGCGTCCTTGTTGAAGGGAAATACCCCAAGGTCACCACCTGGATTAACGACCAGCAAGTCTGCGTTTGGGATGGCGCAACTTCCAAGTCCGAGCGCTACGACAAGGAGGCCGTCCTGAAGGCCCTCGGCACCGAGGGGAGCATCGCCGTTCAAGTCCACGGCGGCCAAAACTGGCCCGCCGGAGCCAAGTGCCGTTGGAAGAACATCAAGGTCCGCCCGCTGGCGTAAGCGGTCTCATTATCCAGGCCAGTACCGTTTTAGTTGCCGCGATCGCGAGTGTGCAGTTTCGTGAACACTCGTCCGTCCACCCGCAAGTAGATTCGTCGGTTGCCAACCGTCGCCATAAAAAACGGAATGTAAGGGGACATTGATTCGCGGCACGGCTTCCAGATCAAAGTTGGGTACAAGGAAAAGGCTTCTTTGCGTACCGTCAATCGGCCGCGCCGACCCAGGTCGATCTTTCGTCCCAGCAACACCTTTTCGGCCCATTGCGGATCAAAATTCAATCTCGCCAGGGCATTGGCCTGCGTCTTCGCCGTGCGGGCAGCCTGTTGGTAATTGCCGAATCGCCCATCGACATTGACGAGCACCGGCACGGCCTTTTCGGTCTGCATCGGCACCATGTAGTAGAACGAATCCAATTTGTCGATGCGCTGCACCAGAATCGGTTTACCGGGTTTTGTATTGCGAAGGCTGGCTGACCATCCTTCGCGCTTATCGAGTCCATATTGGGAAATCCCCGTTTTGGCGGCCGCACGGGCTTCTTCGGGAGTAAGCAACCGATCCCCTATTTCGCGTGCCCGCGGGGCGGCCTGCCGGCCTGGGCAAACCGGCGGCGGGTCGGAATCGCAAACGGCAAGGTACTTTCCCGCCCAGTGCGAACTGGCTGCCACTGGATGTAAAAATGCGGACAGCCAATGCGAATACGCCACATTTTCATCGGCAAAGCCCCGGTCCCCCCCCGATCCGCAGAGATCCGCGGCGTCGTGCGGCGGCGGCGGTGGAGCGTCGACAATGGGAGACGGGTTATTAATGTCAAGCGACGTGATTGTGTAAGAGGTGTCATGGGCTGCTGCTGGGGGCGCGCTGGAATCAAACCCCCGCACGACAATCCAGTGCGACATGCCTGAAGTCAGAACGACCGCCGGGAGGCGATGTCGATGAATCGACCACACAACTTTGCGAGAAAGTGCATCTTTACTAACAACCTCCGCAAGCGAAATGGAACCGGGAAATGAGGCAGGTTGCCACACGCTCATCGCCCCTTGCAGCCCATCCGGAGCGGCAGCCCAACCGGCTTCAGTGGCATTTAGATTTTGAATTTCGGTATTCAAGGCGTCTTGATCCAAGAGTCCCGCGCCGACAGACTCTAAGACCATTTGGGCGCAGGCCGCCCCGCACAAGAATGTCCCATCCTGCTGATGAAATCTGGCGGGTACGAGGTCGTGAAAGGACATAAGGTGCCCAATGTGATAGTTTAAGGTTGACAATCTAGATAAACTAGGTAGTTTATATGGGGAGTATTTGGCCCACTACCAGCCACTCCAAACAAACTCTTCCTTCTTGGAGACATTCGACATGCCCAATAAACCCAATGCGCGTCACACCATCAACGTCACCCCCGACAAGATCAGTCACCTGCTTCTGAGGCGGAAGAACAACTTCCCCCCAGTCACCGCGAATCCGGCAAACCCTGTTGTCGGAGACATCATTGCCGTGGCAGTCGCCGATGATGATAACGAGCCGTTATACTTTGACGCAACTGCCGTGGCGCAAGTCAACCCTAAACGGCTTGGGCTAAGGCTGGTTAGCCGGTTGCCACCGGGTGGAATAGACCCACTCGATGGCCTTTTAACGATCACGCTGATCATTTGCAAAACTACTTTGCCCGGACCGATCACCACGAAGGAGATCCCGGTGGCCGAGGCCCCCGTTGACTACATCTCCGATCCCGGCGCACCTTAAGGTTTCGGCTTTGCGTTTCGAGCCTGCTCGAGTTCGTCCCAGGACTGTTTCCAGCGACTATCGTCTGGGGACAGCCCTATGGCGGTTTGCAATTCGGTCGTGGCAAGGTCAAACCACATCGTGTAGTTTTTTTCTTGGAGTTGTCGGGCGGCAACGCCCAAACCGGCGTAAGCTCTGCCCAACTCGCCTCGTACGCTGGGCAACGAACCGTGCCCCTTCGCCACGACAAGTAGCATGTCCTTCGCTCTTTGAAAGTGCTCACGGGCTCCCGAGTAGTCTTTCCCTTGCAGACGCAACTCGCCCCCCACCAAAAAGGCTTTCGCAGCAGATTCCTGATAACTGGGCAGCTTGGGGAAAACTTGCGCTAGCGCAAAGATCTCATTGATTGCCTTTCGGGAATTCTTTTCGGCGTTGGATAAGTAATTCGGCTTGTCAATTCTGGCCCAAGTCTGACACTGTTCGATCTGACATTCCGCCAGAAGATGTGCGACATCGGCTTCGTTGATTTCCCTCTGTTTGGCATCACGCAGCGCAATCAATAGTTTGACAGCCTCGGCATGGGTCTTCAGCGCGCCTTCCAGGTCGCCTGTCTGGCGTTCCTGAATTGCCCGTTGATTGAGGGCAGCCGCCAGCAGCAGCGGGTCGTATGCGTTGCGATCTTGAGAGGGTCCCGCAGCCAACTTGCGAAACAGCGTTAGGGACTCTTCTGTGGACGTCTTTGCGCCTGCGGCACGATTCTGTCGACTTTCGAGAAATGCTTGATTCAAGAGCAATAGCGCCAGGTTGCGACTATTAGAAGCCAAGCCAGGCTCGGCCTTTTCCAGTGCCCTCGCCACTTCCAGCCCCTGACGAACATTTTCGGCAGCCTTTTGGAAGTGACCCCGTTCCCTTTGCGAGCTGGCGAAGTCTCGCAGTACTTCGCAGAACTGGATGCGTGGCTCGGCTGCGGGAGATTCCTCAATGATTTGTCGCCGCAACGAGATGGCGTCGAGGTACAGCGGTTCCGCTTGTTCATGCTCGTAGGTTAGCCGCTGAAAGTTTGCGGCATAGCGAAAGATATTGGCCGCCCGCTGCTTGAGTTCCGCATTGTCCTGATCTTGTTCCAGGTACTTACGGCAGGCATTGGACGCCGTTTGCAGCAACTCAGCCCGCCGCTCGTGAAAGATGGGGACTCTCGCAAATTCCGGTTCCGACGACTCGATGAGCTTGATGATGTTGAAGCTCTGGTCTCGCGAGATCTTGTAGTTGTCGACCGCCAGATTTCTTTGCTTTTCCGTGCGTTGTTGCTCGGCAGAGATCAGACCGGTGCTGATGGCGAGTCCGATTGTGGCGCAAAGCAAAAACACTCCGGCCCCGGTAACCGCTGCCTTGTGTCGCCGTCCCCAGCGCCCGAGCCGCACCGTCCACGGTTCGGGATAGGCGTCGACCGGTTCATCGGCCAGCCAGTGTTCTATCTCCGTGGCCAGCGCCAACGCGTTCGCGTAGCGATCTTTCGCTTGCAGCGCCATGGCCCGACAGCAGATTGCGTCGAGCGCCGGAGGAGTTGCCGGCCTTATCTCTCTGGGAGAAGTGAATTTCCCAAGCTTAACCTTTGCTAAGACCTCGACTTTTGTTGGAGCGCTAAAGGGGTATCTCCCCGTAAGCAGCAGATAGAGAGTGGAGCCCAAACTGTAAATGTCACTCGCGGGGCCAAGTTCCTGAATCCGGCCGTCGGCCTGTTCTGGGCTCATGAAAGCAGGCGTGCCAATTTGTGTTCCTTCCATCGTCGCTTCAATGCTGCTTCCAGAAACAGGCCGCAGCGTCGTCTCCGCTGCGGAGCCAATGGAAGAAATCTCCAACTTGGCATCCTTGGCTCCGGACTTGGCCAGGCCCCAATCCACGACCAGCGTTTCGCCGAACTTTCCGAGCATGACGTTTTTCGGCTTTAAATCCCGATGCACGACTCCCCGGCTATGAGCGTAGGCCACGGCATTGCATACATCGACAAATCGCCGCAGCAGTTGACGAAATGCCAGGCTCCGTTCGGCTGCATCGCGGCTCGGCTTTTCCGCGGCATGAAATTGCTTGATTGCGTCCTCCAGATTGTCCCCTCGAATAAACCGCATCGCATAATAGGGCCGGCCATCGGAATATGCCCCCAGTCCGTAAACGGGCACAATTCCCGGATGCTCCAGACCGCCGGTAATCTCCGCTTCCATGACCAATCGCGATCGATTTTCCGGGTCGTAAGCAAATTCTGGCTTGTTTTCCTTGAGCGCCACTTCACGATGCAACTCGGTATCGTCGGCCACGAACACCCTTCCTTGTCCACCATCGGCATGATGCCGCAATTTGTGGTAGCGCCCATCGTTAATCGGCAACGGACTACTTACTGGCGTTTTGCCCCCAGTGCTACCCGTCCAGTGCTTGGTCACGCTGAGTTGCACGTCCGGAGAATTCTCGTCATGCATTTTCAATTGCTGTTCCAGCAGAGCATCAATTGCGGCCAGTTGGTCCACGGTCACTTTCTCTTGTTCGAGCAGGATTTGTCCCAGCGGCTTCTGTTTATGGAGAACCCAGGTTTCCATGGCCGCCACGAGTGAGTCCCTGTCAATGAAAGAGTTCTGTACCGCCAGAATTCCGAACAAAAGGTTGCGGTCCGTATCGGGATTCTTTCCTGGCTCTGACATAACCCGCAACTCCCAGGGACTCAAGGAAGCTTTTACAATCAAGAGACTCTCCGCATGATAGATGTCAGGCAAGTCATTGGCCACGATCCGTCAGCCGGAACTTCTCCTGGTTAGGCGCGTCATGTTCCCCGCATGAGAGTGCGATTCCCGGCAGTTGGTCAGTGCGCTTGACCCCCGTTGCTGGCGAGTGTTATCGTCAGGCGGTATTCGCCAAACTCTTTCCGAGGAGCCTGTATGTCGCCGCCGAAAAATCCCCACGACTTGACTTCGGCCCAGTTTTTGGCGGACCCGTATGCCGTCTACGAGCAGCTTCGGCGGGAGTTGCCCGTTTGTTGGGACGAGCGGCTGGGGTTTTGGCTGGTCAGCAGATATGCCGACGTGCATGCGGGGCTGCGTGATCATCGACTCTCGTCCGCGCAGCTCGCCCAGGTCATGGGCCGGCTGCCGGAGGGGGAGCGCGAGGAGGCCAGGCCGCTCAAGGAGATTCTGACGGGCCGCCTGTTGCTCACGGATGATCCCGACCACCGCCGCATCCGGATGCTGATGCAGCTCGCCTTCACACCGCGGCAGGTGGAGCGGATGCGCGCGGAGATTCAACAGACGATTGACGAGCTGCTGGAACCCTGCGCGGCCTCCGGCCGCTTCGATTTGATTGCCGAGTTAGCCGACCCGCTCCCCGCCCATGTCATAGCCGCCATGCTGGGCATTCCCACCGAGGACCGGCAGCTCTTTAAGAAATGGACCGACGACATTTATGCTTTCATGGGAGTGAGTGCCGAGCCAATTTCCGCTCGTGCCAAGCGGGCCACGGAGAGTGCCATCCAGCTCCGCTCTCATCTTGCCGCACTGTTCGCCGAGGCCCGCCGCCAGCCGCGCGAGGATCTGCTCAGCGCCATGGTCGCGGCCGAAGGAGAGGGAAGCCGACTGAGCGAAACGGAACTGTTTGCCAACGTCGTCGGCATGATCAACGCCGCCCATGAAACGACGGCCAACCTGATTGGCAACACCGTGCTGAACCTGCTCCGTTATCCCGACCAGTGGCAAAGGCTGCTCGGCGAGCCAAGCCTGTGCGACAACACGATTGAAGAAGGGCTCCGCTACGATGCCCCTATTCAGATGCTCGGCCGCCGGGCGAGTGTCGACATCGAAATGCACGGAGTGACGATCCCCGCGGGGCAGCAAGTTGCCTTGATCCTCGGTGCCGCCAACCGAGATCCCGATCAGTTCGCGGATCCCAATCGCTTCGACATCACCAGGTCTGAAATCAAGCACGTTGCCTTCGGCGGCGGTCCGCACTTCTGTCTCGGCGCAGCGCTGGGCCGGTTGGAAGGGCAGATGGCACTGGCCACGCTCGTCAATCGCTTCCCCAACCTGCTGCTGACGGACAAACCGATTGCCTGGCGGCCCTATCCAGTGTTTCGGGGGCTGCGGGGATTGCCGTTGCTAATGAGCTAACGACCAATTCGGACAAGGCTTTCAAGATCACGTCCGCATTTCTCCCGGATTGCTGAGCCGTTCCTGGATCGCCGCGTACAGCCAGCGAGCTTCCGCTTCCGAGATTCCGGCACTGCCGAAATTCGTCCGGCCTTCCGTCCAAACGACGGTCAGGAGGCACCCCTCGAGTCGCAGTTCCCGAATGCTGCCGCCCGGAATGTGGGTGCGGCTGGTAAAGAACGTCCCGCGGACTTTAAGGCGGAGCCCCTGAGGGTCTACTTCCCCGGAAGTCCAGGAGGGTCCGACCATGCTGTACATGAACGCCGCCAGGAGGCCGCCAATCGTCCCGTAAAAAATGATCGCCATCCAGCCCACACCCTTGCTATCGATCCAAATATAGACCAGAAAAGCAATCAGACAGCAGACCGCCAGGATCCAGACCAAAAGACACCCAAAAAATCCCTCTCTGGGCAACTCAAAATGGATTTGCTGACCTTGGACATAGTGCGTGAGCCCCTGACGCTGGGGTGCAGGGGGAAGCGTCCAACCACTCGAAGGTGCTCCAGCCAACTCATGGAGCGATTTGCCCAGCGTTTCATTGGGGAGCAGAACGGGATCGCTTCTGCTGGCATCGATGACGTGAAGCCCCAGGAAAATGCCGACCTCCTCGGCCATGTGTCTGATGGGAGCGTAGTCCCCATGGCGGCCGATGAGCACACGGTCGTTTCCGCGGTAAACCAAATAGACCTGATACTTGACGTCCACGACGCGGCTGCCCCTCTGAGTGATCAGCAGGGTGATTTGCACATGATCAAGCCCCTCCAACCGCCGCCGCGAGCCGGGGAGCGGCAGTAGCAGTCCCCACTCGGGTGTGAAGGTTCCGGCCTGCCGGTCGATGCTCACACCGATTCGGCTAAACCACTCGAGTCCCGTGCTGATGGCCAGGTAGGCCATCCAGGCAAGCACCGCCAAACCGATGACAAGGGGAATCCAATCATTCCCCTGAAATACCCCCTTGAGCAGCCCGCTGGCCCCAATCATGAACAGGCCAAATGACAGTGCCGCGCCATAGAGCGGCGCCGTGAACAACACGCCCCAACCCAAGGGCTCGCGGTAGGCCAGTCGATCATCAGACAAGGTTGCGAGACGTTTCATGGATTCAGGTCCCGTGAATTCATGCGGGGGACGTCAGAGTGCAGATTTCCGTGGACACGCCTTCTTGGACATTGATTCTAAGGCAGGAACCGGACAGAAATCCGCAGCAGGCGAGACGCCCGTGAAACCTGCACCTTTCCTGCGGACAAAATGAGATTCACTCCTTGATTTCGCGAAGCCGAATGTTGCGAAACTCCAGCGCGGCACCCTCGGCTTGCATCCCGATGTATCCCTTCTCTGGCGTCAGTCCCGTTCCTTCCCAAGCTTTCGTGCCATTGCACCAGAAAGTGAGTTTGTCGCCGGCGGCCAGAACCCGCCATTCGTTCCACTCCCCCGCCGGCTTTTGCAAGTCGCCGACCGCCTTGGCTCCTTGTACTTTCCCTCCCAGGAACGCCCCTTCGCTTTTGTAGGCGAGGTTGATTTGGTTAGCCCCTACCTTCTTGCCGCTGCGGATAAAAAGCCCGCTGTTGTACTTCTCCTTAAGACCCCGCCATTCCAGTCGCAGTTCAAAGTTGCCGAATTCTTTCGCTGACGCCAAATGTGGACTTCCCCCTCCCGTCACGCGAATCACGCCCTCTTCCACCTTCCAGTTCGCCGGCATCTCCTTCGGCGGCGACTCGTCACCAAACCGCCAGCCGGTCAGATCCGCGCCGTTAAAGAGGGATATGAACCCGGCATCTTTTTCTTCCTGGGAAAGTTCTTTGTCGCGGGCAAACGCGGCGACTGGAAGATGAAAGAGAGATCCGACGCAGCAGACAAGAAAGAGGATTCTGCCAGACATGACGCATTCCTTAGCTTGGCGGGAGAGGCAATTAAAGCAGGGAATTCAACCTCAACATCTTAGCACTCTCACATGGCACCGCACTACAATATCGTGGTTCCTAAATCTGTCTACGGACGAGGCCAAAGTGAAAACCCACCTGCCGATTGTTCTTGTGTTGGCTCTCTGCATTCAATTCTCTCGCGGGGAAGAGAGGTCTCCCCTCAACAAATTCGAAGGGGAGATTAAAGCCTTTGAAGAGACCGATAAGAAGTCTCCGCCGCCGCAGCAGGCGATCCTGTTTGTGGGGGCATCGGGCATTAAGCTTTGGAAGACGCTGAAGAAGGATTTTCCGGAGCATCAGGTCATCAATCGCGGCTTTGGGGGCTCCCAGATTGCGGATGCGATTCACTTTGCCGACCGGATCGTGATTCCTTACAAGCCGAAGACAATCCTGCTGCAATCGGGCGGAAACGATATTAACGCCGGCAAATCCCCGGAGCAGGTGGCGGAAGATTTTCGCATCTTCGTCGAAAGGGTTCGCGGTAAGCTGCCGGAGGTGCGGATTTTGTTCATGTCGTTGCAGCCGAGTCCGGCTCGCTGGACTCAGGCGGAAAAGCAGAAGCGGACCAACGCGCTGATACGCAAGCAAGTCGAATCCGGCAAGAACATGGCCTATATTGATGCCTATGATGCCTTCCTCACTGCCGACGGCAAGCCGCGGGAAGAGTTATTTGTCGCAGACAAGCTGCACCATAACGAAGCGGGGTACAAAATCCGCACGGCTCTCGTGATGCCCTTCCTCAAGGGACAGGAAAAATCACCGAAAAAGCCGTAGTAGGTTAGTCAAACTTAAGGCCAGGAATCGAGCGCGATTCAACAACGGAGCCGGTTATGAGCATTCCAATTGTGTGGGGAACGCAAATGATGGGGAAGGTCGATGCCGTTCCGGGTGTCGGCCATGTCGCCACGCGCTTCTTCTACTTGCAATACGTCCCGCTCATTCCCTTGGAAACTTATTTGGTGTTCCGGGAGGTGGGAGGGAATATTCACGGCGTACGCATCGCTTTCAGTCCTAAGTCGATTCTTACTGCCTGGTTCAGGACCGGCTGCGTGGTGGCTGCGATTGGATTGGTGATCGCCGCGATCATCTGCTTTTCGGATCGACATTCGGCGAGAGGAGTGGCGTTGCTGATCAGCGCGGCCGTTTGCATTGCTGCTTTTGTTTACTCTTATTACTTCGGTCCAATCTGCCGCGCCGGCTATCATCGTGCCGTCTATCTGGCGGATATGGCAAATCTCCCTCCGGAACAGCGGCTGGCGCTGGAAATCACCTTCGGCCGCATGAGTGCCGAGCAGGCCGATCTTGAGCTGGCGCGCATTTATGCCGAGGCGCAGAAGGCCCATGAGCAACAACTCCGGGACGCTCCTCCCCCGCAGTCGCCAGAACCTCCATTTTCACCGGACCAGTTCGTGTTCAAGTAGCGGGCGAGGTCGCGCCTGCCGCTAGCAAGTCTTTCCGCGGCCCTTCTCGGCGGCAAATGACCTTGGGATAAAAGCCAGCTCTGGCTATTCTTGCCGCTTCGTTAGGTTTGGAATTCGCGCTTTCGCGCGCGTGTCGTTCCACCTTCCTACCCACGACTCACATTTCACCACACGCTACTCCTGTGAAAAAGCTCCCCGCACTTATCCTTGGCGTCGTGCTCCTGGGTCTTGGATGGCTGGCGTTCAAGACGCTGGGGCCGGAGGGGATCAAAGCGAAGATCAAGGAAGGGCTTAGTCAGTTGATGACTAAGGAGTCGTTCCACAAAGCGCCACCGGTCAGTCCGACGGACGCCATTAAAATTGCCTCGTTCAACATCCAGGTGTTCGGGGAGAAGAAGCTCTCCAATCCGGGGATTGTGGATGTACTGGTCAAAGTCTGCCGCCACTTTGACATCATCGCCATTCAAGAAATTCGCTCCGAGCAGCAGAACATACTCCCGCAGTTCGTCCAAGCCCTCAATGCGGACGGCTCTCACTATAATTTCGTCATCGGTCCCCGTTTGGGCCGGACGGTCAGCAAAGAGCAGTATGCCTATATCTTCGATACCGACAGCATCGAAGTGGACCGCAATCAGCTTTACACGCTGGAAGATCCGGACGATCTCTTGCACCGCGAGCCGCTGGTCGCCCTGTTCCGCGTCCGCGGACTGCCGCCGGAGCAGGCCTTCACTTTCAAGCTCGTCAACATTCACACCGACCCCGACGAAGTCGCCAAAGAGGTCGACGTGCTGGACGACACTTTCTATGCCATCCGCGACAAAGACGGCATTCCGGAAGACGATGTCATCATTCTTGGCGACCTGAACGCCGACGACGAACATTTCGGTGAGTTGGGACGCGTTCCCAATATGGGGCACGTCATCGCCGATCACGCCACCAATACCCGCGGCACTCATGCGTACGATAACATCATCTTCGACACCCGGGCTACCTTGGAATTTACCGGCCGTGGCGGTGTGTTCGATTATATGCGGGAATACAACCTCTCGCTGGACGACGCCCTGCTCGTCTCCGACCATCTTCCAGTCTGGGCAGAATTCAGCGTCTTTGAAGGGGGCCGGCCGCCGGAAGTGGCAGGGCGAGAAACGGCACCCGCGGCAAGGTAATTCGACATGCCGGCCAGCGAGGGGTATGATAGAAGTAATTCACTTTCGGTAAGGAATTGCCTCATGGATACCATTACCCCCGAACAACTGGCTGCAATGCCTCAAGATGTTCGTAACCGCTTGGCAATTCCACAGGCGGAATGGCAGCGTTACATCGGTCAGTGGGTCGTACTAAGTCCCGATAGCAGCCGTATCATTGCGGGCGATCCGGATCCGCTCCGCCTGGATGCAAGGGTTTTGGAACTCGGCGAAAATCCGGAAGAGGTCATATTCGAATTTGTGCCTGACCCCAATGAGAATTTCATCTGGGGCTGACAGAATCGATGATCCGCTTCCCCTATCGCCCCGATTTGCAGAGCGGTGTGTCTCGATGGCGTCCGCTCGGCTTCGTTTATTTGCGGGGTTCGGCAAATCGTAGACGCCACAAGGCGCTGTTTGACACGGGTTCGGACGACATCGTCTGTCCGTTTTGGCTGGCCGCGCACTTGGGCGTCCAATTTGGCACTTCGCAAAGACATCGCATCGTATGGCGAGGCCAACACTTTCCAATGCAATTCGGGAGTGTGGAGTTAGAACTGAGCGACGGCTGGGCTGGCTTTCGTTGGTCGGCGGCTGTGGGATTCTCGCCGGCACCGATACCCTACATGATTTTTGGAATTCGTGGCGGTTTGGAGTTTTTCGACGCGACTTTTTGCGGTAAGGACTTAGCTGTGGAGTTTACGATAAACTCAAGCTTTCCGGGCACTGTTTTTTAGAAGGCTGTCAGGCCAAACCAATGCAACTCCTCCGCAACCCCACCCGCTCCGTCCGCATCGGCTCGGCCACCATCGGTCAGGGGCATCCGATTGCCGTGCAGAGCATGACGGCGACGCATACGCAGGATATTGACGCCACGGTCGAGCAGGTGAACGCCCTGTACGAAGTCGGGGCCGACATTGTGCGGATCGCCGTCGATAGCAAGAAGGATGCGGAAGCCCTGGCGGAGATTCGCAAGCAGACCAAAGCGAATCTTTCCGTCGATTTGCAAGAGAACTACCGTTTGGCGGAACTGGTTGCCCCATACGTCGACAAAGTCCGTTACAACCCCGGACACCTTTATCATCACGAGCCGACTCGTCCCTGGCAGGATAAGGTGAAGTACATCGCCCAGGTCGCTGCCGACAATGACTGCGCCCTGCGGGTCGGTGTCAATTGCGGCAGCGTGGACCCGGCGAAGAAGGAGAAATACGACGCGCACGATTCCATCACGCCGATGATCGAGTCCGCCGTCGAGCACTGCGAACTGCTCGACTCGCTCGGCTTCACGCGCTACAACGTCTCGCTCAAGGACAGCGACCCGCAGAAGGTTATCGACGTCAACCGCCGGTTCGCGGAAAAGCGTCCCGATGTGCCGCTGCATTTAGGCGTGACCGAAGCCGGCCTCCCGCCGGACGGCATTATCAAAACCCGCATTGCTTTCGAGCAGCTCATCAGCCGGGGCATTGGCGATACGATCCGCGTTTCGCTCACCGTCCCCAATCCCCGCAAGATCGAAGAAATCGCCGCCGGCCGGCAAATCCTGGCCGACATCGCCGGCGGCCGGGTTCGCTCCGTCGTCACCTATGGTCTGCCCACGCTCAACATCATTTCTTGCCCAAGCTGCTCGCGCGTGGAAAATCAGGCTTTCATCGACCTGGCGGAGCAGGTCAAGGAAATGACCCGCTACGCCAAGGACCACGCCATCACCATCGCCGTGATGGGCTGCCGCGTGAACGGCCCCGGTGAAACCGACGACGCCGACCTCGGCCTTTGGTGCGGCCCGAACTTCGTCAACCTCAAGCGGGGCTCGGCCGAGCTTGGCCAATTCCCCTACGACAGCATCCTCCCCCGCCTGCGGCAAGAACTGGACGCCCTGATTGCGGCCCGAACTTAAAACTGCCTGAGTTCCACCGTTCTTCCGGGCCGCATCCCATTAAAAGTGTGTTGAAATACTCACGCCTCGGAATCACGCAACTCCCTGGAAACCAGCGACTTGCGCCAATCGACCCCCCGGGTTTCGCAACATCCCCCCCGGTTTTCAAATCCGAATCTCAAGTCTCAAGGCTCAAATTTGAAATCTGAGACCTCTTCTCGTGATTCACGATTCACGTCTCATTTTTTTCGGGACTTACGGCGATTCAGTTTCTCGCAACTCCTTGCTGGGCCGAAACATCCCAATGATTCACTCGCCGTAACTCTGATTCACACCCCGTTTCTTGATTCATCCGAAAGTGCCCTCAGTTGACACCCTGAATCACTGAAAACTGAACCACTGCCCCCGCTCCCCTCCTCGGGGCCTCATCACCACAACCCAATTGAAAAAGATCAAATCCCCACCCGGTCGCCAAGTCCCCGCGGAGTCGCAATTGACACAATTGTATACTATTGCCCTGGCACTGGCAAGCCCCTGCTGAACATTTTGTGCATTCTCTCTTGGGCGAAAGAAGGGAAATGCTCACCACAATGACCCCGCTATTTCGAGGCATCCTCTTCAATACGGTCGCCTTTTGCCTCGCGAAGCTGTCCAAGATAACCGCGACGAAAGCTGCTGTCTTCCTGAAATGTTTTGAGGATTGCCTCCAAATCCTTCCATTTTGCCTCCCGCAAGGCATCGCGAACAAAGCGCGCCGCTAGTTGTTCTTTGCGAACTTCATCGCAGTCTTTAGAGAGTTCGTGAAATGCGTCGATGACCTCAATCGACTTCCCTTCCAGGGTGCCGGTTTGATTAAAATCTTCGTACTTCGCCATTAAATCCAGCGATCTTTTGACACTCCCCCTCGTAAGTCTACCTTGAAATTGCTTGTATTCTTTGACAAAGCGAGGAGTATCAAGCCCGCTAAGCAGCTTAGACACGACTACGGCGTTGTTCTTAATCGCCGCGCTCTCATCAGCCGGCCTGTCGCTCACGAGAATATCGATGGGTTTGGTCATAAACTCGCCCAACAGACATTTCACGCGAATTCGAAATTGATATTTACCGGCTATATCAAAAATCGGATTTCGCGAGGCTGTAAAAAAACAATGGTCGTAAAGTGCCAGCGAGTCCTGGCCGGAAATAGTGATCGTTCCCTCAGTGGCCCCCTTATCCGCGGCCGTTATGGTCCGCACTACAGTCCAATCATTGCCTAATCCTCGCTTAACCTCGAGAAACTGCTGGACGTGATTCTTTTTGTCAGTTATCTGGATGGAAGACACTAGTGTATTTGTCAGCACGAGTTTGTAAATGATAGAGTCATTGATGCAGATCTCTGTGTCCGAGACCACCAGCCGTGCAACCAATGGCGAGTCTTCGCTCCGAACGAGGGATATGAAATGAGAAAGGAACAACAAGATCGCCGACCAAATCAGGCATGGGTGCATGGCATTTGCCTCGCCGAACGAGCAAGTCTCGCAAAGACCTTTTAAGGATTGCGCCTTGAAGCATGAGGCCGCGATTGCGACTGAATTATTCCTAACGCGATTGGGCTGAAGTTGGCATCCTCGTCCACAACACGATCCCCCATGATTCCTTCATCCGCTCCTGGGCTCCCGTGGCCGTTGAGAAATGTGTGTCCGATTTCATGAACGACAGTCAAACCCTCTGTAATATTGGCATTATGTCCCTCCGTTACGCAGTAGTCGCGAATGCACTCTAAGAAAATGAAGCATTTCGGAGCGGCGTAACCACTGTCAACTGGCGAAGTAATCCCCAGTGTCGCAAACGAGGCATCCAGATCCCAATCCCAACCAACATTGGGGTAATAGGCGCTAATAACTTGAACTGTCCAAAATCGGTCTTCATTTCCAACGTCGAGCATCGTTTGCGCAGCGATGAGAGCAGGGCCAGGACTTGGCGAGTAGTCTAGTTCCGTCACATCGAGTTGTTTTACGAAAGACATATCATCAGAATTCGCGCGAGTTTCATAAATGCCCAAGTCGGCGGCGACGCTAATACAGGCGAGTGAGAATTTCTCGTTTGCTGCCGATATCGTCGCGTCTCGAAGGTTGAAAGGTGTCGGCGCTGGATCCTCCGTAGTGAAGACTGTGTTCGCGGATGGTTCCCCCATTGAATCCTGCTCCACGTGAAGCGTTCGCCACACGGTCAAAACTTCCGTTGTGGCTGCCGACGTGATCCCTGGCCCTCGAATTGAGACCGCGTCGACAGCGTCCAGCCCGATATACCCTGGTGCCAACCACTCACTGTGCGGTGTTGCTGCGACACGAAAATTGTTGCCGGGCTGGATGGAAAGGATTTTGAAGGGGTTAGTTTGTGTCAGTTCCCCGGTCTGATAAGAAAGCTGGTCGTACAGAAGAAACCCTCCACCACCACTCACAATTGCTCCCGTCCGATTGTCATTTCCCTGCCGATGGAGAGAAGCACCAATGTGAAGGTCGTTCGGGTCAAGTGATAAGTCCTCGCTCCAAGTGGGAGGATTGTAAGCGTGATCCGGATCAAACGACTTTAGATATACATGTGCCGCAAAACCTGCGGCGGGTGCGGTTGCCAGCGTGACCCGAACATCAACCCAAGTGTGGCTGTTCTGGCCCGAAACGTGATCCGGCGGGAGCGTATACTCGGGGTAGATGTGGGGACCAAAATACAGCTGATCAAAAAATGGCTCGATGTTACTGTATTCCAGTCGCAATAGTGGGTCATAGCTTGGAATCGTCCAAGATGTACCAGCAATTGCATTCTCCTGCCGATGCTTGGGGACGACAAGCGCGGCATTTATTGCAACTCCAAAAAGGCCGTGCACTGTAACGTCCCAGTCGCCTACTTGCGGGTTTGCAAAAATATAAAATTCCGCTGGATTGGCGGAGTTGTGTTCCCAGGATTGCAGTGGCACCGGTTCCCAGTTGGTTCCAGGATTGTTATGCGGCCGCCTAAGAAGTGTCACCGACGACATTTCATCGGCAAACGGAACTTCGACCGGCGGCAAAACAGCGGTCCAACGAAGCTGATCGCTTTGCCAAAGCATTTCATTATCGGGAGAATCTACCCAGTTTTCATCTGACTTTTTCCAGGCGACGGTTAGGTCGCTGAAAATCACTTCGTTGTTGTCGTTAATGGTCGTAAAGGAGTCTCCCACGGACCCGACCAAATACGCCCCGGGTCCCTGATTAGGGGCGGGATACGGAACGAGCGACAGCTTCAGGAGCTCGTGAACTTCGATAATTTCATCGTCGAAGGAGGTGAGCGTGATGGTCGCATCGGTTTGCCCAGTCGCGAACGTGACGGAACCCGAGGGCAAGAGTGTGACGTCAGGAGACTTGGCAACACTTTCCTGCGCAATCACATAGGAAACGGTCAGCGCATTGAAGGCTATATCGCGAACGACGTGAATTACCCGGCTCTCCCCTTCCATCATGACGTAGCTCGCCGGGCCGAAGAAATTGACCGTGGGAACGCCAGGTGGCGGAGGCGGAGGAGGAGGGGGATTGTTGTCCGTGATATTGATCGTGGTGCTACCCACCATGATCGCCAGGCTTCCCGTTGGGTTCGAGAGGACAACCTGGAATGGCTCGGGGGACTCACTCACCGTGTCGTATTTGATCGGAATGTCGACGTAGAACTGCGGATTCATGAAGCTCAGGCTTGCCGTCCCCGAAGAAACAGTAAAATCGTCCCCCGGCGACGCGCCACCCGCAACGGCTTGCGTGGCCCACTGCACGGTCCCGCTGTCCCCAAACGTGGGCATCGTCATGGCAATCGAAACATGGGCACTGGTCGTTGTCCCAGGAATCGTCGGCTCCAATTGCGATTGCGGTCCCGAAATCACAACGCTGCTCGTGAGCATGCACTTCTGCTCCAGCGATTCATAACCGAGTGGACGATGGCGACTCTGGCGACGACGAGCCCGACGGAGGGATCTAGACGGACTATGACAAATTGGTGAAACGGGGGGGGGCAGGGCTGTCTATCCCCTTGCCCAAGAGCCAGTTCCACCACGAACGCCCTCGCAGGAAGGACTCTCGCATCGATGGTCTCCTCGCCAAGTTGGAATTGGGCCGGTAGGAGGAATCCCCCACCGCTCACTCTGCTAAGCGCGATTGTAGGGTTACGCGGCACAATTGCAAGCAAATTCTGTTCTGGAAGCAATCCCGTAGAAACCTTACTTCGCTCACTTCCCAATATGGGTTCTCAACCGCTTCTCCGCCGTGAGCCGGAGTTCATGAAGATCATCAGGTAGTAGAGTAGTGTCATCACCGACTGCAGAGCGCCTGCGACGTAGGTGAGTGCGGCGGCATTGAGGACGCTCCGGACCGCGCCCATGTCCTGGGGGGGAACGATTCCCATCTCTTCCAGGAGCCGCTTGGCTCGCGAGCTGGCGTTGAATTCCACGGGCAGGTTGATGAGCTGGAAGAAGACCACGCAGCTGAACACCGCAATCCCCAGCCCGAGCAGCCAAGGTTGGCGGAGAATCATGCCGAAGAAGACGATGAACATGCCGGCGGAGCTGCCAAAATTGGCGGCTGGGACGGCGATGTTGCGGATGATCAGCGGAATATAGCCGGAGTGCTTTTGCAGGGCATGCCCGGCTTCGTGAGCGGCGATCCCGACTGCGGCAGCGCTTTGGCCCCTATAGACATTTTCGGAAAGTCGCAGCACATCGGCCCGGGGATCGTAGTGGTCGCTGAGTTGGCCGGGAATCGGTTCGATCCCCACCTGGTGCAATCCGGCGGCATCCAGGATTTGCCGAGCTGCCATGAAGCCCGTCATCCGCGTGGGCACGGCCTGTCCACGGGCATACGCGCTCGACAGCCAAAGCTGCGCGAGGCCCGCCAGCGCCATCGCCGGCAGCATGAAGAGCAGATAACGCCAATCGAAGTAGAAGCCGCCGATTTGACCCAGCAGCAGAACCGTCATAAAAACCATTCGCGTAAGCCTCTCGTAGTTGGGGGATCGGACGATCCCTGCTTGAATTGTAGAGCACGCTGGGAAATGGCAAGGGGTGAGGTTTTGCGACCAGCACCACGGGGCTGCGCATTGCGTAGAATGAGAACATGTCCTCTTCCTACATCCTCGCCGCTAAACGGACCCCAATCGGCAAGTTGCTGGGGTCACTTTCGGACATCCCCGCCCCGCAATTGGCCGCAGTGGCGATTCGCGGAGCGCTGGTAGCTGCGAATATCGCGCCGCAGGAGATTCAAGAAGTCATTCTCGGCAACGTGCTGCAGGCCGGCGTGGGACAGGCCCCCGCTCGTCAGGCGGCACTGGCCGTGGGAATTCCGGCCAGTGTTCCGGCGGTGACGATCAACAAAGTGTGCGGATCAGGGCTGAAGGCGGTGATGCTGGCGGATCAGGCGATTCGAGCCGGGGACGCTAAGCTGATTGTGGCGGGAGGCATGGAGAGCATGAGCCTTTCTCCTCATCTAGCAATGAAGGCCCGCGGCGGCTGGAAATTTGGGTCGCAGACATTGCTCGATAGCATGCAGCACGACGGACTGACCTGTGCCTACGAGCAGACCGCCATGGGGAATCTGGCGGACTACATTGCCCAGAAGCACCACATCAGCCGCGAGGACCAGGATCAGTTCGCCCTTGTCAGCCATCAGCGGGTCGTTGCAGCGCGCAATTTGCGCGAGATCGACAGTGAGATCGTTCCTATCCAAATCCGTATTGGCAAACAGGACATCGAAGTCATCGCCGACGAAGGCCCCCGCGAAAATGCCACCCTCGCCGACCTCGTCAGGCTCCGCCCCGCGTTCTCCCCCACCGGCACGGCTACAGCCGGCAATGCGTCCCAAATCAGCGACGGCGCAGCGGCTTTGATTGTGGCGGATGAAGCGACCGCACGAGGCTGCGATTTGCCGCTCAAGGCTCGCATCGTGGCCTCGCACACCAGCGGAGTGGAGCCAAAGGACCTGTTCATCGCCCCGGTCACAGCCATCGAAGGAGTGCTGGCCAAAGCCCGGCTGACGCTGGCGGACATCGACCTCGTCGAACTCAACGAGGCATTTGCCGCCCAGTGCCTGGCCTGCATGCGACCGCTGGGACTGTCGCACGAAAAGACCAACGTCCACGGCGGAGCGATTGCCCTGGGCCATCCCATCGGCGCAAGTGGTGCAAGGGTCCTCGTCACGCTGCTCCACGCTTTAGCCGACCGCGGCCTCCGTCGAGGGCTGGCGTCTCTCTGTCTCGGAGGAGGAAATGCGGTGGCGATGATTGTGGAGATGTGCTGAGGGGTCGGGAGGTGTTTTCGTATCTAAAGACGCTGATCACTCGGAGAACTCAGACGCGAAAACACCTCCTGAACCCGTCGCGTTGCCAATCGTAAGACCCTTGGAGCCCGATTGGGTCTTTTAGCGAATTCACGTTTTCCGGCCCTCAGCGCAAACGGGGTCGGGAAAGGTTTTCGCGGAAACGCTTTCCTCTTTGTCCATATTCATTCCTGCCGCGAAAACCCTTCCCGACCCCTTCTGGCGGAATTCCAAACATGTCCGATTCCGAAGTCCTCCTCGTCGCATCCCGCTTCCAAGTTGTCCGCGAGTTTCAAAAGACGAGCGAAGGTTCCCGCCCGCGAGAGATCGTGCGTCATCCCGGCGCAGTGGTGGTTCTGCCGTTGCTCGATGACGGGCGGGTCTGTCTCATCCGCAACTATCGAATCAGCGTGAACCAGACGCTGATCGAGCTTCCGGCGGGCACACTGGAGCCGGGCGAAGAGCCGATTCAGAATGCCGAGCGCGAGCTTATCGAAGAGACCGGGTATCGCGCGGCGAAGTTTCAGAAGCTGCACGCATTTTATCTTTCCCCAGGAATCCTGGATGAGCGGATGCAACTCTTTCTCGCTACCGGACTGACCGCGGGAGAAACGGCCCGCGAGGCGGGAGAAGAGATTGACAATCTGGTCGTCCCTTGGGACGAAGCGATCGAGATGGCCATTGACGGTCGGATTCAAGATGCCAAGAGTATTGTGGGACTGCTCTTGGTGGATCGATTGCTGAAAACCGGCCAGCTTGAACGCTAAAAGGGTGGCCCGATGGGACCACCCTTGCGAAGAATTCGACTCGTCACGACTGCCAACTACTTGGCCTTGAGGGCCGCCACCTCATCCCGCCGCTTGGCGGCTTCGGCGTGGTTGGGGTTCAGTTCCAGGCACTTGCTGTAGAGGTTATAGGCTTCCTGCAGCTTTCCCATTCCCCACATCGCGTCGGCGGCGTTGGAGAAGTATTGGGCGTTGGTCGGGTTGAGTTCGATGGCCGCCCCGTAATCGAGGATAGCCCGCTGATAGTCCTTCTGGGCGTAGTACGAGCAGCCCCGCCAGTTCAGCAGGTTGTCGTCCTTGGGGAAAATCTTGAGGGCACCCGTGAACATGATGATCGCGTCTTCATACTTCTGTTGCTTGTAGAAGAGGGAGCCGACTTCCACCCAAGCGGTGTTGTTCGAAGGGTTGGCCTTGAGCGAGAAGGCCAGGTCCTTCTGGGCCTCTTCATACCGCCGCATCTCTCCCAGGAGTTGTCCGCGATAGAACAAGTTGTCGCTGCTGGCATTGAGGTTGACGGCACGGGTCAGGTCGGTCAGGGCCAGCGGCTGGTTGTTCAGGTTCCTGTGCAACTTCCCGCGGCTGACATAAAGTTCTGCGTCCTGCGGCATGCGGCGGATGGCCTGGGTCATGTCCTTGAGAGCGTCGGCACTCCGCCCCAAAGCGGCCTTGCTTTCGCCGCGGCCATGATAGGCGGGGGCGAGTTCCGGCTGGAGCTTGAGGGCCTGGTCGAATTCAGCGATGGCCGTTTCATAATCTTGCCGAGTGTGGAAGACCCAGCCTTTGTTGCTCAGAGCCACCGCATGTTCGGGGTCGAGCTGCAGGGCCTGGCAATAATCTTCCATCGCGGCGTCGTAGCGGCCGTTGTTGTAGTGGGCCACGCCTCGGTCGTTGTAATCGCCGGCTTCCTGGGGGTCGATGAACCGCTCGCAATCCTTGAGGAAGGCCTTCAGTTCGCCGACTTCAATCGCTTTGCTCACCAGCCGGGCGTTCTGTTCGAAGGAGTCCATCACGCCGACCAGGTCGCCCCGCTGATTCACCAGCGGCCCGCCGGCACATCCCTGATTGCACGGGAGGTCACTTTCCACGGTCCGAGTCTTGAAGCCGCTATTTCCGGTTCGCTGATAGGTCATCCGAACGTGACCCTGCGACATGATCCACATCCCTTCGCTTCCCTGACCCTTCGCCGCGATGGAAAGAACCGCATCACCCGGCTGAGCCGACGTTGAAGCCAACTTGACTGCTTGGGCCCCGGCGGGGAGCGAATCGACATACAGAATGGCCAGGTTCCGCCGTTGATCCCGATAGAGGACGGTGGCGAAGGCTGGGCTGTTGTTCTTGTAGTATTCGCCCGGTTCCACCACCACATCGTCGCCGTCGAAGGCCGGCAGATCGCAAATCAGCTTGTCGTAGTTGGTCATCACACCCGCCGTCGTAATCACCAGATGGCGATCCACATCCAGAACCAGTCCCGAGCCGTAGATGTAGTTTCCATTCGCATCGGGCACGCTCCGGAGCCAGCAAGTGGAAGGGAGCGTCCGCATGAACAGGCTTTTCTCCACGACCGAAGACTTCTCCGGTTCGGCACTGTTTGCGGGTGCCGGGGATTGCGGCTTGACTTCCGGTTTGGCAACTGGCTTAGCCGCCGGTTTGGTTTCCGGCTTGGCGGAATTTTTGATTTCCGGCCGGTTCATCGCGACCAAGTGACCGCCGACAGGGGGTTCCTTGGCGAATACGGGGGAAAGAGAGGAGAGTCCGAGGAGGGCGAGGGTAAGATGGGTCTTCTTCATGGCAAGGCTCCGGGCTGAGGTTCGTTTTGAGGCATCCATCGCCGGGTTTGAGCATCCTTACGCCGGCAATACGGACGAAGGCGACAACTGTGACATCAGGCCGAAGAATGGCGGAAAACGGGCCTAACCAGAATGGCTAACTGTGCGCGGGTGTCCAATCGCCGGATAGCATGAGCAGACGGCGGAATTCGACCCTTTCCGGCTGATTGATCCGTAGGACGGCGAGCGTCGTGCGGCCAACTGCCGTTCGAGCAGCCAGAATGGGCCCCTCCCAAGCGAAGTGCTCATTCCACACGTCCCGTCGAGGATGGAACAGCCGACAAATCTCTTTGGTTAAGGGGTCCACACCGGCAATATTGGGTCCCTTAAAGGCATTGCACGCAAAGCATGCCAGGCAAAGATTCTCGAAAGCGGTCTCCCCATCATGCTTTTGGGCAATGATGTGGTCTACCTCATGAGGGAGCAGCGTTGCTGCTTGGGCCAGTTGGCAGTATTCACAGCAATTATCGGCGCGCCGAAAGACATCTTCTCGAAGAACCACGGCGACACCTACGGCGTGGTCCCCGACTGACGCAAGGAGAGTCTCGCTTTGGCCTGCAGCAGGTCCAAGAACTGTCCCACCCGCAGATACTTCTCCATATCGGAATTCTCGGCCGCGTTCAAATCGCCGCGATTGTTCTTGTCAACCAACTCGCGCATCTTCGTGAGGGCGGAATTACGAAAGCCGAGGCGAAGAATGGCTTTCGCAACCTCGGGTGGTAAATCCGCATCCTCTGGCGAGACAACCTGAGCCAGAATCTCCGCTTCGGTAATTGGGGGGGAGATAGTTTCCATTACCTAAGTATACACCGCCAATTGACAAGTAAAACAACGCGCGCCACGACGAACGGAGTTCGCAACTGCTTACGTCCCAGGAAATTGTTCCGCACCCTTGATTGTTTCCAAATCCAGAGGTCGTATAATCGCCAGCCGGTAGACCGACTGGCCCGCTCCAAGCGGACATAGCTCGTACAAAGGAATTCACCATGGATCGCACGCAAACCAAGCCCCCCTCGGGCTTCAGTCGCCGCGACTTCCTCCGCGGCTCCGGGGCGGTGGCCGCGGCTGGGGCGATTGTTTCGCAGACTCAGGCGATTGCCCAGGAAGCCAAAGGGACCCGCATCATCGCTGGGGAACAGGCCCTCACCCTCAACGTCAACGGCAAAGACGTGAAAGTGAAAGCCGAGCCCCGGACGACCCTGCTGGAAGTCCTCCGCTATCAGCTCGACCTGACCGGGGCAAAGCCGGTCAGCAGCGACGCCTCCAGCGGGGCCAGCACGGTGCTCATCGACGGCAAACCGGCCTCCGCCAGCGTCGAACTGGCGGTCCGCTGCGTCGGCAAGAAGATCGCTACGGTCGAAAGCCTCGCCAAGGATCCAGTTCCAGCCGCCTTTGTCGCTTGCGACGCCCAGCAGTGCGGGTTCTGCACGCCCGGCTTTGTCGTCGCGACGAGGGCCTTTCTGAGCAAGAATCCCAAGGCTACGGAAGAAGAAGTCCGGAAAGGGCTCAACGGCAATATCTGCCGCTGCGGCACTTATGCCAACGTCATTCATGCGGCCTTGATGGTCGTGAAGGGAGGGGCCAATGGTTAAGGTCCAAGACAAAAAAGCGGACGAAAAAGCCAAGGACGACGAAGCAAAAGCCGCCGCTGCCAAAGCCAAAGCCGCCGAGGAAGCTAAGAGGGCTGCTGCCGATGCCGCTAAATATGGCTGGCCCGCTAAGGACAAAGCGTCGCTACTAGGGAAACGGATGCCCCGTACCGACGGCATGCCCAAGTCCACCGGCACCGCCAAGTACACCTATGACATCAACCTCAAAAATCAGCTCATCGCCAAAGGGCTCGGCTGTCCGCTCGCCCATTGCAAAATCCTGTCCATCGACACCGCCGCTGCCGAGAAACTGCCCGGTGTGGTGAAAATCGAAGTCCTCCGCCCGGAAGGAATGGGGGACAAAAAGGACTGGGAAATCGAGTGGCAGGGTGAGCTTCTGGCCGTCGTCGCCGCCGAAAGCGAAGGTGCCGCGGCCGAAGGGGTCGCCGCCATCAAGGTGGAATACGAAAAGCTAGACGTCTTTGTCAAAGAAGACGATCTAGAAGGGGCCAAGGCCGCCAAGCGCACCTTCCCCGGTGGCGGCAAGACCCAGACCGAAAAAGAAGCGGGGGACAACGACGACGAGAAGGAATTCGCCGCTAAGGAAATCGAGCGTCTGCTGAAGGCAGCGGCTCATGTGGTCGAAGGGTACTACGGCATCGACACCATCACCCACTGCTGCCTGGAACCACATGGCAGCACGGTGGAATGGGTTGACGGCAAGTTGATCGCCCACCTTTCCACGCAAAACGTCTCCGGCACCGACGAGCAATTCGCCGCCGGCCTGAAAATCACGGCCGACGATGTCACGGTTCACTGCGACTACATCGGCGGCGGCTTCGGCAGCAAATTCGCCCCTGATTATTGGGCCATTGCCGCGGCTCGCATCAGCAAGGCGACCAACCGCCCCGTCAAGTTCATGCTCGACCGGGACCAGGAACTCAAGCTCGGCGGCAATCGCCCCAGCGGCTATCTCAAGGTCCGTCTCGGTGCCGACAAGGACGGTGTCGTAACCGTCTGGGACAGCGAGCATTGGGGAGCCGGCGGCGCGACTCAAACCGGTTCCGGTGTAGGGCACGGCGTGATTCCCTACGTTTTCGCTCCCAAGAATTTTCGCCGCACCGCCACCAATATCAAAAATAACGCCGCTCCCAACCGGGCCTGGCGTGCTCCCAACCATCCTCAGGCTTGCGCCATCACGCAAACTGCGTATGACGACATCGCCGCCAAGATGGGAGCCGACAGCTACGACATCTTCCTGAAAAACCTCGGCACCGACGAGAAGCCGCTCGTCGCCGGGGCGAAACCCTCGGTCTACGCGGGAGAGATGGAAGTCGCCGCCAAGCTGATGGATTGGAAGGCCAAGTGGCATCCTCACGGCAAAGGTGCCGCCAAGGGCTCTGTCGTGGAAGGGCTCGGCATGGCCATTCACACCTGGGGAGGGAGCGCCAACTCCTCTACCGTGCTGCTCAAGGTTTATCCCGACGGCGGCGTTGAAACCTTCTGCGGCAGCCAGGATCTGGGAACGGGCACCCGCACTTCGTGCGCGATGGTGCTGGGCGAGACTTTTGGTCTTCCGATTGAGGCCATCAAGATCAACATTGGCTCCTCGAAATACCCCGCCAGCGGACCCTCCGGCGGCAGTACCACGATCGGCGGCGTTTGCGAATCGCATCGCCGGGCCGGCGTGGATGCACTGGGAAAAATTCTCGACCTAGCCGCTGCCAAGCTCGGCGTGGAAGCGGCGACACTCCGGGCCATCGGCGGCAAGATCGTCGGCGCTGGAGGGAAAAGCCTCGCTTGGAAAGAAGCCTGCTCGCTGATCGGCATGAAGCCGCTGGAGGTGACGGGGGACTACAAGAGCGGGACCAAGAGTGCTCTTTCCAATGTCACCGTCGGCGGAGTGCAGATGGCCCATGTCGCGGTCGACCGCGAAACAGGGGTCGTCAAGATGAAGAAATTCGTCGCCGTGCAGGACATGGGCCTGGTTGTCAGTCCCACCCAGGCCGAAAGCCAGATTTACGGCTCGGTCATCATGGGAATCGCCTACGCCCTGTTTGAATCTCGGATTCAGGACCCCGTCACAGGCGCGGTCCTGAATGCCGAAATGAAGGACTACCGCCTGCCGCGGCTGGGGGACATCGGCGAGATCGTCGTGAACCTCTACGAGCCCGAAAGCGAACGCTCCCGTGGCGTCATCGGCCTCGGCGAGCCCCCAGTCATCAGCCCCGGCGCTGCCATCAGCAACGCCGTCGCCAACGCCCTCGGCGTCCGAGTCCCAGTTCTGCCGCTCACACCGGACCGGGTGCTGGCCGCTTTGACTAAGAGCAAAAAAGTGGGGTAGGCTTCGAGCCTGCCCAACAACTGAAAACTGAACCCTGAAAACTGAACACTGCTATAAACCTCCTCACGGAGACCCCTCATGAAATCCTTCGCTTACGCTTCCCCAACGACGGAAGGAGAAGCCCTCTCCCTCCTGTCCGAGCCGGGGGAGATTGAAATCCTTGCCGGCGGGACTGACCTCGTTGGCCTGATGAAGAAGATGATCATCACGCCGGATCTGGTCGTGAACATCCTCGACATTCCGTCCCTCAAGACCATCGAGCAGCTCGACGGCGGCGCGATTGCCATCGGGGCGGCGGTCACGCTGGATGAAATCCTCGCCCATCCCTATCTCGACCCCTACCCCGCCATCGGCCAGGCCATTCAGGGCATCAGCAGCATGCAGCTCCAATGCCAGGGGACCATCGGCGGCGAAGTCATGCAGCGGCCGCAGTGCTGGTACTTCCGCGGTGGCCGGGGATTGCTCGCGGGCAGCGGCTCCGCGGTGGAGGACGGGGACAGCCGGTATCACGCCATTTTTGCGAATGACGGCCCGGCCAAATTCGTCTCCGCTTCCCGCATTGCACCGGCATTGATTGCTTTGCATGCCACGGCCCGCATCGTCGGCCCCGTAGCCACAGGCGGCTCGCCTGTCGGCTTCAGCGGCGAAGACGCGAGCGAGCGGTACATTCCCGTCGAGCAGCTTTTCCGCGTTCCTCGCCACGAGGGAGAGCGGGAAAATATCCTCGCTCGCGGTCAGTTCCTCACGCACTTTGTGCTGCCGGACCGCCGTAACTTTGCCAGTGCGACCTACGAAGTCCGCCAGGGAGAAGGTCCGGACTTCCCGCTCGCATCTGCCGCCGCTTCGCTGCGGATCGAAGACGGCATCGTTCGCGAGGCCGGGATTATCCTTGGGCAGGTCGCTCCGACGCCATGGATTTCCGACGAAGCCTCCCGTGCCATTGTTGGCAAACCGGTCAACGCAGAAACCGCCGAAGCCGCCGGCTTCGCCGCCGTCGCCTCGGCCAATCCGCTCGCTCACAACTCGTACAAAGTGCAACTCGCCAAGACAGCCGTCAAGCGCGCCATCCTGCGTGCTGCCGGCCTGGAAACGGGAGGATTCTAGTCATGCCCATGATCATTAATTACGACGACCAACTTCCCCAGATCACCGCCTCGGCTTGCATCCATTTGCGGAGCAAGTCGATGTACGTGCATGGCACACTGGGGCAGACGGAATTGACGACCGAGTCGGTCGCCGGAGCCTGCTGGTGCAACTCCACGCAGAACTCCCTCGGCCCCGACCGGGACTACGTCAACCGCCAGTCCTGCATCAGCGGCCGCGAATGCTATCGCGAGACACATTAAAGTAGTCTGCTCACTCCGT
>JBJXFF010000073.1:0-14890 GCA_046153945.1 Pirellulaceae bacterium
CCCCCCGCTCGCCGAAAGTGCTGTCAAGAAACAACCACGGCTCCGGGTTTTCACCCGAAGCCGTGTTTGAAGGCCTTTGGCTAGTAGTGCGACAAGATGGAGTCGCTGGGAGATTGGCGCGACCTGGCGTGCTTCTGCACGTGCCGTGAGGCGGTCGGAGCCATCCCGGAAAATTTGGTCCCTCAGTCGGAATGTTCACCAAAGGTTTATTGTGACAGGCGGCCATCCGCCGGAATCGTCCATTTTCGGCCCTCCACAACGTGCTGTCGTGGAAGACTTGGGCTTATATCGGAAATTATAGCATACCCCAATAGGGATTCTTAGCACGGTGCCGATTTTTCCAAACAGCTTGAGATTTTCCTATTCTTTGGGAAGTGGAATCTGCTTCCAATCCAGCTTCCGATAGTTCTCGGCGAATTCGGTAATTTCCAGAGCCTGGTCAACGGCGACGTCTCGAAACACTTGGGTCGTTCCGCTGACAGGCCAGTGGATCTCCAGAAGGGCAATCCGATCCGCTCCACCCACGCCGATCGTCTGCTGCAGAGGATTGGCGCCGAAGCTGCTGCCCGTGGAAACAGTGCGATGGATGGTCTGCGGCTTTTCACCGGCGGTGACGACCTTGATTCTCGCGCCAATGGCCGCCCGGTTAGACTTCTCGCCAATCAGTTTGACCGTCAGCCAATGGTTCTTGTGTCCGGGATTTTGGAAGAGAATGTTATGGTATTTGTCGCCATTAATCGCTCCCCCCATTTCGATGAAGATGTCGACGTTGCCATCCCGGTCCCAGTCGCCGCAGGCGACGCCATGACCCTTTTGCAAGTTGCCGGTGCCGGATGATGCAGTGATTTCTGCAAAGCGCTTTCCGGCAACGTTTTTGAACATACGGTTGGGCACCAGCATCGAAAGATTGGGGTCCCCGGTACCCAAATACATGTCCAGAAAGCCGTCGTTATCGAAATCGCCAAAGTTGCTTCCCATGGTGGCAAACACCATGTCGAGGCCCGCCTCTTTCGTCACATCCACGAACCTCTGTCCCTGGTGATTTCGATACAGCCGGCTGGATTCATGCGTGTGTGGCTCGCCTTGCAATCCTTGGACCACGTCTCCGATGGAGCGATCGTAAGACGTCGCCAAAAGATCTTCCCAGCCGTCGTTGTCATAGTCCCATGCCCAACAGGAAAATCCGAGAGCCGGTCCATCAATGCCGACGGCATGCGTCACATCGCTGAAGGTGCCATTCCGGTCATTGTGCAGGAGCCTGGTTTTCCTGCCGAGCGTCAAGTAATTCAGAAACAGATCCTGAAATCCATCGTTATCAAAGTCAATCCAGGCCGACCCCTTGCAGGCAGTTTCCCGGATCGGCACGCCGGCTTTCTCCGCAACTTCAAGGAACGTCCCGTTCCGCTCATTGTGATAAAGCCGGCTGGGCTGCTTTTCGCAACAAATGAACAAATCCAGCCAGCCGTCGTTGTCATAATCCGCCCACGACGCGGAAATGGAGTTTACCGCATGCAGCAGGCCGGCCTCCTGGGTCACATCCGTGAAAGTCCCATTCTTGTTGTTCCGCAAGAGCGAGGGGCGGATGGGATTTTTGAGCCACGCGCCGCGAATGATGAAAATGTCCTTGAAGCCGTCGTTGTTGTAATCCGTCTGCACGCAGTTGAGCCCCCCCAACTGCTCTTTCAGCCCCGCCTCGGATGTCCGTTCGTCGAATTTTCCCCGGCCGTTGTTATGGAAAAACGCCATCGATTCCGTCGTTTCGAGCGTGGTCGTGGCGTAATCGAGGAGGCCGTCATTATCAAAGTCTTCCAGAATTCCTCCCCCTGACTGATTGAGCCGATTGATGCCCACCAGATGCCCGATGTCCCGAAATTTGCCAATGTCGAACTCGGACTTCATGAATTTGTCCAAGGAGAGAAGTTGACGGGGGTCGACCTTCTGAGGGTGTTCCCCCAAAGTCATATGGGCGAGGTTCAAGAGCCAGCGAACCTCCAGATCGTCAGGAAAGGCATCGAGGTATTCCGTGAAGTGCCTGATTGCCAGGCGAGATCCGTGAGGCTTGGTGTGCCTGGCGGCCGGGGAGATGGGGATGATGCAGGAACTTTCTCCTCGGCAGAGAATGCAGTTTTCGTTCTCCCCGATGCGGAGAGCGGTTATCCCTTGAAATACGATGACGCTCGAGAGGGCCCCTCGGGACAGCTCTTCGTCACCGGCGACAATGGCTCGACATTCTTCCAGCACCTCGTAGGCCAACTTGGGATCGCCCTCGTAGTTAAGCAGCCCCGCCTTCATCATCAGGTAGGCAAATTTGTCCCTGGGCGGTGTCACCTGCGCTGCAAGTTGCTTGTCAAGCTGCTCAATCCGGCGATATCCGATGCGCCGCCAGATGTCGCCGATTTCCGCCAAGGACGCGTCCGGTCTCCAAGGTGGGATGGTAGTTGTCACCAGCGTAAAGCCACCTGAATCCAATTCCTGACGGGGCTGAAAGCCTTCCAAGAGCACCTTCGCGGGCGGCGAGCTTGTGCCAAGTTTTTTCGACTCCCCAATATCGCGCTTCACGGAGAAGTCGCCTTTCGCGAAGTCGGACGACCAGTCCACCGTGGCGATCGCCACAATCACCACCAGCAAGACCAGGCCCAGGGCACCGATTAATAGATTTCGCATTTGGTTGGCTTTCTTGCGGAAGCAAGTCGAACCGAATTGCCGACTGCTGGGGATGTCCAGGCACTTCCATCTCTATTCTCGACCAAAGTCAGTGCTCTTGCCAGCATGAGACAGTGGGACGTTGTCGACGCTGACGTTTATTCGACTTCCAGGTTGAGCCGCGACGGCCAGTCCGGGTTGTTCTCCATCCACTCCCGTGTTTCGCCTGGAAAATCCTGCATATAGGGACGCGGCGTGTAGATCACGCCGGACTCCTCTCCGCGGACCACTCCCCGGGGATCAAGCAGTAATATGGAACCAGGAGAAACGACGCCGTTTTCTTCGACCACGACAGACTCCAAGCTTTCAATGGCCACTCCGTAACGAGCGTTCGCTTCGCACTTGAGCTTGCCATGCTTGACAAAGCGTCCAAACACTCGCAGGGACTTCCCGCTCGGGTAATAGACCGTCAATTCTTCACTAGTCATTGGTCCTGGCTCCTGCATGCTGGGAACTGACGGCGAGCACTCCGGCAACAGCCGCTGGTTGTGGTTCGGGAAATAGGGATGCGAACACGTTTTCGCGCTCCAAGGTCAACTGAAACCCGTCCGAAATGCGCGTCATGTAAAGGCCGCGGCAGAGCCACCAGAGCGTGTGGAAGGCGCGGACGTCTCCTAGTTCTCGCCGAAGTCGGTCGAGGTCGGCACAAGTCACATCCCAAGGAGTGGAGGTGATCTTGCGGGCAAACGCAAAGGCCGTTTGCTCTGCCGGCGAGAAGCAGGACCAGTCTCCACTGGCCAGCCGGCGGGTCCGCTCGGCAATGGCGGCTTGGTCCAGGCCGGCAACTTCCAAGAGCATTTCGCAGTGCCCCATGCAGTAGTTGCACTGGATGGCTCGGGTCTGCACCCAAAACAGGCTTTCCTCATAAACTCGGTCCTGCAGCGTTTCGGTCCAGAAGGTGCGGGAACTGGCGTTCCAGGGAAACGCCAACTCCGGAACATAACCCAGGCAGACCAACGTCCAAACGATTGCGACGGGACGAGCGGTCGGATATTCCGGGGGAAGCCCGGCCTTGACCTCTTCCCAACTCGGAATCGGCAAGCGGGTCGGTCGATTGCGTTGTTGCTCCAGGCGAGCTTGCAAGGCTTCATAACTGGGTGAGGTCCATTCGGGGTCATCGGTCAGGCTCGCGACGACTCGTTGACCCTCGCGCAGCGCGGAATCGGATTCCGGCTGGGTTGGCGGATTGAAAGCAAATGCATCGGAACCGAACCAAACCGGCAGTGGAGGAAGCGGCCCGTCCTCTTCCATGGGCAATTGCAACGCCATCACCAGCCGGTCCTGAAAATTGCCATAGGCCGCGAGCAAGACCATGGCGGCAACTTGCTTTTCGCCGTAACGTGCGACGAGGGAAGCAAACTGCTCGTCGGTGGTGGCGGGCGCGTCGAGCGTAAGCTGCCGGACAAATTCGAGAGCTTCTCGCTCTTCCTCGGGCCAACTTTCGGGACCCGCCGCAAGTGCCCAAAACTCCGCCATTTCGCCTCCTTCTTGCCGGAGGTCAAACGCCGCATAGTTCATGGAGTAGTTGCAGCGATTGGCCTGCGCGACGATCCACCGCATTTTCGCCCGCAACGCGGGAGCGAGCGGACTTTGCGTGCGGTGGGCCAAATCCAGCACGAGCATGGCCGCCGCAGTCCTGGGAGCAAAGGCAGCGGCTGCCTTTGCCCAGTTCGGCAACGGTTGTCCGCTCCCCAGCAGGGCCGTTGGCATTCGCCGCCAACACTCCGCGTCGGAGAGCAGTGGCAAGCGAGGCAAGGCATTTTGCCCTTTGAAGGCGCGCGCAGCAGCGACATTGATTTGCGAGCTCATGAAAGGTTCCCCGTGATGAGACCCAGGAAGCGGAAACGGACTCCTGCGGGCAGAAAGCGGCCTCGCACGGAAAGCTGTGGCAGCGGGGAGAATCTCCCCGCGCCACACACTTGGAGTGCTACGAACTGGCGCCCCGGCCCTTTTGGCGCAGCCCTTATTCGAGCTGCAAGCCGGCTGCTTCCGTGATCCGGTCAAAGGCGGCCCGGGTCGTGATGTAGTTGATGAGCTGCACCACGTTCTTGGGACCGGCCTGCTTGACCGCTTCGTCCACGTCCGCGTCGGTCAGAATGACCGGCGAGGCCGCGAGCTTGCGGGCCACGGTGAACATCGCCCGGTCAGCCGGGGAGTAACCGTCCCACGAGCCGTCCAGCTTGTAGACGTCGTCTTCCGAAACTCCCAGGGAGACGAGCTTCTGCTTGGCCAGGCCGGTGGCATACCAGGCCCGATCCTGCCGGGCGATGATCCACGACACCTGGGCCTTGAGAACCGGCTTCAGATCGCCGGATTCCTCGGCATTTTTGGTGCTCATGGCCCGGCTGCGGCCATCGCGGGGAAAATTGGCCAGGAGGCGCGCCCACTGGGGCATGGACTTGTCGGTCCAGGCTTCGCCGTAGACTTCGCGGGCCTTATCTTCATCCACCAGCGGCAAGCGGGGCTTGCGGGCCTTGGCCGCGGCCAAGCCCTTTTCCACCTCTTCGCGAGATTCGAGCTTGGGGCGGTTATAGAGCGAACGGGTCGTCGGCTTGCCGGTTTTTTCGTCAACCTCGAAAGGGGCAACCTTGGTGATGACGCTGGTGAATTCTTCCGGCGTGGGCGTGAGATAGGAATGCACGGTCGGGGTTGTCTTCTCGGTCTTTTCCGCGGGAGCTGGACCCCCGCGTCCGCCGCCGAAACCGCCGAAACTCGAGGACTGTGGGACGCCGACCCCTTCCTTCCAACGATTGATGGCGTTGTTGCCGGCCATGGAGAGGATCATTTCCAGGATTTGCATGTCGGTGTAGTGCTTGCGGAGACCATCGATGTCCACATCGCCGAGCTTGTTCGGCTCATGGGTGAACTTGCGGGCGAAGGCGAAGGCGACCTGTTCGGCGGGAGTAAAGCGGCTCCAGTCGCTGTCGAGGGCGGCAATCTGGTCCTCTTTCAAGCCGGCGTTCAGGAGCTTCGACTCTTGATGCCCCATGCAATACTGACAGTTGTTGGTGCGGGAGACGATCCAGAAGAGCTCGACCTTGAAGGCATTGGTAAGGGTCATGCCGGGTTCGTTCTGGCCGCCGCCGAACCCGCCGCCGCCACGGGCACCGGTCTTGCCCGGTTCCCCCTTATTGTCGCCGGTCTTGTCGCCCGCCTTTTCTCCGGGCCGGCCGCCGCGACCGCCGCCGAATCCGCCACCGCCGCCAAAGCCGGTGCCATAGACGGAGCGGAGCCGGCCTTCATAACCGCCGCCGATGCGGCCCCCTTCCGCAGCCAGCTTTTCCTTTTCTTCCGCAGTTGGTTCCGGGAGGGGAATGCGGGGCTTGCGGTTTTTCATATCCTCCAGCAGGCGCTTCATCTCGGGACGAGTGAGCGGAACCGGCCGGGGAGCATTGACGGATTCCTCGCCGCAAACCGTGAGCGGCGAAAAGATCAGGGACGCAAAGAACAGATGTCGAAGTTTCATGGCAAACACCCTGTGTATAAATGGTAAGTTATTAATCAAAATTCGCCGCGAACCCGGCGAATGCCGAATCCGCAGAGGTTAATTAGGCGCATCCTGCCTCAGAACGCTGACGACTTTTTCACGGACGGTGACGTTGTATTCCACCTCTTTCCACCACAATCCGTTGGGGGACTGGACGTGCAGCCGCACAGGAATGCGGGTGGAACCCGCTTCCTGGCCAAGCACATCTCGGAGTTCAAAGGCGACCAGCTTGATCCCAGCCTGCCAGTCTTCGTCCGCGGCGTAGACCACGGGCGTTTCCTTCTGGAGAGCTTCGATGGTGGAGCCGCTTTTCCACTTCTCCAAGCAGGCTTGCAGCGCGGTTGCCGCTTGCTTGGGGTCCGTGGGCGCGGGATCGGTAACACCCCCCCCGCAGCCCCCCAGGACGACCGCCAGCAGCACTAAGGCTGCCCAGCGGCCAACGGTCACTGAATTCGCTTCAGACATTTCGAGTCCTCTCTCCATCCTGAGATTGCGTTAGAAATCGGCGGTGGGATCATTCCCCTCGCGGGTTCCAATCCTTCGCCAGGTTTGCAGGTTGATGGAGTTCCCCACAAAGCGAACCGAGCCGTCGCAGAGGGTTAGATTCACGCCGTTGGGGTGATTGCTGTTGGCCGAGGTCATGATTCGGTTCGATGGGTACATGCAAGAGCGCGAGTTCGGCCCTCCCACATGATAATACTGCGTGGTGGAGTGATACCCTTGCAGCCACGGGAAGCCGACATTCGAGTAGCCCTGCCTGGCCGGATCTTGCCAGTTGACAGCGAGGCAATCAGCCAATGCCTGATCGGGAGTCTTGGGCTGAGTCCCGGGTTGAAAGGTATCCATGCGTTCATTGGGCACCGTATTGTCGCCATCCCCGCGAATATGTTCGCTGAAGGCGGCCGTATTGCTGAGGCCGTCCACAATTTCACTAAACGGCGTGCGACTATCTCGATAAAAGACCCCGTTGGCAGCGGGAACTCCATAGTCCTGCGCGGCGGGATTCGTCGAGGGGTTTCCATAAATGATGCCGCTCCCCTGGCAGGCGCGATAGTTGGTCCCCGCCCGGCCCAACATTTTGGCATCGATGCGATCGGAGGGACAATTAAAGATTGCGACCGGAGTGCCGCGGGCGGCGGTATTGTTGGCATGGTTGTAACTGACGCTGAAGTCAATCATCTTGTGGACGGTGACATTCTCCATAAAGGGGAGCAGGTAGGCATGGACCGAAAATGCCCTGGCATCCATCCCCGGGGGAAGGGTCCTCATCGTGTCGTGGTAGGTGTGCGCGGCAATTCCAAATTGCCGCATCTGGCTGCCGCATTGCATGCGGCGGGCGGCTTCGCGGGCGAATTGCACCGCTGGCAATAGCAGGGCCACGAGGACTCCGATGATGGCGATTACCACCAGCAGCTCGACGAGCGTAAAAGCGGAACGTTTCTGGGACATGACAAAACTCCTGACGAAGATGAATTTATAAGTACGAGCAAATTCCCGCTGCCGCCAAAGGGGGCTGCGAAGAAGCATGCGAACAATTCGAGATCGACTTTGCAAAAAAACAAACTACGAACAAACTGCCTTGATTAGGCTGGCGCGCCGGGGCATGCGTTATCCGCGCATGCAATGGCGCTGCGCTGTCGGGCGGCGCGCAAAGAAGCGGCCGCAAAGATGAAAACTACCGCGGAGGGTGAAAGATCGACTGCGGGTAGTGCAATTCGTGTTCGTTGGTCGAGGAAACAGCGACGTAGCCGGAGCCTTCGTCGGAATTGCGGTCGTTCAATTTCAGGAGCAGGGCGGTCGATTCTTGAGAACTCCGCTGCGAGGCGGGAGGGGGAACGGGAACCGCCGGCAGTTGCGACTGGCCGGAACAATTGGGCCCATTGCAAGGAAGCTTGATGGGAAGACTTTCTTCGCTCGGAAGGGGAACGGATTCGGCTGGCGCTGAGAGCGGATTGTTCTCTGGGCAATGGGGACCGCTGCAAGCACCGAGCGCCGCGTGATCTTTCATCAGCGTGGAAGCCCGGACTAATCGGCCGCTGGCATTCCGTACAAAGACATAATCACCGCAGCCGGCCTGAGCGGAATTCACCAGGCAGACCAGCGCGAAGAACGCCACTCCGGCGAACGCGAAGGTCATTCGCGCGATTTGCCAACCCGAGATGTGCCGGACTCGGCTCATTTGGAATCCTGCTCCACGACAAGCAGCTTATCGACCTTCGGAGATACTATATCCTGCTTGCTTCCATCTTGCCAATGGATCGTGACTTTTTCAACCTTTTCGTGCTTTCCCAGCCCAAAAGTAAGCGGAATCTCCGACTGCGACAAATAGCCCCGGGTGGGGGAAACCAGCCGTTCCTGCACCGTGCCGTCCACAATCACCTCCACGCGAGCACCGTAGGCAAAGGTGTTCTTGCCCTTCCCCTTGAGCTGTACCCGGAGCCAGTGGTGGCCAAGTTTCTGGTCGTTCCGCAGCAGACGGGGAGCCGATCCGCTCCCCGTGAGGATGAAATCGAGGTCACCGTCCCCGTCGATATCGGCAAAAGCGCTGCCGCGGCCGACCATCAGGGCGGTAAAGTCTGTTCCGAGCGAAGCTCCGGGGACCCGCATGAATTCGCTGTCCCCTTCGCCTGCATTCCAGAAGATCTGCGGGGGCTGCTTGTAGCTTTGGCTTTTTTGGACCTTCGCGATATCCTCTTCCAAGTGGCCGTTGGCGGTCAGCACATCGAGCCGGCCGTCGAGGTCGTAGTCGAAAAAGAAGACCCCGAATTTGAGTTCCAGGCGGGACTGGGGACCCAGGCCGGAGGGGAGGGCCTCATCGGAAAAGGAGAGCGGGTTACGGATGTCCTGCGTGGCGAAGAGCGAAGTGGGCTCGTTGGCGAAGTTGCCGATGAGGATGCCGAAGGTGCCGTTGGGGCGGAAGGGGGCGACGTCGCTGCCCATCGCGCCGCGAGCCTGTCCATCGGGGCCATAGGCAATGCCGGACTTCTGACCGATCTCTTCGAACTTCTCTCCCTTGAGATTGTGGAACAAAAAGTTCTGCACCGTGTCATTAGCCACGATGATGTCGATGAAACCGTCCCGATCGAGATCGGCGAAGGAAACGCCCAGGGATTTTCCCACGGGAACCTTGGTGTTGACGTTACGGACCTGAATGCCGGTCTCCTCCGAGACGTCTTTGAACTTGCCTTCCCCGCTGTTGCGAAACAGTTGGCAAAACGCTCCTTCAAACGGGACCGGCGGAGCAAATGCCCGATTCTCGCCGTCCAGGGTGGAGCCGAGGCTGAGATCAATCTCGCGCGACCACTTGATGTAGTTGCAGACGAACAGGTCGAGCAGACCGTCGTTGTCGTAGTCGACAAAGCCGCAACTGGTGCTCCATTGCTCGGGAACGCCGGCGACCCCCGCCGCGGCGGCGACGTCAGTGAATCTGCCGTGGTCGTTTTTCATCAAGTGGTTCTGGCCGACCGCCGAAATGAACACATCTAGCCAACCGTCAGCATCGTAATCTCCCACGGCCACGCCCATGCCGTAGCAACTAAGGTCCAGGCCCGCGTCCTTGGTGACGTCGGTGAATTTTCCCTTGCCGTCATTCTGATAAAGGGCGGATGTTGGGGTCTCCTTTTCGGTTCCCGCGGGCCGCTTCCAGGGCCAGTAGCTGGAATTGACAAGCAGCAAATCCTGATCACCGTCGTTGTCATAGTCCAGGAAAGCCGCTCCGCTCCCCATCGTTTCCGGCAGTAGCTTTTCCCCATAACCGCCGGTGGAGTGCTTGAAATTGATGCCAGCCGCCGATGTGACATCCTTGAACTTGACCTCCGGCATGTTGCCGTCGGACTCCTTCCCCCGCGGCTTCACTGTTCCCACTACGGGGACGATCGGCGATTCGGGAACATCCGGACGACTGACCCAGAAGATGACGCCGCAGGCAATGGCGACTGCGAACAATATGATGACCACCGAGACTTTCAGCGCGCGGCCAATCACCGCGTCGTCTGGGGCGACGAGCTCTTCGCTCTCGTATTTTTCAGGTTGTTCAGGCTTGCTCATGATGGTCTTGCGGTCATTGGTCCTTGCCCACGGAGGAAATGCCCGCGGGGGAAGGATCAGGGATGTTGGTGGTGGAAGTTGGCAGTGCCGCGCCGGCCGGCAGTTCGGGAGCCCCTGGGCGGCGCAGTTTGTAAATCATGACCGCCTCCGTGGTTTTATTGGCGTGGGGGTATTTCTGGCGAGCGATGGCGACTGCCCGATCCCCCGCATTATCATCCGGCTTATACCGTTCGTGCAATCCACGGTGCTTCTCCGCCAACTCTTTTTCTCCCAGGGCTTCGTAAATCAGCGACAAGCCGAAGTGAGCGGCGACGTCCTCCGAATCCAGCTTCAAAGTCTGCAGGTAATAGTCCCGGGCCTCCTCCCGCATCTGTCGCTGCTCCGCCTCTTGACCTTGACCACGGAGCTTCTTGGACTGATCGAATTGCGTCTTGGCGAGGTCGTTGATGACGCGGTAATCCTTGCTGAAGTCGTAACCTCGCTCGATCATGATGGGGGTGCGCATCGTCAGAACACTCCGAAAGTTCTCGATCGATTCCGGCAGATGGTTCTGCTCGGCATTGACCCTCCCCTTCAGCCAGTTGATCGTCCAGACGGGCAAGTCGGGGGCGTTACTGGCCGCGGCAATATTGAGCACCTCAGGCGCGTCATCCACACGGCCGTCCAGCAAGTAGAGTCGGGCCAGATTGATGTGCCCATCATATCGTCCCATCGCCGCGACCTTTTTGAAGACTTCCTCCGACTGCCGCAACTGACCCTTTTTTCCTTCCAGGAGGAGACCGATGCCGTAGTCATTCCACCGCTGCCATTCGTCCTTGATCGGGGACGGTGGATTGGTGACTTTCACATCAAACCCTTCCACGGGCAGCGTAATTCTATCCACGGCCATCGTGGTAATCGGGAACGTATTGATCACGGGCTCCTTCGCGCCCCGTTTGGGATTGAACCCCGGGAACGGCTTGTCCCCTTCTTTCGCGGCGCGGGTGAAGAAGTCTACATATTCGTGATCGAACTTGCGGTACTGCAATTTCACTTCGATGGTGATTGGTCCCGAGAGTTGCTCCTTCGCAGGGATATCCAGCTCATAGTGAACCACCCAGCCGGCTCCCGGGGGAATCTGGTGATTGTAGAGCGGCGTGAAGATGTCCTGCGGATTGCGGCGGTTGATCCGGTTGCCGTTCCGATCGAGCATGAAGACGTTGACGAAGTGGGCATAGCGGTCGACCTCTCCCTTGGCGTCCATCCCGCCATTACGGCCGATGATCTTTTCGCCGCTCTTGACGATCACATCCATCCACATCTCATTTGAATCCACCGTACCTTGCGTCAATGGGTGGCCCAGCTTAAGTGTGCGGATGACTGTCTCCAGCAAATATTTCTCACCCGGCTTGAGCGTCGGCTGAATTGGACGAAGCGGGGCGTGCAGCGTTCCCGAGATGAGGCTCCGCTCTTCCCCTTCCTTAGCCGCCATCCGTTCACGCAGGGCGAAAATGTCCACTCGCACACATTCCTTCAGGAAGTCCTGATGGACCTTCATTGCCGCATCAAAGTCCGGAGTGAAATTCGGTGGGACTTCGCCGAGGTACGGGGCATGGGTCTCATCCTCCGGCATTTTCTTCTTGAAGAACCCGACGGCCGTGTTCGCGGCGGGGAAGAGATGGTTGTGGATGCTGAGCTTGCCCGTGGCGTCAAAGTCCTTCGCTCCAAAATCTCCGGACTGCACCAGGTTCATGTGACAACCGGCGCATTTCTTCTGAGTCTTGGGGGGATAGTAGAAGCTTTGTGCCCCGTGCGACACACCACTGAGGAGGTAGAAATCGTAATGGTTCTGGCCCCGGAGAAATTCCTTATAGTGGTTCAACTCCTTGGGGAGCGCCACCTTGTGGCACGTCGAGCAAAACTCAGCAGCTTTATCGGGGTCCTTGTGGAACGGCTTGAGGAAGGTCTGCTTGTGGAAGGAGGGTTTGGCCTTCACGAGCTGGTTGTTGATGTATTGCAGCACCGGGTTGGTGCTGGTGGCGAACGGATAATGCACCGGCTCTTCGATGACGTAGTCTGCGTTCCCCCGGGTGCTGTTGACGTGCGTCACTGCGTGGCAAACGGTGCAGGTGATGCCGGCGTGGGCCGTCGGGTCGTTCACCAGGTCATACTTCGGATCGTCAAACTTGCCGCTCAGGAACGGTACTGGATCGTGGCAACCGGCACACCAGCGGCTGGCCTTCACGTTGCCGTCTCGCTTGAGGGCGACTTCGCGGGTTTCCCGCACGCTGGCGAGATAAGCCGGGTTGTTGAACGAGCTGAAATGGTGGGCGCTGTGGAACCAGCCTTTGTAAGCGTCCTGATGGCACTTCAGGCAATAGCTATCCATCATCAAGGTCTTGTCATTGATGAACAGGCCGTCGCGGGTGGTGACGAGCGAGGGCTCGAAGTACTTCTTCCCTTCGACGGAGCCAGGACGGTTCCAGCCGCGAGGATCCTGCGAGCGCAGGATGACCATGCTCCCGACAATAGCAGCCACCACCGCGGCATAGGTGATGCCGATCCGCCACTTGATCTTCGGCCCCGCCAGCCGATGAAGCCAATACAGCCACCCCGCGGCGACCGGGCAAAGGACATGCAGCCAGTAGACGGTCATCCGCGAGGCCGGATTCTTCAGGTCAAACAGCCCTTCAATCCGCATCAGCAGCAGGCCCGAAACGAGCACGACAATGCCGGCCGTTAGCAAGGCATAGCCAATCCGGATGGCCCGCTTGTTCTTGCGGCCCCAAGACGTGACCATGTGGATGAGCCCGAAGGCCACAAACGGCACGATCAGCGCCAGCCCCAGCGCGATGTGCAGGGCAAACATGCAGAGATAAAAGTAGTCCTGATAAGTCGCCTTCGTCACCCACTCCAGCATCGTGATGCTGAAGAGGAACACGGAATTTGCCGTGAGCAAAGCAACCAGCGCGAACACGACATACAGCAGCACCCGCAGCCGCGGGCCCACCGCCCGGACATACTTTTGCTTCGGCGGCAAAGGGGCCGCTGCTTGCACCTTGGAACTGGACATGGAAGTACTGCCTTCAATTCACCGCAGGAATCGAAATCCTGCGAAAGAACGCCACAGAATTGAACCCGCAAGAAAACTCGTAACCATCAGTGGGCCGCGGCTGAAAAGCGCGCAGCCCAATATACGCCAGATGGGTTTGAGTTAAAGAGAGGGCGGGCGTTCCAAAGGCGAGCAATAGCCGGAACAGACTTGTTCGCTGGTCGCTAGCCAAAAGCAGTTCGGCCCCCCCGATTCCAGACCAAGCGACTCGCCAAACAGAGCCAACGGCTTCTCGCTCGGGCTGTTATTCACCGGAGCCTGCGGCACCGGCAGCTCGGGCACTTCACCCCGGCAGGCCGGACTGTTACAGGGGGTTTTCACCGGCACGGGCATTGTCAAATGCCAGCCCCGATACACCACATAATCCCCGCAACTCGCCTGGCATGTATTACCCACTAGCAGAATCCCCAGGCCGACCACGAGGCAGACCATCCCCGCCAAGCCGCGAACGGCCCTGTGTGAGAATCGTTCTGGAGTATGAATCGTCACAATTTCCCTGACGAGCGGGGGGCGTCAGCCCCCTGATAATTGCTCTAGCGGTGCAAACCAGCCTATCTACGTCCAGCGGCCAATACCAGTTCGCACCTTCAGCAAGTTTCCCCAAGAACCCGACTTCCGTCCCTTGGACGTCGCGCCAAACCACAAGGTTCCTTCGCGGACCAATTCAGGCGCAACCGCCAGAACCCCGTTCGCTTTCCTACGCCGGTCATCTTAAAAGGCAATACGTGAATGGTCAAGGAAAAACAGGCGTTCATGAATCGTTCGCGGAGGAATGCCAGTTTGTGTAGTTGGCCAAGTCAACGACTGACCGCTGCCACTCCTGCACGGGCAGTGGCGGGTCCCCAGCCATTCGCTCGATCGCCGCCGCGGTGGGAAGCCACCGGAAAACCCGCTCCGGCTCAAATTCGGTCTCGAGATGCAGCGTGGCCGACCACCAGTAGAGCCGCCGCAGCAGGGCCTCGAACTTGCCGATCCAGACGTCCCAGCACGCCCGGTCTTGCGGCTCGTCCTTGAAGGACGCCCCGAAATGGATGACTTGCGACCGATAGGTTCCTCGCGGCCACTCGGCGGGGAGGGCGAACATCCCCCGGACCAGCCACGGCCACTCTTCCTCGATAGGCAACTCGGCGAGCACGGCCTTGTTGAGCGCTCGAAGCGGTTCGGGGTCTGCCCCTTCAATGCTTCCAAAGACGATGACTTCGTGGCTCACTTCAAACCTCCGGTGGCCGAACAATTCATTTGCCGGGTTGGCAGCAAAGAGCGTAAATTCTTGGAAAAGGTGCAGTTATTATCCGGTCAATTGCCACACTTTGCGGGAACCGGGGGGGGTTCGGTGAGTATAGCGAAACGAAAGGCCCGAGCTTTAGCGACTCGCGAACTATTTTCCAGAATTCCGGAAAAAGTTTGGGGAGAGTGCCACAAATTTACTGGACACACGTCATAGATATACGCTTCACTCCACCACCCCCAACCGGTTGTGGTTGGCGGCTTCGCGAACAATCTGGTCTAAGGGGGCGGGGGCTTCCCTTACGGCCTGAAACAGCAGTCTGTGGAACAGTTTT
>JBJXFF010000076.1:0-2850 GCA_046153945.1 Pirellulaceae bacterium
TTGTCCATGATTTTGGACACGCGCGGCAACCGTTCGCTCACCTGGATGCCGTCGGCGCTGGAGGAGATCGGCTTGTGCGGCCCGCGAATCTGCTCCGGCGCGTTCGGCTTCATGTCGAACATGTCGAGGTGACTCGGGCCGCCCCACTGGAAAAGGAAGATGACGGACTTGGCCTTTGCCTTCGGCCCCTTCTTGAGCGCCTCGGCCCGGAGCAACTGCGGCAGCGTCAGTCCGAGCAAGCCCAGCCCGCCCACTTTGATCATCTGCCGGCGCGAGAGCGGCGCGGCGTGAAAGCCGGGGCAGGCGAAGGTTCTCGGGCGGTGCTTCATAACGAGGTTATAGCTCATCAGACGATGAGCGAGAAGGATGGAATTCAACGCAAGAACAGCCCGCCGACGCATCTTTTTGGTCCTGTTGCCAGAGCGTCGAGGACGAGGACGGACGGGAGACGTCCCGGTAATGACATCACCGCGACGCCACCTTCAGGGAGCGGGGGTGTAATTCAGCCACGGGCCGAGCCAGAGCTCCATCTTAGCAACGGGTTTGGCGTTGTGCCAGGCGAGAGGTCTTCGGTGGCCACGCCGAGGTTTTGACGGGGCTGTAGTCTATTTGGAGCTTCAAGATTAGCTCCGTCTTGATTCCCCTTCGCTTCGTTTGGCATCGTTGCCTCATGCCAACCAACGACGACTATCTGGACCGCCTTTGGAACGAGGTGGTGAACATCGATCCCGAAGGCAAGTGGATCGAGCGCGGTATCGAGGTCTGCCGCCCGCTGAAGAAGGGACCATACTCGAAATGCGCGGCTGCCCTGGAACGTCTGCGCGCATTGAATGCCGTTGAGGACCTCGGCCGCGTCAGCCGCGAATCCCGCTTCACCGCCTGCTTTGACCTGCTCTGCTCTATCGAAGACCCCGGACTGAGCACACGGAAGCTGCCGCAGGTCTACAAGCTCTTGAACGAGTTTCTCCTTGGCAAGGTTTCGCCGCCAAAATCCGTCGCCGAATTCTGGAAATCGAGGATGGAGGTGATGCTCGACCCCAAGGACGACGGCAAATGGCTGGTGGAACTAACCAAACCCAACCGATCCAAAGGAGAGTTTGGCGATGTCGGCCCTGCGGTGAAACGGCTGCGAAAGGCCGGCGCGACCTTTGGCGATCTGGGGTGCCTGACGGCTTGGAGCCGTTACGAGGCGAGCCTCCAAGCCCTTCAGCTGCTAGCGGAATCCGGCTTGTTGGAGGAGGAATCCCTGGATGGCTTGCACGAGGTGTTCCTCGATGCCGAACCATCCGGGACTGAAGCCGGCCCAAAGTCATGGCCGCTTCCCAAGAAGCCGGCGCTTTCTGCGCGTCAAAAAGCGGAATCTGGAGACGATCCAACCAAGCCGCTTTGGAAGGTTCGATCCGGTCAGGCAGTCGCGATTTCGCCAGACAGCAAGACAGTGGCAGTGGCCGGAGCCAGCGGCCCCGTCCGTCTTCTCGACGCAGCGACGGGAAACGAACGGTTGGTTTGCGAAGGATTAAAGGCTCATATCTGTGAAATTGCATTCTCGCCGGATGGCAAGTTAGTGGCCGCCGCGCAGATTAGGCAGTGGGTGACCATTTGTGATGCTGCGACCGGAAAGCTCGTTGCAAAAGCCAAATTATCAGATGAGGAGGTGAGCGGACTCGTGTTTTCTTCCAAGACCGGGGAGTTGATTCGTTCCTCGTGGTGCAACGCAATCGAGATTATCGATCCAGCGACGGGAAAGGTGAAAGAGTCTCTGCGTCCGAGTGGGAATTCTTGTATGACATATTGCATCGCCTTTTCGCCAAGCGAACGAGAATTGGTTGCTGTTTGGGATGGTAGATGCACCGTCTGGTCGTGGCCGGACCGCGTAGTTCGCAATGAGTTCGAGATACCGGATTGCGATGCCTACGATGCTTCGATTTCACCTGACGGACAACGGATTGCTGTTCCATTTAGGCATGGACCTAAAGGCATCGATGAAGGACTTCACTTGATTGACCTTTGGTCCGGAAAAGTAGTGCGTACTTTGTCCATGAGTCACCCTCGAAGTGTGATCTATTCTTCAGAACAGATGGCTCTCATCGCTTCTGGTGATGACTATGATTGTCGAATTTTTGGTGCCAAGAACTACGAAGAGCGTCTCCAATTGAGCAAGGTAGGAGACGTAACGGGTTTTGATGTCTCTCCAGACGGGAAATATCTTGCTGCGGCAACTTCTTTCAGTGGCGCGTCCTGTTGGAGCCTGCCCTCCCTACTGAGTGGTTCAACTTGAGATCGCTCGGTGTGGTGCTATCAGGCGCAACCTCTCATCCCAGCAACAGCAAACTTACGGCGTGTAGTTCAGCCACGGACCGAGCCATCTCTCGGCTTCGGTCACGGTGAAGTTCTTCCGTTTGGCGAGGTCTTCGATCTGGTCTTTGCCCAGCTTGCCGACGGCGAAATACTTCGAGTCCGGGTGCGCGAAGTATAGTCCGCTCACACTGCTGCCAGGCCACATGGCGAAGCTCTCCGTGAGCTTGATGTCGGTGTGTTTTTCCGCGTCGAGCAGATCCCAGATGACTGCCTTCTCGGTATGGTCAGGGCAGGCGGGATAACCTGGAGCCGGGCGGATGCCGCGGTATTTTTCTCCGATGAGGTCATCGGCCGTGAGCTTCTCGGCTTTGCCGTAACCCCATTCGTCACGCACGCGCTTGTGGAGATATTCGGCGAACGCTTCCGCCAAACGGTCGGCGAGCGCCTCGGCCATGATGGCGTTGTAGTCGTCGTGCGCGGCTTTGAAGCCATCGACGATTTCTTTCAGGCCGATGCCGGCGGTGACGGCGAAGGCGCCGAGGTGGTCGGCGT
>JBJXFF010000092.1:0-2721 GCA_046153945.1 Pirellulaceae bacterium
CAAGTGAAAACGGCGGGTCTGAACTGGACCGAGGCGACTCCGTTTCCACGCTGGTCGCTCCGGACCTCGGCATCAGTCCGCCAGTCGCCGGCGGGTCCAGCGGCAACATTCATGACGTTGCACTTCCTACCGACAAGACGGTTATCTCCAAGCGGGGCATCTCCACGGATGTAGTCCCCCCCGTCCCCTCGACTTCGCAGTCGCTGGGCGAAGCCCTGGTCGGCAAGAAATTCGGAAATTACGAACTGGCCGAGTTCGTCGGCGGCGGTGGCATGGGGGCCGTGTTTCGCGCCACCGATACCAGCATGGGGCGCACGGTGGCAGTGAAGGTTCTGTCGCGCGACCAGACCGACGACGAAACGATCCGCCGCTTCCGCAATGAGGCGCAGAGCGCCGCACGGCTCGACCATCCGAATATCGCCCGCGCCTATTACGTTGGCGAGCACGAAGGCTGGAACTTTATCGTCTTCGAGTTTGTGCAAGGCACAAATCTGCGAGACGTTGTGGAGACGAAGGGCCCGTTGCCGATCGAAGAGGCGCTCAACTACACGCTGCAGGTCGCGCAGGCCCTCGATCACGCTGCTGGGCGGGACGTGGTTCATAGGGACATCAAGCCGTCAAACGTGCTGGTAACACCCGCGGGTGAAATCAAACTTGTGGACATGGGACTGGCGCGAATGCATCAAGTCGAGTCCTCTTCCGATGACTTGACCGCCAGCGGCGTCACTCTAGGCACCTTTGACTATATTTCTCCCGAGCAAGCCCGCGATCCGCGGATTGCCGACTCACGGAGTGACATCTATTCCCTTGGCTGCACGCTTTACTTCATGCTCGCCGGCCGGCCGCCTTTCCCAGACGGCACCGCGCTGCAGAAGCTCCTCTGGCACAGCGGTGAAGACCCGCCCGATCCGCGGCTCTTCCGCCCAGAACTTCCCACGCAGGTCATCCGTTTGCTGGAAAAAATGCTCGCCAAGCGCCCTTCGCAGCGCCCGCAATCTCCCCGCGAACTAATGGGCGAAATCGCTGCGGTCGCCGACGATCTCGGCATGCCGGGATTCGGCCACCGACAGGCGGCAGTTTTTCCTGCTTCCAGCGGTCCTTCTGTTTGGTCGCATGCGGGTGGCATCCTCATCCCCATAGCCGCGCTCGCACTGCTCATCATGATGGTGGGAGCCTGGCGTCCTCAAGAAGACGGTGCCAACCTCTCGCTCCGGCCCAAGCTGGGAGAACCGATTCCCGCTAAGGACAAGACGAGTAAAGTCGGTGAATTGAAATCCAAGGCGAAGTCCGCCAAAGCAGGTTCCCCACCTGCAGCCAGCACTTCCCAACCCGGCACCTCGCAGGACGAAAAACACAAGAATTCCGCTCCGGGGAATAGCGAATCGCCGATGATTCCCGCAGAGTCGCTGATCGGACCTGCCGCCACGCCCCTCGCCAAAACTGGCCCGGGACCGTTGACAGAGCCTTCGGCGGACCCTTCCTCGACGCCAGATCCTTCCGTAAAGCCAAAGGAAGGTGTCCCGGGTATCGCCGTTGCTGAGCCGGCCGAGGCGCCTTCCGTTCCTCCGTCTAGCTCAGCCCGGCCAAAAATTGCGCATCTCGTCGTCCGGCCCGACGGCAAGCCTCTGGCGGCTCTCGCGCCTGATCAGGAGCTCGTCCGTTCTTTCGCCCGCGCCTGCCAGCGAGCGGCTGAACTGGGCGTTCAAGACATTGAGCTGCAGTTTTCCGGCGAGTTGCTGGAGAATCCGCTGGAACTGGGTGCATCGCGACTTTCGATTCGGGCGGCCGCTGGACAACAGCCCGTCATCGTCTTTCGCCCGCAATTGAAGGGGTCTGCGGACAGCGACAAACAGATGATCCGGCTCAAATGCGGCGGCTCGGGAAAAATCACTTTTCAAGGAGTAGAGCTTCGGCTGGAACTCCCGGCGGAGTCTTCGTTCGGCTGGTCGCTGTTCGCCATCTATCAGATGCAACAGCTTGAGCTGATTGACAGCGTGTTGACGATCAAGGATGTCGGCCCGGCCGGAGTGCCGATGCAGACGCAGGTGGCCTTTATTTCCCTCCAGCCGCGGCGGATTGCGGACGCGATGAAGATGATGGACAGTGACATGGCCATGATGCCCGCCATGAGCGTAAGCCTCAGTCGCTGTATTGCCCGCGGGGACGCCACATTCCTGATTGCCAATGAGGAGAGCCCGCTGAAGGTCGTCTGGACGCAGGGGCTTTTCGTCACCACGCAGCGGCTCATTGAAACGGAGGGTTCGCCTCTCCGTCCTACGGATTTCGGCCGGCTGGACATTGATCTTGACCATGTCACGGCCATCATCCCGCAGGGTCTTTACTCAATGAAGCGGCGGGCGGCCAACGCCTACCAGCTCAAGGCGGACATCCGCTGTCGCAACAGCCTGCTGCAAACGCGCGCCGACGTTCCTTTGTTCGAATTCACCGACCTGGCATCGATCGAAGACCTGAAGCTCGCTTACGGAGGAGAAGGCAATCTGTACCCCAGCCGCGACGGGATCTTCCTGCGTTTCCATCCGTCTTTACGGGGAGAGCCAACTGCGGAATTCAAGCAGGATCCTAGCCCGCGCTGGGCCATTGAGGAACGACGTTCCAGCGTCGGCATCCAATGGCAAAACACCATGGTTTCCGACAACATCCCAGTCCATCGCCAGCAGCCGAAGAACTTTCTGCTGCATCCAGATTCTCGCAACCAGGCCG
>JBJXFF010000080.1:0-53562 GCA_046153945.1 Pirellulaceae bacterium
GCTGGTCGATATTCAGTACGAGCGGAACGACATCAGTTTTGAGCGGAGCAAGTTTCGCGTTCGGGGCGACTGCGTGGAGGTCTGGCCGAGCTATGAGGAATACGCCTTCCGCATCGAGCTGTGGGGGGACACCGTCGAGCAGCTTTCCATCATCAACCCCATCAGTGGTGAGACGCTCGTCAAGCAGGACCAGTTTTTCATCTATCCGGCAAAGCACTTCGTGATGCCGGAGGAGCGGATCGCGGCTGCCATCGAAAACATCAAGCAGGAGCTCGAAGAGCGGCTGCAGATCATGCGGGAGACGGGGAAGCTGCTGGAGGCCCAGCGGCTGAACGCGCGGACGCGGTTTGACATTGAGATGCTGCAAGAGGTCGGCCATTGTCCCGGCATCGAAAACTACAGCCGGCCACTGTCGGGCCGACCGGCGGGGAGCACGCCGGATACGCTATACGATTTCTTTCCCCAGGATTTTCTGCTGGTCGTCGACGAATCGCACGTTACCATTCCGCAAATCCGAGCGATGTTCAACGGCGACCGGGCCCGCAAAATGACTCTCGTCGAGCACGGCTTCCGGCTGCCGAGCGCATTGGATAACCGGCCGCTGAAGTTCGAGGAATGGGAAGCCAAGCCGAAGCAGGTGATCTTCGTATCGGCTACGCCGAGCGACTACGAATTCGGCAAGACGAACGGCGAAGTGGTGGAGCAGATCATTCGGCCCACGGGTCTGCTCGATCCTGTCATCGAATTACAACCCGCTCGGAACCAGGTGCAGCACTTGCTGGAAGAGATTCGCGCTCGTGCGGCAGTTAAGGAGCGAACGCTCGTCACGGCCCTTACCAAGCGGCTGGCCGAGGACTTGTCCGCGTATCTCTGCGAGCAGAACGTTGCCTGCAAGTGGCTCCATAGTGAGCTCGACGCCTTTGAACGGGTGGAGTTGTTGCGAGACTTGCGGCTGGGACAATTCGATTGCCTGGTTGGTGTGAATCTGCTCCGCGAAGGGCTCGATTTGCCGGAGGTTTCGCTGGTCGCGATTTTGGATGCCGACAAAGAAGGCTTTCTGCGGAGCGAGACGTCGCTGATTCAAACCATCGGCCGCGCCGCCCGCAATGTGAACGCCAAGGTTATTCTCTACGCCGACAAAATCACGAATTCGATGCAGCTCGCGATGGACGAAACCCGCCGCCGCCGCGAGATTCAGGAGAAGTACAACACCGAGCACGGCATCACCCCCGAGACGATCAAGAAGAACATCCATGCCGGCATCGAATCGTCGATGTCCGCCCACCGCGAAGCGAACGCTGCCGTCGGCCGGACCGATGAAGCGGAGTACATCACGGAAGAGTTCCTGGCTGAACTCGAAAAGGAGATGTTCGAAGCGGCCGAGAAGATGGAGTTCGAACGGGCCGCAGCTCTCCGCGACCGGATCACGCAGTACCGCGACCAGGTTGGCAAGAAGACAACCGAAGTAGCCGTCGACCGCTATCAGCCTCAGGGGAGCAAACGGAAGAAGCGGAAGGGGAATTCGGCGCTGGGGGCGAAGGTGCCCCGGCCGAAGAGATAGGTGCCTTGATAGGACAGCAACGTTTTTATCGTTGCCCGCGAGCAATACCCTCGCTGGCGCGTCGGGCAAGTATAGGGGCTGGAGCTCGAATCTCCGCACTCGACTTGCCTGCTGCTGGCGCTCGGCTGGTGAGCAGGGTCCATCCTTGTGCGAGATACGCTCGTTGAATCTCCAGCAAACACCGCAGGTTCAGGGTCTCTTCATTCCGGCACAGCAATCTGGCCATCAGCCAACGAGGATAGTACACCGAGCCCGCCCGCAGCGCCTTCAGCAGCCAGAGCAGCAGATGCTTCGCGCGGCCATCGAGAGAGAGCTCACGCTGGGCGACGAACTGCCCAATGATCCGCGCTAGCCGCAGGAGATAGGCTTCTTCGAGTCGATCGGGCGTGATGATGTGATGAACGATGGCGGCGGGAACGAACCAGGAGGATTCTCCAGCCAGGCAAATGCGGCGGTAGAGGTCGCTGTCTTCGTTGCGCCCTTGATGGGCCGCCTGAAACATTCCCACGTCCAAAACCAGACTCCGATCCAACAGCCAGTTGCCGGCGCCGGGGCTGGTGGAGCGAGTGTAAGGAGTGGTCGTTTCGGACCAACGAGATTCGCCGAGCAGCGTGCGAACCAAGGGAGCGAGTTGCCTCTCACATCCGATGGGAAGTTGGAGATGCACCGCGCCGCCGACACTGCGAACTTGATGTTGTTCTGCTGCGGAAAAAAGCTCCAGCAGCCATTGGCGATCTGCGAGCTGGTCGTCGTCAAAAAAGGCAATCCATTTGCCGGTTGCTTCCAGGACTCCACGATTGCGGGCGGGGACGATTCCCTTTTGCGACTCATGAACGCCGCGGAGCGGAGCTTGAGAGGCTTGTGCAGCGGCGGCGATGACCTGCGGCGTGTGATCGGCGGAGGCGTTGTCAACGACCAACACTTCGTACGTGAAGCGGCCGCCGGTTTCCAGAGCGTACAAACTGGCGAGCGCCTGCCGGAGGCTTTCTGCCCGGTTATGCGTGCAGACGACGACGGTGATGTCAGGCGATTGCGGCACAGGGTTCTCCTTGTCTGGCGGCAGAGGGGCGGAGGGCCAGGTTGAGCATCTGGCTGGTCATCAGGATCGTGACGAGGTTGACCCCCATCATGCCGGATTCGCTGTTGGCGTAGATGAACGCGAAAACCATCGTGCCAAACAGGAGCGTGGAGTTGCTGTCGCGGAGAGTGATCGCACTCTTCGCGGACGAGACAAGTGACGTGAATAGCGACGCTACATACAGCCCGCAACCGACGATGCCGGTTCCGAGCAGCAATTCTAAGTAGCCGTTGTGGGCTTCAAACATCGAGAATTGAAGTTCATCCAGGAATAACTCGATGCGACTCGGCGTCCAGAACGAGCCGTAGCCATAGCCGAGCCAGGGGCGCTGGCCGATGAACTCCCAGCAGATGGGCCAAATGAAGCCGCGGCCGCTGAGGGAGGCGACGTCGTCCTCGCGCCCCAGCATGGCCCCTTCATAGAGCTGCGTCAGCGGATCTTTGCCGACGAGCATCAGCAGGAACACGCCGATGAGCCCCGCCAGAACGGCGGAGTAGGTGAAAATCAGCTTTGTCTTCAAGGAGCTGCGGAGCGCTCCGATGGCGACCAGGGCCACGAGGGCACCCGCCAGATTGGTGCGCGAACGGGTGAGGGCAACAAAGACGAGGCCAATCGCGACCGCTGCGTAGAGCCAGTAGCGCCGCTTGGGCTCGCCCGGAGCGAGCGCGAAGGCCGCCAAGCACATCAGAGTCAGGTGGGCGGCCTGGCTGTTGGGATGCATCGTGCCGGAGAAGCGGTGACCGGATTCCCAGGGGCGGAAAGTCCCCAAGGCCAATTCCACAGCGAAACCAATCGCGAGGTAGCCGGCAATGATCACAAACGTCAGCCAGCAAAGGTCTCGCATTTCAAACCTTCGCCCAATTCCGAGGGCACACAGATAAAAGCAAAGCAGCGTGATGACCCGCTTGAAACCCATCCCCGGTTCGACCGACCACAGCACGGAGGCGCAGCACCAGGCTACGTAACCGAGCATGGGGAGAGCGATCCAAGGGTTGAATTTCCAGGGTGTGCGACGGGAGAGGAACGCAAACCAGATTCCCAGTCCGCCCAGCAGGAAGAAGCCGATGCGGCGGAGGAAGTTCGTTCCGACGGCGACACTGATGACCGAGTCGTCGTAATGTGCGTAGTCCGGCAGGCGCGAGACGAAGACATCGTGATTCGTCATAAAGAACAGAAAGCCGAGCACCCCTGCGGTAAGCCAGAAGTGCCAGGGTGACGTAGTCGGTCCCGCTTGAGGTTTTGCGATGTCCGCGAGTTGGAAGTGCGTGCTTGACCAATTGACGATAGTGGGAGTCGCGCAGCTCATGCTGGCCTCCCCGCGGAATGTGCCCGCATTGTGCGCAGGAGAATGGTCCAGCGCATTGCTGCGTCAGCGGCCATCGTGATGAGAGTTGCCAAAGCGGCGCCGAGCGTGCCGAACAGTGGGATGAGAACGAGCATCGCGGCGAGAGAGATGAGCAATGTTCCGACGTCGGCCCAAATGTTCGCGCCCGGCCGGTCCATCGAGCAGAGTCCGTTTCCTGCCGTCATGCCAAGGCTATTCGCCAGCGCTGCCAGCGAGAGTAGTCCCATTACCAGGCCGCAGTCGGCGAAGTCCGGGCCGTAAACCAAACCAGCCAGCGGATCGCCGACCGTGAATGCCAGAACGGAGGCCACGCCTAGTGCCGACCCGCAGAGCAATCCCCGTTGCCAGAGGACTTTCTGGAGTTCAGGGATTCCCCCCTGGGCAAAGGCGCGGGCTGCTCGGGGGCTGAGGAAATTTCCGACACCGATGAGGAACATGTTGGAAAGGCCAACGATGGTGGTGCAGGCACCGAGGGAGCCGGTCTCCTTCGCCCCATGCACGCCGGCCACAATCCACGGCATTAAGTAGGGTGTGCTGCTGCCGATGACTTGCGTCAGGAGAGCCCAACGGGAGAATGACCAATTTTCGCGGGCATGAGACCGAGCCGCGGCGAAACTGCCGCGAAAGGTCTCCGGTTTGAAAATCACCCAGAGGACGGCGGCAGTGCCCGAGGCCAGAGCGACACAGAGCCAGGTGAGTTCGACGCTCAGCACGCCACGCATGGCCAGCGGCAGCATCAGGCCAAGTTGAACGGCGGCGACTAAAACATCAAGTGCCAAGGCCATCCGCAGATTGAGCTGGGCGAAGAGCATTTGCCTCGCGAAGTCGCGAAGCAAGTATAGCGGCGCGATGCCGAGGAGCAGTATCCAAACCGATTTCGTCTCCGGTGGACCGATTCCCGCGATCAGCAGGCCGCCAACCAGAATGCTGGAGAGCACTCCGAGAGCCAGATGGTGCAGGAGTGAGCTTCCCGCATACACCTCGGCGGCGGTGCCGCTGCGGCGGTGGGCGTAAACCAGGTAGGGAGCCGTGATGAGCTGCTCTTGGACTCCGCGAAAGAAGACGAGTAGAGAAAGGGCCAGATAGTAGATGCCGAGTTCGGTCCTGCCGCTCCAGCCGAGCAGGATGCTGGTGGCGAAATTGGTGCCGCTCACCACCGCCTGATCCGCAATCGCCAGGCTGCCGCTCCTGAGCAGCGAGCCGGCTGCCAACTTCCGCGCATGGCCGCGCGCGGAGGCGATGGCGGTTCGGCAGGCGGCGAAGAGGGTCATGGGAGTGGTCGGCAATTCGTCAATTTTGGAAGCGACGTTGGAGGGCTCGTTTCATTCCTCGCAAGGCAGACGTCCAGCCGCCAAGTTTGGCCGCCAGCGTGACAGCGGTGTCGTGTTGTTCGGCGGGGAAGCGGCCCCAGGAAAACGGATCTTGATTGCGGAGGATGAGATCCGGCTCTGTGGATAGAGCGCACTGAAAGCCGGCTTCCCGCGCGATTTCGGACATCACTCCTCCGGCAAAACCGTCTCTCTCCACGCCGAAAGGGAAGGCGAACGTGGGCTGCTGGATTCCAAAGCGTTCCTTCAACTCTTTCCTGTTTTGCTCTAAGTCCATGGCTAAGTCGTCGGGACGATCACGGAAGTCGCCATGCGTATGCGTATGTGCCGCTAGTTCGATGAGGCCGCTCGCCTGCATCTCGCGGCATTGGTCGGTGGTGAGTATCCGCCATGAGTCGGTCGGCACATTCGCTTCACCGGCGGCCATCCAATCGTCGGCAGGGGAGGGTTCGGCGGCATCGAGATACGCGGTGGAGAGAAAGATGGTCGCGGGGATGTTCAGCTTTTGCAGAATGGGCCAGGCCCGCTGGTAGACGCATTTGTAACCGTCGTCAAAGGTGACTACAAAAACTCGCCGTGGAATCGGCTTTCCGGCCTGATGAGACTCCAGCGCCCTCAACAGCGGCCAGGCCTCGAACCCGCAAGCGAGTAATCCGCTGAGTTGCATTTCAAATCGCGACGGCGTGACGTTCCATGTCGGTTCGGCGACGCCAGGTATGCTCTCCGTCACGCGGTGGTACATCAGGATGCCGAACCGGTCCTTGCCGCGACCGCCGAGGAGAGACTGGAGGTACGACGCGCCGTGCAGGATGAGGCGTTCCTTGAGTCCAAGGATGCGAGCGGGACGACGAGCAACAGACTTGATTTTGACCGGCTGCGTTCTGAGTACTGAGTACTGAGTACCAAGTACTGAGCCCTCAAATTCTGGCAAAGTGGTATTCATCGTCCTTACGCCACCCCCACGCGAACCGTTCCGAGGACCGGCAGCCGCAGGCATTCTTCGATGTCCGCGAGCCGCTTGAGGGCCGGGTCGAGCATCGCAGCAAGGAGCGCAATTCCAATTGAGCCAAACAGCGCGACCGCGAAGCCAAGCCCCAGGACGTAGATTTTCCGCGGGCCGCTCGGCTTGGCGACGAAGCTGGCGGGCTGCACCAGCGTGATGTTGGAAATCCGCTCCTTGTCGAGCTGGTCGTTAATGCGGGCCTGCTCCAGTTTCTCGGCATAGGCCCGGTAGCGCGATTCGGCCAGTTCCACATTCCGCTGCATGCCGGCCAGTTGCGACTCTCGTTGGTTGAGTGTCTGCCGCTCTCCTTGCAACGCTTCCAACTGCCCGGTCATCGCCGCAATTCGGCTGCGGAGGGCTTCGGCATTCGCCTTTTCGTTGAGCAGGCTCAGTTCCAGACTTTGCCGCGAGGAATTGACCGCCGTGGTCTCGGCGCTGCGGGTCTCTCCCTGCTCCGCGAGGATCTTTTGCAAGTCCAGCAGCGTGCTGCGAATCGCAATTACTTGAGGATGCTTCTCGGAAAACTTCGTGAGCAGTTCCTGCTCACGGCTTTGCACTTTGTAGAGTTCCTGCCGCATGCCATCCGTGGCGGCATTGGGGGAATCAACGGTTTGTGTCGGGATGCGTTCCGGCAAGCTGGCGATGACGACGGACAACTCTTGAATTTTGGCCTCGGTCGCGGACAGTTCCGCCGACGCGGTGAGGCGTTTCGATTCGATGTCGGCAATCGTGTCTTCGCAATTCTTTCGCTTGCCTTCAAAGGTCAGGATTTTCCAGTCGTCCTTGGCCGTGCGGACCTTAGTAGCCGCCTCTTGCCACCGCGTTTCCAAGAGCTGCGTTTGCTCCTTGAAGAACTCATAGGAGCCGGCGGTGTGGTGGACCCGCAGATGCTCGTCCATGTAGAGCGAAACGAGGCTGGCAACGATTTGCTGGGCCAACTCCGGCCGTTCTGCCTTGCAGCCGATGATGATGGTGCTGGTCTTTCGCGGCACCGAGATATAGACCGACTTTTCCAGCTTGGCGAGCGCTTGCTGATGGCGGGGATCGCGGGATGTTGCGGCGGATGCCACGGCCGGTGTTGGCTGCGATGAACCGTCGGGAAGGCGGCCGGCGAGAATGTTCTCCGCACCGACTGTTTCGACGACTCGCTCCAGCAGCGAACGGCTGCGAAGGACTTCCAGTAGCGAATTCAGTTCGCTTTCGCGGGTGTCGTAGAGCGAAACCACTTGCCCCGAAGTCGCTGTGGCGGTCGGATCCATCACTGCCGTGCGCCCGAAGCGAACAAACAGCCGGGCATCCGAGTAATAGGCCCTGGGTACGAAAAACGTCGCTGCTCCCGACAGCAGAATTACCGCCACGAAAAACCCCAGCGACAGCCGCCAATGACGGCGGAGGGCATCGCGGGTCTGCTGAGCATATTCGAGCGCGAGCTGAACAGTAGGCATGGTTCATACATCCGTCAGAATCCGGACGAGCGGCGCGGGTGCGCACTGGTGGAACTCCCCGGTATAGATACGTAGGGCGCAGGGGAGAGAAAGCAAACTTGATCGGCCGAGATGCGTCAGCGCGACATCCACCGCTCCGCTTGTTGCATAATTCCCGAGCCCGCACCACACAGAGTGCAGCCCCAGGCAATATCCGCCAGCGTGAGCCGCCAAGACCATTTTTCCAAAATGGTCCGATTCGTCAGGTCATAGACGCCATAGAGAACCAGGCCAAACAGGGCACCCCAGGCGAGGGCTTGCCATAGTGCCGGGTCTTTGCCCAGTGCAGGACGCACGAAGAGCACAATGCCCGCGGGGATCAGTACATAGACGAAGATGCCGGCAGACCAACGCGGAACAAATACGCCGTTTACCTTATGAGCCAGTTCGCCGATTTCCGCCTGATAGAACCCTTTCATCACTCCCGCCAGCCAGACGAGATCGAGCACGAAAACCACCGGAACCAAAACGGCAAACAACTTCCAGGGGAGCATGGAGAATTCCTTACGGATAGAGCACGAGGGAGGGAGTTTGCCGACCGGGCTGTTCAATTGCCGGCAGGGGAACGGCTAAAGGATCAACCCGGCATTCCGGCTTGGCCAGGAGCATTTGCACCACGTTTACTTGCCGTTCTTCAAAAGCTGCTTCGCAATACCGCAGGTAGTATTCCCACTTCCGGATAAATCGTTCGCTGTAGCCCAGTTCCCTAACTTCTTCGATTCGGTCCCAGAATCGCTGACGCCAGTGGCGGAGTGTTCTCGCATAGTGATCGGAAATCTCTTCGAGGTGGATCAGCCGCAGGTCGGATGCGCGGGTCATCGAGTCGCATAGCGCCGTGACCGACGGCAGGCAGCCCCCCGGAAAAATATGCTGGCGGATGAAGTCCGCCGAATGGCGATGAGCCGCGAAAAATTGGTCCTTGATGACAATTCCTTGCACCAGCATCATGCCCTCGGGACGAAGCAGGGAGCTGGACTTCCGGAAGAATGCATCAAAATACTCATGGCCGACTGCCTCGATCATTTCCACGGAAACAAGCTTGTCGAACTTTCCATCTAAATCCCGGTAATCCTGCTCGAGAACTTCCACGCGGCTGGATAAACCGGCGTCTTCCACGCGCTGATTCACATGCCGATATTGCTCGTGCGAGATGGTGGTCGTTGATACGCGGCAGCCGAACTGCCCGGCGGCGTGCAGTGCCAGCCCACCCCAGCCGCCGCCAATTTCGACAAGGTGGTCGCCTGGTTGGAGATTGAGCTTCAGGCAAATGCGCTGCATCTTGCAGTGTGAAGCTTCTTCGAGCGTGGAATCGGGCTGCTCGAAGATGCCGCAGGAGTACGACATGGTCTCGTCGAGAAACAGCCGGAAGAAATCGTTCCCCAGGTCGTAATGCTCGTGGATATTCTGGCGAGCGCCATCACGCGTGTTTCTCCGGAGCAAATGTTTCAAGCGGGCCCAGGTCTTGGACAGCCAGGTCCTGGGTGAATTCATCCGCTCCATCACATGCCGATTGCGAATGAAGATGCGGACCAGCGTGGTCAAGTCGTCGCAAGACCAATCCCCATCCATCCACGACTCGGCTGCCCCAAGGCCTCCTCCCAGAAGAGTACGGCGGTAAAAACGTGGATGATGCACGACTACCGTGGCCGACAATTTGCCGCCACTGTTGCCAAAGGAGCGCGTGCAGCCGCCGTCGACCACTCGAATCTGGTCCTGCTGCAGCGGACGGAGGCTGCGGAAAAGTTGCTTCGCAAAGAAGCCTGGCTGAATAACACTGGGATTCGTGGTCATGGGGCTGTCGTTTCCTGAGTCAGAGAAATGCGATTGGGTGTTGCGGGATGCGAGTAATACTTGGCCCCCTTCCACCAAAGTTGCAGAGCCTGCCAATAGATGGCGACCGCGACCTGATGGGTCATGAAGGGGAATCGCCACAGAGCTCGGCGGAGATTGGCGGTTGTCCAGGGACGCCGCGCGAGAGACATTGTGGCGGAAAATATGGATCGTTCTTCTTTACGGGACTCGATGTGGACTTTGAGTTGCTCTCGCGGAGCAGAAAGTTGCCACTGGTAAGTCATCTCCATCGGCAGGAACGGCGAGACGTGGAACACTTTCTCCAGTGAGCGGGAAAACGTGCCCCGTCTGTGCAAGTCCGCGGCGCGGATCACGTAACTATGACGTTCCTTCCAGGGAGTGTTGGTCACGTCGGCGATAACCGCTTCAAGCGTTTCACCGCTTGTGTCGTAACAGAAGTAAAACGAAACCGGGTTCATCACAAAACCGAAGTAGCGGGGGTGAGTCAGCAGTCGAATCGGTCCCTGCACATCCGCCAGACCGTGTTTGGCCAGTACTTCACGAACCGACTCCACGAGCGGCTGCTGGGCTGGACCGAGATAATCCTGGCGACGGAACCACGCTAAGGCCGGACCGCTTGCCGACCACAGCCACCGGTTGCGGAAAGCCTGGTCGACTTCGTCGAGATCGATGTAAAGAAACGAAACGTTGTAACGGAATTGGTGCAGGAACGGCTCTTGCCGCCGGTGCCAGACAGTTCCCTCGTACAAGCAGCTATGCATCGGAAGGTCCTGTCAGGAATGGATTGTGGAGGCGACCAATGCGGGAGAGTGGCTGCTGCACGGCATGAGCAACGCTCGACAGGCGGCCAGGGCGCTCACCACCCCATCTTCGTGAAAGCCGTTTCCCCAGTAAGCCCCGCAGAAAGAGGCACCGTGATGATCCAGGAGTTCCCCGTGTCGCCGTTGCGCGGATCCTCGACCGGCGTGAAAGATCGGATGGTGATAGACCATCCGCTGCAAGATGCGGTCGGGATGGATGCGCTCGTCGGCGTTGAGCGTGACAAAGACTCGCTGTTTGGTGCCAAGCCTTTGCAGGCGGGTCATGTCGTAAGTAACCGTTGCCGAATCGGCGTTATCAGCCGGTAGATGGTAGTTCCAACTGGCCCAAGCTCTTTGCGATCTTGGCATCACAGATTCGTCGGTGTGAAGGACTGCGGAGTTCCGCTGGTAGGGGAATTTCGACAGCAGTTCACGTTCAACCGAGGTTGCCGATTCACCGAGCATGCGGAGAGCCTGATCGCTGTGGCAGGCGAAGACGACGTGATCGAATTCCTCCGGTCCATGCCCGACGACATGAACGTGCAAATGATCTTGCCTCCTGCGCACGGCAACGACCGGCGAATTGAGCCGCACTGGCTCGCGGAGCCGACGGAGAGTGGCTTCCACGTACTGCCGCGATCCTCCCTGGATGACTCGCCAGGGGAAGTTGCCAGGCAGCGAGAGCATGCCATGGTTCTTATAGAACTCCATGACAAAACGGATCGGAAACTGTTCGAAAGCCTGGCGGGGGCTCGACCAGACAGCCGAGCCCAGCGGCAGGAAGTAGCATTCCCGGAATGCTTTTGAGTAGGGATTGCGAGTGAAAAATTCTCCGATCGTCATCTCCTCATCGAGAGCATCCGGGTTGCCGAGTAATTGCTGAGCATGGCGATTGAAACGGAACCAATCCGCGAGCAGGCGATAGAACCGCGGACTGAGTAGATTTCGCCGCTGAGCAAACAGGCCGCCCAGACCGGTGCCGGCGTATTCAAGTCCCGACCGGTCGCAACGGACGCTGAAGCTCATATTGGTCGGCTGAGAAGGAACACCAAGCTCGTCCAGTAAGGAGCAGAAATGTGGATACGTGCGAGTGTTGAAAACGATAAATCCGCTGTCCACGGCCCGCATTTGGCCGTCGAGGAGAACCTGATGGGTATGAGTATGGCCACCAGCGTAATTTCCCGCCTCCAGCAACACGACATCGTGCCGCTCTTGCAAGCGCAGCGCTGCGACGAGGCCGGAGATTCCGGCACCGATGACGGCGATTTTCATGGCAGGCGACTCCGGCGGACGATCCGAGTAAAAAACGTGCAAAACGTTCATTTAGCGTAATGGATGATCCGCAGGCGTGCAAGCCATGTAACCGCGATTTATCGGAGATTGTGAGAATTGTCGATTTGCAGGTCGCCAGCGAACAAATGCCTGCTACAATTAAACGTTCAAAACGTCATACTCTCGCCGACCGACTATGGAAACACTCTCCCCTAAAGAAGCTGCCCGCGTCCTGGGGAGCAGCGAGTCGTCGCTCAAGCGCTGGTGCGACCAAGGACTGATTTCCGCCGTCAAGACGAGCGGCGGTCATCGCCGGCTGACGCTGGACTCATTGATTCGCTTTGCCCAGCAATCGGGCCGTCCGCTGGCACACCCGGAGTTGGCGGGAACTCCCGCGCACACAGGTACTGGGGAACGGACCTTGCTGGCCGTTCGCGACGACCTCTATCAGGCCCTGTTGCAAGGGAACGAAACGGCCTGCCGCCACTTGCTGCTGGATGCCTACAAAGCTGGCGTGCCGCTGCCGCGGATTCTCGATGAAGTGGTAGCCGTTTCCTTTCATCGCATTGGGGAGAGCTACGATTGCGGCGATCTGGAGGTTTTCTACGAGCGTCGCGCCGTGGAAACGTGCATGCGGGTGCTGCATGAGTTTCGGCGCTTTGTGGATGCTCCACCGGAGGGAGCCCCGCTCGCGGTTGGGGGAACCCCCGCCTGCGATCCCTACTCGCTGCCGACAAGCATGATCGAACTGGTGCTGCGACAGCAGGGCTGGAACGCGACTTCGCTCGGGGCTCGCTTGCCGTTTGAGACTCTCGTCAGCGCGGTCCACGATTTGAAGCCGCGACTCTTCTGGCTCAGCGTCTCGCATATCGACGACGAACCGCGGTTCGTGCGGGAATATGCCACCTTCTACGCCGCTGTGCGCGAGAAGTGCCCGGTTGCCGTCGGGGGACGGGCGCTCACCGAACCGCTACGGCGGCAAATGCAATATGCCGCCTTCTGCGATAACTTGCAGCATTTGGAAGCATTTGCCAGGTCGGTCCTTCCCGCAGCCAAGAAGCGTGGGGGCAAACCGAAGTCGACGCGAAGCAAGTGACGGCTTCCGTTGCGTTGGTACGAGTTATCAACCCTGCTTCGGCGGCCAGGGAAAGAACGAACTCGTCTGCCGCATATATTCCTCGTAGCCAGGTGTGCGGTGCTTGAGCGATTTTTCCAGGAGCGAAACACCAGAAACTCGGATCAAGAGGAAGGAAATGGTCAGCGGGCTGACGACGATCCACCACGGAGCACCCCCGGCAAAAGCGATGAGTGTCAGCCCCCACCAGACCAGAAAATCGCCAAAGTAATTTGGGTGCCGCGTGAATCTCCACAGACCTCCGGAAAAGAGCCTTCCCTGGTTGGCCGGATCGGCTTTGAAACGAGCCATTTGAAAGTCGCCAACCGCTTCAAAAAGAAAGCCAATGAGCCACAGCAGCGAACCGGCAACATCCCATCCGTTCCATGATCCGCTTCCGAAGGGTGCGAATTGCAAAGGCCAGGAAATCAGCCAAATCAGCCCTGCCTGGAGACCGAAAACCAGGAGGAGACTGACGATCCAGAACTTGGTGCCGTAGCCCTCTCGCAAGGCCCGGTAGCGAGAATCCTCCGGCTTGCCGAACTTCCGCCAGCCGAGATAAGCAGCCAAACGCAGGCCCCAAATCAACGTCAGGCCGGCGATGAGCCATGCTCGCGGCGGCGATGACTTGGCACATGTGACGGAAATCCCCGCCACAAGCACAAAACCAATCCCCCAGAAGACATCCACAATGCTCACGTCGCGTAGCGCCAGACTGAGCAGCCAGACGACAAACATCAACAGAGCCAGTGCCCCCAAATTCACCAGCATTATGGCCGTGAGATCCATGAAGGTATTCCTCAACGGCACATATTAGTACTTCCGCGGTGTGACGCGGCTTTGGACGCGGCCGGGGAGGCCTTGGATGCGGAGGAAGCCTTCGGCGTCGGTCTGGTTGTAGGACCCTCCTCCTTCCATCGTAGCGATCCCCTCGTCGTACAGGCTGTTGGGGCTGGTGCGGCTGGCGACTTGCAAGTTGCCTTTGTAGAGATTGAGCGTCACTTCGCCGGTAACGGTTTTCTGAGCGTCCTTGATGAACGCGAGCAAGGCATCGAACTTGGCGTGGTACCAAAAGCCGTAATACACCATTTCGGCAACGACCGGCGAAAGCTGATCGCGGAGGTGCATCAGATCCCGGTCCATGGTGAGTTGCTCAATCACCCGATGAGCCGTGTAGAGAATCGTCATGCCCGGCGCTTCATAGACGCCGCGGCTCTTCATGCCGACGAAGCGGTTCTCGACGACGTCGATTTGCCCGATGCCGTTGCGTCCGCCGATGGTGTTGAGCGTCTTCACCATGTCGAGAGCGCCGAGCTTTTTGCCGTTCACAGCGACAGGGATTCCCTTATCAAAACTGATCGTGACCGGCTCGACTTTGTCCGGTGCTTTCTGCGGCGAGACGGTCATGCCGAACTCAACGGTCTCGACGCCGTTGACCTTCAGATCTTCCAGCTTCCCCGCTTCGTAGCTGATGTGGAGGCAATTCTCGTCGCTGCTGTACGGTTTGGAAACCGACGCCTTCACCGGAATGTTCTTGGCGTTGCAATAGGCAATCAGCTCCGTCCGCCCGGGAAACGTGTTGCGGAACTTCTCCATCCGCCACGGAGCAATAACCTTGATCCCCGGATCAAGGGCCTCAGCCGCCAGTTGGAAGCGGCACTGGTCGTTCCCCTTCCCTGTCGCCCCGTGGGCATAAGCGTTCGCCCCCACTTCGCGAGCAACCTGCAGGCAGACCTTGGAAATCAGCGGCCGGGCGATGGAGGTGCCAAGCAGATAGACCGCTTCGTACTTGGCCTGCCACTGGAGTACCGGAAAGGCGAAGTCCCGGCAGAGCTCTTCCTGGGCGTCCACGATCCGGGCACTCTTGGCCCCGCCGTTTTTCGCCTTGTTCAAGATTGCCTGGCGATCCTCGCACGGCTGGCCGAGGTCGACGTAGACGGCATGACAATCGTAGCCCTCATCCTGTAGCCACCCCAGGATGACGGAAGTATCGAGGCCGCCGGAATATGCGAGGACGCAGGAGGGCATAGAAGTGCAAAGTGAAGAGTGTGGTGTGCAGAGTAAGGTTGGCTATTTTCGCCCGCGCTAGTCGCTCTGGCAAGGCGGCGTTAGGATGGGGATATGGACCAAAGTATCCTTGAAAAATTGGCCGGGGGCTTGCTCACCGGCGGCATGACCAGCGGCGAGTTCCTCGCTTTAGCCGGCGAGCCGACAGTTAGGCGACCGCCATCGACCGCCGAACTGGGCGAAGTCACGCTCGATCTCGACCGCCGCCGACGCTGCGGCTTTCCCGAGGTCATTTTTGGCGAGGGGAAGACTGTTGCCACGCTGGCAAAAATCATGGAGCGGTTGCGAGAGGAAAAGGTTCGCGTCTTGGTGACGCGGGTCAGCCAGGAAAAGGGACAGGAACTCCGCTCCCTCTTTCCGGCCTCGGTTTACAACGAAGTGGGCCATACTTTGCGTCTGGCGGTGGATGGCGAAGAGAACTCCCTGGTCGGCAAAGTTGCCGTTGTCACCGCCGGGACGAGCGACTTGCCCGTGGCGGAAGAGGCTCGCGAAACCCTCGACTGGATGGGGGTCTCCGCCAGCATCATCGCCGACGTCGGCGTCGCCGGCCCGCAAAGACTGCTTGCCCGGCTCGACGACATTCTCGGCAGTGATGCGGTCGTCGTAGTAGCCGGAATGGAAGCGGCCCTCGCCAGCGTCGTCGGCGGCCATGTCGACTGCCCCGTCATCGCCGTCCCCACGAGCATCGGCTACGGCGCAAGCTTTGGCGGAGTTGCCGCTTTGCTAGGGATGCTCAACAGCTGCGCCGCCAATGTTACGGTCGTCAACATTGATGCAGGATTCAAAGGTGGATACGTGGCGGGGCTGATTGCCAGAGGAAAGCAGCAAAGCAAATCCGAAATCCGAAATCCGAAATCCGAACCGTAAAGTCTCTCGATGCCATCTCTTCCCTTGCTCCCTCCTCGCTTGCCCGATTCCCACAAAGGGGACTACGGCCGCGCGCTGCTCATCGGCGGCAGCCGGGGGATGGCGGGAGCGATTGCATTGGCTGGGATGGCGTGCCTGCGAAGCGGGGCGGGGCTCGTGCGGATTGCGGCCCCTGACGATACGACTGACACGATTGCTACTTTTGAACCCTCGTACATGGTCACGCCCCTGTTGTGCGATCCACTCAACGGCGACTTGGAGGCGAGGACAACTCAGGGCGAGTTGGAAAAGCGATTGGATTGGGCGACTTGCATCGCGGTGGGACCGGGCCTGGGCCGCTCGCCGGAAAAGACGAAGCTCGTGCGCTGGATCCATGAGACCGCCAAACGTCCGCTGGTCGTGGATGCCGATGCGCTCAATGCCCTGGCAGAGTTTCCGCAAGGGTTGGGCGTTCACGCTGGCCCCCGAATTCTCACTCCGCATCCTTTGGAATTTGCCCGGCTGTCCGGGGTGCAAGCCGACTCCAGGGACGCACAAATCGCGACTGCCAGAAAGCTCGCGAAGGAGCAAAAAGTCATTGTTCTCCTCAAAGGGCAGCACACCTTCATTACCAGCGGAAGCGAAGACGCGATCAACCAAACTGGCAACCCCGGCATGGCCACCGGCGGTTGCGGGGACGTGCTGACCGGCATCATCACAGCGCTCGTTTGCCAGGGACTTTCCCCTTTCGATGCCGCCGTGCTGGGCGCTCATGTCCACGGCTCGGCGGGTGATCTGGCAGCACAAGAGTTGGGGCAGGTGTCGCTCATCGCCAGCGATCTGGTGCGGTTTCTCCCCAAGGCTTTTCAGCAGTTGTGACCGCTCTTGGCAACCCCAAGCGTCCGCTTGGAACGATGGTACGGCTTGAATCGGCCACTTCGCCGCTAGCGGCTGGGAAGCTAAGGGGACTTCATCCCACGCTAAACGCCCTTTAGGCGACTTCATGTCACCTTGCGGCCCACGACGGCAAAAAGCGTGAAAATGCCGAGAAAACAGGCGTTTTTCAGTGAATTTAACCTCGCCCGCAGCCGACTTATCGCATAAAATAGGAAATCTTTTCGCAATTGGAAAATCGGTCAGCGAAGTGCAGCCGCACTTCAGGAGTTTGTCACGATGAAAGCCTATCGCATTGTTTGGGAAGACGAAGTTAATGCTCGCGAAGTCGAGCTGTTTGTCGATTACACGCTGGCAGCCGGCCAGGTTCAGGTGGAAGAAGTTCGCCCCACTAAGGTCACCCTTTACAACGCCGAGTCGAAGCAGCCGGAGCGGACCCTGCCGGTCCACACCGCCGCCGGCCGTCGCCTCCTCCGCCTGGCTTACTTTGCCACGCGCGAAGAAGGGTTGACGATTGCCGACGAAATCCAGGCGCAGCTCGACGAGCGTGACGACTTGGTCGCCGCCACGGTCTAAGCCCGTAGCGTAAGCTCCCAACTTGCCCGCTTCACGGAACAACCTTTTTAATCCCCCGAATCCCTCGGGGGATTCTTCTTGCGCAGCAGCAATTCCAAGGAAACCTACCCCTGAGGCGATCCCCCGAACCTGACGTCGTTGGTCGTTCCATGATGTCCACATACCATAACCGCCAAAAAATCCTCATTTCACGACATGCCCTGTCTTCGCATCCACCTTCAACTTCAAGTCCTCATCATCATCCGTGTAGAAGAAAAAGCCAAACATCATTTCCTGCACGGTCTGCGGACCGTGGCGCACGGTGGCTTTCGGATCGGGGTTGAAGGGATTGAACGGGCTGTTGTCGAAGTGGGCGATGGCTTCGATCCTTGTCCCCTTGGGGAATTTCTTCGTCCCAGGCTCCCAGCGGTAATTCTGCTGCCAGCCGTAGTGGTAGGCGGGGATGGAGAGAAGGGTTTCGCTTTTGCCATCTGGCGAATGGGCGATGAACGTCATGTCTTTCCCGCGCAAATGCATGTGGGAAAACATCCCGATGCCACTGGCGTTGACCGGCAGAGTGCGGCTGGCGAAGACGGGATGGGCGGAGGCACCTGGCGGAATGGCGAAGCGGCTGGTGGTGGCCTGGATGTGGCGGACTTGCTTGTGGACGATCTCGCGCGGGAAGCGGAAGCCGACTTGCATGCCGTTGGTTTCCGGCTTGCCGGTGGTGGTGTAGTGGATTTGCAGGCCGACGACCGAGCCGGCTGGGATGCAGAGGGCGACGCCGTCATCAAGTCGAAATGCCGTCCCGCCGGGGACTCGGCCCGTGATAAAATTGCCGTCGTTAAAGTTCTGGCCGATGGTCCAGTAGGCCATGTTGCAGTGATGGACCACTCGCGGGTTGCTCGGCAGTATCTCCGCCATCGAAATCCAGGTGTCCTTTAGGAAGATGTGCGGCAGCACGATGTACTTGTAGTCCACAAAGCCGTCGGCCGGCAGCGAATGAGTTTCGAGCGACGTGGTGATGAGATCCGGCTCGCCGATTTCCCACTTGGTGTCGTTGAACTTGAGCGGCGGCGGGGCCTTGCCGACATCGCCGGTTTTTGAGCCGCCGCGCACCCAGTGAGCGATGGCCTCGCGCTCGCCAGTCGACATTCCCCGCTCGTTGGCAAACTTGTGCTGGCGACTGGCATACCATGGGGGCATGCGGCGGTCGCCGACTACTTCGGCAATCATCTCGGCGTGAGACGAAACTTCTTCCAGCGAGACGAGCCCAAACGGCGCTTGCCCGCCGCTGTGATGGCACTCCTGGCAATGTTTTTGCAAGAGCGGCGCGACCTGCTCATAAAAGGTCACTGGCTCTTTCGGTAACGGAGTTGGTTCCGACCAAGTGATTTTGCAGCCGTCGACGGTCGTCTCGGAAGTCGCCACCTCCCGCCCGGCAAGCAAATCCTCGATTGCATTCTTGAGGTCGTCGCTTTGCACATCTGGCCGCGTCCCGCCGATGCGGACCTGATCATCAATGCGACCACGATAGCGCAGCTTCCTTTTGGCATCGAGCACAACCACTTCCGGGGATCGCGTTACTCCGGTCGCTTTCACGCAGCCGTTCTCAATATCCTTCACCATGGGAAATTCGATCGCAAAGTCAATTGCCTGCTGGGCAATCTCCTGCAACTCGTCGTCGCCACTTACATTCACGCCGACAAACTGCACCCCTTTGTCGCGATACTCCGCCTCCAGCCGCTTGAGTTTGGGCCAGTATTTCTGGGCGATGGGGCAAGTGGTGTTCGAGAAGACGAGCACGATGGCCTTCTTCTCGCCAAAGTCCTTAAGGCTGCGAGGGAGGTAACGGATGTCCTTGAACTTGAGGTCCGGAACCTCGGAATTGATGAGCGGCCGATCCCCCTCGGCCGCCGGTGCGGTGACGCCCAGAGTCAATAGGCAACTTAGGACGAGAGAGAGCGTACGGATCATCAGAGTACCCGGCTACAGGCGAGTTAGCTGTTGGGAATTATCGTTTATCGCTTGCCAGGGGTCAACGTTGCGTGAGGCGAAGTTGGCAGTCACGAACTCGCAAACTGATGGAAATCGAGCAACCGCTTCTTTTAAGAATTCCCAGTGGTCGGCAGCTCGCCTCAATCCACATACAAAAAATCCGCCGAATTCAGCAGCGTGTGGCAAGCGGTCGCGAGGGCCAATCTGCGGGCAGACGATTTATCCAGGCCGGTGGCGGCGAGTTCTTGCTCCCAGGCGATGGTTAGTTTTTCCAGAGACGCCGTCAGCAGTTCATGTTCCGCCGCGCTGGGGGGACGACTGAGGACGATCCAGTAGAGTCGCTCCGGCTCAGTGTATCCGCCGCCGACGGTCTCGCCGAGGATTTGCTCTGCGAGCTTTTCGGTGAGCGCCCGAACCGAGGCGTCGTTCATCAGGTGCAAAGCCTGCGTGGAGACGAGCGATTCGCTCCGCTGGAGGCAGTTGGGGTTCATCGCCGGCAGATCGAAGCTTTCCAGCAGCGATGGGGGCTGCTTGCGGAGCTGCTGGACGTAGATGCTGCGGCGTTTGCCGGCGAGGACCAGGCCGTCACTTTGCACACGAACCGGTTCAGCGGGACCGAAGGCCGTTTCGTCGAGTTCCCCCGCCACGAACAGGAGCGAATCGCGGAGCGGCTCCGCTTCGAGCCGCTGGAGCGGCATGTGGGAGAGGAGGCGGCCGTCGGCATCCCGCGACTCGGCTTCTGGGGTCACGGCCGAGGATTGCCGCCACGTGCTGGAGAGGAGCATCTTGCGATGAAGCGCCTTGGGGCTCCACTTCTGCCGCATCAGCTCCACCGCCAAGGTATCGAGCAGCTCCGGATGCGTTGGCTTGTCCCCCGTTTTGCCGAAGTTGCCGAGGCTTTTGACGATTCCCTGGCCGAAATGATGCTTCCAGAGGCGATTCGCAAAGACACGCGACGTCAACGGCTGCTCCGGAAGTGTCAGCCATTTGGCAAACGCCAATCGCCGGCCGGTTGATTTTGCCCCAGGGCGAGGGGGCTCGATGGCAAAGCCCGCATTGCCGCTCGTCAGAACTGCGGGGACGCCGGGATGAACGAGCGTGCCGGGATTCTGATAATTGCCGCGGCGATAGACATACGTCGGCGAGGGCTCGCCCCGGTCCCAGAGTGCCATCAGCCGCGGCTCGGGCTGGCGCTGGGCTTCGAGGGCTTTGATCTTGCCGTCCGTCTCGGCAGTCTTTGGATCGGCTTTGAGCTTGGCAATTTCCGCGTCGATGCGACTGTTATCGCCTTGCCAGGCCTGCCGCTCGCGGCTAGCGACGAAAGGGAGCAGCCGTTCTCCCGGCCCGGCACTATAGGCCCCGCCAAGACCCTTGATCTCCGGCCGCAGCCAATCATGCTCGTCGTACGCCCCTTTGAAAATCGCCAGCAGCCGGTAGTAGTCCCGCTGCGGAATGGGATCGAACTTGTGGGTATGGCAGCGGGCACATTTGAACGTCAGCCCCATCACGCCGGAGCCAAGCACGTCCATTTCATCCGCCAGCACCTCCAGCCTATCCGGGACAAACCCCGTGAGATTGGCCCAGGTCGGATCGGGGGCCATGCGGAGGAAGGCGGTCGCCACCAGATTGTCTTCCATCTCCTGGGAAATCTCCGCCGCATGCTCGTAGTCAGCCAGTTCATCGCCGGCCAGTTGCTCCATCAGGAATCGGTCATACGGCTTGTCGGAATTGAAGGCCCGAATGACATAGTCGCGATAGCGCCAGGCATAGGGGCGGGGCAAGTGCTGTTCGCGGCGACCTTCGCAATCGGCGTACCCCGCCACATCGAGCCAGTGCCGGCCCCAACGCTCGCCGTAGCGAGGCGAAGCGAGCAGACGCTCCACCAGGCGCTCAAACGCGTCTGGCGTTTGTTTTGCATCGTTCACGAATGCTTGCGCCTCGTCGGGAGTCGGCGGCAGACCGGTCAGATCGAAGTAAACGCGGCGGAGCAGGGCTAAGGGAGCGGCTTCGGGAGCTGGCGCAAGGTTGTTTTGCTGGAGCTTGTGCTGAACGAACGCATCAATGAAGTTGTTAGCTTTGTAGGATGGGACTCCAGTCCCGTCCTTCACTAGGACGGGACTGGAGTCCCATCCTACGAGAGGAATCTTCGCTGCCAGCGGCGGCTTGAACGACCAGAATTCTTTGTCTTGCGGGCGGACCAGCGGATCATCCGCCAGGCCCGCCAGGTCCGGCTCCGCGGGCGAAGGGAGTGCTCCCTGAACAATCCATGCCTCGATTTTCTTCAGTTCCTCCGGCTCCATTGGCTTCACTGCCGCTTCAATCAACCGTTTGTGCGGCGGCATTTCCTCCGCGGCGACACGCTTTACCAAAAGGCTCTCCATTGACTTGCCGGGAACAATCGCCGGCCCTGATTTGCCACCTTTCAGAATCGAATCGCGAGTCCGCAGGTCGAGGGCCCCTTCTTGTTTGTTCCGGCCGTGACAAGCCGTGCAGCGCAGGAGCAGAATCGGCAGCACGTCATGCTCGGTGACTTTCGCCGCGACTTCGCCGCCACTTTCGAACTTCGCCCCGCTTTCGATCCACTTTCGCAGCAGATCCGTTTCCTTTTCCGTGAACGGGTTCTTCTTGTCGCTAGGCATCTCCCCCATCAGCACCAGCTCATACAGCCGGCTCTCCTCGGCCTTTCCCGGCACGAGAATCTCGCCCCCTTCGCCCCCTTTTTCGATCCGCTCCCGGGTATGCAGGGCGAGTTCCCCTTTCTGCACCTCGGAGCCGTGGCAGCGAAAGCACTTGGTGGCGAATAGTGGGCGGATGTCCTTTTCAAACGAGGGAGCTATCTCCGCTGCTTGCGTAGTTGCCACGCAACTGCTCGCCGCCATCAGCAAAGCAACCCCCCATCGAATTGAGCGGCGAAGGTAGTCCATAGTCGAAGATTGCCAGTGGGATGTCATTTCTTCTTCTTGATCGCCTTGAATTCTTCCGCCTGCTTTTTCAGCGTCTCCTGGTGTATCCGGCGGAGTTCATGCTGCTTCTCCAGTGCGGTACCGTGCACGGTTAGCTTGTCGTATTCAACGTTCTCCTGGTCGCAGATTAGCTTGGCGGCTACATATTCCTTGTTGAGCAGACTGTTCAAGGCTTGCACGGCAGCGGATTCGTCTTCGCCGGTCCCCCCCGGCGGCTTCTTCGCAGCAATTAGTTTCCGCATCTTCAATTCCAGACGCTGAGCGTGAATCTGCGTGATGTCAAAATGCCCTTGCTCGTGATCCAACAGTTCGGGGTTCTTCTTCCCCCGGTGGTTCCAGGATTTGGCCGGGTCGGAGACTGCCGTCGCTTCAAAGTGAGTAAGGTGCGCGTTCACCACCCGGCCGCGGCCGAACGTGCGATGTTGGCTGGACCAGGTGATGTCGAGAAACAAGTATGCCTGAAAGGGAACCTTCGCGAGTTCTCCTTCCGCCGGCTGCTTCCCCTTAAAATCTGCCTCCGTCAGCGGGCCGTCGGCATAGGGTCGATTCGCCTTGGAACCGCCGTTCGCTTCCTGGCCGGGAATCTGAGCGAAAACGAGCGCGCTCAAAAACGCGCTGGCCAATGCCAGCGCCAGATTCAGCGCATTGCTCTTCAGACATCTAGGAAAACGCATCATTCCAACGGTTCTACGGTTGCCGAGGTAAGTGAACCCCCATTATGCGGCACAACCGGGGCCACCGCAAACCGCGTGGCACTGGCCCGCCGCGCCAGGATGAGAATTCAACGATTCTCCCCCTTGGGACCAACTCGCGGCACATCACCTGGACGAGACGAAGGCACTCCCTGCTCCTCCAGCAGCGGCCCAATCGACCACTTTTCAATAACGTTGATGCCGCATTGCTGGGCATAAAAGAACGGCTTTGAAGGCGGATACCTGGCATTCGGGGGGAGAGCCAAAACCGACATGTCGCCGGAGTATTGCAGCAACTTTTCCCCGTCAATCAGCACGGTGACTTTGTCGTCGGCAACATTGCAAACGATGTCGCCCGCTTGCACCTTCATTTGGTCATAGTAGACCACCGAACTATTTTGGGATTCTCCCGCGCTTCCCATCGTCAGATACGCCCGCCGCGCACCGGCGGTCGAAACCTCATCGACGACGAGGCCAAACCGATTTCCCTTGTGAGTCAGGCCGAACATCACAAACCCCGCCGGATTTCCTTTCGAGTCTTCGACATATTTTCGCTTCACGCGGGCTTGCAGCGAATACGCGCGCCGCGGCGGTTGAGTGGAGGACTCGAAGAATGCGTAGGCGTCCCGAGCGATGGGGGGTGTTGTCCATGCCCCTCCATTCTTGCTCCAGCCTTGCAGCGGCCTGGCCGCTTGCGGATTAACGAGAGCAAACAGATCCGTTTGCGGAGTTTCCGCATCTCCCAAAACCAAGTCCTTCGCCGTGGGCCACGTCAGAGCCTGCTGGGGGCCGGCCAGAATCCGCGGCGGCAGTCGCAGCCCTACGATTTCTTCATGCCGCTTTCGGAGGCGAATGAGCGCGAGGCCGCTCTCGGCCTGCATGGCCTTCTGATACCAGTAATCGGCCCGGGCAAAAAAGTTCTGCCCCTTTCCTTCCTTGGCCAGGTCATACCAGGCATCTCCAATCTTGCCGGCGGGAATTGCTTCATTGGGTCCCGCCAGGTCCGTTGTCGCCGCCCCCTTGAGGGCTTCGTCGCTTCCCTTTGCCAGATGAGCTAATCCGGCGTCCCAGGTTCCATCAATGAGACAGCTGTATTGCCCGACGGCCAGATTGGCGGCTGGATCGTCGGGGGATTGAGCCAGTTTCTGGCGGGCCGGGGCAATTTCTTTCAGGTCCAAGAGCAACTCGCTGGTCATCTGCAACGCGGCTGTCGCCCGAGCTCGCAGGTCCTTGTCGGGGAGCGACTTCGTCTGAGCATCCGCGATGCGGGCCAGTTTGTCCGCCTCCTCGAATTTCTCCAGAGACAGCGCGGAGCCCAACAGCAGCAGCGCCGACTTGGCCGCAATCGCCCGTTCGTCCCCCGTCTTAGCCGCCGCCGCCAATTTCGTCAGCAGCTCGTACCGCGGAGCAAACGGCTCGCTCTCATATTCCGTTTCGAGTTTATCGAGAGTCTCCGCCGCCGTGGCAAAATCGCCTCCGGCACACGCCTGACGAAATGCTTCCAGACAAAGCACATATCTCGCGACCGGATCGTCTTCCAACTTCGCTGCCGAATTCAACAGAAATTTCACCAGCTCGGCAGTGGCACCCGGCTTCGCCGCGGCGAACTCGTCTTTATAAATATCGTGAATCGCTGTCAGTTTGCTCGCCTGCTCCGCGTCTGAAGGATAGGGGAGCTTCTTCGTCGCCTTCGTCTTCTTCGGTTGAGTTAGGTCCGCCAGCGCCCTGTCTTCATCGGCAGAGCCCTTTTCCGGCGGCAGAGAAGGAGGACGCTTGCCGGGCTGTGCAGAATCGGAGCCGCTTCCCTGGGTTTCATTGTCCGGCGGCAATGTGGGACGAACGTTGTCCGGCTCGGTTGGATCATCAGGTACGGAATCGCCCGAGCCCGGCAGCCCTGACGGCGGCGAACGTAACCGGGGAGAAGTGGAACGTCCCACGGTCGGTGTCTTCGCCGCTACGACCTTTCTTATGCTCTCTGGATTTTTTGGGGTATTCCCACTCAGTCCCAAGGGATCGACTCCGAGGGCATTCAAAATTAGCAAGGCAATAATGAGCCCGGCGGCTCCCCCCGCGATGATTTTGACGAGTTCGAGAGCACCTTTGCCGACGGCGTCTCCTTGGGAGTCCGTTGTTCGGCGCGGGGTCAAAGCTCCGCTTGGAGAAACTATCGGCTTTGTTCCGGGGGATTCCACGAACGCCGGCAATGTCGAATCGGCTGTTGCTGGCGAGGATTGTTTTTGAGAAAGAAGAACGGGCCGGAGAGGAGCGGGTGGGGCTGCTGGCGGTGGAGTAGCGGGTGGGGACGCAGCGGGAGGTAAATGCACCGGCGCAGATGGGACTGGAGCCGGCGGCGCAGCGCCAAGGGTGGAAGCGAGCCGCTTGTCGTACGCACTCTTGGCCGCGGTTGTAGTCAGGCAATGCCGCGCTGCCGCTACTTCGCCACAAAGCTGATAGGACAGGGCCATGTGCGGCCCCGACGCCTCTTTCTGGAGCAGTTTCGTCTGCCGCTCCGCTGCCGCTTCGATCACTGCCGGATCCGCTTCCAGCGGAGCAATCCCCAGCAGCCGATAGTGGTGGGGCGGCTGCTCCTGGCGGGGAATGCCGAGCCAAGTCTGGTAGGGATCAAACAACCCAGCCATAGGTGACCCGGAAATGACCCGGTGAAGAGTGTCAGGAAACAAGGTGATTCCGCTAGGAACGCTGGACCTAGTCTAGTCGTTCGCTGGCACCCCCTTCAAGCAACAAACGGAGTCAAGCTCGTGCTATCGCGGCCAATCGGATTTAGGGCCAGCTCCAGTGAACTTTCTCTTGACGCCGTTTGCGGCCGGCTGCTACCATCCCGCACCCTTTGGAGCAGTCTCGGGTTCTCCGATCGCCAAAGTGTTCGCGCGGCCAAGGAGGGCCACATGCTCACGAAAGCCTGGATTGCCGTTCTGACGGGGCTCCTGCTCGGAAGCCTGCTCTTCTCCAGCGGCTGCGGCTGGTTTGACAGGGGATACTCGAACAATCCCTATAACTACGGCCCCTGCACTTGCGGAGCCGCCCATCCCGGCGCAGTTCCCGCCAGCACCCTCCCCACCGCCAGCGGCACCCCCGGCTGGCGCTCCGCCCCAGCGGCCGGAGGAGTTCCAGCAGCAGGCGGAGTTTCCAACCCCGCCGCGGGCTCTTAGTCCAACTTGGTGTGGACGATCGCTCGAACGGCTGCGGGCGGAATAATTCGCGCTTGCTGCGACGAATTTCAAAGCGCATGATGAACTTGTACCGCCTCGCGTCCGTTGAGCCTGCGTGTTTCCGTGGTCAATAAGTTCGACGCTAGAACCGCGCGTCTTTGGCAACGAGTGCTCCGCCACTGGTTCACGCCGCTTCTCTTTATCCTCGGGTGCGTTTCGGCCTTCGTCGCTATCCATGCCGGCTGGATGTGCGTGAGCGGAATTCCAACGCGGGACGTTCTCGTGATTTTGGGAACCTTGGAACTCGGGGTCTATTTGTGGGTGCGGATGTATTCAGGGTTAAAACTCTGGCAGCAGATTCAGATGCTTTGTCTGTTTGTGAGCGTGCAAGCAGCGGTGCATCAAGTGGTGCGGCTGGATGGATTTACGGGAGATGCGCGGCCGATTTGGGTCTGGCGTTGGGAGAAGACGCCGCAGGAGAGGTTCGCGGAGAGCCGGAGTGAAAAGCCAACGTACAAGAGCACGCCCACGCAAAGCCGTGGACGTGGCACCCAGGGTACAGCGGATCTGGCAAAGACCACGCCCTGGGATTCGCCGGCCTTTCGTGGGCGAGATCGGTCAGGAAAGATGGCGGCGGAGAGAATTGAAACGGATTGGCAGGCTCATCCGCCGCAACCCTTGTGGCGACAATCGATCGGGAGCGGCTGGTCGACGTTCGCGGTGGTCGGCGATTACTGCGTCACACAGGAACAGCGGAAAGAAGAGGAGGCGGTTGTCTGCTACGAAGTTCGGACGGGACGGGAGGTCTGGGTTCATCGCGACAAGGCCCATTTCTATGAGGCGACTGGAGACGAAGGTCCGCGGGCCACGCCGACGATCCACAACGGACGGGTCTACGCGCTCGGGGCAACCGGTATTTTGAATTGCCTGGAAGGAAACAGCGGCAAGCGCCTGTGGAAAGTCAATATTCTGGAGGAGAGCGGCGCGACCAACCGGCTGTTTGGGATGGCGGGCTCGCCGCTGGTGGTGGACGACCAAGATAGAACCCTGGTCATCGTTACCCCGGGCGGCAAAGGAAGCGCGGTGGCGGCCTACGATGCTGCCAGTGGCAATCGAGTTTGGCACGGGGGCGTTTCCGACCCTTCCTACAGCTCGCCGCAACTTGCGGAAATCTGCGGTCGCCGCCAGGTTCTTAGCTTCAATGCGGACGGGCTGTTTGCCCACGACCTGCAAAATGGCAGTGTGTTGTGGAGCGTTCCTTGGATCAGCAATCCGGCGGAGCGGAACAATGTCTGCCAGCCGGTCCCCTGGGCCTCGGCAGATAATGGGCGGCCGGACTCCGTATTCATCTCTTCCGGATACAACATGGGAAGCGCCCTCTTTGAAATCAGCCGCGAAGGTAGTGGATACTTCGTCGTCGAGCGTTGGACAAACCGCGCTCTTAAAGCCAAGTTCAGCAGCGTTGTCCTGCACCAAGGGCACATTTATGGGTTCGATGGGGCTTCGCTCGCTTGCGTTGAACTGGCCACCGGCGAACGGAAGTGGAAAGCCGGGCATTACGGCTACGGGCAACTGGTGCTGGCCGGTTCGAACCTGCTGGTCCAACTCGAAGCGGGCGAAATTGCCCTAGTGGAAGGCGCGCCCGACTCCCACCGCGAAATATCCCGCTTCACCGCTCTTGACGGGCGCACCTGGAACCACCCCGTCTTGGCAGGCAACCTGCTGATCGTGCGGAATGACCGGGAAGCAGCGTGTTTTGAGTTGCCAAGACAGGTTCGCTAGTCGTAACTGCTGGGGCGGTGTTGCCAAATCCAGCCCTGTCCAACTTATTTCCGAAAGTCTGGCCGCACAAGTTGGAGTCCCGGCGTCAGCATTTCCCACTCGCGTCAACTCATGGACAGCCCCACGTGTAGGCTGCGACAATGCATCACCAAAGAATCGCCTCTTTCGTCATTCGTCATTCGGATTTCGTCATTTCCCATGCTCCCCTCCTTCTCCCTCCAACGAACCTTCTCGGTCGCCCGCAAGGAGCTGCTGCATATTTTTCGCGATCCGCAGACGCTGTTCTTTACGCTCTTCATTCCGATTTGCGAGTTGTTCATGCTCGGCTATGCGATTGACACCAACGTGCGGCATGTCCGGACGGTGTATGTCGATCATGCCGGGACGCAGGAGAGCCGGCGGCTGCTGGCGCAGTTCGAAAACAGCCAGGACATCAAGCTGGTGCGGCGGGTGTTTTCGCAGCAGGAAGCGAGCCAATTGATCGTGGCCGGCGAGGCCCGGATTGGGATCGTCATTCCGCAGAACTACTCGGAACGCCTGCAAGCGGGAGAGACGGCTCAAATCCTGGTGCTGGTCGATGGGACCGAATCGAGCATCGCCGCCTCAGCCGTGAACATCAGCAACGCCGTCACGCTCCGCGAATCGCTGATCCGGGTACTGGGAGACCGCCAACTCCCCATCGAGGCCCGGCCGCGAGTACTGTTCAATCCGGACACCCGCTCCGCAAATTTTTTCATCCCCGGCCTGATGGTGGTGATGTGCCAGATGATGGCCACGATGCTCTCCGCCAACGCCATCGTCCGCGAGAAGCAGAACGGCACCTTGGAGCAGCTTTTCATGACGCCGGTTCGCCGGGGCGAATTGATCATCGGCAAGATGGTCCCCTATGTCGTGCTGACGAATCTGGAATTCTGCATGATCGCCTTCCTGATGCGGATTTTCTTCTTTGTCCCGATTCGCGGAGCCTTTATCACGCTGCTGCTAATCACGTTTCCGTTTGTGCTCACCATGCTCGGCGTCGGCCTCTGGATTTCCACCCGGGCCAGCAGCGTGGATGCGGCCGGCCAACTGGCGATGGGGACGTTTCTCCCCTCCGTGTTTCTCTCCGGCTACGTCTTCCCGCTCGATTCGATGCCCTGGATCCTGCGACAGATTGCGAACGTCATCCCCGCCACCTGGCTCATCGACGCCAGCCGCAGCGTGATCCTTCGCGGCGGCGGGTGGCATGAGTTGTGGCAGCATGCCACGATTTTATGGTGCATGGCGATTGGCATGCTGATATTCGCATCGATGCGGTTGCAGAAGAAATTGACGTAGCAATGGTGTAGGGTGAATGTAGCGCAGCGAATTGCACGCGTAGGCAGCGTTGTTGAAGGAGAGACAATACTACACGCGTGCATTTCGCAGAGCCTCATGCACCCTACACTGCCCCTGGACGCGGGACGGATTGGCCCCTGATAATGCGTCGTCACAACCTGTCGAAATTCACAATTCGCACCTGGAGCTTCCCGATGTCCCTCTCCCACTTTCGACAGCCGGCTCTGCTAGTCTCGTTCGGAACCTTGTTCTTCCTGACAACGTTCCTCGCGACGGGATCACAGGCCGCTCCCAAATCCGAACCTTCCAAGACTTCAGCCCCCAAATCCGCCATGAGCATCACGAAATCGGCCTTCGGCACGACCAAAGACGGCACCGAGGTTTTCCTATTCACCTGCACCAACGCCAACGGCCTGGTGATGAAGGTGATGACCTATGGGGCGACGGTCGTCTCGATGGAGACCCCCGACAAAGCGGGCAAGCTGGCCAACATTCAGCTCGGCTTTCCCACGCTCGAAGGCTATTTGCAGCGGCATCCATACTTCGGCTCGACAGTAGGGCGTTACGGCAATCGGATTGCCAAGGGGAAGTTTTCCATTGACGGGCAGGAATATACCCTGGCGACCAATAACGGCCCCAACCATTTGCATGGAGGTAAAGTCGGTTTCGATGCCGTTGTTTGGAATGCCGAGGAAGTGAAGACAGACAGCAGCGTCGGCGTGAAGTTCACCTACAAGAGCAAGGACGGCGAGGAAGGATATCCCGGCAACCTTGCGGTCACTGTCGTCTATTCATTGACGAGCGGCAACGAGATGAAGATCGACTACTCCGCCACGACCGACAAAGCGACGGTCGTCAATCTCACCAACCACTGCTACTGGAACCTGGGCGGCGCGGGGAGCGGCGACATCCTCAAAACGCAGCTCACACTCGCTGCCGACAACTACCTGCCAATTGACGCGGGGGCCATTCCCACCGGCGAACTCGCCCCCGTAAAAGGGACCGCAATGGACTTCACCACCCCCCACGCCATCGGCGAGCGGATTGCGGAACTGAAAAAAGAGCCGCACCAGACGAAGGGATACGACCACTGCTACGTCCTCCGCGGCCAGGACGGCAAGCTAGCCCTCGCTGCTCGCGCCAAAGACCCCGCCAGCGGCCGGGTGATGGAAATCTCCACCACCGAGCCCGCCATCCAACTCTACTGCGGCAACTTCCTCGACGGCACCCCCGGCGGCAACGGCTACAAACAGCACGACGCCTTCTGCCTGGAGACTCAGCACTTCCCCGACTCACCAAACCAGGCGAAGTTCCCCAGCACATTGCTCAAGCCTGGGGCGACTTACAAGTCGACGACGGTGCATAAGTTTTCGGTGGAGTAGGGAAGCGATGGCGGTTGCAATCCTAGATCAGCCAATTATCGATTTGCAATCCGGAAATGCGGCCAAAGTCTCGCTGATTGTTCGTTGCCAATTGCAGGCCTAGAAGTTTGGCGGTGGCGGCAATCAGAATATCCGCATCCGGAATCAGTTGTCCGCGGGAATAAAGGTCCGCATAGATGTCGGCCGCGACAACAACGATTTCATCGGTAATCGGCAACACTTCGTTCTTGACGCAGAACGCTTCAAAAGCGACGAGTTGTGATGTTGCTTTTTCGCCTTGAGGCCGCGGAGGATTTCGAATCGCGTGATCAAAGAAATCGTCAACTGTGGATTGTCACCCAGATAGACTTTGGCTCGGCCGGTGGCCTGTGGGACTTGCCGCATCAATGCGGAGAGAATGTCGGTGTCAAGAAGCGTCTTGGGCTGCATTACTTGGAATCCGGAGTACCAAAGAACCGATTGCGATCCAGGGCAATTCCTTCGACCTCGGCAATCTCCGTTGCGGAGAGCCCTTCGTACACTTGGGCCGCAAGGCGCAAAGCATCAGGCTCCGGCTGATCGTCCACGGTGATGCGGACGCGCTGACCGTTGGGGATCGCCAGTGGTGCAGAGCCAACTGGCCGAAAGGCTCCATTTTCGTAGACTGCTTCCAGAATTTGAGTCATGGGAGTTTCCCCTTCCGTAAATTGAGTTCTGGTTTTGGGCTGGGGCGAACGAAAAGATCAGTCCTTTAATTGAAACAGCCGTTTTAGCGCATCCAGCAGTCCATGGGGCGCCCCCTTCGTCGCTTCATCCCGGAGCGACTCCAGCGGTGGGTGCAGCAGCTTGTTGACGAGCCGGTCAAACGCCTGGCGTATTTCCGCTTGCGACTTGGCATCCAGTGACGATAGCTTGTTCAGCAGCCGGGCTAGTTCTTCGGCCTTCACTTCGTCGGCGCGGGCCTTGAGGCGCTTGATGGTGGGAGCAGTGGCTCGGTGGTGCAGGTCCGCCATGAAGCGGGCCGTTTCCTCGGCGATGATCCGTTCGGCTCGCGGCCATTCCTTCTCCCGCTCGCGGCGGTTCTTCTGGCAGACCTGCGTCAGGTCGTCGATGGTGCAGAGGTAGACGCCGGTAAAGTCCCCCACTGCCGGCTCGAAGTCGCGGGGTATGGCGAGGTCCAAAATGAGGAGCGGACGCTGGAAGCGGGCCTTTTCGATTTCCCGAAACATCGCCGCAGTGACGATGGGCTCGCTGGCTCCCGTGGCGGAAACGACGAGGTCCGCCTCAATGAGCAGGTCGTGCAGCTTCTCCCAGGCCGCCGGCTTTCCCGTCAGTTTGGCGGCCAATTCTTCCGACCGCTGCATGGTGCGGCTGACGAGGCTGATGTCGCGGACCCCTTCGTCGATGAGATAGCGGAGCGTTTCCTCTCCCATCTCGCCGGCCCCGATGACGAGTACCTTCTTGTCGTCGAACCGCTCGAAGAACTCGCGGGCGTAATCGGCCACGGCGATGCTGGGGATGCTCACCCGCTTCTGCTGGATGGCGGTTTCCGTCGTCACCCGCTTGGCCACGCGGAGGGCGGCCTGAAACGCGGCATTGGTCAGCGGGCCGACGCTGCTGGCGGCAGTGGCGAGTTCGTAGGCTTGCTTCACCTGCGTGAGAATCTGGGCCTCGCCCACGACCATGCTGTCCAGGCTGGCCGCCACCGTGAACAGGTGCCGCACAAAATCCTCGCCGGTCCGTTCGAAGAGGTCGTTGAAGACCTCCACGGGATCGAGCCCATGAAAGCCGGCCAGGAACGCCACGACATCATGATGCGAAGGGCAGGCTTCCGCCGTTTCGCTGGCGACATAGAGTTCCACCCGGTTGCAAGTGGAGAGCAGCACCGCCTCCGCGTCCGGATACTTCAGCCGCAGACGCGAGAGGGCATCGACCGCCTGATCCTTGCTAAAGGCCAGCCGCTCACGAACTTCCACCGGAGCCGTATGATGGCTGCAGCCCACCATTTGGAGCTTCATAGAGCCTCCAATGTCGGCAGGCTCGTCTTAGACGTTGCCTTCGTATGCTGTGTCGAACCCATGAGGAGCAGCCCCATCACCATCGCCAGCATGATAAAGCTGACGACGGTCAGATACGCCACCTTGCGTCCTTGCTGCGCCGGCTTGTAGGTCCATTCAAAAATTGTCGCGGCGATGAGCCACGCCAGCAGCACGCCGGACATGAGAACGATAGGGTCACCCCACGACATCCGTCCCTGACCCTTGACGAGGTTCAGAATCACACCGGCGACGATCCCCAAACCGATCAAGCAGCTCGACAGCGTCAGCAGTTGCTTGTTCACCCTTTGTAGCCATTCCAGGCTCGGCAGCTTGAACCCCTGCCGCGGCGGCAGCTTGTGCTTGAGCCGGTAGGATTGGACAAGGTACATCATCCCCGCGACAAAGCCGAGTGAGACCGCGATGGTGCCGAGCAATAGGAGCACTCCGTGGGCGATTCCCCACACGTTTTGAGCATTTGATTGCGGCAACGAAAGGTCCATGGGAAAGGCATACGCCACTCCAATCAAAACCAACACCACCGGCAGCAGAAACAGGCCGACGGAAGTCTGCGGCCGCGAAGCCGCCAGATAGATGTAAGTCGCTGCCAGCACCCAGGCGGCAATCACGTACCAGTCGTGCCAGTTGGAGAGGGGAACGCTCGCCAGCCCCGGCGCGGTCGCCCGGTTGAAGAGGTACAGCGTCTGCATCACGATCCCGATGACCGCAAACAGCAGCATTACCACCATCCGAATCGGCATCCGGAAGAACAGGCGCGACACCTCCAGGGCCAGCGTAATCGCGTAGCTGGTCGAAAAGCAGACAAGGGAGATGCCGGTGAGCATGCCGTAAAAGCGAACCGTGGGTTTCAATAACGGGAAAACAGGGCGAACACATCTTGGGGAGCGCATATCCTAAGTAGCGCCCGGACAGCCTCTTGGGAGAGGTTCAGCCCCTTTAGTCCCATTCTAACTTCACCCCTATCCGGGCATACCCCTTAATTCCTCATTCATTCGTCATTCGGATTTCGAGTTTCGGATTTTGGATTTCACGCATGCTGAGACTCCTAGCCTACCTCTGGGCCTCCCCCTGGACCCTTCTCGGCATCTTCTGGGGAATCCTCGGCCTCGTTACCGGCGGCCGGGTGCAGCTTGTGCAGGGAGTCATCGAGTTCCACGGAGGCCTACCCGCCTGGCTCCTTCGCCGAGCCCCGCTCGTCGGCGGAGCAGCCGCCATCACCTTCGGCCACACCGTCATGGCACGCAGCCTGGCCGACCTCGACGCCAGCCGCTCCCACGAGCGAATCCACGTCCGCCAGTATGAGCGCTGGGGACCTTTTTTCATCCCCGCTTACCTCCTCTGCTCCCTCTGGCTGTGTGTTTGTCGCCGGAACCCGTATTGGGACAATCCGTTTGAGAAGGAGGCGTATGCCAAGGAATGAGCTTTACCCCACGATCCTCCGCAGGATGTCGTAGGCGGCCCACGCCGTGAAGAATCCAAAGAAGAGGAAGGTGAAGGCCAGGATGGCGGCTCGCCAGAGGGGGATGCGGATGGGGGCGGGGAAGGCGATGCGGTTGCGGTAGAGAAGGATGCCGGAGTAGAGGAACATGACCGCGCCGTTGAGGGCGGAGGTCCAGACGAAGAGGGTTTTGCTGTCGATGCCATAACCCATTTTCTCCGCCACTAAGATGCTGCTGCCGAGGAGGATTTCGCCCCAGAGGAGCCAGAAATAGAGGCGGCCTTCGCTCCAGCGGTGGTCGTCCCGCAGCCAAGTGAGTTTGATCAGGTCGGTGGAGATGCGGCTGGCGGCGTCGAGGACGCCGAACTCGGTGGTGAAGAGGATGGCGACACCCATGATGAGAAACAAATATCTGGCTGGCCAGCCAATGAGGCGTGTCAGTTCCAGGGCCTCGGCCCAAACAAAGCCGAGATTGTCCTTGTATTTGGCCGGGTCGACGGTGAGCTTCCCCGTGGCATCGAAGAAGATGATGTAGCTGATGAGGGTCAGGAGCATCAGGCAGACGATGCAGGTGCAGAGGAAGCTGACGAAATGCTCCAGGCCGGCGGCGTGCCACCACTTCTTCCAGCGGACCAGGTTCGCCTCGTCGTGTGGAAAGTGGTAGCCGGTCTCGGAGATGGCTTCTTCATTGCCAGTGAGGGGACTGGTGATGCGGCCGAGGTGCGAGCCCATGCCGTAGCCCTTGTCCTTGATGTAGTTGCTTTGCGAAAGGTTCATCGTGCCGCCGGCTCCGGCAAAGGCGAGAGCGCCGAGGAGCGTGAGCGGATCGAGGGTCTTATCCAGCGGCGGCAGAAAGTGGGGCGCACCGAGCGTGAACGTGGTTGTGAGCTGCGTCACGATACCATCGGGGCGAAGGACAGTGAGCCAGGCCGCAATGCCGACGACGATGACGATGATGAGGACGACCAGGACGAATTGGACTCGTTCGACCGTTTCATACACCACCGGACCGGCAGTGAGGATGATGCCGCAGAGGAACATGGTGGCGATGGCGATGTAGGTGTCGTAGGGGCCGGCGATCACAGCTCCGTCTTTGAGCGTGGGGCCGAAGATCAGCCAGGCAATGAGTTGCGCGGCTCCTTTTGACCAGGCCGGTATCATCCACGGCAGCACGTTGAGCAGCAGGAATACCCAGGCCCACCAGCGGCTGAGGCGGACGAAGCCGGCGACGGCCGATTCGCCGGTGGCCAGGGTCCAGCGCATGATCTCCATGTTCAGGAAATACTGCATCACCACCGCCAGGATGCAGGCCCAGAAGAAGACAAACCCCGAGCGGAACGTGATGTAGGGCCAGAGAATGAACTCGCCGCTGCCGAGGGCCAGGCCGGCGAGAATGATGCTCGGCCCGATCATCTGCCGCAGCGGAATCGGGTCCGGCATCGGACGCTGGCGGAGCGGCGGGAGCGTGCCGGCGGGAATGACCGAATCGGAGATGAGGATCTCGGGCTCGCCCGAATCTCTAGGTGTTACAGCAGCGGAGGACATGGCGGATCGCAAGGGAGAGGACGGCGAAAGCGTCCCATTCTACGCGGAGAGCCGAGCCGCTGCGCGCCCCCGGCAATTACCAGTTGTTCGCCTGCAGCACTTCGTCCAAAATCTTCACCGCAGTATCCGCCTGCTCTTTGGTAATGACCAGCGGCGGGCAGAAACGAACCGTGCTTTGTCCGCAGCCGAGGAGGAGCAGACCGCGACGGAAGCACTCCTGAATGACCTGTTCTTTCTCGGCAGTGGCGTGCTCTTTGGTCGCACGGTCTTTCACTAGTTCCATGCCGATGAAGAGTCCAATGCCGCGGACGTCTCCAATGAGCGGATGTCGAGTGGCGAGTTCGCGCAGGCGATTCATCAAGTGATTGCCAACCTCCGCAGCGTTTTGCATCAATTCGCTTTCCAACAGCTTGATGGTTTCGAGCGCGGCAACGCAGGAGATCGGGTTGCCGCCAAACGTGCTGGCGTGGGAGCCGGGACCCCAGTCCATGATTTCGTTGCTGGCGATGATGGCCCCGAGGGGCATGCCGGAAGCGATTCCCTTGGCGAGGCAGATGATGTCCGGCACGATGCCGAAATGCTCTGTGGCGAACATCTTGCCGGTGCGGCCCATTCCGGTCTGCACTTCGTCCACGATGTAGAGGATGCCGTGTTTTTCGGCCAGTTTCTTCAACTCGCGGTGGAACTCGGGCGGTGGAACGACATAACCTCCTTCTCCCTGGATCGGCTCGACAATGATAGCCGCAACTTCGTGCGGGTCGACCGTGCGGCGGAAGAGATACTCGATCTGGTTGAGCGATTCCATCACGGCCGATTCGTGATGGTCCTTCTCGTGGCGGTAAGGATTGGGATAGTCGACGTGGCTGACCTGCGGGATGAGCGGAGCGAAGCCGCTGCGCTGCACGACCTTGCTGCCGGTGAGAGAGAGTGCCCCCATGGTGCGGCCGTGGAATGCGCCGAAGAAGGCGATCATGTGCTGCCGCTTGGTGTGGTGGCGGGCCAGCTTGAACGCGGCTTCGACGGACTCGGCTCCAGAGTTCGTGAAGAAGACCCGTTTGGGACTGCTGCCGGGGGCGATTTCGGCGAGCTTCTTGGCGAGGTCCCCCTGCGGGGCGTAGTAAAAATCGGTCCCGGACATGTGCAGCAGCTTGGCGGCCTGATCCTGAATGGCGGCGACAACCTTCGGGTGGCAGTGCCCTGTCGAGCAGACCGCGATGCCGGCCGTGAAGTCGAGAAAGCGGTTGCCATCCACGTCCTCCATCACCGCCCCATAGCCGCGGGCGCAGGCCAGCGGATAGACGCGGGTGTACGACGGCGACGTGAACCGCTCGTCGTTTTCAATCAGCACCTTGGCCAGCGGGCCTGGGAGAGGCGTTTTGAGGAAGGGAACTTGTGCGGCAGCGGACATGGAGAGCTCCTTGGGGCGACAGACAATTATAGGGCGCGGAGAGAGAAGAATTCGCGCTATTTTCTCGGCACCGCTGCAGAGTCATTCTCCGTCCGTTTTGGCGCTCGCGGCTTCGCGGCGACGATAGAGAAACGCGGCCAGATGAGCCCCGATGTAGCCAAAAACCGAGGCGAAGAGCCAGTGGCCGGTGGAGTGGAATGTGGTGCAGCCGTCGGTCCAATTACGACTGCTGGAGGTCCAGCCCGACATTCCGGGAAAAGTGTTGCTGATGTTTACAAGTCCGCTGTAACCGAGGCTTACGTCACTATCCATGAAAACTGGCGGACCGTTGCTGAGTACAAGGGGAGCAGGATTGTCCCCGCGAGCCCTGCGTTCCAGCTCAACAAGGACCTTCGACGTAATGAAATTGCCACCCAGGTTGTTTCCGGTCCACGGTCCAAACACCAGCATCAAATAACCGGCCGCGAAGAGCAGCCAGCCGCAGGCGAAGGCGCGGCGGGAGCCGGCATTCAATGTCCCCCAGATCACGAGTCCCGTCATGCCGATGAGCGTGGCGGTGACGACGATGCTGTGCCACCAAATGCCGGTATTCGCGAGCGCCGCGCAGGCGACGGAAATGACGGCAATCAGAAAGAGCAAATCGCGAATGGAGAACTTCAGGCTCATGAGGCAGCTCCTGGAGCTGGAACATGGCCCTCCTTCGGAGGCGGGCCCTTCCTTTGCCGAGCCCGTAACTGCATGAGAAGCGCCGCGCAAGCCCCAATTCCCGCCACGAGCCAAATGAAGAGCCAATGGCCTAGTTGTTGGAAGACCGAGGCGCTAGGAGGAATGGGAGCCGCGAAGAATGTCGTGGGAGGCGGAGCGGAGTAGACGATTTGACCGGTAACAACGCCGGAACCCGAGTAGGGGCCTCCGCTTCCCGTGGAGTAAATCGGGGGTGCCATTGGCGTGGCCCAGGTCACAACTTGAGTCTGCGGAGCATTTCCCCGCAGCAAAGGTTCGGCATGAGCCAGTAGCCGACTGGTGAGGAGCGCCGGGCCGACATTCGTGGAAAACCACGGGCCGAGAGTTAGCATCCAGTAAACAGCAGAGGAAATTACAGCGCCGGTGGCTGCCACTCGGAGCCGGCCTTGCTGAAACAGCACAATGAGCAGTCCCGCGAGCCAGGCAAAAACCGTGAGAGTTACAACGCCGCTCAACCACCATTCATTGCCGTAAAGCAGGAGCAGCAAGAACAACAACATCCAGCCGATGAATGCGCCGCACACACCAAGAATTACCATTCCTGAACGGGACATAAAACTTCCTCCTGTCCGCACTTGTTCCCGGCCGTTCCAGCAGCCTTGTTGTCATTCTATCAAACGAACCTGCGGACGGCACACCAAACCCTCACGCGTTGTCGCAGCACTTTACAATTCATTGCCAGGCTGATAGATTTTTTTAGCTGCTTCGGCATTCGCCAGTTCTCTTTAGCGCCTTGTTTCTCTTTGGTTTTAGTGCCGGAATGACCGCTGAAATCACCCTCCGAGCTGAGAAGTTTCCATTCTGGTTGGTGTCGATATTCGCCGTGATTCTGGTGGGCGGTTGCCGTCCTCCAATTCCCAAGGCGGAGTTGCCGACCCCTAAAGTCACCGTGGCTACAGTGCGCGAAGTCGAGACGGCGGACTTCGACGAATATATCGGCCGCAGTGAGGCGTCTGAATCCGTCGAGGTGCGGACGCGGGTCTACGGCTATCTCCAGAGCATCGAGTTCAAGGACGGCGACCATGTTAAGGAAGACCAGCCGCTCTTTAAGATTGAGCCGGATGATTATCAGGCTGTCCACAATCAGTCATTGGCCAAGATCAGCGTGTGGGAGACCAAGCTCGAGCTCAACAAAGTGAAAATGGCTCGCAATGAGAAGTTGGTCAAGACGAACTCGGTGTCCAAGGAAGACTACGAGGAATCCGTCGCCGCCGTGAAAGAGGCTGAAGCCAATCTCAACGCCGCCCATAAGGACGCCGATCGTTCGGCCCTCGATCTCAAATACACCGTGGTTTCGGCCCCCATCAGCGGGCGGATCGACCGCGCTTATGTCACCCGCGGCAATCTCGTAACCGGCGGCGCGATGCAAGGAACTCTGCTCACGCGGATTGTGCGGGAGCAGCCGATGTTTGTGTATTTCGACGTGGATGAGAAGTCGCTGTTGCAATACATGCGAATCCGCAAGGATCGCGAGAAAGCTCCGGGCAACCTGCGAGCGCTCGATGTGGAGTGCCTGGTGAAGCTTTCTGACGAGAATGATTTCGGTCACCAGGGAAAGCTCGATTTTGCCGCGAATCAATTGGATCCAGGGACGGGGACGATTCGCATCCGCGGCGTTTTTGAAAACAAGGACTTGGCGCTGGCCAGCGGTCTTTTTGTCCGTGTCCGCATTCAGGTCAACAAGCCCTACAAGGCGATGATGGTTCCCGAGCGGGCCATCGGTGTCGATCAAAGCGTGAAATACGTCTATGTCGTCGGCAGTGACAACATTGCAGTCCGCACGACCATCGAGCCGGGAAGACAGGAAGGGGAGATGAGATTAGTGCTCGGGGGACTCAAAGCAGGGGACCGCGTGATTACCAAGGGACTCCAGCGAGTTCGCCCAAATCAGACGGTCGAGGCTGAGGAAGAGACAGCACCCCAAGCAAGCAGCGCGGAAACGAAAGCAGCGAAGAAACCTTAGCAATATGGCAAAGTTCTTCATCGACAGGCCGATCTTCGCCGCGGTCATCTCGGTCGTCGTCATGTTGATCGGCGGCATTGCGGTGTTTGGACTCTCCGTGGCGCAGTATCCAGAAATTACGCCCCCCACGGTTTCCGTCAGTTGCTTCTATCCCGGCGCGAGTGCGAAAGTCGTCGCCGAAACGGTAGCCGCACCCATCGAGCAGCAAATTGTCGGCGTCGAGAAGATGCTCTACATGTCGTCGCAGTGCACGAATGACGGGGGATACAACCTGACCGTCACGTTCGAGGTCGGCACGAACCTCGACATGGCTCAGGTGCTGGTGCAAAACCGCGTCAACCTGGCACTTCCCTCCCTTCCCAGCGAGGTGAAGGCCACCGGCGTGAGCGTCAAGAAGAAGTCCCCCAGCATTTTGCTCGTCGTTAATCTGGTTTCGCCCGAAGGTTCGTTCGACCAGCTTTACCTCAGCAACTACGCCACGACTCGGCTGCGTGACGAATTGGCCCAGGTAAAGGGGGTCGGCGACGTCACCTTCATGGGCCAGCTCGATTACAGCATGCGGGTCTGGCTCGATCCCGACCGCATGGCGGCTCGCGATTTGACGGCCAGTGATGTAGCCGCGGCTCTCCGCGAGCAAAACGTGCAGGTCGCCGCGGGAGCACTGGGCCGGCCTCCGGTTCCGTCGGGACAGTCATTTCAATACACGCTGAGCACGCTCGGCCGACTCACGCAGCCGGAGCAGTTCGGCACCATCATCCTCAAACGGAGCTCGACCGGCGCACTCACTCGGTTGTCCGATGTTGTCACCGCGGAATGGAAAGACGAGACCGGCCGCAAATTTGGTGGCATTCAACTAGGAGCAAAGAACGAGGATACGTCTTGCGCTCTCGACGGCAAACCTTCCATTGGGTTGGCCGTTTTTCAACAGCCGGGCTCCAACGCATTGGGAACAGCCGACGGAGTTCGCGAGCGAATGGAGAGTCTCAAACTCAAGTTTCCTCCCGACATCAACTACGCCATCGTCTACGACACGACTCCCTTCATCGACGAGTCGATTCACGAAGTCTTCAACGCTCTTCGCGACGCGATTATTCTGGTGGCGATCGTCGTCCTGTGCTTCTTGCAATCGTGGCGGGCCACTTTGATTCCACTGATTGCCGTGCCGGTGGCGATTGTGGGGACGTTCGGCGTCATGCTCGCCTTGGGCTTTAGTCTCAACAATCTCTCGCTTTTCGGTCTGGTGCTGGCGATTGGCATTGTGGTAGACGACGCCATCGTGGTCGTCGAGGCTGTCGAGCATCATCTGGCGCACGGGCTGTCTCCCCGCGATGCGACTCGCAAGGCCATGGACGAGGTGACGGGGCCGATTATCGCCATTTCGCTGGTGCTGATGTGCGTGTTCATTCCATGTGCCTTCATTTCCGGCATCACGGGACAATTCTTTCGGCAATTCGCCCTCACGATTGCGGCGTCGACATTTTTTTCAGCCGTCAATTCGCTGACGCTCAGCCCGGCACTCTGTGCCCTGCTGCTGCGTCCCAAGGATCAGCAGAAAGATCCCCTCTCGCTGCTCCTCAATCTGCTGCTGGGTTGGTTTTTCAAGCTGTTCAATAAGGGTTTTGATTTTACGTCGAATGTCTACGCTCGCGGCATCGGAATGTTGCTCCGGGTCAGCGTGGTCGTGCTGGCCGTGTATGGCGGACTGCTCTATCTCACGTATCTCGGTTTCGTCACCGTGCCGACGGGGTTCATTCCTCCCCAGGACAAAGGTTACCTGCTGGTGGACGTGCGTCTGCCGGACGCTGCTTCGCTGGAACGGACTCAGGAAGTGCTGAAACAGATTGAGCAGATTGCCCGCGGCGGCGAGAAGCCACATGCGGAGGGACACGACGACGAGCACAAATCCAACGGCGTCGCACATACCATTTCGATTTCGGGACAATCGTTCGTGCAGAACGCAATCGGCTCGAATTACGGGTCGATGTTTATTATTCTCGATGACTTTCATCATCGTCATGATCCCACACTCAGTGCTGATGCCATTGCCGCCCGAATTCGGGCCGAGTGCTACCGCGATGTGCAGGAAGCGCAAGTTGCCGCCTTCGGCGCGCCTGCCGTTGACGGCTTGGGGAATGCTGGTGGGTTCAAGGTCATGGTGCGTGATGTGGGTGACCTGGGGCTCGACGCACTCCAAGAGGCTGCCGACACGCTCGCGACCGAAGGAAACCAGCAGCAGGGGCTGGTCGGCATGTTTAGCGGGTTCCGCGCTCAGACTCCGCAGATGTACGTGGACATCGACCGCGAGCGGTGCAAAGCCATGGGGGTGCCGCTGAGCGAGGTGTTTCTTACGCTGCAGCTTTACTTGGGCGGCTACTACGCCAACGACTTCAATCAGTTCGGCCGGACCTGGCAAGTGAATTTGCAAGGGGACCCGAAATTCCGACTGACGCCCACGCAAATTCGTCAGTTCCGGGTGCGGAATTCGTCAGGGAATATGGTGCCGCTAGGAAGCATTGCCAGCGTGCGCGAAATCGGCGGGCCGGCACTTGTGTTGCGTTATGACGGAGCACCGGCAGCAGCGGTGAATGGGGGATCGTTGCCGGGTGTCAGTTCCGGCGACATGATCGCGGCTGTGCAGGGAGTGGGAGACCAGCAGCTTCCCCAAGGGATGGAACTGCGCTGGACTGAGTTGACGTATTTACAAATCCTTGCCGGCAATACGGCGCTAGTAGTTTTCGCGCTTGCCGTATTGCTCGTGTTCCTCGTGCTGGCCGCGCAGTACGAAAGCCTGACGCTTCCCTTCGCCGTTATTCTTGTCGTCCCGATGTGCCTGCTTTGCTCGGTCGCGGGAGTGGCCATGGCTGGGATGGACATCAACATCTTTGTGCAGATCGGCTTTGTGGTGCTGGTTGGCTTGGCGAGCAAAAACGCCATCTTGATTGTGGAGTTCGCCAAAGAGAAGCAAGCCCACGGCGAGTCGGCCGCGACAGCCACCGTCGAAGCCTGCCGTCAGCGGCTTCGCCCGATCATGATGACCTCGCTGGCCTTCATTCTCGGTGTGGTGCCCCTCGCTCTCGCTGCCGGAGCCGGGGCCGAGATGCGAAGTACGCTGGGAATTGCTGTCTTCAGCGGCATGCTCGGGGTGACCATCTTCGGAATCTTTTTGACCCCGGTGTTCTACTACGTCATCCAGCGGCTGACGGGGCGTAGTGAGGCAGTGGTAGTGACGGCAGAGACTGTCAAGGAACATTGACGAGCCAGGGTCAGTCGCAGGAAACCGCCTGCCGGGCAGGCTGGACGAACTCTGGCGGGCCTGTCACAACTGGGAAATGCCTTCGGCCAACCAACCTGCCGCGTCGCTATCCAGCGGCAGTGCTCCGTCCCTGCTCACCGCCCGCCTGTTGGTGCTGACTGCCGCTTTACTGTGGAGCAGCGGCGGATTCTTTGCCAAGTTCCATGCGATTGACGATTGGCCGGGACCGCTCCGGGCGTTTTGGCGGGCGGCATTCGCCTGCGTCGTGTTGCTGCCGATGATTCGCCGGCCGCAGTGGAGTTGGAAGCTGATTCCAGCGACGCTGATCTTCGCCGCGATGAACTATACGTATTTAACCGCCATGGCGAAAGGAACTGCCGCCAATGCCATCTGGCTGCAAAGCACGGCGCAGATGTGGGTGCTGCTGGTGGGAGTGCTGGTCTTTCGCGAGCGGGCCGTGTTTCGCGACTGGTTGCTGGTGGTGCTCTGCGGACTGGGGATCGCCTTCATTCTGGCATTCGAGGCTCAGGGAAAATCGATGGAAGCGGTCCTCTACGGCCTCTCCTCCGGGATTTTTTATGCCGGCGTGGTCCTTTCGCTGCGGCAAATGCGGGAGTTCGAAAGTGCCTGGCTGGTCGGCCTCAATCATCTAGTAACGGCCATCGTTCTTTCCCCTTGGGCGATCATCACCTATCAATCCGGCGAACACTGGCCGAGTGGCTGGCTCTGGCTGCTCTTGGCGGGTTTCGGCATTGTGCAGATGGGTCTCCCCTACGTTCTCTTCGCTCGCGGTCTCAAAACCATTCCCGGCCACGAAGCATCCGGCATCGGGCTGTTGGAGCCGCTGCTGGTTCCGATCTGGGCGTACTTCGTGACCGCCGGTGAGGAAATCCCCAAGTGGTGGACCCTCGTTGGCGGCGGTTTTATTTTCGCAGGGCTGGTGGTGCGGTATTTGGGGAGTGCCCGTGCCGAGACGCAAGAGGAGCTACCTCCCGTTGCGCCGTAGTCGAGTTTTTTTCGGAATTACTTTCCTTCTCGCGACCATGCCTCTTCGAGCCGGGCTCGTGCGTCTTCCAGATGCTGGCGGCTGAGTTGAAGATTCCATTCCAACTTCGCCCTGCCGGGATCGTCCTTTCCAAGATCCTCCAACTGAGCCCGTTGCGAGGCCACGAGCGCTTCTAATTCCTTCATTTCCAACTCGAGCAGCTTGGGAGTGGCTTTGCCACCCTTAACAGCCTCGAGAGTCAATTCCGCATGTCGCAGTTGATGCAGGGCCTTGGCCACTTCTGACTCGCTGACCGCGTTCTCCTTTCGCAGGATTTGCATCCGTTGAAACTGCGCGCGGGCGGCCTGTAGCGTGGCATCCGCCTTGCGAATATCCATGATTCTCAATTCGCCCGCGGAATCGGACTTGTCTTGAGGCTCTGGTTTCTCATTAGACACCTTCGGGTCGGGCTCCCGATCCAACTCCGCCACAAGGGCTGTCAGTAACTGCAACTCAACTCGTGAACCTCGAAATAGGAGCGAGTTGGTCCGTTCTTCGACGACAATGTCCGGCCGTTTCTTTTCCAGGGCGAATAGCTTGTCCAAGAGCTTCGCCGCGTCGCTGGCCGAAATCCTTGATAAATGAATGACTTGAAGTATGGGCTCTTCGGCGGGGACATTCTTCGGCTGCGGCTCGGTGGTCAAGGGGTCGAAATTAGTCGATTTAGGATGCGCCTTTTTCCATTCTTCCGCCTCGCCAGGATCCCGAAATACTCTTTGTTGCAGCAGTTTGTCAATGAGTTTGTCCCGCTTTTGCTTGTTCTGGTCCTTCAGAAACTCGCGGCTTTCTTCGGCAGTCGGGACTCTTCCCGTCAAATCGAGATAGACTCGCCGCAGGAACATTTCATCGTTCACTTTGTCCTCTCCGCCAGCGGCCGCAGCCTCTCGCAGCCAGCGGATTTGGACTTCCAAACCAATGAGCCTGCCGCGCATGTCTTCAATTTGCTTGCGAAGTGCGGCATTCTCTTGCCTCAAAGAATCGTAGTGGTTCTGGCCGATGGGAAGTTCTTTATCGTCCCTCGATTCCTTGGGAGGAGTCACGTTGTGGCATTTCAAACACGACTCTGCCGTTAGATCTTTCCATTTGTGAAACGAATGAACCGAGTCCGGCAGATCGCTTTCGGCCTTCATGGGATGCTTGGGAGCACGCATAGAGTCGGCTGGAGCAATCTTCTGCGGCACAATGGACAGCAGCAGCGAGTGACCACGCCCGCTCCCCTTCTTGGGTTCCCGCTCCGTGATGACGAGGGTCTTGCCGACGGTCGCTTCGACCTCCAAGCTGAATTCGTGCTTGATGAACTTGGGGATGTCGTCGCCAGTAGTACGCTTGGCCCGCTTGTCGAGCTCAATATGCGTAGCCTTGATATCCAGCGTCAGTTTCGTGGGATTCTTGTCGTTGATATAGGGACAAATGATGATTGTCTCGCCAATTTCCTGGAATTTCACCCGTCGATTCGGGTCTCCCGGAGCAATTTCCTCCAGCGCCGATTTCACGGTTTCCTCCAACTGCATCAAGGAAACTTGTCCACCGATTTGGAGCCGTGCTTCTTGCCCATCAAGGGTTACGATTTTCGGCTCGGAGAGGATGTCGAGGGCGTGCGATTGTCTAAGTTCGTTGGTGAGAGTGGCGAATTTCTCGGCTGTTAGCTCCGCGACAATCAAATTCCCTTCCAGGCGGCAGTGATCTTCTGACGCGGCTTGAATCAGGTCGCCCAGCGAAGATTCCGCCTTTTCCAAAGCCGCGTGCTCGACACGGCCCACCACGATTTGGAGGAGCACCTGCGTATTGCCGGCGGGAGCCCGGGAGAGAGATCGGTCAGGGGAGGTCGTTGCTTCTCGATTGGTCTCCTTTTTTGCCGGCTTCGCCTTCTTGGACTTCTTCACCTTCATAGGCAAAGTCTGGCCCTCTCGGTCTGTGCTCGTATCATCTTGGGCAACGGCCGCGGGACGCAGGGTGACTAGAGAGAGTCCGAACACCGCGGCCAATAGCGACAACGGCGCGAGCCACTTCCAAAAGCAGGAGCAGCGAACGGAAACGGACGGGGGGTGCAGCAGCATTTCGACTCTCCTGGAAATATTGGAAGGGTGTTCCCACAAGGACAACGCCGCAATGCCGAGCCGAGGAGCGGCCGCATTGGATTCAGCTTTGGCCCAGATGAGCAGCGCCTGGGCATATTCAACCGGTGCATCTCCCGCGGCAGCAGCGTCGGCGAGCAGTTCCTGGTCGCTGCGGATTTGCCGGCGGAGCAACCAGAACAACGGATGCAAACAGAAGATCGGCAGCAGCAGCCTCTCCAGCGCGAGCAGCCACAAATCGCCGTGGCGAATGTGTGCCCATTCATGCGCCAGTGCCGCTCGCACTGCCGCTTTGTTCTCTTCACGGACGCTCTTCGCCGCCAACAGAATATGCGGCCGCCAGGCCAGCATTGCGACGGCGGTGGCAATTCGCTCACTTGTTTTGAGCCGTGGTGAACGATTCTTGTTGGCAACTAGTCGCTCCAATTCCTGCTGCGACCAGTCAGGAGCTTTCCCTGCGCTTTGCAGCAGGCGAAATGCTCGCCACGCTCCCAGAAGGACGTATGCGACCGCACAAATCGCAGTCCCCAACCAGAGCAGGGGCACTAGATGGATGCACTTTGCGATCGTGAGCGACGGAGTTGGAATTTCGATCGGAGAGGACTTTTCATCCAACCCCGCCGGAACATCGATCAACAAGGGAGACGCGGTTGCTGTTACCGGTTTTCCCAGCACCGAGGCTTCCTCGTTTTCTTCCGTTTCCACTTGGCGGCCGGAAAGGAACTCATCCAAGTGTTGTCGCGGCCAACTTGGAAGCGCCGTCAGCAAACACAATGTGGCCAGACCTAGCAGCGTTCCACGAGCGACCCCCATTCGCGCCGCCGGCTGGCGAAGCAGGTACTGCAGCAATGCGGACGCGGCGAGCAATGCCGTTCCCAGCACGGCCACATCCACCAGCCACGCGGCCAAATAGGAAAGCAGCTCATTCATGGCCGGCCTCCTTCGCACTTTTGCGACTTCTACCCGGTGATTTTTCTTTAGCCTCGGCAATCAACTCCTCCAGCCGCTGAATCTCCGCAGCTGAGAGTTTCTTGCCTTGCAAGGCGTGAATGACGTATTCGTCCATCGCGCCGTCGAAGACGTTGTCCAAGAAGCCCTTGGCGAGGGAGCGAAAGGTATTCTCGCGCTGCACCTTGGCGTGGTAGGTGTAGGTCTTCCCGGCAGAGGTATGCCCAACGAGCCCTTTTTGCTCCATCACCTGCAACAGGCTGAGGACCGTGGTGTAAGCCAGGTTCTCTCCCTTTTCGGTCAGGGCGTCCGCAATTTGCCGGACGGTGGCTTCTTCCAGTTGCCAGAGGATTTTGAGGGCTTGTAATTCGCGTTCGGTCGGGGGGGCGGTCATTTTCGGAAGGCTTTCTACGGGTTGTCCAGTACTTACGCCTCTTATAGTACTGGTGGGCCAGTAGATGTCAAGAGCGACCTCTGAGATTTCTGGCCTGGGCCGAGTAAGATGCTGATATGGAAAACATGGAAACACCGACCGCTGAATCGCCGAGCACTCCGGAAGTCCCCGATACCCTCGCCGCTGCCCTGGCCCGCCACAAGATTGAACTGACGCCGAAACAGGCGAAGCTGGTGGAAAAATATGCCCGCTCTCTTTGGGAGTGGAACGAGAAAATCAATCTCACCCGTCACACTGATTTCGAAAAATTTGTTGGCCGCGATTTGGTGGATACGATTGAGCTGGCCAAACTTCTGCATGCTGAAGAGGAGGTGCTGGATGTTGGCAGTGGCGGGGGAGTGCCGGGTTTGCTGTTGGCCATTTTAAGGCCGGACCTCACCATGCACCTTTGCGATTCGGTGCAGAAGAAGATAAGAGTCGTCGAGGCCATCGCCCGGGACCTGCATCTAAACGTCACCGTCTTCTCTACCCGGGCCGAGGAGCAACTCAAGGAAACCCGCTACGACGCCGTCGTCAGCCGCGCGGTCGGTCCGCTCGACAAAATCCTCACCTGGTTCCGTCCCCACTGGGCCTACATCGGCCGGCTGCTGCTCATTAAGGGGCCGAAGTGGACCGAGGAGCATAACGAAGCCAAACGGCTTGGCCTTATGAAGAAACTGGAGCTACGCGTTGCTAGCGAGTATCCGCTGCCGGGGACGGAGTCCAAGAGCGTCATTTTGAAGATCTGGCACCAGGGAGCGAGGGAACGCTAAGCAAATCGTGCGTTTTGTCGGCTTTGGGGAAATGCAGGGTTTGGCCAACGACGGAAAGCTGAGCAACTTTGCCGAATTCCCGCAGGGATTTCTAACTCGACAATCCCAATAGACCGATTTCAAAGAAATCTCGCGGTGCGACTTCCCGTCACTTTCTGGCTAAGCGTTAGCTCCCCTATCGATGCGACTTGCCTGCTGGTTCGCGATGCTGCTGCTAGCGTTCCAGGCAGGGTGCGCCGCCAGGCCGTTGACGGTTTCTCGTGCCGACCCAACGGCGGCTTCCCTTCGCGACGGCGATGTTCAAACCATTGCCCGCTGTGCCGAGCGCATGGCGAAGTCGGTTAAGGAAATGCGGGGGCTGAGAGATTCCTCGGATCGGAAGGCGGGCTTTCTCCAGCCTCGAGAGCACGATTGTCTGGAGACCATGCTCGCCGAGTATCTCTCGCGCCGGCAGGAACTCTCGCGGATTTCTCAGAGTGCGTCTCACCATTCGCAACTCCGACGCCAATCAATCGATCACAAGACTCAATGCGATATCGACCTGGCATCGCTGTGTGTGGAAGACCCGGTGCTCTGGCGCGCGATGAACCAGTCATTTCATCGCTCGGACATTCCCGCGGGAAGTTGCGACCGGATCTTGCACGAGGTGACGGCGGCGCGCGAGCCAGGTTTAACCAAGGATCAGCGGCAGCAACTGCAACTGGTGGTCAGTCACCAGGGCGTGCTGCTGCCGGCCGTGGAAAACGAACTAAGACATGCGCCCCCCGCCGAGGCATTGGTGGGGGCCGGCCAGGCCATCAGTTCCCAAATTCGTAACTGCAAGAACATGCTGGTCGTCAGCACCGGACGCATTAAGAATCCAGTCGCTCGCCCGCTGGCGATATCGGACCAGCAGCGGCAAGAGATTCACGCTGCCTTGCAGCCGGGGGACGTGCTGCTGACCTATACCGAGGGATATGCCAGCAATCTCTTCATTCCCGGGAGTTTCAAACACGCCGCCACATTCGTGGGAACAGCCGAGCAGCGCCGCCAAGCCGGCCTCCCTCCGGAGCAATTACTGTCTGTCGTGGGTGCCCGCCCTGAGGTTTTGGCGAAGGTACTTCAGCAATCCACGACGCCGACGGGAGAGACTGCGGATGTGGTGGAGTCGGTGGCGGAAGGTGTGCGTCTCTGCAACTTGGATCAGATTCTCCGGTCCCGCATCAATCGCCTTGTCGTGCTGCGTCCGCAACTGAGCCACGCGGAGCGAGCCGAGCAGATCGCCGACGTGTTGTCCTATGTGGGGGACGAATACGACTTCTCGTTTGACCTGACCGACGCGTCCGATCAAGTCTGCACCGAAGTGGTCTATCGTTCACTCCAAGGGCGCGGCGGCATTGACTTGCCGCTTTCCGAACATGCCGGGTTCATGACCCTCACTGCGGATGACATCTTGCGGTGCTGTTTGCGCGATGGCGGCCAGCGGTTCGCCTGCATCCTGGCGGTGCTCGAAGCGCGGGAATCACCAGGGAGCGCCAAGATTCTTCGCGTTAGCGAGGCCCAGGAGTGGCTCTCCCAGCTTCCTGGTATAGGCCAGTGAGCAAAGGGGAAATCACTTCGCTTGCGCCGGACCATTCTTCAGTCGGGAAAGCAACTCTCCGCGGGAATGGACGTCGTAGACTTTATAGATAACTCGCACATGGTTATGCACCGTGTGGTAGCTGCGGCCGGTCTTGTTGGCCACTTCGTCTTCCGTCAGCCCCTCGGCAATGAGCCGCAGAACCTCCACCTGAGGCTGAGAAAGTTTGGCGTCGACTCGCAGTCGAACCCCGCCGTTTTCCAGAGTTCCCCGCATGGTGGATTCATCGTCATCCGGCGAAAATGACCTGAGTTGACGCTCGGGGGTCACCAGGCAAGGGACGGCGCCCAGTCTGAGTCGGTCGTTGAGGCGCAAGACGGCGAACTGTGCAAGTTTGCCGTTGACCTCCACTCCATTGCGACTACCGAGGTCTTCGATGGTGACTTCTCCCCGCTCGCTCACCCGCAGGCGCGCATGGATGCGCGAAATCGAAGAGTCGTAAATGGTGACGGCGTGTTCCGAAGAACGGCCAATCTTGTAGTCCCCCGGTTTCAATTCAAACGGTAGAGTGCCAGCTACTGGCCAAGCGCTTACAAGCCACATTTCCTGCTACCTCTTTGAATTGCAGGTTAGATCGAGAGTGTTCCCCTACTATTACAATCGCAAACGGCGCGCGAAACCGGGCCAAAATTCCGAAAAGATTTTTTCCCCGTGAAAAACCCCCTTTTTTCTAACTTTGGGGGACTGGCGCGTGACGGTGCCGGGGCTAGGGCTGGGAGAGGGCGTACTAGGAAGTCGCCTGTGCTCGGCCGAGCGGCGTACTCCGCTCTACCCATCAAAGGAATCCGGGTAGATCACCACTTCCACCCGCCGGTTCTTGGCCCGGCCTTCCTGGCTGCCGACGGCGGCTAGGGGGTGGTTGTCGCCCAGGGCGAGCATGGAGAGCTGCCGGGCAGGGACCCGTCCACGGGTGACGAGTTGCTGGAAGACCGCTTGAGCTTGCGATGCGGTGAGCGTGTGGGAGGTCAGAGCATTGGCTCCGCCGGTGCCGTCACCGTGGGCTTCCACCACGATCCGCTGACGGGGATAGTTGCGGGCGATGGCGTTGGCGACCTCGTCCAGGATCATCGAACTATTGCCGGTCGCCTGAGCGGTGCCGGGAACGAACAAGCGGTCGCTGGGAATCTCAATCCGGATTACCTCGCCGTCCTGCCGCACATCCAATCCAGGCAAACTGACCATCGTCAGGGACTGCTTGACGGAATTGTTCGCGGAGATTGAGGCTCCCCCTTTGAACTGCGTAGAAGCTTGCAGGGCTTTGACTTTCTGCTCGGCGTCTTGCCGTGCCGTCATTGCTTCTTGCCACTTGCTCCCCGCCTCTCCGATCTGTTTTTGCAGGATGGCGACCTGGCTTTGGGCGGCTTGCAACTGGCGGTCCCGGTCTGCAATCTGCCGATGCAAATCGGCGTTATTTCCATCCAGTTGCCCTAGCCGGCGATTGAGGTCGGCGAGTTGCGCCGTTAACTTCTGCTGCTCGGATTGAAGTGCCGACGTCTGCCCGGGCGAAAGTGCCCCCGCCGTCCCAGCCGGCCTTTGGAAGGGATTGTTCTGGCATCCCGCGAGCAACACCACCATCAACGCGCACAACCCCATCAGGATGATCCTGACGCGGCTGTGGGAGGGAGTGGTCACGGGAAAATTGCTCGAAGGGTGAGGGCGCGAAATGTCCTGGGAAATCGGGGCGGATAGTAGCAATCGGCCTTTTCTCCCGCAAGCCGAAAAATAGCCCGATTTACCCACAGTATGCTCCTTGTTCCACTCGCCTCTCAGCCCTTCCACCCCTACTTCGCCGCCTGTTCCAGTTCTTCCGCCTTGGTCTCATCCGCCGCGGCTTGATCCGGCTGGCCCAGACCTTCGTAAGCGGTTGCCCGTTCGTGATAGGCGCGGGCCTTATTGGGATCGAGAGAGATGCAGGTGCTGAGCAGCTCCGCGGCCCGCTCGTACTTCTGAAGAGCGATGTAGGCCGTGCCGGCATTGAGAAAGTAGTTGGCCTGGCTCGGCTCCAGTTGGGCAGCCGCTTCATAATCAGCGGCAGCCTCTTCATTGCGATTGAGCCCCTGCAGGCAACGGCCGCGGACATTGTGATAGGCGGCGTCATTGCTCAGCTGAATGGCCTGCGTGGCGGCGAAGACGCCATCGGTATCCTGACCAACATAGTGGAGCGTCAGGGCCAGTTCTGCCCACACCACATCGTTCCTGGGATTGAGCTGCAACGCGGCTTGAAAGTCCTTGATCGCTTCCTGGTTCTTATTAAGCCGCCGCTGAGCGACTGCCCGAACCGCGAAGCAAACCGCGTTCTTCGGTTCAATTTTGAGACACCGATTCAGGTCGGCAATCGCTTCGTTGCACTGGTTGTTATTGTTGTAGCACTGGCCCCGGCGAAGGTAGTAGTCCGCATTGTTCGAGTCGCGGCGAATTGCCTGGGTCAGGTCCTTCAAAGCCTCGGCTGTGTTCCCGAGTTGCCGGTGGGCCGTGCCGCGACCGGCGTAGGCGGAAGCGAGTTGCCCATCCTTCGCCACGGCGTCATCAAATTCGGCAATCGCCGTTTCATAGTCGTGCCGTTCGAACAAAATCCAGCCACGGCTCACGTTCGCGGCGGCCAGATTCGAGTCGAGCTCGAGAGCTCGCGACAAATCGGCAAGTGCGACGTCATAGCGGCCAGCACTCCGCCGCAATTGGCCCCGCTGCAGGAACTGCTCGGCCGTGGTCGGATCGATCAGCGGTTTGCAGATTTCATTGAAAGCCCGGACTTCGTCGACGCTGATAGTCATGCTCACCTGGCGGACCGGCTCGTTCTGAAAACCTTCCACCACGCTGACCAACTCGCCGCGGTCATTGATGACCGGTCCGCCGCTGTTTCCCTGATTGAACGGCATGTCCGTTTCCACGACATGGGCCACGGCCCCGTTGGCATGCGACCGGCGATACGTCATCCGGACCGTGCCGACGGTGAAAATCCAAAGCCCCTCGCTGCCGCGGGGAAGGCTGGCAATGGTCACCACCTTCTCCCCCGGCGCCGGCACTTTGTCCGCGAGCTTCAGTTCCTTAGCTCCCGCGGGGAGTTCGGAGAGTTGCAGCAGGGCCAGATCCCGGTCATGGTCCCGGTGAATCACCGTCCCGATAATCCGCGTCCGCTTGCGGAGATAATGGTCCGGTTCAACGATCGGCTGGCCATCTTTCATTTCGGGAAAGTCGATTTCCAGTTCGTCCTGGCCAGTGACCACATGGTCATTGGTCACCACCAGCTTCTGCGAGGCATCCAGCAGCCAGCCCGTTCCCAGCCCGTAGCTGCCGTTGGCATCGGGCCGATGCCGAACCCAGCAGACGGAGGGAAGCAGCTTTCGGTACAACTTCTGATTCACCGCCGAATCATCCGCCTCGGCAGCGGCCGCCATGGACAAAGTGAACTCAGAGACAGGACCGGCCAGTCCCAGGGACAAAGCCAGCAGCAGGAAGGCATGATTCGTTTTCATCGCAGTGAACTCCACGGAATTGGGTCGTTGGGGATGTGTAATTTGGTCTTCCGTGACGCCTTCAATACCAAGGACCGGCCCCGTCGTGACACAACCTCCCCGTTTCTGGGTAATAAGCCCTGATAAGCTCCGATAAGGCCTGTATGATTCACCGATTCAGGCGCTATTTTTCGCTCGCATCATGTCCGCAAGCCATTACCAGTAAAGGACTTGTGGCGAGCATTGTGATTCAAAGCCCGTATTTCTGATTCATCCCTATCTGGGGTCGTCAGGGCGTTTTGATAAGGTCTTTTCCCGTTGGAGTCCCGGCTTCAGCCGGCCTGCTGCACGATGACCGGCTGAAGCCG
>JBJXFF010000084.1:0-65928 GCA_046153945.1 Pirellulaceae bacterium
ACTCCGTGAGCGGACTACTCTGGTCAAATTCCAGGCAACGGAATGACCCTCTCCCACGTCTTTCTGATTGACGCCCGGTTCCCCACCGCCTAAACAAGAGGGTGCCACATCTCTTATCTGTCGAGGCCCTCATGAACTCCGCATCGCGCCACTCCTGGATTCCACTCGCCCTTTCGCTCGTTGCGGCGATGGCCATCGCGGAAACCGCCAGCGCCCAGCCGTTCGGTCCGCGGATTCGCCCCCCGCGCCCTCCGGGAAGTTACGTCCCTGGCAGGCCTCCCATGGTCGTCGCACCTGAGGAAAAACTGGAAGTGGAAGGAGGCATCGTCGTCGCCTTCCTGAATCTTGATCGCTCAAGCACTTGCACACTCGTGGAGGCCAAGCTGCGCGACAAGAAAATCGTCAATTGGTGGCGACGGAGCGCCACGTCCCGTCTGCTGGATGACCTGGAGCTTTCCACCGCGATCGACATTCCTCCCGCCGCCGGCGACAACACTCCGGCTAAACTTCCGGATGCTCTGATCCTTTGCCGCACCCGCGTACAGGATAAGGACCGTGTTTGCGAGATCGTCGTCTGTGAGCCGGGCCTCGGCCTCCGTCTGGGGACGGTGCGTTTGGTGCTGACAAAAGAGGTGGGCGCAGATGTCAGCAAGCTTGCCGATGGAACCGTCAAGGCACTGGGCAAACTCGGCGAAGAGATGACGGAACTGTGGGGAGTGCCGTTGCTGCGGAGCAAGGACTTGGGCTCTAAGTACGAGTCGCTCCGGACGGACCTGGCGGCTGTCGTAGAAGAAGAGTTGCTACGAAGGAAAGGGGCCCTCCTGGTCGAATCGGATTATGCCCATGCCATCGCCCTGGCCCGCAAACACGCCGGCATTGCCGAGCCGTTGAAGCGGACCTCCCCCATCTATCTCACCGGCCAGTTCCGCAATTTTGGTGACGGAGACAAACGGACGCTGGCCGTCACGCTGCAAATCGCCGGCTCGGAAGCGGCCAAGACCGATGCGTTGCCCCCCACCGGCGTCTCGCCGGCAGAGGCGGAGAAGGCCCTGCGCGAACGGGTCAGGGCGATTGCCAAGAACGTGGGAGGGAGCCAGGACATCAGTAACAAGGAAACCGCGGAGGAAGTCAGCACACTTGCCAACCTGGCCAAGGAATTTCAAAAGTCCGGCGATGCCGCCGCGCAGCTCGCCATCTTGGAAACGAGCCTGCTCCTCAATCCCAATGATCCGCAAGCCGCGCAGGGGACGCTCAAATTGCTGGCTGCCCAGACGGAGGCAAACCTGGACCAGACAGTAGTCATCGTCTCCTGGGTTCATGTCCCGGAGACTACCCCTCAGGGGACCTTCACTAAGTCGATTCCGAATGAACAGATGGAATCTCAAATCCAGAAGAGATTGCTGGCGATGAACTTCTATCGCCGAGGGCTCTTTCGCATTCGCGATTCTTTTCTGGGCGCGGAAGCCGTTGTCGGCCAGCCCATCGTTTATTCGCCAACTCAGTTCATGTTTGCGTTTCAGGGAAGCATTTACCAATCGGAAACGCCTCGTTCCTTTATCGCGGCCAACCAGCGACTGCTTTCCGAACAGCGGGAAGTTTCACTTCTGATGGTCCGCCGCGACGCCAAGGCCGGCAGGGTGGGCCCTTTGTATTCCTGGAGCTGGACCACTCCTCAGGAGATGATGCAGCTCGTCTTGCGTCTGCTTGTGGAATTGCAGGATGAACCAGGGGGAGAGCAGAGGGCTATCCATTGCGTCATCAATGGCATTGGCCAGCACAACCTGAAAGGTCCCGAAGGAGAACAGTTCCTGAGACAGCTTGCCGAGATCTCCAATCCAGACGTCCAGGCGGCATTGGTTAAGATCAAGGACCAAGTCGCCAAATATGATGTTCCGCCGGCGACACCCCCCATGCCCCCAACACCGGAGCCGGAGGAGAAGGATGCCGATGTCCGATTTGTTCCGCTCGATCTTGGTTGGAAGGACATTCCCCCGCAACTACCCGACCTGAAGTCCTTTTGTGAGTTAGTAGTGCCGGCTGGCAAAGATGCGGATTTGTTTTGCGCCGGAGGCAAGGTCCTGTTAATGAAAAAGAAGGGAGAGACGAAACTAATCTTTGATGCCAAGGACCAATACTACTCCTTCAAGCAATTCGGCAGCTTTGGAGTCTCGCCGGCCGTGGCTTGTTTCGACGGCAAATATGTCTGGCTCCCCCTCAAGGCCCACGCCAAGCCCTTGCGGCTCATTGTCATCGACGTCGAAACGGAAAAGGTGACCGAGCTCAATGCCGATTCGGGCTTGCCCACCGAAGTCCCAACCAAAGGCTACAACCCTGAGTTTTCCGCGGTTCCGCTGGGGCCAGGCAAAGCCTTTCTGGTTGGTTCGTTCGGCAAGACGTGGCTCGGCATTGCGACTTTTGACGGCGAAAAAGGAGCGATCAAGGTTATTCACGAGGCCCAGGATGTTCCTGTGAGCAGCCAAGGCAATCCGAGCGAACAGTGGCGGAGCACGTCCCTCCGTTTCTCTCCGCCGTATGTCGCTAATCTAACGAACCACGCTGGCGACAAGGAAAAGTCGGCCACGCGCATCCTCATCGGCCGGACCTGCGAAGATTTGGAAGCGCTTTGGCATCCACTCCTGGTTGATCCGGATAGCGGCAAAGTCACCGTCATGGAAGCAAAACTCAATCCCGGCTCGGCTGCTGTATTCAGCCAACATGACGGTTCTCTCTACTGGCTGCAAACGTCGAATAGTAATCAAATGTTCGGAGCCGAATTCATGAAGCTCGGCTTTCCGGACTTTGAGCCGACATCACTCGGCAAACAGCCGCTGCCGGGAAAGGGGTATCAATTCGCCTTCGGAATGGAGGACAAACGGCTCCATGTCTTTCACGATCAATGGCTCACCGCCGAAGGCCCCGACCAGCCGCTGCAAGCGCTGAAGGGGAATTTGCCTACGAACGAGAGAACTTCGCCTCGCTTCCTGATGCGGAGCAATCACTACGGCTGGGTCGTGCTCGTCAGCAACTTTAATAAGGCGTACGCCGTGGAGTTTAAGAAGTAGGGGTGGCGACTGGCGTCGTTGCACTGTCAACGACAAATGCCGCTCCCGAATAGTTTCGCGGACCTTGTGAGCCGCGGGATTGGAATTCCTCGGCCTGCGAAGGGCATCCTACGACAATTCTCGTTCCCACATCTTGCTGACAAGATTCAAGATGAAGTTTTGGTTGTTGTCCAGGAGACCATTTTCCGCTGGGTTGTCGATCTTCCCGCCGCTGATGCGGATTTTGTTTCCCTCAAGTAATTGCGCCTTATGACCGTGAATCCAGCCTGGATTTTCTCCCGTGGTGGAGACTTGCTCCATTTTCCAAGTTTGTGAGTTCAAGCGATAAACCGGGGTCTCTTCGGCCCGGCGCTGGTGGGAATAGCCCAGGTTTCCAATGATGTAGATGAAAGGCGCGACCCAGGTGGCGGAGTGAAAGTCGGTGGTGGGGAAGTCCGCTTCTGGATATCCGAAGATGTCGAACGTCCCGTCTCCGTGATGGACGACCACGTCGTTGTAGATACAGAAGTCGGGGTCATAGTGATCTTCGTGCTCGCCGGCGATTTCCACGTAGCGTCCATCGGGGAGCCGCGTGAGGGATTGACCGAACCTGCTAAAACACCAGACCGGGCCGCTGTCAAAGTTTCGGCTCTCGAACTTGTGGGCTCCCCTGTAGGCGCTTACGCGGGTGCAAACCATGGCGTCCCAAAAGGGGTTATTCATGCGGGTCGGATTCTCATTGCCAAACGTGCGGCCTCGATACTTCCGAAAGTTCTTGGGAGAGATGTCAATCACTTCGCTCGGCTGAAACCCCGTTAGCCGAACGCGCATCTCGGCATCGACTTCGCTGAGATCCTCTCCTACCGCAACCAGCAGCTCGATAATCTGCGGAGAGGCGGCGTTTTTGATCGCTCCATGGTTGAATTGATCTTTGCGACTAGCAACAGCTCCCGCCTGAAGCAGGACTTTCACGCAGGTAACCGCATTGTTCTGGGCGGCTTCCATAAGCGGGAAACTGCCGAAATCGTTAGTCACTTCCACATCACACCCCTCGGAGATCAGCCATTCCAGCATCGCGGCATTGTCCCGTGAAATGGCCAGCAAGATGGCCGTGGTTCCGCAACGTCCCTTGGCGTTTCGGTCACAGCCGCGGGCCAGCAGCAACTTGGCAATTTCCAAACGGCCGGCATGCACACTGAGAAGGAAAGGCGTTCTCTCCCAGGCGTCGGCCTGCTCCAAAGCGGCCCCTTGGTCGAGCAGGTTGGCGACTTCTTCCTCGCTGCCGAAGGCGACGGCGTGAAACAGGGGAGACCAGCCGAGCGGCTCGGCGTCAGCGCCGCGGACTAGAAAAAACTTAACGAGATCGAACTGGCCTTGCATCGAAGCGACTCTCACCACTGATTCGCCATAACTGGAGGTTGCGTCGAGTGGCGTTCCGGCATCGACCAAGTGTTGAAGCAGGGACAGTCGCTCACCGGGCGGTAGGTAGTAAGATCCATAGAGGGCATGCAGCAAGACGCTGTATCCGTTGGCATCGACGAACTTCACATCAGCACCGGTCGTGACCAGCAGTTTGATTTTCTCGTGGTTGGCGCTCTTGGCGGCGATGCTAAGAACGGACTGCGCCGCAGAGTCTTCTCGCGTCGGCGTGGAAAGCGCGTGCATATCGGCCCCGCGATTGATCAGCAGCTGCAGCATCTCTACTCCCGCTTGCGTACTGGCGGCAGCGACCATCAGCGGCGTCAGGCCAGATTCGTTCCGGGCTTCGAGTGAGGTTTCCTTGCCAATCTCCTGCTCCACTCCCGCGATATCACCGGCTACGACAAAGTCGTGAATCTTCATGGCGCGTCCCCTGTATACCAAAAGTGCTTGTCCTCGTGCGGAAGACAGACATCCCAGTATTGCGGTAGGTTCAGGGAATCGCCAATACGTTTTTTGCGCCCCATGTGGTCGAAGAGGGCGAAGTAGATGTCGGCTGGATCAGCCCCCCAAGCGATGAAGCCAGTATTGGGGGCGACGAGAAGTATGTGCCGCGGCCAAGACCACCACTTCTTCAGCCATCACTTCATAGGCTATGTAGTAAGGGAAGCGATGCAAAAAAAGCCTGCGGATATCGCGAGGCGACTTCACCGCCTCCAGCTTCGCGTAGCGCAGCGGATGCTCTTCGATTTGGCAGATGGCCCGTTCGTATTCCCGGAAAAAGTCCGCACCCAGACCCGCCTGCCGAGTTTCATACCATACGGCAGCTTCCGTGATCTCCTTCTCGACCGGGCTCAAGACTCGGACCTTCATTTGGCGCGGTCTTGTTCAAAAGCTGCTCGGGAACGAGCCAGCGACTCACGCCAATCAAAGGCCTTGATGCTGCCGGCCGCAAATGCCGCACTGCGAGACTCAATTTCCTCGCCCCAGGCACTGGCGGCATCCGCATCGGGTGCCTCATCTTCCAAGCTCACCAGCAAATCGTGGGCAAGGGATGCCCGTTGATTGCCAGTCAGGCCGAGTGCCTGCGTACGGATGTCTTCAAGAGTGTTCATATCCGTGTTCCTAATAATCATGGAAGTCGATTACGCGGCGGGCCTGGCTTACCCGTCAAGTTTCTCCAGCCGCCCCGTGCTATCTCCCAGCTTGTCGGTCCCTGCTGCCCCCACTCGGTCGAGGAGGGAGAGGTAGAGGTTGGTGAGGGGGGTTTTGGTGGGGTAGCGGAGGTGGCGGCCCGGCTTGACGGTGCCGTTGCCGCGGCCGGCGAGGACGATGGGGAGGTCGTGGTGGGCGTGGGCGTCACCGTCGGCGATGCCGCTGCCGTACATCACCATGCAGTTGTCGAGGAGCGAGCGGTCTCCTTCCTTGGCGGCTTTGAGCTTGCCGAGGAAGTAGGCGAACTGCTCGATGTGGTGCTTGTTGATCTTGGCGATTTTTTCCTGTTTCTCCTTGTTGCGGCCGTGGTGGGAGATGTCGTGGTGCCCTTCCTTCACGCCGAGAGCTGGGTAGCTGCGGTTGCTGCTGTCGTTGGTGTACATGAAGGTGATGATGCGGGTGGAGTCCGTCTGCAGGGAGAGCGTCATCAGGTCGAACATCAGGCGGAGATGCTCCACAAAATCGGCCGGCACGCCGCTGGGGCGGGGGAAATTCGAAAGGTCCTTGTCCGAGCCGCCGAGCTTGTCGCTGCCGGTGAGCCGTCGCTCGATTTCGCGGATGCTGTAGAGGTATTCGTCGAGCTTCCGCTTGTCGTTTGTCCCCAGCCGCTGCTCGAGACTCTTGGCGTCTTGCAAAGCAAAATCCAAAACGCTTTGGCGGCGGATTTTTCGCTTGTAGGCACTTTTCCCCGCTTCGTCGTCCCCGCTGCCGAAGAGCCGGTCGAAGACCGCGCGGGGATTCACTTCCTTGGCGACGGGGGTTTCGGGGGTCCGCCAGGAAATGTTGGAAGTGTAAGCACACGAATAGCCGCTGTCGCAGTTCCCCGCCGTCGCGCTCGCTTCGCAGCCAAGTTCCAGACTGGGGAAGCGAGTCTTCTTGCCGACTTTCTCGACGGCGACCTGGTCGACGGAGATGCCGTTCTTGATGTTCGCGCCGTCGGTCTTTTTCGGATGCGCCCCGGTGAGATAAGCCGCCACGCTCCGGGCATGGTCGCCGCCGCCGTCGCCGTGGGCATCCGCGCCGTCGAGGGAGAGGCCGCTCATGACGAGCAGGTCGTCCTTGAACGGAGCGAGGGGCTGCATCGTCGGCCGGAGTTCAAAGTCGGCTCCGTCTTTCTCCGGCGTCCAGTCCGGCATGTGCATTCCGTTGGCGACGTAGAGAAAGGCCATGCGAGTCGGGGCCGTCGGTTTCGGTTCCTCGCCGCGGGCGATGGGGCTGGCGAGGGGAGCCATTGCTTCCAGGTACGGCAGGGCGATGACGGTTCCCATGCCACGGAGGATGGTGCGACGGGAGATGCGAGGAGTCATGGGTATTCCTTTCAGTAGCCCGCACACTCCGTGTGCGGGCTGTCCGTTCACGGAGTGAGCGGACCACTTTTCTTGAGAAACGGATCGCTATTCACAATTTCGACCACCAGCCGGGAGAAACGGAACTGATCCTTCTCCAGAGCGGCAGTTACCTTCTGAATTGAACACTTATCTGAGTATTCTACCCCGCGGCCGAGGGCATAGGTTAGCAGTTTCTCGGTCAGGCACTGGGCAAATTGCCCCTTTCGGGAGGAAAGGAGCAGTTCCCGCAGCTCCTTGGGGCCGCGGAATTTTTCGCCGCTGGGAAGCTGGCCGGCGGAGTCGATGGCGGCATCCCCTTCCTTATCGCGCCAGGCCCCAATGGCGTCAAAGTTTTCCATCGCAAAGCCGAGCGGATCCATGCTCTTGTGGCAGGAGGCACAGCCCGGATTGACCCGATGCTGCTCCAGCCGTTCGCGGAGGGTTCCTTTGGCTTCGCCCGCCTTCACTTCTTTCAGTTCGGGGACGTTGGGGGGCGGCGGCGGGGGAGGAGTGCCGAGGATGTTTTCCAGAATCCATTTCCCTCGCTTCACGGGCGAGGTTCGATTCGGATTGCTGGTGACCGTGAGAATGCTGGCCTGGGTGAGGATGCCCCCCCGCTCGGTTCCCGCGAGCGAGACCCGGCGGAATTCATTGCCGCTCACGTCCTTGAGGCCGTAGAGTTTGGCGAGCTTCTCGTTGGCGAACGTGAAATCGGCGGAGAGGAGATCGAAAATGGAGCGGTCTTCCTTCACGATGGTGGCGAAGAACATTTCCGTCTCCGTGCGCATGGCCGCTTTCAGGCCGTCGTCGTATTGCGGAAAGAGCTGCTTGTCGGGAGTGCGGACATCGAGGCTGCGGAGTTCAAGCCACTGACCCGCGAAGTTTTCGGAGAGGGCTTTCGCCTTAGGGTCCAGCAGCATCCGGCGAGTCTGCTTTTCCAGGTTGCCGTCCTGCTTTAGTTTCCCTTCGGTGGCCACTTTCAGCAGTTCGTCGTCCGGCATGCTGCTCCAAAGAAAGTAGGAGAGGCGGGAGGCGACTTCGAAGTCATTGAGATCTCGCGGCTTTCCTTCCTGGCCCGGCGGATCGAGTTCCATGCGGTAGAGGAAGTGGGGAGAAATCAGCACCGCTTGCAAGGCGGCTTGGATGGACTGCTCGAAGCTGTCCCCTTCGCCGCGGGCTTGTTCGGCCAGTTTGACGAGGCGGGCGACTTCGTCGTCGGTGGCGGGACGGCGGAAGGCCCGCGTGACGAGGCGGCGGATGACCTGCTCCGCGGCTTCCTTGCGAGTCGTGCGGCCGCCGGGCGTCGCGAACAGAATCTGCTTGTGCATCTGCGGGAGCTGAATGTCCTTGGCGTCGAGCGGGCCGCGGAGATGAAGCATCGAGATGTAAAGGTTGCGGTCCCGGTTGTCCGGCTTCGGGTCGTTGGGATTGTAGAAGTCATTCAGAAACGCCACGCCGATTTTCGGCGAACCCTTGGCCAGGCGCGTGCGGGCCTTGAATTCCTGCTCGGTTCCTGCCTTGCTGGTGACGTCAAATTTCTCAATGTCCTTGCCATCCAAGCGCACGGCCAGTTTCACCGGCTCATCCCCGGCCTGGTCGCCAGAAGCAAGAACCCGAATCTCGTACTCGCCGTCGCCGGGGACATCGAAATTGACGGCGGCTTCGCCATCGCTGGCGAGGAGCCAACTGAGAAAGCCGCTCTTGCCCCCGTCCCCCCTCAGATTCGCGCCGACGATTCGCTTGTCGAGCTCTGTTTTGCCGCCGCGGGCGTCGATGGCTTTGGCCGCGATGTCCTCGGCGGCGTCGAGGTACTTTTCCATCAGCACCGGGGGGAGCGAGAGGACGTCCCCGATGTTGTCGAAGCCATAGCCGGTGTCATCGCCGGGGAACTCGCGGCTCGGCTCGTAATCGACGCCGACCAGGTCGCGGATGGTGTTGCGATACTCGCGGCGATTGAGGCGACGGAGCGTGACCCGGCCGGGGTCAGGGCTGCCGCTGCAATCGACGTCGGTGAGCGCGGCGGCGAGCCAATCGACCAGCAGCTTCCGCTCTTCCTTGGTGGGATGGAGCTTGGCTTCCTCCAGCGGCATCGCGCCGGTGTCTACCTTCTGCAGCAGGACATTCCAGCGTTTGCGTTCTTTCAGAATCTGGGCGGGAGTCTTGAACTCGACAAGCGAAAGATCCCCTTCGGTCTTTGCGCCGCCGTGGCAATCGTAGCAATACTTCGCCACGAGCGGCTGGATTTGCTTCTCCCACTGCTCGGCCCGTTTGGCGATTCGCTGCTGGGCCGTATCCTCGCCTCGCAATTGTGTTGCGCTGACGCACATAGCCGCGAGGGCGGCTAGGAACAGGAAGGCGCAGTAGTGCGGAGGGCGGAACATCGGCAGCAGGCTCGCAATTTCAGGTGGGAATGAGCGGAGATCGGCAGCGGGGGAGAGCCTGGGTGCCGACCTGGGAGGGCGACTGCATTATATCAGGGGAATCTGAGGGGACCATAGTGTTTTCTGCCGAGCGCGAGGCGTAATTCCCTGCTCGTCATGATGGTTTCCTGTTTGGTCGGCGTTACTATAATGTCCCCATGGACCCTCACGACCCCAAATATCAAGCCGGCGAGCCGCTCAAGCCTTCCGAGGTTCCAGCCGGCGTCATCATCAGCCCCGACACCCTGCGTGGGGAGCGTATCCCGCCTGGGCAATCCCGCACGCGCAAGTGGCCAATTCTCGATGCGTCAGGGACGCCGCGCGTCGACCCAGCCACTTGGGAACTCCGCATCTTCGGACTGGTGGATCGGCCGCTGACATTTAACCTGGAACAATTCCGGGCTCTGCCGCGTGTGAAAGTCTTTGCCGATTTCCACTGCGTTACCCAGTGGTCGCGGCTCAGCAATTTTTGGGAAGGGGTCAGCACCCGCGAGCTGCTTGACCGCTCAGGGATTCAGGCCGGGGCCAAGTTCGTCCTTTGCCACGGCTATGACAACGGTTGGACGACGAATTTGCCGCTGGAAGATTTTTTGGCCAAGGACGCCCTCCTCGCCGACCTGCACGACGGCGAGCCGATTCCGCCCGACCACGGCGGCCCCGTTCGCGGCATGGTCCCGCAGCTCTACGCCTGGAAGAGCGCGAAGTGGATTTGCGGCATTGAACTTCTCAGCTTCGACCGGCCCGGTTACTGGGAGCGCGGCGGATACCACATGCATGGGGATCCGTGGAAGGAAGAGCGGTTTGGGACAGGGGAATGACGAATGAATGAAGGTGGCTACTTCAGGACTTCGTCGAAGAGCTTGTAGGCTTGCTGCCGCATTTCGGTGGGGAAGTCGTGCTCGCAGTCGGGGTGCTCGACTTTTAAGTAGTCTTCGTGCCCGTAGAGTTTGAAAATGGGGCGGGCGGCGGCGGCGATGCGGTCGACGCTGTCGTGCCGGAAGTTGCTGTCTTTGAGCGGGGCGATAATAAGGACGCGCCGCGGGGCGAGAGCGCCGATCATCTCGTGGAAGTCAAAGGGAATTTCCTCCAGCCGCCCGCGGTAGTCGGCCAGCTTCAGCATGTACCGCGTCTGGCACCAGCCTTTTTCGGGATGCCAGTTGGCCTCTTTGCCGTTGTAGTAGTCGAGGTACGAATCGAGCCCGCAACTGGAGACGACAACCTTGATCCGGTCGTCGAAGACGGCTGTGTAGACGCTGTTGTGTCCGCCGAGCGAGTGGCCGATGGTGCCGAATTCCTTCGGCTTGACGTAGGGAAGCGTTTCCAGCAGGTCAAGCCCGCGGATGTTGTCCCACACGGCCTTCAGCGTCCCGCTCTCCCAGCCCAGGGCCTTCACGTCCGGCTGATACTTCGCCAGCAGCGGATAGTTCGGCGCGAGGGTCACATACCCTCGCTCGGCCAGTTCGCTGGCGTACTGCCGATTGGGCTTTCCGCCGATGCCGACGACGGTGCCATGCCCCACGACGTTGTCGGTGCCGTGTAGACAAAGGATGGCTCGCAACTTCTTGTCTCGGTAGGTGGGGTCCAGGATGGACTTGGGAACGCACAAATAAGCCGGCACGCGACTGCCGGGTTCGGAAGAATAGGTAATGAGCTGGCGGGTGTACTTGCCGCAGTCGACTTCTTCTTCGACTTTCACATCCAGCGGGCAGCGTTTTTTGTCGTCCTTGCCGGGGATCTTCCCCATCACCGTTTCCATGCCGCGGATGATTTCGGCACGGCGCTTGAGCCAGTCTTCGGTAGTTTTCACTGAAAGCTGCTCACCCTTTTCACCGCGATAGACGAGGAGGTCGTCGCGGGGGAGCCGCGGCTCGGCAGCGATTGAGCATGTGGCGGTGAAGAGAACCAACGTAGGGAATATGAATCTCATGGTTAGGCAAATGTTGGAGACAGAATAATGGGGGACAGAGTAATAAAGCAAACAGAATGACCCAAGCTCCATCCGTGAAAATCCGTGTTTCATCCGTGGCTCTTACGGCTTGGTTTCCTTCAGCGACGCCAGATACGCCACCAAATCCACAAACTCATTTTCCGAAAGTTTCTTCTCCAGCCCTTCCGGCATCGTGCTCAGCGGCGACGTCTTTTGCTCTTCGATGTCGGCTTTGTTGAGGACGTGTTTCAGAGCCTGGTTATCGATGAGCGTCAAGAAGTTCTCGGTTTCGGCGATCTTGATGCCGGAGAGGACCTGGCCGCTGTCGAGCCGTACGACGATTGTCCCAAAGCTGGGAGCAATCGTGCGATTGGGGTCGAGGATCGACTCGGCGATGTAGATGCGAGAAAAGCGGCTGCCGAGGCCGGTCAGTTCGGGGCCGGTCTTCTCTCCTTGGCCCGCCGCGCGGTGGCACTTGAGGCAGTTTGATTTTTCGAGGTTCTGAAAGACCTTCTGTCCCTGCTCGACGTTCCCGCTCCGAGCGAGAGCGGCGGCGATGAGCTTTTCGTGGGCAGCCGTAGCGCTCTTGCGGCGGAAGCGAATCTGGAATTGGCGGGGCATATCTTTAGATTCGCCCAGAAGTACTGTCAGTCGATTTTCTCCCGCAGCCAGCATCGCGGCAAAGCGGTCAGAGTCAAGGCGGAACTCCTGCGGCTTGTCGCGTTTGTATATGGACTTGCCGCCGAGCTGAATTTCGAGCGGGGCGCTGCTGGTGGCGAGGAATTCGACGGCTGTTGGTTCGGAAACGATGACCGTAGTTTCAGCGGTATTCCCTTTCTCGAGAAGTGCTCGCCCTTCCTCGCTCACCGCGAAGTGGTACTTCTCCTCGGTTTCCCAGCGGAGCAAGGAACCGCTGGCTCCTTGAATTTCAGCGATCCCCCGGTCAATTTCCGCTACCTGTTGAGCGGTGATTCCTTTGAGAAATCGCCAGCGTGTCAAAGCCGGCACGGCATTGCCCAGAATGACAGCCGAGGGGGTTCGCTTCGCCATTTCGATAACCGGTGCCGTGAATTCCGAATCGCCGTGCTCCCGCAAATACTTGAGCGCAATGACCTGTGTCTCGGCATCGGCCAGAGATGCGGCGGCAAGCGCCGTCGCTTGCGGAGCGTGAAGGATTAGTAATGACCCGAAAGCGGCGACTCGAACCTGCGGATCGGGATCGGCAGCCAACTTGACCAGCGGCTCCACAGCCTCTCTTTCTTCCAGTTTTCCTGCTGCAAGGGCAGCAGCGCGGCGCACCAAGGGACTGCCGCTCGTCAGAAGCGGCAACAGTCCCGTTCGACCCTCCTCCGCCTTAAGCTCCGTCAGTTGCTCAACGGCGGCTACCTGGACGAGAGGTTCGGCTGACGCGAGCTTGGTCCAGAGCAGTGGAATCGCAGCAGTTTTGGCAATCGCCGATCGCTTCAGAATGGCCGCAAGTATCGGACCGTCACTGACCGAATTGGCGAGCTTCAGATACTCCTCGGGCGTCGGAAGTTCCGGGCCTTGCACATACAGCTCCACTGCCGCGAGCCGATCTACTTCGCTTTGCGTCGAGCTCGCGATAACCTTTTCCAGCAGCGGGCGCATGTCGCGCCAAGGATGCTCCTTGAGCGCCGCCAGCAGCAAGCTGACGTTCTGTTTCTCGTCTAACCATTTGCCAATCACTTTCAGCTCAATGGGAATCCTCTCCCGCTGCATTCGCTCGAGGACGCTGTATCGCACCGAGGAATCTGAATCGAGCAGTACCCTGTTGAGCGCCGCTCCAATCGTCTCCGTCCGCTCCCAGGCCACCGTGTTCGCCGGCCGCGGCTTGGGTCGATAGTCCCAGTAGACCCAGGGTGCCGGCTTCTTGTAGACACGCGTGAGGGCATCGGCGTAAAGCCGGTGGCGATCCGCGTGCTCCTTTTTCTCCAGCCGTTCGATCAGGCCATCGACGATGACGGGGTCGGGAATATCGGCCAAGGCTTGCAAAGCGAAAACCCAATGGTATCGATCTTCACTGTCAAGCAACCGCAGCGTCGCTGGCCAATTGCCGGCGCGACGCAATGCCTTCGCCGCCGCATGCAGCTGCGCCGAGTCGCTCACATGAAACTTCTGAAGATGCTCTGCCAGCGGAGCCCACTTCAAACGACCAAGTGCAGTCAGAGCTTCCAATAGCAGCGGGCCGCGTGAACCTCGCCTGATTTTGGCCAATCGTTCCGCGATGCCCGCATCTCCCGGTGGAGCATCGAGACGATGGTTGGCCAGGACCGGATCCACCAAATCGGCAACCGCTTTCACCGCTTGAGCGCGGATCCGCTCGTCACCTTTCTCCTCTTCGGCAATCTTCAGCAACTGTTCGATGGCGTTATCCCGCTGGACATGGGCCAGAATCCAGATCGCATGCAGACTCCCTAGCGGCTGCAACTTCTTCTCTGCCAGTGCCGCGGAGACCGCCTTGGCACCGGCTTCCCCTTTTTTCTCGATCGCCCGCTGTGCCTCGCATCGCAGGTAGTAGCTACGGGAATCGAGAAACTCCAGCAGCTCTTCCAGTGATGTCTCCTTGGTCACCGAGGTCATCGGCTTGGGTTCAACGTCCCACTCGATGTGATAAATCCGTCCCCGCCCGCGTTTCGGCCGCTGGCCGTCGGCGTAATCCGAGACCATCAACGTCCCGTCTCTTTGCACGACCACGTCGGTCGGTTTGAAGCCGTAGGGATCGGTCTCCGCTCCGGCGGCGAACTCGTACTCTCTTGACGGAATGAAGTTGCCCTCTGCTCCCTGTAGTTCATACCGGACCAGCGACTTCCCCCATTCGCAAAAGAAGAGACCCCGATACTGCGGCGGAAACTGCGTCTCCAAGTAACAAACCCCTCCTGCCGACGACCCCAATCCCAAATCGGCAATGGGAGCCAGCGCGTAACTCGGCCGCTCGTAGTAATCGTACGGATAGCCATGATCCGCCCCGAAAAAGCTGTGGCAGAGCCGGACTTTGTAATCGCCGCCATCGTTTTCGTTGTCCCGGACGAAGACGTTGAGTTCAGCGTCGAGGGCGACGTCGTAGATGTTCCGCAGGCCGGTGGAGAAGATGTGCAGGTCCCGCCCGTCGGGCCGGCAGCGGAGGATGCCGCCCCCTTCGAGCACCAGCTTGTCCCCCTCGGGCCGGTTGACGATGCAGCCGTGGTCGCCAAGGGCCAGATAGAGCCAGCCGTCATGCCCCGCGGTAACGCCGTTGGCACAGTGGAGGCGGACCGGGTTTTCCTCCGGCGTCAGCCCGAGACCGGTGACGATGTCCTTCCGCTCGTCCGCCACGCCGGTCCCTTTCGTGTCTTTCAATGCTGTCAGGAATGGCGCATGCATCACGAAGACAGTGCCGTCGTGATAACAGAGCCCCATGATCGAATTGAACCCGCCGGCATACAGCGTCGCCTTGTCCGCATAGCCATCGCCGTTGGTGTCCTCCACCAGCCGGACTTCGCTGCGGCGGGTGATCTCGGTCCCCAGGCCCGTCATATAGTCCACGGCCACAAACACGGCCCCCGGCCGCGGACCGGCGGACATGACCGACGGATATTCAATCAGAGGGTCGCAGGCAAAGAGCGTGGCCTGAAAACCCCGTGGGACTTTGAGCGGCGGAAAGCGTCTTTCAGTTTCGTGGCCGGTCAGCGGCGGCTTGGACTTGTCGGCTTCTTGAGCCAGCGCGCGCGATTGAACAATTCCGCAAAACGGAAGTACCAGCAGCAAGGAGAGAAGTGCCGCACGCATGGGCTCAGTCTATCGGTGCGGCTGGCGGGATACAACAAAATGCCGTCGCGAATACGATGCCCGAGTTCGCCGAGTCAAGTTAGCCGAGGCTCCCGCAATTCGGACAGATAATCATAACTTCGCCAGTGTCGGCATCCTGATTGATTGTCCGCTCGCCGCAATTTCCACAGGAACCGGTCAACTGATGACTCGGAGGTGTGAAGTCGCCGGGAATCTCGCCGAGCCGCTGCAAAATCTGCCGCGCCCCGAGCAGTCGGCGGTGCTTCAGCCGCACGTAGTCGACCAGAGAAAAAGCGGTCTGGGCCAATGGCTCGTTTTCAGCCCACCATTCCGACCAAGGAGGAACACTCTTGGGGTCCGTAACGGCCAGGCGAAAGTAGACCAGGCATTCATCCATAGAATTGGGCCGCCAAATTGCGGTTACATCTCCGACAGCACTTGCTCCATATACTCAATACTCTCGCCGGCGAGCCGTTCGGGGCCGGGCTCGTAGTCGAAGACTTCGACGCTCACCCAGCCGCGGTAGTCGATGTCGGCGAGGGCCTTGAAGATGGGATGGAAATCGACGTCACCCATGCCGGGACCGCGGCGGTTGGGGTCGTTGGCGTGGAAGTGTTCGACGAGCGAGGCACATTCGCGGATGATCTGCGGGATCGGCTTGCTTTCCGTGGACATCGCCTTCACGTCGAGGTGGAGCCGGCAATGGGGGGAGCCGACCATTTCGCAAAGCTGTTTTCCCAGGTCCGCCGTGTTGAGGAAGTCTCCTTCCGCCGGCCCGAGCGGCTCGACGGCGAGCGTCACCGAGCACTCTTCCAGAATTGGCAGAGCCCGGCGGATGCAATCCGCGGCTAGTTCCATTCCCTGTTCGTGGCTCACTCCCGGCAGCAGGTTCCGCTGCATGGGCGAGCCAAGGACCATCACGCGGCCACCCAAATCGCGGCAGAGGCGGGCCAGCTCTCCTAGATAGTCGGCCGTCGCGTTGCGGACCTTGCCGTCCAGCGTCGTCAGATAATAGCCGGTCGTCTTAGCAAGCAGCCAGTGCAAGCCGACAACTTCCAGTCCGGCGTCCTCCGCTTGGCGACGAACTTCGTCCCGTTTAGCGGACGAGATGTCGTACGCATTGGTCGAAATCGTGAATGGGGCAATCTCAATTCCCGTGTAGCCGAGATCGCGGGCGAAGGAGAAAGCCTTTTCAAAGGGCCAGTCCTGAAAGGTTTCGTTGCAGATTGCCAATCGCATAGGTGTTCGCCAATTCGGTTCACTTCAGCGGGTGTTTTTCAAAGAAGTCCCAGATCTGGCCGTTGATTTTAGCATCCACGGCCCAGAAATGGTTGAGGCCGGGGACTTCGACGTACTTGACCTCGTGCTTCTCTCGCTGGTATTTGTCCCGATTCTCGCGGGCGAACCTCACGTCGAGCAGCCGGTCCTTGTCGCCGTGGACAATCATCACGGGAAACTTCCGCTCCGCGTTGATCCCCAGCAGCGTTTGTAAACCGAGCGGCCCGGAGTGGGAGCAGACGGCCGCGACTTTGGTGCTCCGCTCCTTGCCGACCAAGTGGGCGAAATAGCCGCCGTTAGACATGCCAACGACATAGATGCGATTCGCATCCACTTCGTATTTGGCGGAAATCTCGGCGAGAAGGGCATCGAAGAAGGCGAGGTCGGCGGTGACCTTCTTCGGTTCGAGCCCCCAACTCCGGCCGATGGCTTCGGGATAGACCAGGATGAATTTCTTATCCGCCGCCAGGTCATCCAGCTTCGTATAGCGCGGCATCACCTTTCTGCTGTCGATTCCCATGCCGTGGAAGGCGACGACGAGCGGGGCCGGCTTCTTAAGATCCACCGATTTTGGAACGACCAGGCGATACAGCCGCTCTTGGTCGCTGACTTTGAGCCTTTCGTCAACGAACGTGCTGTGCGTGCCAGTCTTGGTGGCTTTCTTTTCCTCGGCGGCGCCAACGAGTGTCACCGACAGCAAATAGACGAATGTGAAGGAGCACGCGAGTCGGCGAAGAACGTTCATGGAATCACTTGATGACGACCGTCACCGTCGTCTCCGAAATCACCGGCCACTTCCCGTCTTTCAGAGCGGTGGCGCGGACTTTGAAAGTCTGCTCGCCCGCCAGCCGCGGGTCATTGGCCAGGCGGATACGGAAGGTCGCTTCCGACTTGTCCGATGACAACACAATGAGCTCCGAGGTCGCCAACCCCTCAGGTAATTCGCCCGGAACTAGCTCCAATTTGACTTCTTCCCGCAATTCCGCAGCTCTCGATAACTGTAAGAGGATGACGAGTTCGCTTCCGGCAGCAGCAGTGTATTCGCCAGCCGCATGGGCCAGCTTCATGTAGGCCCCTTCCGGCAGAATGCCGATGCGCAGCTCCTGCCGCTGCAGCAGCGTCCGCTTGTTCCCTTTGGGATCGGCCACTTGCACTCGGCCGTTCAAAATCATGCGGCTGGACTTGGTGGTCTCCATCCACTCGGGGACGAAGATGGGGTATTCGACCTTGGTCGCCGACGGCGGCACGGAGAACTCGTCGCTCGCCAGTCCCTGCCGGTGCCGCTGCTGCTTGGCGGTCATCTCCAGGACAACTTCCCCCTGATACCCTTCCAGCCGGTCGATGAAAACCGGAGCCAAAAACGTGCTCCCCCGGCGGACCTTGCGGACGTCGTCGAGCCCTTCGGGGGTGATCTTGAGCCGAGGCTTCATGGTTGTCGCCATCAAGATTTTTGCGTCCCGCGTGATGACTCTTCCGGCCACATTCGCCGTGAGAGTTACAGTGGCAAGCGAGGCACTTGCCGGAGCATCGGCAGCAAGGGTGAGATCGACCGCCAATGCCGCTTGATCGGCAGGGATGACCATCGTTGGTGGCGCGGTCACTCCGGCTGGGAGGCCACTGATGGCAATCGTCACCGGCTCCTTGAAACCCGACAGCCGCACGATGGGGACCGGCAGCTTGAGCGGCGCACCAAGCGGGATATGGAGCTGCGTGGGGAGCGTAAGCGTGAAATCTTCCCTCTGCGGCTCAATGGCCAGCCGGTAATTCGCCCCGCGACTGCCGCTGAAGCCGCTTTTGTCACTGACGACGATCTTGTACGCGCCATCGGCGGGAGCCGCGAAGAGGAGCAGCGGGTCGGTGGAAGTTGGCTGATCGTCCACGGTGGCAATCTGTTTGCCGTCGGGGCCCAGAATGCTCAGTTCCAGATCGAGCGGCGAGCCGAAGCTGCTGGCATCGGCGGCAATCTTCCACTTCTCGTCCTTCTTGAGAGTCACCGCGTAAGTTTCCGAGCCGAAGCGTGTTTCAATGCCACTGGTCGCGGCGAATGGTAGCGCGCCAATCGGCATTTCGGCGCCACCCGCCGGCTTCACTTGCTCGGCGAGATCGCTAACGAGCAGAGTCACTGGCGGAGCAATGCCGTGCGGCGTTTCCAGTTTGTACTGGAACGACGCAGCAGCAGCATCCGCAGGAAAGGCCACATCCTTGCTAACCGTCTCCACAACCGCGGCACCGGTGGCGACTCCAATCCCGATAAAGTCAATCTTCTGCGTCGTCCCCCGTTTTCCTGCCGCCGGATACGTAGCCAGCACTCGTGGTCCGCGAGTGATGGCCAGCCGATAGACGTACGAGAAATCGCCGCCGAAGTCGAGGTCGTGGATGCTGATCGTGTATTTCCCGCCAGCGGTCACCGCAAACGTTGTGGCCAGGTCGCGCCCCTGAGTGTCCGCCAGATCGACGAGCACCTTTCCGGCAGCATCGCGGACTTGCAGCATGCCGTTGAGCTGCATTCCGGCCACCGGAGCGACGAGCTGTCGAGCAAAAAGCTCAATCGTGACGAGACCCGCCTGCGGCGTGGTGAATTCGTAGCGGTCGATTTCTTCAATCTTGCGAATCTGGCCATTCACCGTGATTGGCAGCGCGGCGAGTACCTGTGCCCCCTTACGTTTGCCATCCTCGACAATCTCCGGCGCTGCACCAACGTGGATAAAGCCGGGAGGAGACGCACCGTTGGCGTTGGCGACCTGCCACTTGATGAGACCTGGCGGCACATCGGCTGGAATCGTCAGCCGGGCGGGAAACTCTCGCGGCAGTGGCCAGGCGTAGCCGCGGCCTTTGGCTTCGAACCAGTACGGCGGTTCGGGAACGAGGACGGGGGACGACGGGCCGATGATCTCCACCTTGATCCGCGGGTCATGCACAAAAATCTGCATGTCCGGCGTCCAGTCATACCCCCCCAGCTTCACCTCCACCGTCTGCCCCGCCTGCCCACCGGCCGGATGCATATAGCCAATCTCTGGCGCAAGTTGAGCGCTGGCGGAGTGCGCACCAAGCAGCAGGACGAGGATCAGGAGGGAACGCTTCATAACCGCCGATAACCACCATTTGGAAGGGTTTTGATTCATAGATTCAAGTATACCTGCGCACCAGACTTACGGCGACATGAATCACCGCAAGTCATTAAGCGGCTGTCAGTTGGCACGATTCTCCGTGACGCAAGTCTGTTTCACGTGCGTTAAAAGTGATGGTTTTTGATTCACAAAAATATCCTCCGATTATAACCTGTTTTTACAGACTTGATTAGTCAAAAAACGCCGTTCACGGAACTCCCTGGCAACCTCGGATTGCCCCACATAGGCGCGCACCGGAAGCCCGAGCTCCATGCAACCTATACTATACAGTTGTTTCAATAGAGTCAAGCCCGGAGTGAAATATTCATCCCGGTCGAGATCGGTAGCCCCAGGCCTTCGTAACTGGAGACTCGATTGCCGCCGTGTTAACATAATCGGCTGACGCTCCCCGGCGTTTGCCTGCTTCTTCAGCCGCATCGCGTAGCATGGACAAGTCCCCCCAAAATCCGGCCGCGCTCAAAGATGCCAGGGGAGATTCCGCGGCCCCTACGCCCCCCGTCAGCTTTGCCGCCACTGCGACGTTTCAGCCGCCGCGTCAGCAGGACGAGTCGCAGGTCGCGACGTGCGAGCTTCCCGCCCGGTACCGGGTCATCGGCGAAATCGGCAAGGGGGGGATGGGGGTAGTGCTGCGAGCAATGGACCTCGATATCCAGCGGCATCTGGCGGTGAAAGTGACTCGGCACACGGGCGATCCCGCGGCCGACGAACGGCTGCGAGAGGAGTCCCGGATCACCGGGCAGCTCCAGCATCCAGGGATTCCTCCCGTCCATGAGATCGGCCGGCTGACGGACGGCAGGCCGTTCTTCAGCATGAAGCTCATCGAAGGACGGACGCTCGCCGAATTGCTCAAGGAGCGATCCAGCCCAGAGGCCGATCTTCCCCGCTGGATCAAGTTGTTCGAGCAAGTCGCCCAGACACTGGCATATGCCCATTCGCAGAGAGTCATTCATCGGGATCTCAAGCCGCTGAACATCATGGTCGGTCCGTTTGGCGAAGTGCAGGTCATGGACTGGGGACTGGCCCGGCGGCTTACCATTCCCCAAAATCTTCCTGCCACGACGGCCAAACTTTCGTCCCCCGCTGCCCCGATCGAAGTTGCGCCGTCGCAGCATGCCCAGTCAGCGGAAACGCAGCCGCTGCCGGCCGAGACCGACCGCGATCGCCGAACGCAGGAAGGGGACGTGCTGGGAACTCCCGCCTACATGCCCCCCGAGCAAGCCCGCGGCGAGCAGCATCTGGTGAACGAGCGGTGTGACGTCTTTGCCTTGGGAGCCATTCTCTGCGAGCTGCTCACCGGCCAGCCCCCCTATGTCTCGCGCAAGGAGCAGAGCAGCTTTGAACAAGCGGTTCGGGCAGACCTGGAAGGAGCGTTTCGCAGACTGGATGCAAGCGGTGCCGACCCGGAACTAGTGTCGCTTGCCAAAATATGCCTCGCCCCCGACCTCGCCGGCCGTCCGGCAAGCGCTGCCCAGGTCGCGGAGCAAGTCACCGGCTATCTCACTTCCGTGCAGGACCGTCTCCACGCAGCCGAACTCGCCAGCGCCGCCGCGCAGGCCAAAGCCGGGGAAGAGCGGAAGCGCCGCCGCGTCACGCTGGCGCTGGCGGCCACGGCATTGCTGCTGATTGGGGGCACCAGCCTCGCGGCAGTGGTCTACCGCCAGCAACAGGCGGAAACGGCCATTCGCCGGGAGCAAACCGAGCGGGACGTAACTTCCGCGCTGACGGAGGGAAAAGCAACCTTGGATGCCGTCGACCGCGAGCTCTTCGACCGGCTCAGCTATCAGGCCCTTGTCGGGGAAAACGCGCGCTGGATGGCCGCCCTCGGCTCCGCGGACTCTTCGCTCAAACGGGCCAGAAGCTTGCTCGACTCCGCACCCCCGGGAATCAGTCCAAGTCTCTCGCCCGAGCTGCTCAACTTCGCTGCTCGACTGGAAGACGGTCAGAAAAATCGCCGCCTCGCCCAGCGTCTGGAAAACATTCGGCTGGAGAATTCGTCGCTGGCCAAGGACGGCGCGAGCGTCGGCCTGGAGACGCCCAAGTATTTTGCCGCGTTCCTCGAAGCGGGACTCGACATGAAACAGGAGGAGCCGGCGGCGCTCGGAGCGAAGATCCGCAACTCCCTTCTCCGCTGGCCGCTGGTCGCCGCCCTCGACCATTGGTCGGGCGTGCGCGTCCCCGCCGAACGCCAAGAATTCAATTCCCGTCTCCTTCAGATTGCCCGGGCTGCCGATCCCGATCCCTGGCGGGACCGCTTTCGCAATTTGCAGGTCCGCTTCGACCCGGCGGCCCTGGCCAAGATGGCGGCGGAGCCCGAAGTGGCCCAGCAGTCCCCGCAGATCATCGATGCCCTGGCGGCGGCTCTGCACCGAGCGGGAGGGGACGCCATGCCGCTGCTCCGCTCCGCGTCGGTGCGCTACCCCCGCGACTTCTGGATTCAGTTCGACGCCGGGATTGGGGCCAAAACTCCCGCGGAGCAAGCCAGCTACTTCCGCGCCGCTACGACGCTTCGCCCCGAGGCCAGCATCGCCTACAACAACCTCGCGAACGCCCTCACCAGCCTGAGGCAGTTCAAACTTGCCGAGGACTGCTGCCTGAAGGCCATCGAGCTTGAGCCGGCGTATGCGGTTCCCAAATACAACTTGGGCCTCCTTTACATGGACCAGAAGTTGTACCCCCAGGCCATCGCGCAGTTCGAAAAGATGCTCGCGCTGAATCCCCAGGGGGAGACGGCGGCTTGGGCCCACACAGCCATCGGCATTTGCCTGATGGAGCAGGACCGCACGAAGGAGGCCCTCGCGCGCTACCACAAGGCCATTGAAGTGAACCCCGCTTACAACCTTCCCTACAACAATCTCGGGCTCTGGAATGTCCGAGAAGAAAACATGGAGGAGGCGGTCAGGCTGTTCGAGAAGTCTTTGCAGCTCAATCGCAAATATGCTCCCTCGTATTGCAATCTCGGATATTGCTTGCAAAAGCAGGGCAAGGTCGAGGAAGCGATGCGGCTCTATCAGCAGGCGCTCGCCATTTCGCCCCAGCTCTTTCTGGCCCACTACCACATGGGAAATGCCTGGCGGGCTCAGAACAGAATCGACGAGGCACTCGTCAGCTATCGCCGGGCATTGCAAGGAGAACAGCCCAGCGCGGTGATGCTCAGCAACCTCGGCTCGATGTTTCACGACCTCAAGCAGACGCAAGATGCGCTGGCGGCCTGTCGCTTGTCGATTGAATTGGACCCGAGCCTGCCGATGGCCTATCACAATCTGGGAGTCGTCCTGCAAAGCCAGCGCCAGCACGAGCCGGCTTTGACCGCGCTCCGCAAGGCTTTGGAAATCGATCCCAAATATGCTTCAGCTCAGTTCAACATCGGCTGCGTCCTCTATTCGCAGCGCAAAGTGGATGAGGCCGTGGCGGCATTCGAGAAGGTGCTGCAAATCGATCCCAAATACAACGTCTACAACAATCTGGCCGTGGCCCTGCAAGCGAAAGGGCGGCTCGAAGAGGCGGTGGCCGCGTATCGCCAGGGCATCGTTCTGTTGCCGAAGGACGCGACCCTGCACGACAATCTGGGGCAGGCCCTTTACGGACAATTAAAATTCGCTGAGGCCGCGGCGGCCTATAAAAAAGCTCTCGAGATCAATCCGGCAGGGGCCTCGACGCACTACAACCTGGGGCTCGCCGAGGTGAAGCTAGGCCTGTTTGCCGACGCCCTGGCCAGTTTTCAAAAGGCCCATGAGCTCGGCTCGAAGCAGCCGGGCTGGAGTCTCCGGTCGGGACCCTGGGTGCTGGATTGCCAGCGGCTGCTCGCTCTGGAAAAGGATGGCGAGGCCCGCTCGCGGATTGCCGCCCAGGCCACAGACGCAGTCGAGCATCTGTCGCTGGGCAATCTCTCGCAGATGTACCGGAAGGCATATGCCTCCGCTGCCCGGTTTTACGCCAGCGCCTTTGCCGCGGATCCCCCGCTCCTCACCACGCCCAATTCCCGTTTCAATGCCGCTTGCGCCGCCAGCCTGGCCGCGGAAGGAAAAGGAAGCGATGCCGCGGGAGTTACCGAGGAAGAAAAAGCCCGCTTTCGCCAGCTTGCTCGAGGCTGGCTGCGGCAAGAGTCCGCCGCGTGGAAAACGCAGCTTGAAAGCAGCAACCCCGCAGCCCAGAGCGCCGCCAAAGCCATGGTCCAGCTTTCGCTAACCGACAGCGACCTGGCCGTACTCCGCGACGAGCCCCTCCTCGAGCAACTTCCCCCCGCCGAACAAGCGGACTGCCGGTCCCTGTGGGCCGAGATTCGTGGGCTGCTCAAAGGCGTTAGTCCTTAAAGACTGCTGCATCTAAGGCTCGCCTACCGCCGTTCGGCGCGGTTAGCCGACCCCGCCCATAGGCGGGCTGAACGCAGGCCTCCTCCCAGCCCGCAAAGGTCCAACCCTGCGCTGCGGCTTGAGTTTTTGGCTGACCCTTCATGCGGGCGCAGTATCAAACGATTGACCAGATGAAGTACTCCAGAGACCTTGAACCATGAATGGGGCCACGGCCCGCCAAAGTAGGCCGACAATCCTCTGTCGAGCCCTGATGGTTAGACGTCTTTACGGGAAAGTTGTCGAGCGGCGCTCCAGGGTGAGAACAGGGATTGGGCGCGATGGGATTTGTATTCGCCATTCAATCTACTTCTTCAGATGCTTTTCAAAGAATTCCAGCATCGCCTTTTCCGCCTTCACCGCGTCATCTCCCTTGAACCCGTGGCCGGCCCCTTCCAGCGTTAGCAGCTCGACCTCCACCTCCGCTGCTTGCAGCTTATCGTGGATCCAGGTGGCCTGCTCGTAGGCGACGTAGGGATCCTTCGTGCCGTGAATCAGCAGCGTGGGGGCGGCAGTGGGCGTGACCCAGTAGAGCGGGCTGGCGATGATGTGCTTCTTGTGTTCCTTCGTGGCATCGCCGCCGAGCCAGAGCGGAAGAACCTCGGCCGCATCCACGCTCTTTCCATAGGACTTCGTCAGGTCGCTGGGGCCGTAATAATTGACCACGCAGGCCACGCGGCTGGACTGCTCCGGATTGCCGCCGGTTCCTTCGAGCGACTTCACATCACCCGTCACTCCAAGATATTGCACGAGATGTCCACCGGCGGAATCGCCGACCACTCCAATCCGCTCCGGATCGACATGATATTTCGCCGCATTCGCCTTGAGCCAGCGGACCGCCGCCTTCACATCATGGACCGCCGCGGGAAACTGATGCTTGGGGGCCAAACGGTAGGTGACCGTCACCGCCACGTAATCCTTCTCCGCCAGTTGCTTGCAGAGTCCGTCCCAGCGTTCCCGCTTTCCCGCTCGAAAGCCGCCACCGTGGATGCAAATCACCGCGGGAAGCTTCGCCCCTTCTTTCACTTCCTTAGGGCGGGCCAGGTTGAGTTGCAGATGCTCGTCGCCGGGACTGGTGTACTCGATTCCTTGCTCGAAAATGATCTCGCCGGCGCTCGCCGGGGTTGGGGCGAAACCGCAGGCGAAGGCGAGGGTGAAGGTGAGAGAGAGGAAACGTGCCTTCATGAGTTGATCTTTCTGAGTTGATGAGAGACTGCAAAAACGGACGGGACAGGAGTCCCATCCTACGAGGTGATTTCCCAGCCTTTGCGATATTCTTTCGAGAGAAGTGCGTTGGCCTCTGGCGAGTTGGCGACTTTCATGGTAGCGGGATCGTACTCAATCGTCTTGCCGAGGCGGTAGGCAACATTCCCCAGGAGGACAATCTCCGTGAACGGACCTGCATAGCCAAAGTTGCTGCCGGTGCGGCTGCCGGTTTTGCAGGCGGCGAGCCACTGCTCGTGGTGGCCGGGGGATTTCGGGAGAAAGGGATCGGGACCCTTGAAGTCCTTGAACTGCTCCTCGGGAAGGAGTTTGGGCATCCCGTCGTGGGCGATGGCGATCTTTCCCTTGTCGCCGATGAACAGCGAGCCGTTCATAGGAAGCTCCTTGGCAATTTCCGCCGGCGGCTTGGCTTCCCCTTCGTACCAGAAGGCTTTGACAGCGGGGAGCTTCTTCCCCTTTTCGCCCATCCGCTCGCCGAAGTCGAATTCCGTCACCATCCAGGTGGGGGCGCTATGCGGATTGGGAGCGGGACCCTTCGACGTAACTTTCACTGGGCCACCGAGTTCGAGCGCCCAGAAGCTGGGGTCCATCAGGTGGATGGCCATGTCGCCGATGGCTCCGCATCCAAAATCCCACCAGCCGCGCCATTTGAACGGGACGTAAGCCGGGCTGTAATCCCGCTCCGCTGCAGGGCCAAGCCAGAGATCCCATTTCAGATCCTTGGGAATCTCCGCCTTGCCCGTGGGCTGCTCGATTCCTTGCGGCCACCACCGACCGGGACGGTCGGTGATGACGTGGACTTCCTTCACGCTGCCAATCGCGCCGGTCTGGATCAATTCCACAAGGCGGAGATAGCCGGGGTGCTCGTGGTTTTGCGTTCCCATTTGCGTGGCCACTTTCATTTTGGTTGCGGTCTGGGCAATGAGGCGGGCTTCCTGCACCGTGTGGGTCAGCGGCTTCTCGCAATAAACGTGCAGGCCACGGTGAAGGGCACGGATGGTGGCGGGAGCATGATGATGGTCGGGCGTGGCGACGACGACCGCGTCCAGATCCTTCTGTTCTAAGAGTTCGCGATAGTCGGTATAGCTTTTGGCCGATTTGAACCGGGCCGCGGCCCCACCGAGGCGTCCTTCATCCACGTCGCACAGGGCGACGATGTTCTCGCCAGCAACCGCAGCCAGATCGCCCGCGCCCCGTCCGCCGACGCCGATGACGCCAATATTCAGGCGCTCATTCGCGCCGAGAACCCGCGCACTGGAGACCAGCGGCAGTCCGGCGCCAGCGGCGGCAGTGATAGCAAGGGAGGATTGCAGGAACCTGCGTCGGGGAAGCTGATGCGACATAAAATATCCAAAAGTCTGGAAGCGGGAGGGTTCAACAAGTGCCGCTATCGTACCGCGTGAAGAGAGCGACCCGCAACTCACCCGCAAACTGCTCTTGACACAATCTCGCCCCCGCCACTAAAAGCCCACGCTTGTTCTACCCGAACTGCCGAGCGGCATTCGCTGCGCGGTGGCCCCGCGGACTTTCGTCTGCCAGAAGGAACTCACGCGTGTATTCTACCCGCTTGTCTTTGTTAATCGCTTTCTTGTCCGTGCTCGCCCTCGCGGCAAACACGGTGGCTGATGATCCCGCGCCTAAGAGGGCACCTGCTCGCGCGGGGACGAAAGTTCCGCCGGCGTCCCCCAAAAGGGCGGCCGCGGAACCCGATGGGCATGCCGGCCACGATCACGGCCATGTACACGGCGAAGAGGCGACGGGGACGGGCGACTACTACCCCGAAAATCAAATGCTCGGCGACGTCTTCGCCGACGGTTATTCCGATTGCGGGTTTGGAAACTGCGGGCGCTGTGGCACTTGTTGCGGCACTCTCTGCAATCCGGGCGGCTGCGGCATGTATGTCCGGGCGGATTACCTGCTTTGGAGCACCAAGGGGATGAACCTGCCACCTCTGGTGACGGCAGGAAATCCGAATAACACGGCGATTCCCGCTGGCGTCATCAACGAAGATGGGAGCTTGCCGGCCAACACGCAGGTGCTGTTTGGCAATGGCCTGGTGAACAGCCAGGGACGTTCCGGCGGACGGATTGTCATGGGAATGTACATCAATCCTTGCTGGGCCATCGAGGGAGAATATTTTGGCCTCGCGGACAAATCAACCAGCTTTCAAGGTGCCTCAACCGCTACCAGTCAGTTGGCCTTTCCGTTTTTTGATGAATCCAGCAACGGCTTGCCGGCTGTCTTCAGTTGTCCCGATGCCGCCTTTGCCGCTCAGGCGACCACGCGGGTTCAGGGGGGCGGAGTTCGCCTGCTTCGCAATATCTGCTGCGGTGAAGGTTGCGGCCCCTCTTGGTGGGACGGTTGTCCGGTCAATGTCGCCAAGCGAGTGGACTTTCTGCTCGGCTATCGAGTCTTGCGGCTTGACGACAACCTGACGTTCGAACAAACCTGCGACCTCAACGGGGTTCCCCGCTTCGGTCGCGACGTCTTCGACACTCAGAACACTTTCAACGGAATTGATTTGGGGACCATGATGCAATTCCGCCGCCGCTGCTGGTCGCTGGATTTGATCACGAAGGTCGGCATCGGCAGCACGCGGAGCGTGGTGCAGATCAATGGCGTCGCCTTTCAAAATGGCATTCAGCAAACGCCCGCGGGCAGCATCCTGGCGGTCTCCACCAACAGCGGCACCCATATCAACAACGGCTTCACCATGTTGCCGGAACTTGGCCTCAACGTCGGCTACCAGATCAATCCCTGCTGGCGATTCACCACGGGGTACACGGTGATGTATTGGTGCGGCGTCTACCGCCCCGGCGACCAGATTGATCAGCACATCAATCCCAACCTCTGGCCGCCGCTCCCCACGGCGGCCAATACCGCCGGACTCTGGCCGCAATATCCCGGCCGGGCGAGCGACCTTTGGATTCAAGGGGTTAACTTCGGCTTGGAAGCCCGCTGGTAGGCTCTGGCCTCCGGCGGTCAAGCGCTCCAAATGTTGTGGCCCAGCAGGCGCACGTTTCGCATCGCATTCCGCGTATCCACCACCAGCGGGGAGTGCTCGGCGACCAGTTTGTAGTCCACTGCCGAATGGTCCGTGACGACCACCACGCAGTCCTGCTTCGCCAGATACTCCGCCGTAAGCTGCTCGCTGGAAAGTTGCGGAACACGGTAGTGCCGCATGCTGGGGAGTTTTGGAATGTGCGGATCATGGTAAGACAAAGCCGCCCCACGTTCTTCGAGCAATTCCATGATGCGAAAAGCGGGGCTCTCGCGGGGGTCATCAACGTCCTTCTTATAGGCGACTCCCAGGATGGCGATGCGGCTTCCTTTAATCGGCTTGCCGGCATTATTGAGGGCCTCGGCGATCTTATTGACGACCCACTGCGGCATGCCGGAGTTGATTTCCCCTGCCAATTCGATGAACCGCGTCGGTGACTCGTGCTTTCGTGCCAGCCAACTGAGATAGAACGGATCGATGGGAATGCAGTGTCCACCGAGCCCTGGCCCCGGGTAAAACGCCTGGAAACCAAAGGGCTTTGTCTTGGCGGCAGCAATCACTTCCCAAATATCAATCCCCAGTCGGTCGAAGAGAATCTTGAGCTCGTTGACCATGGCGATGTTCACTGCCCGATAGACGTTCTCCAAAATCTTGCAGGCCTCCGCGACCTCGCAGTTCGAAACGGGAACGACTTGCACGACAGCTTTGCTATAGAGGGCAACCGCCAGATCGCAACTTGCTTGATCCATCCCGCCAACAACCTTGGGAATGCGACTGGTGGAGTAGTTGGCGTTGCCTGGGTCCTCTCGCTCGGGGGAGTAGGCCAGGAAGTATGAAGAATCAGGGGGCTGACGCCCCCCGCTCGCCTGGAGAATCGGCAGCACCACATCCCGCGTCGTTCCGGGATACGTCGTGCTCTCCAGAACAATTAGTTGTCCCGGCCGCAGAGTGGCCGCGATTTGTCGGGCGGTCTGCTCCACGTACGACAAATCCGGGTCGCGGCTGTCGGTGAGGGGGGTGGGGACGCAAATCAGAATGCAGTCCGCCTCCACCAGGCGGCTCATGTCGGCGGTTGGTTCGAAGCGGCCGGAACTGATGCAGCCGCTAATCCACTCCCCCGGCAGGTGGGCGATGTAGCTTTCCCCCCGCCGCAGGCGCTCCACCTTGGTCGCGTCGCAATCGAACCCCAGGCAGCGAAAGCCGGCCTCGACAAACGTCTTCACCAGAGGCAGGCCGACGTACCCCAGGCCGATGATGCCTACAACCGCCGTTTTGGACTCGATGCGGGATTTCAGGAACTCAAAGTGGCCGGTCATGGTTTCACTATAATCGGAAAGCTGCTTGCAATCCGCCCCTATCGGCGCTCTGCCGCAAAAGCCTATCTTACGTGCTACTCTCCCTTTTGGTTCCACTCGAAAGCAACCCATGACCCACGCCTGGCACGACGTCATCCCCGGCAAAAACCTCCCTGCCGAGTTCACTACCGTCATCGAAATCCCGCTCGGCTCCAGCGTGAAATACGAGCTCGACAAGGCGACCGGCCTGCTCAAGCTCGACCGCATCCTCTATTCGGCAGTCTACTACCCGGCCAACTACGGCTTCATCCCGCAAACGCTGGCGGAAGACGATGACCCGCTCGATGTCCTGGTTCTTTGCCAGGAGACGGTCAATCCGTTGACCTTGGTCCGATCGCGGGCCATTGGCGTGATGACGATGATCGACAGCGGTAAGAAGGACCACAAGATCCTGGCCGTCGCCACCGACGACCCCGAATTCAACGGCTTTCAGGAAGCGAGTGAACTCCCCATGCACCGGCTCACCATGCTGCGGCGGTTCTTCCAGGACTACAAGACGCTGGAAGGGAAAGCCGTCGAGGTGGACGACTTCCAGCCCGCCGCCTTCGCCCTCCCCATCATCAGCGAAGCCCTGGACCGCTATAGCGAACAGCGGCGGAAGGGGTTTGGGAAGTAGCGTCTTACCTTTGCGGTGGCATGTCAAAGTAATATTCCCGGCCGTGGCGGCACTTCGTCGCTAGCATCGCTGGTGAGTTTCGGCAGCAGCTTGACGTTCTGCCCCGTTACAGAGCCGTAGCGATCCTGGGCCACTCTTGAATTTCCTCCGTTCTCTCTTGACTCCCTGCTTCGCTCCACCTATCGTCCGCGCCCCTGGGTGAGCCCTGCGCGGATGGATTCTGCGCGGGCGCAAACGCCTTTACACGGAGCGTCATTGGCATGAAGCCTGTCAACGAACAAAATTCGCGGCTGTTGGACCGCCGCCTGTTCCTCGGTCTGGGATTGGGAAGTCTGGCCGCCATGGCGGGCTGCAAATCGCCGCTGATGCGCGGGCAAACTCCCGAGCAAGAAGACCTGAAAGCGGAAGGGGTGGACGAGAAGGAGAAGCGGGATCTGGTCGGTAGCTACACTCGCCCGTTCGGCCTCAATAAAGTCAAACTGGAATCGGTCGGCCTCGTTACCAACCTGGACTACACCGGCTCCGATCCGCCGCCGTCCGCGCAGCGGGATCTGCTGCTCAACGAGATGTTACAGTACTCGGTGGAAAATCCGGAAGAACTGCTCTCCCGTCCCACGACCTCCATGGTCATCGTCCGCGGCTTTCTCCCACCCGGTATTCGGCGCGGGGAACTCTTCGACGTGGAAGTTCGGGCTCCCACGGGCTCGGGAACGACAAGTCTTCGCGGCGGCTGGCTGATGAAGGCCCAGCTCAGGCAGGTGGAAATCCTGGCTGGCTCGCTGCATACCGGCAATGTGGAAGGGATCGTGGATGGCGATGTCATCGACGACGCGATCTTCGAAGGGGAACAGGAATCAATCACCAAGAATCGCGGCGTCGTCCTCGGCCGCGCCGTCGCCCAGCGGGACCGCGATCTGGGACTGGCCATCCGCACGGCCGACGCCAGCTTCCGCATCGTCCGCAAGGTGGAGCAGGTCATCAACGCCCGCTTCTTCACCGTCGAAAACGGCAGTAAAAAGGGTGTCGCGGAAGGGAAACGCAACAACTTCTTGATTCTCGCCGTCCCCGCCAACTACCGCCACAACATGGGGCACTATCTGCGAGTGGTCCGCAACATTGCCCTCAGCGAAACCCCCGTCCAGCGGCTGGAACGGATTTCGGTCCTGGAGAAAAAGCTGCTCGAACCGACCACCACAAGTGCCGCTGCCGTCTCGCTGGAGGCGATTGGGAAAGAAGCGATTCCCGCCCTGAAGCGTGGGCTGATTTCAAGCGACACGGAAGTCCGCTTCTGCTCCGCGGAGGCTCTCGCCTACTTCGACGAAGCCGAAGCCGCCCCCGTGCTGGGACAAATCGCCAAGGACGAGCCTGCCTTCCGCTGGTATGCCCTGGCCGCGTTATCCTCCATGCTCAATTCGGTCACATCGCTGCAAGCTCTCTCGGACTTGTTGCATGTAACGAGCGCCGAAACGCGGTATGGAGCATTTCGTGCTCTTCGTCTCCGCAGCACGAACGACCCAACCACCAAGGGCGAGTTCCTCGCTCCTCCGGTGGCGACTTCCGAACAAACGCCGCGCGGCGGCTTTCGTTATCACCTGGTCGCCAGCACCAGCGAACCGCTCATTCATATCTCTCGCAGCCTGCGACCGGAAATTGTCGTCTTTGGCCACGAGCAGCGCCTGCACGTGCCGGGCAGCACCCAGTGGATCGAGGCGGGGCCCAAGATTCTCATCAAGGGTGACGGCGACAGGCTCCGCGTCAGCCGCTTTGGTGCCGGAGAGAGCGGCGACAAAGTGGAAAGCTGCTCGACCCTGGTGGACGAAGTGATTCGCTCCATCGTCAAGGTCGGCGGCAGTTACGCCGACGTCATCGCCGGCTTGCGAAATGCCCACGAAAAGGGGCTGCTGGAAACACGGATTGCCGTGGAAGCGCTTCCCAAGCCGACGCGTGAGTATGAGCGAGAAGAGGAAGAGAGCGTTCCTTCGCCGACGGATGAAAAACCAGCGGAGCCGGAGGCCAAGGAAACAGTCGCCTCGAAATGAGCCATTGGGCAGACCCAAACGTTCTTTCCGCGGTGGGTCGCCGGCCTACCCATTCCCTGCAATCCTCAAGGATTCTTGATAAACTAAACCGGTCCATTTTCTTTGTGAAACGCCGACCGCAGTCCTGTCATGCTCAAAGCCCTCGAACTTTTCGGCTTCAAAAGTTTTGCCGATAAGACGCGCTTTGAGTTTCCCGCCGGCATTACGGTTGTGGTCGGGCCGAACGGCTCGGGCAAGTCCAACATCGTGGACGGCATCAAATGGGTGCTCGGCGAACAATCCGTCAAGAGCCTCCGCGGCAAGGAGATGTCGGACTGCATCTTCAAGGGCTCGGGCAACGCCGGCCGCAAGCCGATGAATGCGGCGGAGGCGACGGTCGTCTTCGACAATGCCGATGGCCGCCTGCCGATTGACGCTCCGGAGGTGCATGTCACCCGCCGCGTTTATCGTAGCGGCGAAGCCGAGTACCTCATCAACCGCCAGCCCGCCCGCCTCAAAGACATCAAGGACATGTTCCGCGGCACCGGCGTGGGGACCGACGCCTACAGCATCATCGAGCAAGGCAAAGTCGAAAAGCTGCTGCAAGCCTCGGCCAAGGACCGCCGGGCCATCTTTGAAGAAGCCGCCGGCATCAGCCGCTTTAAGGCGAAGAAGGTAGAAGCTCAGCGACGCCTGGAGCGGGTCGACCAGAACATGCTCCGCCTGCGGGACATTGTGGACGAAGTGGAAGGCCGGCTGAAGAGCGTCCGCAACCAGGCGAGCAAAGCCCGCCGGTACCGCGAGTACAGCGAGCGTCTGCAAGAACTCCGAACGCAGGTCGCCCTCAGCGATTGGCGGAAGCTCACCGCCAAAATCTCCGGTTATGAGCAGGAGTTGGCCCAATTCGCCGAGCAGCACGCTTCTGCCGCAGCTCAAGCGGAGTCACTCGAAGCTCGGCTGCTGGAACTGGAGACCGCCATCGTCGCCTGCGGGGAGGACATCCGCAGCAGTGAGAATCGCAGCGCGCGAATCCGCGAAGGGATCACCCAGCGGGAAGCCATCGTCATCCAGCAGCGCGGACGGGCCAAGGAACTCGAAGAGGAAGCCTCGCTCCATCGCCGCAACGTCGCCGCTATGAGCGACCGGGCCGGCGACGTCAAGCAGCGCCTGGCGCAGACGCTCGGTGAAATGTCCGCTGCCCGCGATGTGCACAACGAAATCGAAACTCGCTTGTCCCAGCAGGAAACTCATGCCGCCCAGCTTTCTCAGCAGCATGACCAACTGAGGAAACAAGGCGAAGTCCGCCGCCAGCAGCTGGTCAGCCGTCTGCAATCGGCAGCCGTCTTGCAGAACCAGATTGAGGCCTTTCAAAAGCAACTCCTTGCTCAGGAAACAGCTGCCGCCGCCCACCAGCAGCAGTTGGGGACATTGTCGATCGCACGCGAGACCATTGCAACCGAACTATTAGCGTGCCGGGAACGCGAAACATCACTGGCGGCTCAAACAACGGCCAGACAAGGCGACTTGGAAACAGCTCGGAAGGAACTTGCCAAGGCCCGCGCCGTTCAAGCCAACAGCCAGCAAAAACTGGCCGACTTGCAGAACCGACATCATCGCACCAGCGAACGCATCTCCATCCTGCAGGAACTGGAGCAGTCTCTCGAAGGGCTCGGTGTCGGCGTCAAGGAAATCGTGGCCCGCGCCAAAGCCGGCGGCAACGGTGCTTTGAGCCTCGTTCGCGGCGTCCTGGCCGATTTGCTCACGGTCCACGTCGACTATGCTCCGGCGCTCGACATTGCCTTTGGAGAAGCTTCGCAGCTTGTCGTCGTCACCGGCGGGCTCGCGGAAGTGCAGCAAGTCGCGGCCGGCGCGGGAGAATTGCCAGGACGAGTGACGTTCATTGGAACCCAGCGTAGTGCGGTTCCTCCTCGCCAACTTGCTCCCGAAGGCTTCGCGATTCAAGAAGGAGTCATTGGCCGAGCAGCGGATCTCGCCGATGCTCCCCCGGAGGTTCAGCCGCTCGTCGAACGGTTCCTCGGCAACACCTGGCTCGTGAAGACGCTCGCCGATGCTGCCCGCCTGCGGAGCGAACTCCCAGAAGCCGGCGGCTTGCGGCTAGTGGCGCTCACGGGCGAACTCCTGGATGAGCATGGTGCTCTGACCGTCGGCCCGCGAGCATCCGCCACCAGCCTCATCTCCCGCCGGAGCGAACTTCGGTCCTGCCTCTCGCAACTGGAAACGCTCACCGAGCAAATCGCCGTTGGCCAGGAAGCAGCCGCGCAGCTCAAGCAGCAGATTGTCGAGCAAGAAGCATCCCTGCAGCAGACACAGAGCAGCGCACAAGAACTCGCAAAATCCCTCGCCGATGCCCGCTTGCAAACCCGCACCCAGGAAGAACGCCAGCAGCAAACGGCTCAGCAGGAACAATCGACGCAAGCCGCTCTGGCGGAAGTGAATTCTCGCCACGCTGCCTTGGCCAACGGCATCACCCGCGGCAAAGCCGACTTGCTCAGTGCTCAAACCTCGGCGACTGCTCTCGGATCGGAACTGGCGGAGGAAGAAGCGGAGCTTGCTCGTCTGGATGACCAGCGGAAAGAAGCCTTGCAGCAAGCGACGACCGCCAAAATCGAGCGGGCCAAGAGCGAGCAGAGGCTGGAAGGACTCCGCGCCCGGCTCACGCAGTTTGAGGACGATCAGCGGGAACGGGAAAACGCCCTCCAGCAAGTTGCCGACCAGCTTACGCAGTGCCAGCAGCGGCGGGAAACCTGCGACTACGCCGTCCTCGCCGCCAGCAGTGAACTGGCCGAACTCTACCTCCACAAAGAGGCCTTCGCCCGCGAGCTAGCCGACCATTTTCAAACTCGCGAAGCCACTACCGCCCAGCGGAACGAACAGGCCGAGTCCGCTGCCGCCCTTCGCAAGTCCATCCGCAAGCTCGAAGAAAAGCAGCATCAACTGGAGCTCGCCGCCGGCCAGGTCCGCCACGAACGGCAGACGCTCGTCGACCGGCTGAAAGAAGACTACAGCATCGATCTGGAGGCGATGACCGCTGCTGCGACTGAAACGACCGCCGAAGAGGAACAAGCCCGCACCGAGGTCGAAGCGGAGATCGAAGCCCTCCGCCGCAAGATCAACCAGATTGGCGCGGTCAATCTCGACGCCCTCGGCGAGCTCGATGAGCTGGAGAGCCGCTTCAACACCCTCTCCGCCCAGCACAAAGACCTCACCGACGCCAAGCAGGCCCTCGAACGGATCATCCAGAAAATCAACGCTGACAGCCGGCGGCTGTTCGTGGAGACGCTGGAAGCGATCCGGGCGAACTTTCAAATTCTCTACCGCAAAGCCTTCGGCGGCGGCAAGGCGGACATCGTGCTGGAGGAAGGGGTCGACGTCCTCGACGCCGGCGTGGAGATCATCGCCACCCCCCCCGGCAAGCCGTCGTTCAACAACTCGCTTCTCTCCGGCGGCGAAAAGGCCCTCACCGCCGTCGCCCTGCTCCTGGCCATCTTCCAGTTCCGCCCGAGCCCGTTCTGCGTGCTGGACGAAGTCGACGCCCCCTTCGACGAAGCCAACATCGGCCGCTTCGTCGACGTCCTCAAGGAGTTCCTCGGCTGGACGAAATTCGTCATCGTCACGCACAGCAAAAAAACGATGACCGCCGCCACCACCCTCTACGGCGTCACCATGCAGGAAAGCGGCGTCAGCAAACGGGTCAGCGTCCGCTTCGACGACGTCACCGACGACGGACACATCAAGCGCGAAGCCCTCGACCGGGCCGGGAACGAAGCGGAACCCGAGCAGCAGCGGGGCGTGGCTTAGTGTCGCCTTTCGCTCCGCGAAAGTAGCGTCTTCTTGTTCCCAGGGTCTCCCTTGGAAAACACTCCCTCACCGCTCACCCCTCATCCAGCGGGGTGCTTCTGATACCGGTTTTGCACTCGCTCAAGTGATACTTTTCGTGGTCGCAACTCCATGCTTATCAACATGTTAGAGTAGTCAATTCCTGCATCAGAGCCTCGTATTCTGATACCGCGCCATCCCCAAGCCAACGCCCCCATGATTCATTGATTCACGCACGCCGTTTCTCGATTTCACTCTCCGCAACATCCTTAATTGCAGCACGTTGCGGCGATTCATCGCCTGAATCAAGCGAAAACTTGATTCACCAGCGTAAGCCGGCCGGTCACATGGGGCCGGCGAAAACGGTTCACCCCCCCGCCGCTCGCCAGAAATCAAAACAACCAGATTGTCAAACATCTCCGGGGCCAGCTCCCGCGCCAGGGCAAAAATGCCCCCGCGCGAGACCCTCCGCCCGGATATTCCATTCGTACGCACTTTCTATTGTCACAGTCAATACGTTCTCATCAAGATTTTGCAAGATTTTTTTGAGCACTCTCAGGTTCACTCGGGACGAGCAGAGCCCATGAACGAAAAAGGGGCGCCCTGGGTTTATCCCAGGTTGGACGCCGGGGCCGCTGGCTATCCCGCTGGCTCAAGCCTATGAAGCTGAATTCGCTTGACCCGAATGTTCGTAGATTCACCTTCCCTGTCGAGTAACAGCACAACTCGCTTGAGTCTACGAACGAGCGACAGCCAGACGCCGAGGGATGCGGCCTTCGCACTCAGCGTGGACGGCGCCGGGATGACCAGTTTTGAGTTCGGAACAGTTCCCGCGTCTTCGTGGCGGTTGACTAATTCAGTTACGGCGCCGGCTGCCAAATCTGCAATGGCACATAAATCCTCTATTTGCAGAGAACCATTATCGCAGTCTTTCGACGTGCCACATCTGAAGTGCCCAAGCCCGTGAGAGACGTACTGTCCCATAACCCGAGTGGAGATGTCAACGAGCATACGCACTCGATCATGATTAGCGGCGATGTCATCGGCATCAGTAAACCAATAGACATTCTGCTTGGGCGACGAAAGACCAGAAATCAGCAAACTCATGAAGTGTACTACTCGCATCAGTCTCTCGAACACATGCGAACCGTACACTTCGTATTTCGCTAGATTAGTGAAGTCAAATCGTGGGCTCTTGCCGAAAAGACTACCGATCCGTTTATCCACGAGGAAGATCGCCAGGAGCCCATTCAAATGATCCGCAGCTTCCAAAAATTTTGGAAGCGCTCTTTGCTTTACCCCGTCCCCAAGCGCTTTGAATGACATTCGACGCAGTTGGACGTCGCCTGCTCGGATTTGCAGACGGCGCGCCTCCCAATCGTTCCATGATGCTGAGCCGCTGATGAGAAACGTGTAGGCCTCGAAGTCACTTCCTTTGTGCTGACCGCTGTAGTCTGATGCACAGATTAACGTAGATGATGACTCTAGATCGGGGATCAATGAGGACTCTGCTGCTATGACGCCATCAACGACGTTCATCAGTCCGAAATCCATAGATGGAAGTGTTCGCCACATTGGAATAACCAGCTTATCGCGTTGGATCTTGCGGTGACTATTTCGTCGCGTCATGCACACGAGAACGAGTAGGTCGATAATAACGACGGATTGTTACATCCGACATCGTCGCGGCCCTCGTTACTTTTCGCGACCACCAGTTCGGACCGAAGCTGTTTTGCAAGATTGAAGTCTTCGGTTACTTCAAGTAAAAGATCGTATTTTTCAAAATCATCTTTGTCTTCCTCAATGTTCATTTCGCATCGCAGTGCCGCATAGGTCAAATGTGAAAACATATCGGCCGCCTGCAAACCAAAAGACTTCTCAGAAAAGTCGAAATTGAAGCTTGCAATCTTGGGAGAATTACCTTTAGTCAACTTGTCAAGCAGTGTGTTCGCAAAACTCGTGAGGTTCTTGCCGAGCGGTCGAAAGATCGGAACGATGATGTCAGGATGAGTAACGACGAGCACCTTATTCGTTTCCTGTGCATACCGATGCTTGTTATCAAACGTCATCACGAATTCATTCGCAAACCGCACTGAGGCGAGTTTCGGCAAATGGGCATTGAGCCAAAGCACTTGCCGCGTGAACTCACCGGCAAGTTGCTCCTGGCCGGCGATGCCGAGGTTCGACAAACCGCCCACGACCTGTTGCTTCACCCAGGTAAAGTTTGCGTCAGAATACGGGCCGAATCCATCGACGGCAACGATTGGGGACAACGGATACTGGGCGCTAACTGCCGAAGTCGCACCGACGAACGCCTCTAAAAACTGACGGTAGACCTCTTTGTTGCCTTTCTTGATGTTCTTCGCCTTGAACTCAGCGGCGTCCTTGCCCAAATTCTTCAGTAAGTCCCGGCAGCGGGGCACAAGCTGGTCATCATAGATGTTTTGCGGTACTGGAATCGCGGACTGAATGAATCCGGACTTATTGAGCAGGTAAGTCTCGTCGACAAATGTCAAAACATGTGGCAATTGCTCAATGGGGACAAGGATCCCGTTTTTCATGACGAAGGACATTATGACACCTCGGAACGCCAAGAGACTTAAGTAAAGTGACCCCGATGGAGCGAATTGGTTCGCCCAAAGGACAAATCCACGAGATAATAGCCCTGCAAGGCACTCTTCTAGAACGGCGGCGTCAGCCGGCTCGTCAAGCTTCTGTTCCGACTCTGAAGCTTTTAGGCATCTTACCGACTTTGCTGCGAGCCTGGAATTCTTGATGCAGCCGGACGCAAAGGGAGCTCTTTTTGTGTGGAACGCCCGCTGGCGGCAAAGACTCCCGAACTCAGGCTACTTGCTAACTGGAATCCGCAATCCGCTCTCAAACCTTGCCACGCACTTGGACCACAGCCTCTTGTGCCGCCCGTCGTCACCCGTCAACCTCAGCCCGTCGTAAGGTCCAGGGTGATGTTGGACCTCTTGCCCTTGGGCGAGCGGATAAATCCACACTGCCGGGTCTCCTTCGACGCAGAGTGCAAAATAGTCGTCCACTTGCTCGATTCCGAGGTCGGCCAGTTCGGCGAATCCGTAGTCGCCGGTCGGAGGGAACTCGGGGTGCTGGAATCCACACAGCAGGAATACGTCGCCGAAGCACGGCTTCACGTCGGCGAACATGAGATCGACTTGCAGCGGCGTCGCTCGCTTCTTCGCGAGCTTTCCGTGACGGGCGACCTTCTGGTCGCCGCCTTTCCCAAAGCTGGCAAGCATCCTTTCATCCAGGATCGCCTTGTCGCTGTTCCTGGCTGAGGCAAACTGCGCCGCCGTCAAACCTTGGACGCCTCGCAGGTCAGTGCCGTTCAAATTGGCCCCGGTCAGGTCTACCCCATCGAGGCGGGCTTTTACCAGTTTGGTGCGGCTGAGATTGGCACCTGTGAGGTTCGCGCCGGTCAAAATTGCCCCCGTCCAGTCGGCCGCGGTTAGGTCGGCACCTGCCAGATTGGCCTCTCGAAAGTCGCTTGTAGTGATTCTGGTCTTGCTGCAATTGGACTCGCGCAGATCGCACCCACGAAAATATCCCCCCGAAAGGTCGGCGCGCCGCAGGTCCGCGCCACGCAGAATAGCGCCAGCGATGCGAATCGACGAGAACCGAATCCCCGACAGGTCACAGCCGCTCAGATCGGCGGCAGGATCCTTCGCCTGCACCGCATCCCGCAGTCGTCGCTCATGTTCAGGATTAGCCATGACTATGGAACCCAGCCGGGCATTGCGGCGGCTTGCTTCATCCAGGTTGCCAGTTGCGCGTCGTCGAGCTTGTCCCCTTCGTGGATATCGAGCCAGCGGGCGTCCTTGCCCGTCCCTCCGGGCGGGACCGGTTTCAGTGACGTGCCGGCGAAGAAGGTTACCTTGACGTAGCGGGTGAAGACGTGGAACGACAGGAACCAGCCCTGGCCTTCGATGCCATAAAATGGAGAGTTCCACTTCACGGCTTTGCGCACGCTCGGTGCATTCCGCACGATGAGGGCGTCGACGCGCTTTCCAATATCGCGCTTCCAGCCCACCGGAATCGCGGCGAGATAGGCCTGCACCGGGGCATCGCCGTCCCCCTTGGCGATTTGCGGATTGCCGCCGGAAAGGAGCTTCACCGGCTTCGCCCCTTTCGCATTTGGCTTGGCCTTCTTCGCAGGGGGGCCATTCTGGGCCACCGCGGCTTTCACGAGCGCCTGGAACGCCGCCGCGTTGACCTTCTCCCCTTCGTGGATGTCGATTGCCCTGCGCGTGTTCCCTTCCAGGCTGGAATTGAAGAGACGGCCTGGGTCGGGGATGCTGGCCCCCTTGGCGAACGTGAGCTTCAGGACCTGCTTGTACGTCTCGCCGGTGCAGACGATTCCGTGATGCGACCAGACCGGAACCCCCACCATTCCATTGGACGGCTTCTTCCACTTCTGCTCCTCGATCATCTCAGGATCGGCTCCCAGGATCAGTCCCCGCATCCGGGCCAGGGTCTTCTCGCGCCAATCCCCAGGCGCGGGCTGGCCTTCCGCTTTCGTCACGACATTCTTCGCCAGCGTTTTGAATCGCTCTCCGCTAGCCTGGACCACCGTGATGGTCACATGGCCGGTCTTGCTGGTGTTGATGTCCCTGACAATGCCGGATTTGCCGGCATGCACGCCCCCCGTGACCTGGCAGGAAGCGCCATCCTTAAGTTTTGCGGGCGGTCTAGCTTTCATTTCAATTGCTCGATTGCGTTTTGATTGTGTATTACCGGAACAGCAACTGCGAAAAGTGATACAGGTCGCTCTTCCATACCTTGAAGTCGTGCCGGCCGCCGGGGATGACGTTGTAGAGGTGGGGGACCTTCTTCTCGTCGAGCATCTTGTGGACCCCCTCGCTGATGCGGAACAGCCCATCCTTGTCACCGCAGGCGACGTACAAGAGCCGCAGCTTTTTGGCCGCTTCCGCGTGGTCCTTGATGAGGTCGGCGGGCCGCTTGGTGTTCGGGGCGGACGAGAATCCCCCCACCCAGGCGAACGTATCGAGATTCCCCAGCCCAAAGTTGAGCGACTGCCCGCCCCCCATCGACAGCCCGGCCAGGGCGCGCGACTCGCGGTCGGCCTTGACCGAGTAGGTCTTCTCAATGAACGGGATCAGGTCCGTGAGCAAGTCATTCTCGAACGTGGCGAACGCGGGGGACTGCTTGGGTATCGGGTCCCGCGCCGTCACGTCTTTGGAGGCCCGGCCGTTGGGCATGACGACGATCATCGGCACCGCCTTCTTGTCGGCGTACAGGTTGTCGAGGATCACGTCGGGCACTCCACCCCGCCCCCACTCGTTCTCGTCCCCGCCGATGCCGTGAAGGAGGTACAGGACCGGGTACTTCTGGTCCGTGGTGTATCCCGGCGGAGTGTAGATCCGCGCCTTCCGCTTCACCCCGACCGTCGTCGAGTCGTACTCCACCGTCTCCACCTTGCCGCGGCTGATTTCGTCGCGGCGGGTGTCGTAGCCTGCCGGGGGCGAGGGGAATTTTTCCGCCTTGTCGTCCTGCGTCTCGGCTCCCGGCTGCGAAACGCTAGTCGTCGTAGGAGTTGCCTGAGCCGCAATGAACTTTTCGATTTCAGCCTTGAACTGTTTCAGCGTGTATTCCTTGGGAAATTCCAGACCGTCGCCGGTTTCCGCGTAAATCAGCTTCCCCTCTCGCACTGGGAAGGACGTTGACGGCCCATCGTACAGGCGCTTCTTCGGATCACCGGTGAAGAAAAACACTATTTTTTGTTTAGCGAGTGGCTTTCGTCCGCCGAGTCCTGCCGGAAGATAGTTCGCGTGCGGCGCACGCTCCCGCAGCAGCTCGTTGAAGTCTTTCAGGTCATATTTTCCTTTCCACGTTTCGACGACTTTGAACAGTGGTTGATCGTTTTTAAGTTCGGTCTCACACAAGACGATCAGGGTGCAGTGGTCGACATATTTGTCCAGCGTCGGCCACGACTCGGCATGGGCTGCTTGAGCAATGACCAACAGCGTGCATGACATAATAAGAATTGTCTTCATAATTTTCCCCTCGCTCAACATTTCGGGCTCTTGCGCTTCTTCCCGATCTCGCTCCGGGCCTGGAATTTCTTGATCTGATCGGGCGCGAACGGAATTTTGCAGGCCCCGACCAGCTCGACATCGACCTTGCCGATGCCTTTGGCAGTATCGACCGCGAGCTTGTGGAGCGGCTTGACGTAGCAGGCGACGGCGATGACGAAACTATTCATCACGTATTTGACGCGATTGGGCTGCTGGTGGATCGTCTTTGCCACCTGCGCGAGGAGCCCCTTGATCTCGGCCAGGTCGAGGTCGGCGTCTTCCTTGATGGCGACCAGGCTGCTGTAAGTCTGCCAGCCGGCCGAGGCGTGGCTGTCGTTCTTGGACTTCATCCATTTCAGGGCCAGTTCCCGGCCATGCGGGCTGCTGGACGCGACCCACGGGATCGTCCATTCGGCGACCATTCCCCAGGTGGCGTTGTCGAGCCACTTTTGCAGATCCTTCTTGGTCATCTTCGCATCGTCCGCGATCAGTCCGGCGAGATACATCGCGTCGGCGATGCCCGTGTCGTAGAGATCCAGGGCAAGCTGGTAATCCATCTTGACCCGCTTCTGGATCTTCTTCATGTCCTCGACCTTGACCCCCAGGCACGGCTCCTGGGCACCATGGTTCATCCAGGTTTTCTTGGTTTGTGCGGTCGCATATTTCTTAAGCTCGGCGACGATCTCTTTGGCGGTCATTGACTTTTCTCCCTCAAGGTGCATGGAACGCCCTGGTAACGCGCAAGCGCAGAGTCGATATTACCACACGTTCGAAGGCAGGGTGACCGCAAAGGAGTTTTCCGAAGGCTAGGTAATGGCATTGTGTTGCGATAGACTGGCACTCAGGAGGCGTTGCTGCTCATGAGTAACTATCGGACCAGCCGCGGCAGAGCGGGGGACTGCGATATCTGTTGCCGCTTGCAGGCGGATTTGCAGGAGCGGTTCATCCGCGTGCAACGGACCGACACCGTTGTTGGGGGACGGATTACACGGTTTTTCTACGCCCGGTGCTATTGCTGCTCGGGCTGCTTTCGGAAGCGGATGCGGGCCCAGATGACTCGCCAGGTGGGGCCGCTCCTCTCGGTCTTCGCCGCCATCTGCCTGGGAATCGCGGCGACGCTATTTGTCGTCATTCGCTGGAACGCTGAAGTGAAGGCGATGGGAGAGCTGGGGAGCTCCGTCCTGATGATCGGCATGTTTTTGGGCCTCCCCATCGGCGGCGGGCTCTTCATGCTCTGGTGGTGGAACGAGCTGGTGCGGGCCGACCTGGCTAAGATCTTCTCACCTCAGGTTCGCTCGCGACTCTTCGCGATGCTCAACCTCAAGGAGTGGAACATCTGGGCGAACCCCCATTTCTTGGCCACGCTTCCCAGCGACGAAACAGCCGTGGACCTGTCGGATTTGAAGTGAACCGGACGCTCCCGATTTTTTGATCGACCGATACTTGGCCGCGCTGCTGAGAAATCAAGCAGTGGGGAACGAAAGTCGACGATCTCGCGGCGAATCACATGCGGCTGCTGGAATGGTCAAAAAGTGTGCACATTGAGAGCCAGTGTGGTATTTTAGGCGAGTTGCACCGGATGGTGCCGGTGCCAGTGCTCCAGGGATTGGCCGGCAAATGACAGCCGCTGCCGAGTTGGCCTTATGAAAGACCGCAATCCACGCTTCTATTTGATCGTCGTTGCCCTCTTCCTGGGCGTTGTCGGGCTGGCTTTCTCCCAGGAGACGGAAAAATTCGCGCCCCAATTCCAGAAGTTTGCCGATGCCCACTGCGTCTCTTGCCATGGACCGGACGTGCAGCGAGCGAAGCTGCGGCTGGACAGATTGGCGACTAGTTTCGGGGACAAAGACATTGCCGGCACCTGGCAAAAGGTATTCGACCGAATTTCTCGCGGGGAGATGCCCCCCAATGGCGAGGAACGGCCACCCGAAAAGGAGTCGCAATCAATCCTGACCAGCTTGCGAGGAGAACTACATTCCGCTTCGCTGGCCCGGCAGCGGAGTGACGGGCGGGTCGTGCTCCGGAGGCTGAATCGAACGGAGTATGAAAACACGCTCCGCGATCTCTTGGGGCCAGCAGTGGAAGTGAAGGACCTGCTGCCGGATGACAATATCGCGGCGGGGTTCGACAACGTCAGCGCGGTCCTGGATGTCTCTTCCGTTCACCTGCTGCGCTATCAAGATGCGGCAGAACGAGCGCTGGCCACGGTGATTCCCAGCCGGCCCCAGGCAGAGTTCAAGGAGCGTCGCACGGGCAGGCAGGTGACCGAAAAGATGACCACCTTCAAGGACCTGATGAACAAGGTCGTGCGCCTCGATGGTGACACGCTCCTCATGTATGTCCGGCCGTGGGGGCATGTTCCCTGCGCGACAGCGCCCGCTCCCCAAGCCGGCCGGTATCGCATCAAGGCGTCCGTCTATGCGGTGGGAACGGGGGACAAGGTGCTGCCGGTCATGCTCTCGTGCCGCGATATGTATGGCCGCGACGACGATGATATCCGGGCCGTTCGCGACGTCCCCACGGGAAAGCCGACGGTGATTGAGGGAGAATTCGATTTGAAGCCGCGGCAGGTGATTGTCTTCACCGGGTGGTCGCTTCCCACCATGCGCAGCACTCCCAAGCTGGGAAAAGAGCCAATCGAAAAGTACTCCGGTCCTGGACTGGCGGTGGAATGGGTGGAGATGGAAGGCCCCATCAACTCCTGGCCGGGCATCGGCTATGACAACCTCTTTCAGGGCGTGCCGCTCAAGCAGGCTTCCGTGGCGAGGGCCATTGCGGCCGGGCAGCCCGAGCCGGCCAATCCTCCCAGGCGGAATCCCGACTCATACATTTATGATCCTCTGGTGCCTGTTCCCGCGAAGCCGCGCGAAGATGCCGAGCGGCTGATGCGGGCTTTCCTGCCGCGGGCTTTTCGCCGGCCGGTTGCCCCTTCGCTCGCGGACTATTACGTGAAGCTGGTTCACGACGCACTGGACCAGAAGCAGCCGTTTGCCGATGCGATGCTGCTCGGTTACAAAGCGGCGCTCTGTTCGCCCCACTTCCTGTTCCTGGCCGAGCCGCTGAGCCCCGAGGGGAAGGAAGCGCGGCTCGATGATTACGCCGTGGCCTCGCGACTGTCGTACTTTCTCTGGTCGAGCATGCCCGACGATGGGCTCATCAAGCTGGCCGAGAAAGGTGAGTTGACGCAGCCGGAAGCATTGCGGATCCAGGTAGAACGAATGCTCAAGGATGAAAGGGCACAGCGCTTCACGGCCAACTTTGCCGGACAGTGGCTGGACTTGCGGAGCATCAATGCGACCTCCCCCGACCCCCAGATCTATGGCGAATTCGACGATTTTCTCTTCTGGTCCATGCCCCGCGAAACGGAGCAGTTCTTTGACGAGATACTGAGGAACGATCTAAGCCTGACGAACTTCGTCCATTCGGACTGGAGCTTTTTGAATCAGCGATTGGCCCAGCACTATGGCATCTCCAATATCGCCGGCGGCGAGCTGCGAAGAGTGCCGCTCCCCAAGGAATGTCATCGCGGCGGCGTGCTAACTCAAGCGGCCATTATGAAGGTTACGGCCGATGGGACGCGCACCTCCCCCGTGCTTCGGGGAAAGTGGGTGCTCGATCGCATCTTGGGTCAGCCCCCGGCGCCTCCGCCCCCGGACATTCCGTCCATTGAGCCGGACATTCGCGGAGCCACCACAATCCGCCAGCAGCTCGACAAGCATCGCAACACGGCGGCGTGCGCCGTTTGCCACAAGCATATCGACCCTCCCGGGTTTGCCCTTGAATCCTTTGACGTCATCGGCGGCTGGCGGGAGTTTTACCGCGGCACTCGGGGGATGCAGGTTCCACTGGCAAACTACCCGGCGCGGCAGATTTTTCAGGGACTTGAAGTGGAGAAGGGGGGCGAAACTCCCGAGGGAAAGCCCTTCCAGGGAATCGACGACTACAAAGCGCTGCTGTTGGCGGACCAGGACCAGCTCGCCCGCAATCTGGCGAGGAAGCTGCTGGTCTACGCTACCGGCGCGGATATTCAATTCGCCGACCGCGAAGTCGTGGAACAATTAGTGGCCAGATCACGAGAGCAAAATTACGGCTTCCGTTCACTGCTCCACGAGGTCGTGCAAAGCCGCGTGTTTTTGAGCAAGTAACTTGAGGAAATCGAGAATCCCCTATGATCGCTCCGCTCCATCGCCGCACCTTTCTTCGCGCCGTGGGAGTCGCCATCGGCCTGCCGCTGTTCGACGCCATGTTGCCGATCGGAATCGGGGCGGATCAAAAGGCCGCGGCGCTGCGGGCCAGGCGAATTCTCCTCATCGCGCGGCCGTTGGGACTTCACACGGCCTTCCTGTTTCCGGAGAAAACAGGACCGGATTACGAAGCGACTCGTTACTTGCAGCCACTGCAGGATTATCGCCAGCACTTCACGATCTTCTCCGGCATGTCGCACCGCGGCTATAACGCCGGCCATGGGACTGAGGTAGCGCTGTTGACGGGAGTTGCGCCGGAAGGAATGCGACCCGGCGACGTGCGGAACACAATCTCATTGGATCAGGAGATCGCGGCGAAACTCGGCGGTGAGACTCGTTTCGCTTCGCTGCAACTCGGCGGCGGCAATCTCTCCTGGAACCGCAAGGGAGTGCAGGTTCCCTCCGAATCCTCCGCCATCCGCGCCTTCAAGATGCTGTTCATTGACGGCACTCCTGCGGAGATGGCCCGGGAAATGCAGAAAATCCAAAGCGGACTCAGCATTCTCGACGGAGTCCGGGAACAAGCGAAGTCACTGGCTAGTTCGGTCGGCTTAGCAGATCGGCAGCGCCTCGATCTGCTGCTCACTTCCATTCGCGAGGCGGAGCAGCGGTTGCAACAGGATCGGGACTGGGTGAAGAAACCCAAGCCCAAGGTGAACACAGAGCCTCCCGCGCAGGACCATGTTACTGATAACAAAATGCTGGAGCGCGAGCGGCAATGGTATGACCTCGCCCACCTCGCTTTGCAAACCGACTCCACCCGCGCGATGACCCTCTACCTTTGGTCGCACACGGAACGTCTCGACTTGCCCGGCGTGACCATCACGCATCACGACGCCTCGCACCACGGCCAGGATGACTCCAAAATCAAGCAACTCGCCCTGGTGGAAGAGGCCGAAATGAAGCTCTTCGCTGAGTTCCTTGGCAAGCTGAAGGATACCAGCGAAGGCGGGGTATCGCTGCTCGATCAGTCCAGCGTGCTGCACGCCAGCAATCTGGGAAATGCCTCGGCGCACACCTGCGACAATCTCCCCATTTTGCTCGCGGGGGGCGGGTACAAACATCAAGGGCATGTGGCCTTTGACCGGAAGGAAAACAAACCGCTTTCGAACCTGTATGTGCGGATGCTGCAACAGATGGGTCTCGAAATCGACAAGTTCGGCAGCAGCACAAGCACGCTCACCGAAGTCTAAGAGCGCGAACTTGGTTTCTCATCACCCTCTCACTCCAAAATCGTGATCCTTCGATTGTCGCGTTTGCGCAGCAGCACTTCCACTGTAGCGGAATGGAGCTGCCCGTCGTCGCTCAGCAGGATCGCCGGACCGGCGGCTCCAAACGGCTGGCGGGATTTGGACTGGGAGAGCCAGATTTCCAGAGCTTGGTTTTTGAAGCTTGGCTTCTGGTTACTGGGAGGAGTGAAGTCGAACGTAGTCTGTTTATCGAACCCCGGCTGTTTTTTCAGGGAGCGAAAACTAACGTAGCGGACGACGGCATACGGATCGTCTAGCAGGTAAGCGAGGTAAGGAGTCTGCCAGTCGTCGCGGGATGCCCGGCGGGCCGGCTCCCAGCCCAGATGCCAGGCGGCAATCACCCGGTCGGCGGCGTCCCCTTGCAGGGCCATGCTCACGGCCGCGGAAGTGGTCTTCTGCTGCTCGGTGAGTTCCACCGGGGGCTGGCCATACCATTTGGTCAGATTGTCCGCCGCCCAGCCGAGCGGCTTGTCGAGGTGGCAGAGGTTGCATGCGTTGGGTCGGCCGGTCTTGGCGGTGACGGCGGCACTGGGGCTGTCGATGCGGTGACTGCGAATCCCTTTGAACAGGGCATAGACGATATGGGGCATGTGGCAGTTCAAACAGTCGCTGCCGCTGGAGCCGCTCGCATGGTGCGTATGCTGCTCGAGTTTATCTCGCAGGTCTTCATGGCAAGCGAAGCAGGCTTGGTTCCCCTCCATCTGCGGCTTCAACTGCAGGCTGTTGCTGGTGTAATTGTGCATCGAGTGGCAGTTGAGACAGGAGAGCTTGCCCCCTTCGTAGCATTTCGACGCAACGAGGCCGAGGTACTCGTCTCCTCCAGTGCGACAAGTGCCGTCGTCCCAGTAGCCTTGTCCATATTCCGCTTTGGCATCCGGAGTGTTGAACCGGTGCATGCGAACTTTCTGTTCCAGGTCTTCTCCTGGCCGGTAGCGTGAGCCATGGTTCACCCAATCCACTAGATCCCCTTCGGTGTGATTGCTGTGGCACTGGGCGCAAATTTGCGACGCCAGCAAAGGGGAGCAGCGGGCCGGGTTGACGATGGGATCCTTATCCAGGCTGGGAGTTGACTGCGGGTCTTTCGCCGCGGTCGGTTCGCGGTAGCGGATATGTGCTTCGCCGGGACCGTGACAAGCTTCGCAAGCGATGCCGAGTTCCGCGACGCGGGTTCGGTAGCCTGCTTCCGCGGTCCAGCCCGGGATCGGTCCCGAAGCGTGGCACTTCACGCAGTTGGTATTCCATTTATGAAGCAAGTGCCCGGTATCCGGTGGGAGGAGAAAGGAATCGTTATTGGGGACCCACTGCTGTTCTTCGATGTGATAGATCCAAGGAACCTGCCACAGTTCCTTTCCTTCCGTAACCCAATAGGTTTGGGCGACGTGCGAACCGGTGGTCATCACCACTTTTTGAGCCGCGACCGGCAGAGACGAACCAGGCGGCAATTTGATTGCCCCCGACATTCGCTCAAATTCCTGCTGGGGGTACGCCATGGTGACCCAGAATTCGTCGCCGCGGCGCTCGAGATCATAAGTTCGGTCGCGCGATTCCAAATGGACGTTGTCGAACGAGGGGACAACCGATTGCGGGCCGGCCACCTGCGTCATGGTTCGGTGGTAGGAATTCTGCCAGGTCTTGTGTTGCTCCGGATGGCACTTGAGGCAGGCCCGGGAACTGACATACTCGTCTCGCCAAAGTTCCAGCGGCAGTGGCTCAGCGACGGCGGAAGACCTGGGCTGAGACTGCGGAGCGGGTTCCGGATTCGGCTTGGGAGGGGTGGCATAGTAACGCCAGAACCCGACTGCTGCTAAACATGCTGCTGCCGACATCAGCAGAACGATCCAGTTTCGCCGTGTCCCCCTGCTGGCCATTTCCCCTCCCGTGCTCCCCAAACGCATCGACCTTGATGCTAGTAGAGAGAGAGGCGAAATACAACGAGCGGAGGTGAATGCCGGCCGCGGCCTCAAGAAACAAAGATGCCCGGCAGCAGGTGAATAAATTCACACACACTGCCGGGCAACACTTGGGGGCTGCTCGTGTTCGTGTTATTCCGGCTTTTTGCCCTTCCGCTTTTCGGTTAGTTCCTTCTTGGCAGCGGCTTTTTCTTCGTCGCTCAATTTGCCATCCCCGTCGACATCGAATTTTTTCATCGCTTCGGTCAGCTTCGCGGGACGGGCTTCACCCTTTTTTCCCTTGAGTGCTTTCTGGGCTTCCGCCTTTTCCTCGTCGTTCAGTTTGCCGTCGCCATCCTTGTCGAACCGCTTGATCATCGCCTCGCGGCCGCGGGCCTTTCCCTCGGCAACTGGTAAATCGCCAAATCCACCACCAGCCGGTGTTCCGGCGGCATTTCCACCGGGCGCTGCACCCCCAGCCGCTCCGCCGCCGTTGGCGCGAGCTTTTTGAAACGCGGCCATCGCGGCAGCCTGCTCCTGTTGGTTCAGTTTGCCATCTCCGTCCGCGTCAAATTTCTTCTTCAGTTCTTCTAAGTTGACGCCACCTCCGCCCAAGCCGGCACCGAACTGTTTCTGGAGCACTGCCTGTGCATTTTGCAATTCCTGTCCCGTCAAAGTACCGTCGCCGTTGGCGTCGAATTTTTCCAGCAGCTTTTGCTTGATAGCTGCCTGATCAATGCCCGCAGGCAGGCCCGGCGGCCGACCGTCTTCACCAAAAGCCAGACTTCCAGCGGCACACACCGCAGCCACTCCAAAGATTCTCAGGAGAGTTTTCATAGCCGTCTCACTTGTTCCAGAAACAGGGATATTGCAAATCAAAAGGAGGCAAAAATCAGAGCCCAGTTTCCATCTATTAAACCCCGCCAATTTCGGCAGGTTTCGCCGGAATAGAAAAATTCTGTCGCTAGATATCGATCTAGGGCTCGCGCTCTTCCTTAAGTCTAATTCCTTGTGCAGCTTAAGTCTCTGGTTTGGACAGCAGTAAATCCAAATAACCGCGCCTTTCTGACCGCTCTAGGCCTAATTTCCTGGCAAGACTGGCCAGCCGATTCTTAGCCGAATCCAGTTCCGTTTCGTCGGCTAGGATTTCCAGTTCCAAGTACGTCCCCAGGCCAGCCACTTTATCCAGGGCCAGGTGAACTTCGCCTCCTTCCCAGGTCACTATTCCCGGAATCCGCTCCTTGGTGACGTTTCTGACCCGCCTAAAGCCGAGAATGTATAGCATATCTCCCCAGGCATCAAAGCTCTTCTGTCCCGCCTCCAGGGGGAGTTCAATTTCTCTACGTGTCTTGGTTTCCGCATCGATTTTTGGCCCTTTGTACGTGACGCAGTTCTCCTCACCGACTTTTCGCAATCGGAGAGCCTCGTCGGTCTGGGCGAAGTCTCGCACCGGATGGCGGAAGTAGAGGTCCACCTGGCGGATTGGCGGCTCGAAAGTCGCGCCGAGAGCTTCCAGCGTTTTCCGCGCGAGCTGCAAATCGTCCACGGGATATTTCTGCTCGATTTCGAGTTGCATGTCGTACCAGTGACTGAAGTGAAACCGCGTATAATCAATAGCCAGCCCAACATTCTATCCCTTATTCTCATGCCTGATCTAATTGCCCAAGGTTCCGAGCCGCAGGATCGTTGGCGGCGGAAAGTCGTGGCCGGCGCGCCGCAGGTGATCGGCCGCGGAACGGGACCGTGGTCCATACCGTGGGACGAGCGGATTTCCCGCCGGCATGTGGGAGTGGAATGGAAGAACGGCCGGCTGCATGTCACGATTTTGCCGGACGCCCGCAATCCGGTTTTTCATCGGGGCCGCAAGAGCGGCGATTTTGAATTGAAGCCGGGGGACCATTTTGTCATCGGCGGCACCACGTTCACGCTGGCGGACGAGCAGGTGAATGTCTCCCTCGATGTTCCCCAGCCGGCGAACGAGCGGACGTTTAATGCCGAAGAATTGCGCCACAAGCCCTATCGCCAGGCCGACCAGCGGATCGAAGTCCTCAGCCGACTGCCGGACATTATCTCCGGTTCGGCGACCGACAGCGAAATGTTCGTGCGGCTGGTGAATCTGCTGCTGTCGGGCATCCCGCGCTCCACCGCAGCGGCGATTGTGGCGGTGGAGGCAAGTGGCAACGTGAAGGTACTGCAATGGGACCGGCGGATACTCTCAGGGACCGAGTTCCGGCCCAGCGAGCGGCTCATTCGCCAGGCAGTGACTTCCGGAGAAAGCACCGCTCATGTTTGGGGGGGCAAAGGCCCGGGTATCGCAGCCGACGTAACGATGAGCGAAGGAGTCGACTGGGCCTTCTGCACTCCCGTTGTCGGTTCCGCCTGCAAAGGCTGGTCGCTTTACGTCACCGGCAGCTTCGCGGGCGAAAATCCGCTCGAAGTAGTCAGCGATCCTGAGATTTTGCGCGACGATGTGAAGTTCACGGAACTGACCGCCGCCACACTGGCTGGCCTGAGTGAACTGCGCCTGCTCGCCCGGCGGCAAGCGGGGCTGGGACAATTCTTCTCGCCCCTGGTGATGGATGCCCTGGCGGGGCAAGATCCCAATGTCGCGCTCGCTCCGCGTGAAGCAGATGTCTCCGTGCTGTTTTGCGATCTCCGCGGCTTCTCGCGGCAGAGCGAGCGGCACTCGGGGAACCTGACAGAACTCCTAGAACGAGTGAGCCAGTCGCTGGGGGTGATGACGCAGCACATTCTCGCGGAAGGGGGCGTCATCGGCGACTTTCACGGCGACAGCGCCATGGGCTTTTGGGGCTGGCCGCTGCCCCAACCCGATGCCGCAGCTCGCGCCTGCCGAGCAGCGCTGGCGATTCGCCTGGAATTCGCCGACACGGCCTGTTCACCGTCGGCAACGACGACGCAAAATCCACTCTCCAATTTCCGAGTGGGAATCGGCATCGCCTCCGGCCGGGCCGTGGCGGGAAAGATCGGCACCACCGATCAGGTGAAAGTCACTGTCTTCGGCCCTGTGGTGAATCTCGCCTCCCGCCTGGAAACGATGACGAAGCAGATTCACGCGCCGATTCTCCTGGACGAAGCCACTGCCGCCGCCGCGCGGCAACAACTAACTCCCGACTCCGCCCGCCTTCGCCGCGTCGCCAAGGTGAAGCCGGCCGGACTCGACAAGCCAACGCTCGTCAGCGAGTTGGTCCCGCCCGAACCCCTCTGCCCACAGCTCAGCGACGAAAATCTGGCCGTCTATGAAGAGGCGGTCGATGCCTTCCTCGCAGGGGACTGGACGCAGGCCCTCAAGCTTCTGCACCGTGTTCCGCCGGACGATTTGGTGAAGGACTTCCTCACCATCTTCATTGCCCAGCACAACCGCACGCCCCCATCGGGATGGGATGGGACGATCCCGCTGAGCACAAAGTAGGGCCACCCAAGAAACACCATCGGCCCATGAGGACTGCTCAGGGGCCGCGGGAAATCAACAGGACAAAATAAGCAGAGCTAAGGCTCTTACAGCTCTTCTGCCTCTTCCTTTTCTTCCTCGTCGTCATCCCAGTCGTCGTCCTCGTCATCATCGAGGTCGTCTTCGTCGTCCTCCTCGTCTTCCTCCTCATCCTCGTCGAGGTCCTCGTCGTCGACCTCTTCCCAGTCGTCGTCGAAGTCCTCGTCGTCTTCGTCTTCATCCTCGTCTTCGTCGTCCTCTTCATCCTCGAGGTCGTCTTCCAGATCGTCTTCTTCCTCGTCGTCGTCCACTTCGTCCTCGTCCTCCAAATCGTCTTCGTCTTCGGCGCGCGGCATCACCGCCAATCGACCGGCGGTACGCGCGGCGAATTCTTCTTCTGCCAGAAGATAGTCGGGCAACATGGTGACCTTCACGGGGGGCTCCTTCTTAGGGTCGCTTTCCTGTTTCTATTGTTCCGGATTCAAAGTACTGCTGTTCGATTTTCCAAACGTGGGACAAAATGAAAATAGGGGGGACGGCCTCTCGCCAAATTTTCTTCCCAGCACGGCTAGACTCGCCTGTGCCGGTTTGGTTCGCGGAAATCAACTTCTGGAAATGGCCAAGCCGAAATTCTGTTAATTCGCTCAAACCATCTCTTGTTCCCCAGCCGATTCCGCATTTGCCTCGTCGTTTATCGTCCACTGGCTCTCGCCAGTGTAGCGGACTTGAGCGCCCTCGCCAAAAGGGGGCGGGTCGCCGTCGTCATCACTATCGGTTTCCTGATTTTCTGGCCCATCGTTATCGGTCCCCGCGGCCTCCAGCACAAGGGGCGGGAGGGAGGAGATGGGGGCGGCTCGCAGCTCGGCGGCCCGGGGCAATTCCTCCAGGCTCACCAGTCCGAACAGGTTCAAAAATCGCCGGGTGGTGGCGTAAAGGTACGGACGGCCCAGTTCTTCGCTCCGGCCGCCGATCCGCACCAGGTCCCGTTCCATCAATTGCCGCAGGATTTCCCCGCAGTTCACCCCGCGGATTGCTTCGATATCGGCCCGCGGCACCGGCTGTCGATAGCCAATTACGGCCAGGGTTTCCAGGGCCGGGGCGGAGAGCCGGGACTCCCCCGGAACGTGGGAGAGCCGCCGGAGCCACTTGCCGAATTTCCGCCGGCTGAGGAGCTGATAGCCCCCGGCGACCTCCTCCACGCGAAACGCCCGCCCGACCTCGTCATACCACTCATTGAGCCGCCGCAACAGCGTGCGAGCCTGGGTGCCGTCTGCTAGCCCCGCATATTGGCTCAACTTGCGGCTATTCAGCGGTTCGCGGGCTAAAAGGAGCACAGCCTCCAGTCGGCGCAGCGGATCATCAAGTCCCGACTCCACTTTATCCTTATCTATTGCACCCCCTTTGCGCGACCGCCACGGATTGACATCCGGCTGCCGCAGCTCAAACGGCAGCGGGCGCGCATAGGCGGGCCTGAATTGGCGGGCTCGGAAATAGGAGGCCAGAGTGGACATGCTCGCTGTAACATAAGCCTGGGACGCGATTTGGGGCAATCCCGGATGGATTACTCGCGGCGACTTAATATCCCAAATCTCTCTTCGCACCGGAGCGTCACCCTCCTATACTCCCGCGGCTATTCTAGGCCCACGGTCAGAACGAGAAGGAGAGCCGGCATGCGGACAATTGCCGTGATGAATCAAAAGGGGGGCGTCGGCAAAACGACGTCGGCCGTGAACTTGAGCGCGGCACTGGCCGACAGCGGCAAGCGCGTGGTGCTGGTGGACCTCGATCCTCAGGCGCACGCCTCGCTCCATCTGGGAACCTCGCTCCGCGACGGCGAGCAAAGCGTCTACGATGTCCTCACCGGCGATCTGCTGTTTCAAAACGTCCGCAAAGAGGTTGGCAAAAATCTCTGGCTCGTTCCCGCCCATCTCGATCTCGCCGCCGCCGAAGTGGAACTGGCCGGCGAAGTGGGGCGAGAAGTAATTCTGCGCGACAAGCTCGCTCAGGACGACATGCAGTTCGATTTCCTGATCATCGATTGTCCCCCGTCGCTCGGGGTGCTCACCATCAACGCCCTCACGATGGTGCACGAAGTCTTTCTCCCCTTGCAGCCGCATTTCCTAGCCCTGCACGGCCTCTCCAAACTCCTCAAAACCATCGAAGTCGTCAGCAAGCGGCTCAATCGCAACTTGCGGCTGAGCGGCGTGCTACTTTGCATGTACGACGCGGGAACGCGGTTGGCCACCGAAGTATCGAGCGACATCGACGAATATTTTAAAAAAGGACGAACCCCTGACGGCATCGCCGCCACCGCTCAGACCTTCCAAACCCGCATCCGCCGCAACATCCGCCTGGCGGAAGCCCCCAGCTTCGGGCAATCGATTCTGGAATACGCCCCGACTTCCAACGGTGCGGAAGATTACCGCTCGTTGGCGAAGGAAGTGCTCGCCATGAGCAGCGCGGCCGTTCGCCGCGCTGCTTAGCCGCCTCGCCCACGAGGCGGATTTCGTCGCTACCGACCGGCACTTGTTGAAGCAGAAGCTGAAGCTGACGCCGAAGCGCTCGCTTCGTTAGCATCGGCCTTCGCGTCCGCACTAACAAGTTTCACCAGTTCCGCTGCCGCGGCAATGGAGTTCTGGCTGTAGATCGGCGTTTGTAAGCCGAGCTTGGACTTGAGAGCCGCGATTTGCTCGAAGCTGGTGCCGTTGGCGACATTCCAGGCGGCGAGTTGAGCCACTTCCTGACTGACTTCGCCGTCGCCGAGCGAACGGAGGATGGAGACGACTTCCGCTTTGTCGCAAAGGGCCTCGATCGGCTTCACGACGTACTCGTTATGAGCGTGCGGCTCGGGCTTGCCGTATTCCAGGCAGACACTGGTGAGCTTGACCTTGATGACTTTCCCCGCAGGGACATTGAAGACCGCACCACCTCCGAAAGGACCGCCACCGCGAGCGCGCCGACCGCCGCCGTTCCCGGCATTCTGACCGCCGGAAGCCCCCAAACCTTGCGAGCCACCCTGGCCTCCCGCCTGTCCTCCAGCCTGATTTCCGCGGCCAAACCCAATGCCGCCATTACCGCCGCCAAACAGCCCGCCACCCCCGACTTGGGCCTGCACCGGCACTGCCGCAAAAGCCTCCGGCAGCCGAATGGTGAGCGGCTGATCGGACTTGTTCTTCAGTTGCAGCGTGATCTTTTTGGAGTCCCGCGGAATGACGATGGCTTCGACTTTTCCGCTCTCCATGCCCTCAAACAGATCGACAACCGCGGGCTCGGCAGGTGCTGACGAGCTTTCCTTCGCCGAGACAGAAAGGAGTGAGCCAAAAGAGACAACCAAACCAAGCGCGCAAGCGAGCGCACGACCAGACAGGGATACGACCATGAGAAATGCCTCCAACCTCTGTACGGCGCAAGTAAGAGGAGATATGCGCCGACTTATGCCCCTGTCATCCTGGTACTGTACGCTATCGACCGCGGGAAAGCAAGATGTCGAGGCAAACTCGCTGAAGCGGGTTACTACGGACGAGATGCCACAGCCGCCATCTGTCCTTCTTGGCCGCCAAGTTCCTGTTGCAAGCCTTGAGAGGGACCATGGTCCGGATTCATGCGCAGGACGGCGGCAACGGTCTGATTCGCGCCGGCTTTGTCGCCAGCCATCGCCTGGGAACGGGCCAAATCGTAGAGCAGATCGACGCTCGGATTCGGCTGACGAGCGGCAGCGGCCAGACAGGTCGCCGACTCGTGGTAACGGCCAAGGGAGCGAAGGACAAGTCCTTGCCGGTAAGAAACGTCGACGGGAATCTGCCCCGCGGGATAATGGTCCGCCAAGGCTTGAATCGTCGCTAGTGCCCGCTGCGGCTTTCCTTGCTGCGAATGGACATCCGCGAGAGCCAATTGCACCTGCGGATATTGCGGCTGATAACAGAGTGCCCGGTGGTAGCTCGCCAGCGCTTCCGTGCGGCTCCCTTCCGCCCGCTGAACATCGCCGCGGAGAGCCCAGGCCGAAGCAAGCTGACGGTTGGCGGAAATGGCTTTCTCCGCCTGCACGGCAGCGCGGCGCAGTTCGCCACGATCCAGATACATCTTGCCAAGCTGCACGACTCGTTCCGGATCATCGCCGGAGAGCCGCACCCCTTCTTCCATGTGGATGACGGCATCAAGGCGCGCCCCGCGCTGCCAGAGCGCCTCGGCATAGCCGCAGCGAGCCCGTTCATCGTTTGGACAGCGAGTGATGGCGGACGCATAGCACTGCTCCGCGCGGTCCCAGTGCCCCTTCTGCTCGGCATCGCGCGCTTGCAGCGAAAGCTGGCGGGCAGCGTTGATGCTCTCGTCCGAAACCTTCTGGCACCGGAGCGCCCCGCAGCCGGAGAAGGCGGCCCAGCACAGGATCAGAAGACAGCACCAGCCCAGCGGACAAACCGCGCCGCAGAGGCGCAGCTTCACGATTTGGGCTAACTGATTCGGCATCCGTGCCTGTCCTGAAATGAGAACTTGAGCCGCGCAGCATCCACCTGCACCGGCTTACGCCGTTATCGTCCTTATCGGCAACCTGCGAGCAGGGGTGTTACCAAAAGCGGCGGATTGGGGCAAGCCGCGAGCGTGCTAGCAAGCGGCAATTCCCGGTTTGGCCGCGAATTCTATCGCCGAGTCACTTCCTCCAACCGGCGGCGGAGATCGGAGCAGACCTGGCGAAATGACTCTTCCGAATGGACTGGCGGAGCGGTGGCTGGAGGCGAAATTGGGCTGGCCGCGCGGTCGTTTGGCGTAAGTTGCACACAGACTGAGCCCGTATGGAAAAAGCACCGGTTCCGACCCGCTGCCTTAGCGGCATAGAGTGCGGCATCGGCCCGCTTGATGAGCGAGTCGGATGCTTCCCGCTCCAGTGGCTCCGCGGCTCCGCAACTGATGGTGAGGGGAACAGACCGGCCCTCCACGCGGAAATCGGTCGATTCTACTGCCCGACGAATCCTTTCCATGCTTTCGGTCACTTGGGACATTTCCCCGGCCGGCAAGAGCAGCGCGAATTCCTCGCCGCCGTAGCGAGTGACGAGGTCAGTGTCGCGCACCGTCTGCCGCAGGATGGTGGCGAGTTGCGACAGCACTGCGTCGCCGGCGAGATGGCCATAGGTATCGTTGAGCCGCTTAAAGCGGTCGATGTCGATGAGGATGAGCAGGAAGCGAGTGCCGTGGCGGCGGAACTCGGCGGCGCGGCGCTGGAATTCGTCGTCAAAGGCCCGCCGATTGGCGAGCTGCGTCAGCGTGTCGGTGCGGGCCTCGTTCAGGGCCGCTGCCATCTGTTCGGACTGCTGACTGAGGGTCGTTTCCGCGTCGGCAATCCGCCGCTGGAGCAGCTCATTGGCCTGTGCCATCTGGGACAAGAGTTGCAAGTCCAATTGATCAGATCCGGCCGGGTCCTTGTTCAAAACATGCAGCCGCTTTTGGGCCAGGTCCATCACCTCGCGGTACTCCGACATGTCTTCGGCGACGCCGTGGGCGACGGACTTGAACTGGGAGACAATCTTCAGCACATCTTCAGCGCTGAGCCCTTTGGACGAGGCTTGCAGCAGCCGGCGCCCCAACACGAGCCCCAATGCGATTCCCAAGAAAAGCAACAGACCGCCGAACGCCGCGCCGGTCGTAAATGCCGCACCTTCACCCAATACCAGCGAGTCCATGTTGCCACCCCCGTATTCTCGCACCGTACCTGGAATTGTAGGTTACGCCAGCGGGCCGGTTAGAGCGGTTGTGACGGACATGGCGCTCGACTGGCCGTCCATCACGGTTTGATGACCGTGATTCTCACCGGCTTGCTGGAGTACGTCGCCTTCATCACGAAGTTGAGGGAAACGTTCGCCATGACGCAAGTAACCTGTGGCTCACACGGCGGCGCATCGGCGGCGCATTTGAGCGTGAGGTGCCCTTGGCTGTCACTGCCGGAGAGGAGAGATTTGATGTCCTTCTCGTCGAGCGTGACTCCCTTGGGGAGCGAATTGCCATAGACCTGCCCAAGGTGCTGGAAGAGCATGTCCAGCGTCACGTTCTTATCGAAGCCAGGCATGCGCTCGATGGTGATGGCGATTTTTTTGGACTCGCCAGGCTTGATCGCAATGTCATAGTCGCTGAGCGTGACCGCTTTAATGTCGCCACTGCCGAGGACGCAGACGGCGTGGGTATCGACGAAGAACTGGTTGCGGCCGCCGCCGGGGTTGTAGATTTCCTGATAGGGAATGGCCGTTTCCGAAATAGGAAGCACCTGGCCGCTGGCGAGCATGTGCGTCGCCTTGCCCCGAACGACGATGTTGCCGGCCGTGGGGCGAGCATCGGCGGGAGCTTCAAGGATGATGCAGCCGTCCTGAATGTTGGCGGGGATTTTTCCGCAGGTCGCCGTCACGCCGGCAGGCAGGTCGTCAATCTCCAGTTGCACTTCCCCTGTGAAGCCGTTTTTGCGCGTCGCCCGCACAAAAATCGCCGCGGCTCCGCCCGGCATGACCTGGGTCTTGTCGGTGTCGATGAACAGGTCGAAGCGGGGCTGGCTGCGGGTGGCTTCCAGGATATAAGGATACTGCGGCCCGCCACGAAGATGGATGTCCCGGATTTCCAAAATGTACTTGCCGTCCGCAGGAGCGGCCCAGTGCTCGATGAACGAATCCGCTGAGCCCCGGATGCCGCGGCGAAGGTCGTCATTCACCGCCAGTTGCTGCCCTTTGGCGTCGAGCAGCCGCAGATACGAATCGAGCCCTGATTGCAGGCGACGGGCTTGGACTTCGAAGGAAAACGTCTCGCCAGACTTAGCATCGAAGACGTAGCAATCGGCGTCGGCTTCGGATTCCATCCGACCACAAATCGCGGCGGGGAGACTGACCGGCTGTGCTTTGTCGAAGGCGTTGTTCTCGGTGGCCCCTTCAGCGATGACAGGCAAGTCCGTAACGAAAGCGGGAATAGGATTAGAAAGCTCCGGCCCAAGCGGCAGACGAATCTGGCTGCTGCCAAGTAGCCTATCGGCGGGGAGCGTGACCGTGACCGTGGTTAAATCTCCAAGCTGCGTTCCCACTAGGGCGAGCGGCTGCGGCTCCCCTCGGCGGACGGCGAGCGGGAAGATGCTTTCCACGAACGGCCGGCTGTTCACTTCCACGCAGTACTGCCAGTCCTGGTTTCCTTCGTAGCGGACGTCCCGAATCTCCAGCAGGTAGTCCCCCGCCTGCTCAAACTTCTGGCTCAGGAACGGGTCGGCAAAGAAATAGTTGTCGCTCGTCGCAATCACGCCCCCGGCCGCATTGCGAATCGTCAAAATCGGGTCGCCATGGTTTTGCAAATCATGAATCCGGTCCTCCAGCCGCCCGCAGCGGACATGGAAGGCGAAGGACTGCCCCGCCTGGGCATGGAACTTGAAATAGTCGATGTCCTCGGCCTTCTCAATCGCCCCGCAAAGCGTCGCGGGAAACTGCACCACCTGCGCCTGCTCCGGCTTGTCGTTAACAGGTATCTCTTGAATGACTGGGTCGCGCACAATCACCACCTGCCCCACCGTGCTCACCCCCGTCGGTGTGACGATCCGGACATCCCGCACCCCTGGCAAAGCATCTGCTGACACGGTGAACTTCACCTCCATCTTGGTGAGCTCCGGCTTCTTCGCCTCTTCCTCGGGCTTGAGCATCGGCGGCTGAACTTCCGCAGTCACTCCTTCGCCGGTGATGAGCACCTGGTAAGCACGGAGCATCGTATAGCGGGAATGGAATGTCACCGTCGACTCTGTCCCCACCTGCACCGCCACTGGGCGGACGCTCATAAGCATGGGGTAAGAGGACTGGGCAAGGGCGGTCGCACTGGCCAGCAGCAGTCCAATCGCGACTGCCCATGACGGAGCCTTCAGCAACCCTCGCATCCCCCCGCTAGTATTGTCCTGATTCATGATTCACGGGCCTTTTTTTCGCGGACTTAGGACGATTCGCATCGCGGCAACCTGTTGTCTCTAAATACGTTGCGCTGATTCATGTCGCTGCAAGGTGATTCACACTCCTGATTTCTGATTCACGGTCGTTAGTGGTCCGCTCACTCCGTGAGCGGACGCTGGAGTCCAGGCTTTAGCCGGCTTCCGACCAAGACCGCATAAAGGCGGGACTCCAACGTGTTTGGAATCTCTGCTCCTCGCTCCATTCTAGCACCAGCCGCTCGCCGGAGCGACCTTGTTGAAAAACCCCCCTGGTAAACCAACAGCCCCCCCGGCCCGCGGGTAGCAAACTCTGTTGGCAAACCCCCCGGGTTTACCAACACCCCCTCAATCGCAATCGTTCCCCACACGAACCCCCAGCGCCCACGAGGACGAACCGTGACTCTTCCTCGCTGGCGCTTCGGGTTGGTGTCAAAGGCCGAGTTAATCATTAAGTTGCCCATTCCAGCCGACATTCGTTTTCGCGACATCATCGCACTTCTCCTGAAAAGTTCCGAAAGAACACTTTCCGACAATGACTGACTAATTATACTCATGTTCACTTGTCACCGTCAAGCACCGGCGGCTGGATTTTCGGAGACAGTTGTACTGAAGATGGCGGCAAGAAGGGTAGGCCGCCAGTCCTCTGGCGAGCCCTGAGGGTTGACGTTTTGACCCGCAAGATGTTGCGCGGCGAGGATGGGTTGGCGACGGTGATTCTGTGCGGAGCTTTGCCACCTGGAATGTTTTTTGCCACTGCCGGCCGAGCTCTGATGGCTCGCGAGAGGATTCGCGGCCGACTATTTCTTGCTCGGCGGCGGCCAAGCCGACGAGCTAGGTTGACCTGGGAATGTTCACCGCGCCCCGGATTGCGTCAAAAATCGAGACTGGGCACTCGGAACCTCGCGTCACTGCAACTCATCAGATGGTCCACACGCGACATAGAGGAGGAACCCGTAACTCAGCTTCGAAGCCAGGAGATTATTTGATCAGTTCGTCGTACTCCGCATGCGTTCCAATCCAGACCCATACCAGGTCACCAGCATCTTCGATGGCGAGTGCCCGGTAATGTAAACCGACTCTCACGGACCAATAATCGTCTACCTTTTTGAGGTGGAGCGATGGGTGCCTCAGATTGTCGCAAAGAGTCGCGTAACAGCGGTCGGCCAAATCTTGGACTTCGACCGGTAAGCGGCGATAGCAGTCCCAAAATCGAGGCGTCGCTCGATGTCTCATCGCTCGGTGCAGCGCCCTTCGCGCAGGTCGTTTAGGGCTTCTTCTCGCAGCCAGTCGAGGGAGCCTTTTTTCACGTCCGTCTCGAACTGCCGGTCCCATTGGTCGGCGTCGAACTCAGCAAACCAGATCCGAAACGCGGCCAAGTCGTCCGCCTTGAGTTGCTTCACGGCGTTTTCAATCTCAAGAACAGTACTCATATCCAAAGTTTAGCCCGCTACTATCGAAACTTCAAGAGATTTTAGCGTCGGAGGATATTGAGCGGCGAGGGCGGGTTGCAAAGGCGCACTTGTGCGACCTCTTTGGGCCTGGAGTATTTTTGTCACCGCCAGCCGAACTCTGATGGCTCGCGAGAGGACTCGCGGCCTACTTTTCTTGGCGGCGAAGCTGGCGAGCTGGGGGACCTGGGAATGTTCACCGCGCCGCGGATTGCCTCAAAAATCGAGACTGGGCATTGGGAACCTCGCGTCACCGCAACTCACCACATGGGCCACACGCGACAGAGAAGAGGAACCCGTAGCTCAGTGGTGGAGTAGGGAGGTAGCACGAACTACCCGCCGCCCTGTGGGTTGACTTCTTCATCGAACAACATTTTCTTCACAAGCGGTTCCGGAGCGTATTTTCCGCCAAGTTTACCCCTCACTCTCGCAACTGCCCCCTTCTTGCTGGCACGTTTGGCGGATCGCTGTTTGGCATCGCCTGCTGTTTGGCGGATTCCTTGGGCTGGTCCACGCAGTCTCATTTTTGCCATAAAAACTCTCCTTGGCAAATTCTTAGCGCGTGGACCTCGAGAGTCAATCGAGCCCTCGGCAGTTTCTATTTTTCGCTGGCCGGCGAGGAACTTACACTAGAGATTTTCTTGCCGTCCACTTTGATCTCAGAAATCCGGCCCTTTTCGCAAATGACCCAAATCTCAGGAAACTTCTTGGATTTCAACTGGACCATTCCTTCCTCGTAATCCGAGCCGGAAAGCACGATGTACTCTCGATGATTAAGCCGGTCGATATTCGCAATAGCTCGTTCAACGTCAGGTGGCAAATTCTTGGATCGTCCAACGCCATCCTTCGGAAGCGGAACAGTAAAACGGATGGTCCCTTTTGGCGAATCCAATATTCGAATAATACTGCTGTCTTCTTCCTCAGACATCGTAAATGACATGTCCTTACCTGGCTCTGCGGCAGAGACTTTCTCTATCTCGCTCGTGAGCCAGCCGTCAAAGACCAATTCTCCATTTGCCTTGGCCTCCGCTCTGCGCTTCGCAGCCTCCCGCTCAAACTCAAGGATATCTTCTTTGATTATCTTCAGAAACGCACCTTTGACCTCATCCGGAACACTGTCACGCTTACCGCCGCCGGTTTTTCCGCTGCGACGGATGCTGCCTGGCTTAATCGCAGAGTCCGGGCCTAATCCCGGTACTCGCGGGGATTCTGGAGCGTCAGCCTTGTCTTCGGTTGGCTCGACCTTAGACTTTTCGGTGGCGAATTTGAAATTGATTAAGTGAATCGAGTGGGAATGGCGGTCAGCAACTTCGACAGCTAAGGTGCGGCGGAAAAACACCGTATCATTCTTGTATTCGTCAACGTAAAATCGTGGCGTTCCAGTCAGTATCAACGTATCGCCTGGCTTTAGGTCCAGTGCCTGCTCTTTCGACAGCTTTATGTTCGATACGCTAGTTCGGTGATCCCACTTTTCTCGGAAGTCCGGTGTCTCTTCGGGTGCGTCCAAAACGATTTCAAATGACCGGCCATTAAACTGGACATCTCGCACCGGGCATCGCAGCGTCCAAGATTGGCTCTTTAAAGCGTCGTCCAGCCTTTTCGCCATCTGCTGGTGAACTTGTTCCCTCTTGACTGATGTGTCTTGTTCCTCGATTTTATCCATTCCTTCACAATACTTAGTGTAGAATTCGTCAATCAAGTCCTTTGTACTCTTTGTCTTTACCGGCACTTCTCCCATTGGCTTTGCAATTGCGCCTCCCTTTTTCTCCGTCTCAACAAACTTCTTCATTTCAGTCTCAACTGCAGAAGCCTGAGCGACGAGCAATTTTGAAGTGTAATGTTTCACTGTTTGTTGATAAACTCTGTAGAGATCGCCAGCAGCGACTCTCCTCGCCTCAACGTAAGTCGCTACAGCAGGCATCAATTCCGGCAATGATGGAATCGTGTCGTCGGCATCAAATTTCTCTTTGGCGGCGAGCAAGGTCTTAACCGCATCCAATTTGCCGTCCACTGCGGCCTTCTTGACTTCTGCGTCAATGGCCTTGTTCAAGTTCGCTTTAGCTGTACTCAATGCCGTCGCGTACTTGGTCTTGGCGTTTGCCAAAGCATCGCCTATTTCGTCCCCGACGGACTCCGCTTGGGGAAGCAGGAAGATGAGAAGCGCTACCGCTCGAAAGATTGGCTTCATTCGCCTCTCCACGTATTAAAAACAGACATGCCCCACGGTTTAGGGGGACTACGTTAGCCTATCGACTCAGGGTCGATTGTCAATCGTTTCTGAGAATTCGGATTTCCCTACACCAATCCCGGTATCATCTTCCCCTCATCGGTCAGCGGAACGGGGCGGCCCAGCGAGTCGGGGTATTCCTTTTTCGAGTCGATGCCGAGGAGCGTCATGACGGTGTGGCGGAGGTCGAGGGCGCTGATGGGATTTGGGCTTCGCCATTCGCCGCTTGGCGCTTGCGTCGCAACTCCGCTGGGTCCAAAACTACTCGTCCCGATTTGCGCTGGGCCTCTTGGAGATGTGCAACGAGCCCTGCGAGGGTGCCCCCGGCAGACTCCAGCAGCCTTTCGCGAGTCTTATGAAGCTCCTCAAGGATTGGATTTTGGGTCATAAAGACCTCCCAGGAATTCGGTGGGGGTGCAAATGAGTAGGCCCGCGACACCTAGCGTTCGCAATATTTTGTAGACCTTCGGCAAGATGTGGGCGTTCGCGATATGCCTGCAGTTCTGCGTCAACAGATATTCTACTCCGGAATACGCCGCCGCGGCCACATGCAGTGCGTCGGCAGCAGCCTTGGGAGGCATCAACGCAGCCGAAACCAATGAGTCCGCAATCTTTCGAACCTCGTCGTTGATTGGAACCAAGGGAACGCCGCTCAAGAGTTTCAGTCGATCCGCCGCAGCAGTGGGGTCGCCATCGGATGCCTCGTCAATGACGAGCTGCGACGTTACCAGCTCAAAATTCGGCCGTTCCAGTCTCCACCAATCACGAGCCTGGACTTGCAACGCGGTGATAGTTGGATCGGAACTCGGCCGAGCACTCGCATGGCTCACAATCGACGTTTCGATATAAACCGTGGCCATGAGAGGCGTTTCTCCTCAGCGCGATAAATCCCCTACACCAATCCCGGTATCATCTTCCCCTCATCCGTCAGCGGCACGGGGCGGCCCAGCGAGTCGGGGTATTCTTTTTTCGAGTCGATGCCGAGGAGCGTCATGACGGTGTGGCGGAGGTCGCCGACGCTGATGGGGAGCTCGGTGGGGGCGGCGGCCTGGTGGTCGGTGGCACCGATGATGCGGCCCGGTTTGGTGCCGCCGCCGGCGAAGAGGATGCACTGGGCCATGGACCAGTGGTCGCGGCCGGCTTGGGCGTTGATGCGGGGGGTGCGGCCCATTTCACCCATCATGACGACGAGCGTGCTGTCGAGCATCCCCCGCTGCTCCAGGTCGGTGACCAGGGCGGCGAAGGCCCGGTCGGCGGGGGGAATGAGATCGCCCTGCAAGGCGGGGAAGCAGTTGAAGTGCACGTCCCAGCCGGGGGCGTCGATGCCGACGAAGCGGCAGCCGGCTTCGACCAGGCGGCGGCCGAGGAGTGCACACTGGCCGATTTGCGTCTGGCCATATTCCTCGCGGAGCTTCTCGGGTTCGGACTGGATGTGAAACGCCTGGCGGGCCTCCGGCGAAGTCATCAGGTCGTAGGCCTTGGCGTAGTAGGTGCTCA
>JBJXFF010000086.1:0-86397 GCA_046153945.1 Pirellulaceae bacterium
TACGAGGTTGATAGGCCAGATGTGTACGCCCAGTAATGGGCTTAGCTAACTGGTACTAATGGACGAACGCTTGGCCACATATATTCAACACTCTCCCAGGCAACAGATAGCTCTTCGCCTGAGAGACCCATATAGAAGCGAGTCGCAAGACTTGCCACACATGGTAGAGACGTTGAATACTTTTGCGGCATTTACCGTGAACGTAACAACTCGCCATCGACACAACAACGAATTAGCCGCGTCAGGTTTAACCGCCTGCCGCGGTGCTTCCCGGTGACTATATCGGAAAGGCCACACCTGTTCCCATCCCGAACACAGTAGTTAAGCTTTCTGAGCCGATGATAGTGCAACAAACGCGAAAGTAGGTATCGCCGGGGCTTTTACAACAACCCCTCGTCTGGCCAAAAGCCAGGCGAGGGGTTTTTTTATGCGCCCACTGTTAGAATGCGCATTGATCTGCCGTCAGCACGGACCAAACGAATCGAAATCTGTGAAATCTGCGTCATCTGTGGACTCAAATTCTCACGCAGCGTCAAAGGTCACCATGCCCGTCCTGAAATTCCTGCTTCTGACGCTCCTGACAGCTTGCGCCTTGTCTAATATTTTGTGTGCGCAAGAGGATGATGAGGAAGAGCCGTATCTGCCGGGCCTGATTGCCGAATACTCCGATCGTTCGCAGCACTCATTCCGCCGGCTGGATGAAGCGATTGCATTTCACTGGGATGATGCAGCTCCTGATCGCAGAATCGCAGCGGACAATTTCGATGTTCGCTGGCACGGGCGGATCTTCGCTCAGGGAGCCGGTGAATATCGCCTGGCGGTTCATGCCAGCGGCGAAGTCGAGGTGAAACTCGCCGGCAAAGTAGTGATTGCTCGGCAGGAGGCCGCTGGCTGGGTGTTTTCAGCGCCGGTGACGCTGGAATTCGATCGGCACGAACTGGAAGTCAGTTTTCGCAAGACGAAGAGTCCCTCGCATATCTCGCTGTACTGGTCCGGCCCTCAATTCGGCCTTGAGCCGGTGCCACCGCGGTTTTTGATGCACGATCGGAAGGAAGCAGTCTCGACGGCTTACCAGCGAGGGGAAATGCTGGCGACTGCGCTCCGCTGTGCGGCCTGCCACCGCGAGGAGAACGATCCCCAGCCGACGGCTGCTCCGTCGCTCCTTCACCTAAGCGGCAATGTCGGCGAAGAATGGCTGCAAACATGGCTGAGCGATCATGGGCGCGAACAGACTTCCGTCCAGCGCCGCATGCCTTCGTTTGGATTTTCCGCGAATGAGGCCAAGGCGATCACGGCTTATCTGCTTGCCGTGCCTCCCGACAAGAACTCTCCTGCCAAGCAGCCGATAATCCAGAAACCGACCGGCAAAAAGCCCCAAGATCCTCCGTCCGCCGTTGCCGGCGAACGGCTGTTTCTCACGCTGGGATGTCTGGCATGTCATCAAGTGGGCGAACTTGGCGAAAGCGGCCTGTTCGGCGGCGGGGATCTCAGCCAGGTTGCCGCGAAGCGACCGTTGGCATTTTTCAGCGTTTGGCTGGCCGAGCCGGCGAAGCACAATCCGGATCATCGGATGCCAATGTTTGATCTCAGCGAGGGCGAGCGGTCTTCACTTTCGCTCTATCTGACTTCGCTGGGAACAGCCGCGAAGTCGGCTCGCCACGAACCGCCCACAGCCGATCTCGTCGCTGCCGGCCGGAAGTTGGTGCAAGCGCACCGCTGTGCGAATTGCCATACGCTCCCCAAAGATCTCGAACTCACCGCGGCTACAAGCGCAAAGCTGCTCAGCGCAAAGAGCGACTGGAGCAAATCCTGCGCGACGAACGTCGCATCCAGCCGAGCGCACCTGGGCTATTCACTGAATAAGGACGACCAGAAAGCCCTGCAAGATTTTTATTCCGCGCCGCTCGCAAGTCCGAGAGACAAATCCAAGCTCTCCGGCCGCCTCGCGCTCCTCCAAAACAACTGCCTGGCCTGTCACGGTAGGGAAGGAATCGAGTCGCTCTCCTCCAGTCTGCCGAAGAAGCTAGCGGACAAGCTGACAACGCTTGCGGAAAGACATCCAGAACTTGCGGCTTCCGTTCCGGCAATGACGCCTCCGTCAATCAATAGCATCGGCGACAAATATCACGAGGAAGCCCTCGCTGCCGTCATCCGTCTCCAAGGTCCGCCGCTGCGGGACTATCTTCTCGTCCGGATGCCACGTTTTCCGTTGCCAGACGACGAAATCAAACGGCTGACAGGTTATTTCATCCAGACCGACCGCATTCCGCCACTGCCGGGTGCCATCATCGCTAAACCGACTCCCGCGGAAGAAGCCGCCTTCTCTCTCGCCGGCAATCGGCTGGTCTCCACCGACGGCTTCGGCTGCACGAGCTGCCACCAGGTGGGAAAGGTCGTTCCCGATAAAGCGCCGCTGAATGCCCGCGGCCCGTCCCTCTCGGCGCTCGACAAGCGAATCCGCAAAGAGTGGTACGACCGTTTCCTCCGCAATCCCGCTCGCATCGTTCCCCGGATGGAAATGCCCAGCGTCCAAATCCCCGTCCGCGGTGTTCTCGACTCGAAGCTCGACCCCCAACTCGCCGCCCTTTGGCACGTCCTCGCCACCCCCGGCTTTGAACCCCCGGAGCCAAACGCGTTTCGAGTTCTTCGGGCCTCGGGGGATACTCCACTCAAGGGAATGTTCGCGATTACCGATGTTGTGAAGTCCGGTGAAGAAGTATTTTCTCACGGGATTCTGGTCGGTGCACCCAATCGCCACAACCTCCTATTTGATTTCGAGTCCAATCGGCTGGTGAGTTGGTGGACAGGAGACGCTGCCCGACAACGCACCAAGGGTAAGAGCTGGTTTTGGGAGATTGGTGGAACACCGCTGATCACTTTTCCTCGTGGGAATGAACTAACCGTCGAGCTCGATGGCAAGCCGCTGAAGATTGAACCGTTCGCCGAAGGAGCGACCCGCCTGGACCATAGGACGGTTGTTCCTGATGCGGTTTGGATTTCCCAGCGAATACAACTTGCGATGCCGGATGCGAAAGCAAAACTTCTGCCTATTCGCTTTGATCAGCGTTTCTTCGTTAACAAGGATATTCAATCGCCAAATTCAGGATTTCTGCGAAGACTAATCTTTTGGGATGCTCCAGTCGGTGCCACCATCACGTTGCGACTTGTCGATGAAACGACACTGCGGACAGGCAAGATCGAAAAGGCAGGTCGCGCGCTGAAATTTCCTTCTGGAATGAAAATCGAACTTCGAAGTTACCCAGATTCTCCAGACTATCCGACGCCGCAAAACGTGAAAATTCTCGCGGATGGTACCGTGCGACTTCCCGTAGAACAAGGAGACTTTAAGCCGGGACTCTCCAAGAAGGTGACCATCGAGATACTGTACTCGACGGACGTCCCGGTTGATAAGTACTTACAGCCAGACCATCCCGAAGTGCTCACGGAGGACGCATTCGTCGAAGCATCTTCTGGCCTAAGCGCGCTCCGACTGCGACTACCGGCTCACGTTTTGCCAACGGGTTTTTCCTGGCGTCCGGACGGCCGGCTTCTCGCTTGTACACTCGTCGGACAGATTTACCTCATCGATGATCGAGGTATCCAGTCTGGCAAACCATTGTATCGAATCTGTGTGGATGGATTGGCGGCCCCATATGGAATCGCTGCAGAAAGGGAGCTAGGTGCGGAAGATGGTGCGGTGGCATTAGTCGCAACGAAAGGTGGGGTCCTCCATGTCGCATATTTTGAGGATCCAAAGTCAACCGTAATTGATGTCGCAGCATCGAGTTGGGGATACTCCGCTGACTATCATGACTGGACAGTGGGCCTTGCGCCGACGGATAAGGGCGAGTATTTTCTCGGACTGCCTTGCCAACAAGATGAACGCTCCTCTCTTGCGGCTACACTTCGAGGAACTGTGATAAAACTTCGTCCCACGCCGCTACCTAATGACAATCACCGAAGGTACGCGATAGAGCCTCTCTCCACCGGCCACCGCTTCCCCATGGGCCTGGCCGTCAATCGTGACGGCGAACTGTTCGTCACTGATAACCAGGGGAACTACAACCCGTTCAACGAGCTCAACCATGTCCGCAAAGGGGCGTTCTTCGGCTTCGTGAACGCGATTGACAAGAAGAACAAGGACTATAAGCCGCCGCCGCTCACCGAGCCGGCAATCAATATTCCCCATCCCTGGACGCGGAGCGTCAACGGGATTTGTTTTTTGTATACGCCGGAGAAGCTCAAGAAAGAGACGGGGAAGGATTCGTTTGGGCCGCTGGAGGGGCAGCTCGTTGGCTGCGAGTACGACACGCGGCGGCTGATTCGGATGAGCTTGCAGAAGATTGGGGATACGTATCAGGGTTGTGCGTATCCATTGAGCAAAGAGCCGTCATCGCCGGAGAAGGGATTTTTGGGGCCAATTGTTTGTGCCGTCTCGCCGCGCGGAGAGCTTTACGTCGGCAGCATCCGCGAGAGCGGCTGGGGGGCGGGGAACAACGTCGGCGAGATTGTGAAAATCAAGTTCGAGCCGGAGAAGCTGCCGTGCGGGATTGCCGAGGTGAAAGCCGTGAAAGGCGGATTCAGCATCGACTTCCTCAAAGAGGTCGATGCGAAGAAGGCTGCCGACGTGGCCAACTATTCGATTTCGTCCTACCGCCGGATCAGTACGCCGGCTTATGGTGGTCCCGATGTCGACCGGCGGATCGAGAAGATCAATTCCGTCGAGCTTTCCCAGGATCGCCGCCGCGTCACAGTGCAGTTGCCGGAGTTGCGGACCGGGGGGTTCGTCTATGAGATTCAGCTTAAGAATCTCGCGCCGGAAGAGGCGGAGTTCTTTCCAGCGGAGGCGTATTTCACGCTGCACGGAGTGCCGTAGTGTGGCCAGCACACTCCGTGTGCAGGCATGTCCGCTCACGGAGTGAGCGGACTACTTTGCGAGTACTGCTTCTCGCGTACGGCGGATGATTTCTTCGGTGAAGAAATACGGCTCGCTGCGGTGTTCGCCGCCGATGAGGTGGGCGGCGTCGAAGTCTTCGTAGCGTTCAGCCAGTTCAGCCGGAAGGTAATTTTTCCCCCCCGCGAGGCCGACGTAGCCGAGGCCGGGTGAGCTGTCGCACTTATCGATCTTGTCAAACCGCCAGAGGATGCTGTCGCAACTGTTGTAGATGTTGAGCCACGTCTGGCCGACCGGCATTGCCCTGCCGTGGACATTGCCAGGGAGGAGCCAGTCATCCTGGACGCCGGCGGCCCAGTACACGACGCGGAAATTTGCCCGCTTCCCCTCTTCAATCCCACGGCCGGCCATTTCGCCGCCGCCGAGAATATGAAGTCCGCCGCCGATAATCCGAGCGCCGTAGCTGAAGCCGATGAGTCCAACGCGCCGGTCCGCTGGAATCGGCGCGAGGAAGCGGGCCAGCAGATAGGCTTCGTCATCGCTGCGGTATGCCTTGGAGCGGACATCCTTGATCGGTCCTTTGATTTGGTCGCTGGGCCAGGACCAGATGACGAAGCGGACTTTGCCCCCCTCGTGGCTGCTGAAAAGTTCGCGATAAATGGCGAGGCCCCGAGCTTCCGCCCCGGCGGCGTCCATTCGGTTGCCGTGGACGTAGATGACGGTCACGGTTTCCTGATCGTCGGAAGAGTAGAAGGAGCTATCGTCCCCGCTCTTCCAGTAACCGGCATCGTAGCGCGATGTACTCCAGCCAAGACCATTGTCGACACAGCCAATGCTCCGCGTATTGACCACCCAGATCTGATCGCTCGGCCGCGGCTCGAAGGCTTTTTCGGCGGGAGCACTCTCTTCCGCGCATGCGCGGGAACTGCCGATTAGGGCGCAGCAAGCCGTGATGAGAAGCGCTGCGAACCGTGGACAAATGACGCTGGCGGCCATGGAAAGGAGGGTGGGGAGGATTATGCGCCTGGTAGGGATGAGCAAAGCTCGGCCATCCCTGGCGTCAAAGTAATGTAGCACGATTTCCGCAGTGTGCAGGGGAGAAATATCAACAGGCGTGGCAAAAAAGGGGCTGTTGCGTTTGCACATCACGAGGTGTGGTGTAGAGTTTCACAGCCAATCAGGATGGGCCAGAGCGCCTGTCGAAAAAGGGGTCAGGCACGTCGCTGCGATCTGATCCCGCGGAATTTGCAACATGGCTCCGAGCCAGACCCCTTTTTCAACAGGCGCATTCAGCCCGCATTTCCGGACCAACGGAGAACAGTCATGAGAAAGATCATTGCCATTGTCGCCCTGTCGCTCGTGGCCCTCAGCCTCTCGGGCTGCGGCTGCAACCGGCCTTTTGCCAACTGGTTCAATCGAGGCAGCTCGTGCGCTCCCGTCGATCCGTGCGCGAACGGCCCGCGGGCCACGCTATTCGGCGGCGGACAGATTCCGCCGGGCGCGGAAGTGCTGCAATACCCGACTAACTAGCGAAGTGCGGCGGGGTAGATTTTCCGCTGCATTAACACGCCCACGCAAAGCAGTGGGCGTGGCACCCTTGGCCGAAACCGGGGCGAGGCTGAGTCCTTCCGGCCAGTTCGCTCCTTCCTTGACCCAGGCAGTGAGCAGAGCCACCTCGTCCGTCGTCAGCCTGCGGCCGTCGGTTTCCGGCGGCATGGAACCATCGGCCGCGCGCTTGATGAGCAGGCTCTCTTCCGGCTTGCCTGGAAACAGCACCTCTCCGGCGTCGCTTCCTTTCAGCGCCTGTTCCCTCGTGGAGAGATTCAGTCCCGCTCGAGCTTTTGCGGGGTAATGACATTTCACGCAGTTCTGGACCAGGATCGGCGCGACTTGCTTTTCGAAGTTGATCTCAGCGGCCGAGAGATGGGAATCACTATGCAGAGTGTTGAAGGAACAACAGAGAGAGAAAACGAGCCAAGCAGGGATTGAACCGCGGAGGGCACGGAGGGACGCGGAGATTAGTGAGCGGGAATGATGCATGATTATCGGATGAACTGATCGACAAAGTCCTCGCCCAGTCCCACCTCGGCATAGTGCTTCCGGCAGAGTTCGATCTTGGTGTGGACGTCGTCGTGGCCGCAGGGGTTGCCCGCCGCATCGTAGTAGATGAGGGCCCCGCAAACGTGGAAGAGAGTGATCATTTCCTCTACGTCGTCATCGACCACCAGCGTATGGACTTCGCCCGGCGGCTCGAAGACATACATTCCTACGCGGGCGATCCAGTCGTGTTCCAAGTAACGCCACGAACCCTTGATCACATACCCATGTACCGGCGCGGGATGACGATGCCGGCTGAGGACGCCGGAGCGGCGGACGCGCAGGAGGTTCACCCATTCGCCGGACACCGTGTTAAAAAACAGCGGCCGGAACCAGACCCGCTCCGCCTGCGGCACCCAGAGCCGCTCATCCTCGGGGATGGCGGTGAGAACGAGGTCGTCCACTTTGCGAGTGGCGGCGGCAAAGGCGGTCATGGGAAGAAGCCTTGACGTGATGCAGTTTTGGGCTGGAATACATCAGTGTAATCGATGCGGGCTAGGCCTTCGCCGCCCGCGCCTTGCGCCGGGCCACCGCTTCCACCAGTTCCTTGTCCGCGGTCCCCTCGGTGGGGGCCTCCGGCACATACTTGAACGGTAGATCGTGGAAGTCGTTGCCAAAGCTCACGCCCAGGGCTCGCGCCGCTTGCACGGCAGTGCCCGCCGTGTCCACCGTGCAGAGCGTGATGGCGTCGATGATCGGCACGCTTCCCATCAGCGGCGGTTGGTAACAGATCATGTGTCCGAACTTTCGCTCCACGATGAGCCGCACCGCGTGGGCACCGAACTGCGTGGCGACGACGCGATCGAATGTGGTGGGTGCTCCCCCGCGCTGCAGGTGGCCGAGGACCACGGTGCGGGTTTCCTTGCCGGTTCGCCGCTCGATTTCCTGAGCGATGACGTTGCCGACGCCCCCAAGTCGCACCTGCTGCTGATCCTTTCGACGGTCGTCCTTCATGACCATTTCGCCCGTCGGCAGTTTCGCTCCTTCGGCGACCACGACGAGGGTGAACTTCTTTCCTTTTTGCTCCCGGGCCAGAACGGCCTGACAAACGTTGTCGAAGCTCCAATCAATCTCCGGTATCAGAATGACATCGCCGCCGCCGGCGATTCCCGCGTAGAGGGCAATCCACCCCGCATGTCGGCCCATCACTTCCAGCACCATCACCCGCTCGTGACTGGCGGCCGTGGTGTGGAGGCGGTCGAGCGCATCGGTGGCGCAGAAGACCGCGCTGAAAAAACCGAACGTGAAGGCGGTGGAGGAGAGGTCGTTATCGATGGTCTTGGGGACGCCAACGACCGGAATGCCATTTTCGTGGAATTGCTGAGCGACGGCGAGGGAGCCGTCGCCGCCGACGCAGATCAGGCCGCTGAGGTTGAGCTGCTCAACGGTGGTCTTCACCCCCGCCACGAGTTCGGGGTCGAGTTCGAGGCGGTCATTGACGCCGACGGTGGCACAAAACCGCCCCTTGTTCGTCGAGCCGAGGATGGTCCCCCCCTGGCTGAGAATGCCGGTCGTATTTTTGTGATTGAGGGCGATATAGCTGACCGGATCGACGAGTCCCTCGTAGCCCTTCAGAAAGCCGACGACCTCATAGCCGTGGGTGTTGGCACTCTTCACCACGCCGCGAATGACCGCGTTCAGTCCGGGGCAATCGCCGCCGGCGGTGAGAATCCCGATCCGTTTTACATCAGCCATGATTTCAGTATCCCTGATGGTGTTTGTACAGGTTGTGCGAATTATACCGCCTGGCTGCTGGCGCGAGGCGTCTGCAAGAGTAGCACATGCTCCGAGAGCGTGACAAAGGCTCCCGGCCAGCCGCCAACTCGAAGAATCGTGTCGTCAATGGCGGACATTTCGTGGAGCGTGGCGGCGATGTAGGGGGCGAGTGGGTGATCGAGTGCTTGAGTGCCGCCTTGGCGGGACGGACGAAGCGGTTGGTGGCCGCCGGCGCGGAACTGCTGGAGTTGATCTTCGGTGACTCCATTTATGGCCGGAGCAGGAGCGCTAAGCGTGTGCCACTGGACGAGTCGTGCTCCACGGGGGACGAGGTCCGCGAAGAGATTTTTGTCTTTCGGCAAAAGGATTCGCGGGAAATCGGTCCGCAGCTCGGCGGAATAACGCTCGCGGTAGGTTGGGGAATGGAAGAGGGCGTAGATATAGTGCAGCAGGTCTTCCGGGCCAAATGTAGTCTTCAGATCGCCGTTGCCGCTCGGTAGCCAGTCGAGCTCAAGTCGTTTTGCAGCCGTCGTGATGAAGGGAGCCGCGAAGTTGGCGGTGACATCGGGCGAACCCTTCTCAAGACTCTTCAGATAAAGCGGAAAGAGCGACTCGCTGCCGCGGTTGTCGCTCCGGATCACACCGTCCAAGGCCAGCGTGTCGGCCATCCAGAAGAAACTGCAGGGCTGGGTGGGGAGCATTTGGCGGCGGGAGAGGAGGAGGAGGCAGGGGTCAGGGGTCAGGGGACAGGAGTCAGGAGACAGCAGATGCGAAGGAGAGAAGTCTGACCCCTGACCCCTGACCCCTGATTCCTCTTCCGTCGGCAGCCGATCCACCACGGCATTCCGCGGCCAATCAATCATCGCCTTGTGCCAGAAGACGAAGCGCCAGTCGAAGGGGCGATACAAGCAGCGGCGGATGAAGGATTGCCAGTTGTCCTCGGCGGCGATGATGCGGCGGGCGGCGGGGAGCTGCCAACTGCGGGTGTCCCCCGGTGGATATTTGGCACTGCGAGTTCGGGTGAAATAGCGGCTGCGGATTTCTTCGTCGGGGATGGTGAGGTCGCGAAACTCGGCGATGCGGCGGCAGAGCTCTTCCCGCGAATGGGCAATCACAAAGTGGTCGCGGGCCGTCACCGGCGCGGTGGTATTCACCGGCATAGCGTCCGGAAGCCGCAACGCGGAGGCGTACTCTGGCGGCATGGGTGGAGGTGCAGGAGTGAAAAGGAAGTTGGGTGGAGTGGGCGTGATGGTTGTCGTTGGAATTAGGCTCGGTTCAGCGGCAAGGCGGCGGAGTTTGCCTTCACGAGTGCCCCAGAGTTCGGAGTGGGAAACTCTGCACGAAGCATGTTCCGTCTGTTTCGGCAGCCGGCGGAAGAAGCTGACGGCGACGCCTTGATCGAGGCCGAAGACGTTTTCGTCGACCATGCCGGACGGGGTCGGGAGGAGTTTTCGCGAGTCATCTTTCTCCAGTTCGCAAGTCTTCTCTTGCGAAAACCCCTCCCGACCCCTTTTCGTCTCCCCCTTTTTACGATTGCCGTGCAAGTCGACGATCTCAATCCGATTGAAGACGCGGAGCAACTCGCTGCGCATCAGGCGGAAGGTGACGTTGTCGAGATAGCCGTGGTTGGTGACGAAGCCGACGATGCCGCTGCCGGTTTCTTCGATCAGCCACTGGGCGTAGCGGATGAATTTCACATAGTCGTCATGCAGCCAGGTTTTCTTTTCGCCCAGCCGTTCGTTCGCGGTGACGATGTAGCCGGGGAGTTCGCTGCTTCCATGGACGAGGTTGGTAATCCATTTGCCGCGATTGCCCGAGAGGCTGGAGAATGGAGGATTGCCGAGCAAAACCAGGGGAGCGAAGATTTGAGATTTTAGATTTGAGATTTGAGACGTGAAATCTGCTGCGTCCGCGAGTGTGTTTCCCAGTTCCACCCGGATTCGTCCCGGCCGCTCGAAGGCAAAGCCGGTGTCGGCCAGTTTTATGGCGATGTTGAGCTGGGCGGCTAGCGTGGCAGCGGGGATGATTTCGAGGCCGTGAAGTCGCGGGAGTAGATTCCGCGAGACAAATTCGCTCCAGTTCTCGTTGGCTGGGAATTCCGAGTGAATGAGGTCAATTGCGCCGAGCAAGAACGCCCCGGTACCGGCAGCGGGGTCGAGGATGGTGGAGTCGGCAAGTCCGCGATCGATGCCAAATTCCTCCTGCAATTGTTGATGGACGCGGCGAGTGATGAACTGGACGAGTTCGGGCGGGGTGTAGAAGACGCCGCCCCGTTTGCGGTGAAGACGGCAGTGCTCGGCGAGGAAGTGCTCGAAGAGGTGGGTGAGGTTGGGAGAGGGAATAGTCGGTGATACGTGCTGAGTACCAGGTACTAAGTACTGAGTACTAAGTACTGAGTACTCAGTACCGAGTACACTTTGAATCTCCTCTGCCGGCAGCCAGTGGGAAGAAACACCCAAGACTTCCTCCAGCACCAATCGCTCCCACGGTTTTGCTTGATCCAGCAGCCACGGTGCGGCGACGGCGAACACATCTCTCCGGGTCATCACCAGCGGGAACGAGGCAACTATCGCCTGGCTCAGCATGTCCGCAGATTCCACGGCGGGAATCTCACGACCGAGCGCGGACTCCAGCGAATTTTTTGCCGCGGCCAAGCGGTCGCAGCCCTCGACGAACGAAGCATCCAGTCTTGTGGCGACTTCGGTAGCGAGTGCCGCGAGGTTTCGCAGCAGTGGGCGTGGTAGCGGGGAAGTCATGAGCCCAAATTGTAGTCCGCTCACTCCGTGAGCGGAAATGCCGTCACACGGAGTGTGACGGCTACTTCGGCTGCTCCACCCGTTCATCTTTGCTCGGGCCGTCCGGCGGCAGGCTGCGGCGGTAGCTGGCAAGGCGGATGACTTTGGTGCGCCGGCCTTGGCCGATGTAGACGGCTTTCCAATTGGCGGAGACTGCTTCCGCTCCGCCGGCGAATTCGCGGATGTAACGGCCGCGGACGGTGGCGGGGGTGCCGAGAGGCGGATTGCGGCGGGCCGACTCCACTTCTTCCGGCGTCAGAATGTCCTGAGCCACGCCGGTCGCCCGGAGCCGTTCGTAGTAGCCGTCGGGAGAAAGTTCGTGATATTTCAGGTCGATCTTCTTGCGGGTCTGCCAGGATCCGCCGTGGCCGGCTTTCTCCAGCACCCACCGCTTGGTCACCCAGTCGAGCGAACCGACCAAAGTTTGCGGGTCTTCTTCGAGCGAATCGAGCGTCTCCTCCCAGTGTTCCAGCACTTCGCGGGCTTCCAGGGAAGGGGTTTCCTGCTCGTCCAGGAAACGGCGGCAGGCTTCCAGGTAGAAGCGTTGCAGTTGCAGCGCGGTGCAACTGCCGCCGCCGGCCAGCGGCACGGTGGCTCGCAAAGTGGGATCGGCGCAAATGGCCCGCAGCGACCTGAGGGGCCGGCGAACCCGCGGGACTGGGGGCATCGCTCCGGCTTCGATGCAGTCCAGCACCAGCAGCGTCGTGCCGACGCGGAGGTACTCCGCGAACTGGGCCATGTTGGAATCCCCCAGGGCGATTTGCAGCCGCTGCTGGGAGGAGAAGAGCGTGAAGTAATCCTGCGGCAGCCAGTTTTCGGCGTAGACCGTTTTGAAGAGGTGGCCGAACGTGAAAATGGGGCGGTCCGCGAGGAGGCCGCCGATGCCGGTGAGGCAATTCATCGCCGGAGCCTTGTCCGCCAGATGAAAGCGGCCGCAGTCGTCCAGCATTCCGGTCCCTGACGTCACCGCCCGGCTGAGCAAAAACGGCAGCATCTGCCGGCGGACTTTGACGAAGGCGGTCAGCCAGATGGCCGCGAACAATGCTCCGGCCAGAGGCGCGGTGATCACGCGGGTGATGAAGCTCAAAAAGCCTTCCAGCCAGCGTGGTCCGGTCGGCGCGGCTCGCCCCAGTTCATCCATCGTGCAGCCGAAGAGGAAGCGGGCGAGTCCTTCCGGCTGGCGAATGAACCGTTCGGCTCCGAGATAGACGATTGTTGCGAGAAGCGTGTACGTGATGATGCAGAGCGTCAGCACCCAGAGCATGGCCCAGGTGACGAGCATCAGCGGCAGCATGGCGACGAGCGCGGCCCGCCAGAGCCAAAGCCGCCAGGAGCTGGCATACTCGGCGGAGTAGTTTTCCTGCGCGCCGTAGATGTTTCCCTGGGCGTCACGGTCATTTTTGAGGAGGCGGATTTTCTCCCGGCCGAAGGCCCGCTTCGCCGCGTCGGCGAGCAGAGAATCCTGTGCTCGCTGCTGGGCGAGGAGTTGCTTCAGGCCGCGACACTCGGCGGTTGATCCTTCGATGAGTCCGCCGCCGGCTGCCGGGCGTTCGGTCTCGAACCAGACCGCGCCGCCGCCGGCGTGAAAAATTCCTTCCTTCATGTGCCGGGCTTCGACCGCTGGGATCAGCCGTTTGAGAGAGTCCCGCAGTTGCAGGTAGAGTCCGTAACGCGAACCCCCTCCCTGGTTGAAGTTGCCGGGAACGTGCAAGGCGTATTCGGTTTCCAGCCCGATGAGCCGCTGAAAAATAGGGGAGCGGCTGCTGGGCTGCGGGTGGGACTTATTCGCCACCGTGGGGAACTTCCGTATCGCGCAAATACTCGCCGGCAGCGGAGGCTGCATCGCCGGCAATGGCCCGCACGACGTCATCGACGGTGAGGGGAGCCGGAGCGGGGGCTGCGGAATCGCTGGTGGAAGGGAGGACGAGAGTTTCCAGGGGCATGGGGACACCTGCCTTGGTAAAACGAGCCTTGAAGGAGGTAACAGAACTGTCTCTTCATCGTAGTCGTCGCCAACGGCAGAGGCAAGCGCGCGGTGATTTTTGGCGGTGATACCGTTTGTCGGAATCGCCTACTTAGTAGGCGTAAGATCGATTGGTCCAGAAGGTGTGCTCAGGATGTTCTGCCAGATCAAATCTTGAACTGGGCTTAATCGCTCGATTTCCACCGCTTGTCGCCGATGGTCAACCCACCAGGCCGCCAGGATGGCCACGATGACCGTCACGAAGATCAAGTCGCGGATGGAGAATTTCATTGGGCTGCTCGTCAGCGAAGACTATTATCACTCAAGACCTGAATGACGAGACAAGCGGCGTATCCAACGGCTGCCCCACCAGCGAATCCAACAACTGCCAATTTGGTGGTCAACTCAGGGTAGTCTTGGGCAATTGGCATGAGTAGCCACACAATTGATCCACCTACGAGAGCCGTGACAATTCGCGGCCACTTGTGCCTTCTCCATCGAGCGGATGTCACCTTGTCGTCGCTGGGAATTGTCGGCGGATGATAAGGGTTGTTTTCCACGAACTGGCTCCGCAGGCCGTACTTCATGGATGTTATTGTAGCGAGGGAGGCTGCCAAACGCCAAATAGCGGCCTAAACGGGATTGGCCCCGCCGCACTGACGGAGCTTTTTGCTGCGCTGGCTGATAGAATAAGGCGAATGGAGCCGAACCCTTACGAGTCACCAGAAATAGGCGGCGGTGATGCGCCTCAAGAAGGGCGCAGAGTTACGAGTTACCTCTCCTGGCAACTGCGATTTTGCCTAATTGTCATTGTTGGAAGCATCGGGCTATTTGGCGCGTGGTGCATCGCAGACATCCTTCTCGTGCGATTCGCTTCACCAGATCTTGGCGGGCTATTGCTCCTCCTGCCGATCCTGGTCGGACTGGGGGGAGCCGCGGTATTGCGCGACGTTTCGCCAGGGTTGCGATTGGCGCTATCCATTGGAGCGGCGTTTTTCGCGAGCATTTTCGGAAGCGCCTTGGCAGTATTCCTCGGCATTCCGTTTCACTTTTGGATTGGAGGGACCCTTTAAGGGTTCGAGCGATCCGAAAGGTGATTCGAGAAGTGCGTTTTCCCTAATTCGCCGGCGGCCGGGTGCGAGTCGCGTCCCGGATAGCGTTGGGATCCTGGTTCAGATCGTTGAGAGTTTCGACGATCCGATCCGTGCTCACGCTGAGTTGGTCGTTGGCGTTGAGCGGATTGCTCTCGGGATTAAAGAAGTCCGACAGTTGCAGGAACGCGGGGGACATTAGCAGAATCAGCACGGCTGGGGCGAAGCAGAACATGAGCGGGAACGTGAGGAGGACCGGGGTGCGGTTGGCCCGGAGAGTGGCGAGCTGCTTGCGGGTTGTGCGGAAGTGGTCCGCCTGGTCGCGGAGCGAGCCGGAGAGGGAGGAGCCGAGGAAGTCGCCGCGGGTCAGGATGATGGCGACCTGCCGGACTTCGGGAGTATCGAGGCGATTGGCCCATTCGGAAAGAGCGACCCGCAGGCTGTGGACTTCGGTCTGCTTCTTCATGATTTGCAGCTCTTCCGCCAGGGCGGGATAGCTGGGGGCGATGTTCTTGCTGACGTGATCGAGACTGGCGGCCAACGGCATGCCGCCGCCCAGGCACATGCTGAGCATGTCCAGCATGTCCGACAGTCCTTCGTTAATCTGCCGCAGCCGCCGCTGCTTGACGACCCAGACGTAGAGACGGGGCATAATCGACAGGACTGCCGCGCCAATGCCGCCGGCGATTAAGTACCGCCAGGTATGTTCGGGCTCCGCGACGGCCAGAATTCCCGCCACGATCAGCGGGAAGACCATGAACAAAAAACGGAAGGCATAAACGCTGGCCCGAGCGGTCGGCGAGTACATACCCGCCTGCTTCAGGATCTGGCCGAACTCTTTCTTTTCCTTCTCCGATTCAGGAATCTGCGAAGCCAACGCCGGCGTGAGCGATCCGAAGACGCCGCCGTTTGCACGCGGATCGACTCGGCGCGAAGCGGCTTGCGCTTCCGACGGTTTCTTGCGGCGGAACATCAAGCGGACGACGAGCAGGAGGGCGATCACCCCGCAGGCGACGGCAATCCACGTCGCCGGCTTGGACCAGAGGTCCGGGTCGGAGAAGGTTTCTTGGAGTTTGGCGATGATTTCGTTCATGGTGTATCTCGATGAGTAGCCTGCACACTCCGTGTGCAGGCATGTCCGCTCACGGAGTGAGCGGACCACTTTGGCGGACTAATAACTCGATTTCAAAATGCGCCACACCCAAATGCCGCCGACGATCTGCAGGCCGACGGCTGCGGCAATCAGGTACGGGCCGCTGGGATGGGTCAAAAACGGCTGGATGTAGTCGGGTTCGAGCCAGGCGATGGCGGCGACGGCGATGATCGAACCGGCCACCATGCCGACCGCCGACAACCGGCTGCCGGAGGTGACGGCCATCAAGTGGGCGCGGACGTCCTGGCGGTCGCGGGCGGCATGAGCCATCCGCTCGGTCAGGAGCGAAAGATTTCCACCTGCCCGGCGATGGACAACGACTGCCGTCGCGAAGATGCGAAATTCGGGAATCGGGATCCGCCGGACCATGCGGTTCATGACGGAAAGAGGCGAGTGGCCGAGTTCGAGCTGCGAGTGGCCGTAAGCGAATTCGTGCCCCAGCGGGCCTTTGATTTCCTTGGAGACCATGTCCATCGTTTCCGACAGCGTCTGACCGCTCCGCACGCAATCCGCGACCGCTTGCAGGGCTTGCGGCAGGACCATGAGCATCGACCGGACGCGCCACCAGCGAATGACCATGAAAACGAGAATCGGCAGGAAGGCACCGAGCACTAATCCGCCAGCAGCGGCCAGCAAGTTTTCGGTGAAGACCAGCGGAATGCCGCCGCCGGCAATCGCACAGCCCATCACGATCAGCAAGGCGGTTCCCATGCCGAGCGATGTGCCGCTCTCTTCGATCAGGTGGAAGAAGGCTTTGTTAAGATCCCCCTTCGGTTCCTCGGCAGCCAGCTCCAACCGGCGGCGAGCTTCCACGCGGGGAAAAAACAAATCGCGGACCAGCATCCCGACAGCCGCCAGGATGGCGGAGATCGTGGCGAAGGTCACGCCCATAATGGCCAGTTCAGAATTCATACCCGCTGCTCCTGCATTTCAAGGGCGGCAGCGGTCGTCATCGGGCCGATGGAAGTATCAGCCGTGAGCTGCCGCTGGGCGAACAGGCTGTCGGCCAGTTCGATGCCGAGCTGGTTCAGCCGTTTCATAAAAATCGGCTTGTTGCCGGTGGCATAGAAATGGCCGCGGGCAATCCCCCGGTCATCGCTGCCTCGCTGTTCGAAGCCAAAGATGTCTTGAATCTTGTAATCGCCGTTTTCCAGGCTCACCACTTCCGAAACCCGCATCACGCGGCGGACGCCTCCCCGCAACCGGGCCAGGTGAATGACCAGCGTGATGGCGGAGGCGATGTATTTCCGCACCACCGGCACCGGCAGGTCAAAGCCGGCCATGCTGACCATGACTTCGAGCCGGGAGAGAGCGTCGTGGGTGTCGTTGGCGTGGATCGTGGTGAGGGAGCCTTCGTGGCCGGTGTTCATGGCTTGCAGCATGTCCAGGGCTTCACCACCGCGGACTTCGCCAAGGATGATCCGGTCGGGCCGCATGCGGAGGGCGTTGCGGACCAAATCCCGCTGCGTCACTTCGCTGGCCCCTTCGGCACTCTTCGGGCGGGTTTCGAGCTTGACGACGTGCTTCCGCTGGAGCAGAAGTTCGGCGGAGTCTTCAATCGTCACCAGGCGTTCGTTGGCCGGAATGTAGCGCGAGACGTTGTTGAGGAACGTCGTTTTACCGGCACCGGTGCCGCCGGAGATCATGATGTTGATCCGCCCTTCGACGGCGGCTTCGATGACCTTGAGGATTTCGGGGCAGACGGAGCCGCGGACCATCAGGTCCCCAATCTGCAGCGGCTTGTGGCCGAAGCGGCGAATGGAAAGGACCGGGCCGCCGAGTGCGAGAGGCGGAATGATGGCATTCACGCGGGAGCCGTCGGAGAGGCGGGCATCCACCATCGGCGAATGTTCGTCGATACGGCGGCCGACGCGGGCGGCGACCCGCTGAATGATTTGCAGCAGGTGCTCTTCGTCGGCAAAGACGGTGTTCGTTTCCTGCAAGCGGCCGAGGCGTTCGACATAGACTTCGCTCGGGCCGTTCACCAGGATATCGGTGACGTCCGGGTCTTGCAGATAGATTTCGAGTGGGCCCAGGCCAAAGGATTCGGCCATCAGCTCGTCCACGAGGCGGTCCTCGTCGACAGCCGGCAGCTTGCGGCTGCGGGATTCGAGCATCCCTTCAGCCAGGCGGCGGATATCCTCACGAAGCTCTTCGTCGGTCAGCCCCGTGATGCGGGAGAGATCGAGCGAATCGAGCAGTTCGCGGTGAATTCCCGTTTTGATCTTCTGAAATTCCGCCTCGTGGCCATCTGCGACTGGCTCCGCGTGGCCATTGCCGTTGCCGTTCCCGTTGGATTCGGCTTTCTTATACGAGTTCAAAAACATGTCAATCTGCTCCCTTACATACGGCGCACGATGCGCTATCTGGTCAGTCGTGTCTTGTTGATGTAAATGTTTTCCGGGACGGGGTTCGCGCCCTGAGTCTGCCGCGTTTCGGCAGTGGCGTGAATGATGAAATCGGGTTCGAGGCGCAGCCGCAGGCGGCTGCCGACGGAGTCGGTGCTGATGATCCGCGCGCCGACAAAGCCGACGATGGTGAGCGGATCGGAATAGCCGCTGTAGACGGGGAAGACCCGCCGAGGATAGCTGCTGAGGCGGACGGCGTCGAAGGCGCTGGCCAGGCCGGACGGCGAGATCGAGCCGTTGGTGCTGCTTTGGTTGGCGTCCAGGACAAGCGTCGTCCCGGCGACATAAGGAACCCCGCCGAGGGGCGCGACCGGGCCGAGGAACCCCCCCGCGAAGTCGGCACTGCTTTCGCCGTTGCGAATTTGGTTGTCGATGGTGGTGCTGACGTTATCCAGGGCGAGGCCCGTGTTCAGGCTGACAAGGGCAGCATTGAGCGTTTCGCCGCCGCCGATGGGATTCAGATAGAAGTCGAGTTCCCTGATCCCATTGCCGTTGCTGTCGAGCACACCCGCCTGACGAACGGTGAAAAACTGCGTTTGATCCAAAGCCAGCGGAGCCACGGGCGAACGGAACACGCCGCTCGGCCGAAAGCCGACGAGCCGGGCATCGAGGGTGACCGTTGCCGCGCCCGTGATCTTGGCCGCGTTGGGGCTGCCGAAGCCTCGCATCATCAGCAGAACCGGATTGGGTCCGGTCGGCGAGCGGAAGATCTCGACACGCAGGGAGTTATAAGGCTCGGTGCCGACGGGGGCGGGATTGAAGTTGCCGCCGATGGCGATTTGCGAAGGGACGGGGACGCGGGCCGGAGTGATAGTGATTTCGCCGGCGTTGCTGGCACTGGCGCGGAGGGCGAGCCCCGCCACGTCGTTGTTCCGCTTGAGATAACCGACGGTGCCATTCGTAACGGCGTCATTGGCGGCAGTAATGTCGTCGACCTGCGTCGCGGAGCCGAAAGTGGCGTGATTCTTTAGCCAGGCGTCGTCCAGCAGTTCCGTCACCGCGGTATAGGCCAGCACGTCCGACAGCCGCGAGGTATGGCGGCTGGCGAGGACGAGGTAGGTCCAGTTGACGACCAGCATCAGCATCAATACGCCGATGAGGACGTACATGAGCGAGGCGACGGACGAATAGCCCCGCCGGCCCGCGCGATCGCGACCGGAACAGCGGAGAGCTGTCCGGTGGGGAGATCGGGTTGGCTGAGGGGATGGCATGATTTTCTCTTGGCGAGCGGGGGGCGTAAGCCCCCTGATATTTCACGGTGATATCGATACGATGGCGGCGTAGTCTCCGGAGGCTTACGCCTGCCGGCTCGCCGAATTCTGGGACGTACTAGTTCAGGTCTTCGACGGCGACGACTTCCGGGACCTGCACGCCGCTGCGGGTGGCGGCGCTCTTGTCGTCCGTCGGGACGCCGGTCGCTTGCGGATCGGATTCCTCGTCGAACTGCTTGCCGCTGGGGCCGGTGCGGGATTCGCGGATCTTGTTGCCGTCAAATTCCTGGACGGTGACTTTGCCCCCCGAGTAGTGCTCGATGCGGAAGTGCTTCTGCGGCTTGGGAGTGGGCAGCGGCTTGAGGCCGAGGAGTTCGCGGCGGTTGACAGCTTTGCCGTCCGCGTCCGATATTCCGGCGTCCTTGGTGGCCCGGAGGACAACTCCCAGCGTGCCCGTTCGTTCGGCGACAACCAGTTTGTTGGCGTCGTCCGGAGTGACGGCGACGGTGAGTCCTTCGGTGATGATGCCGTTGGCTCGGCGTGCGCCACGCTGCAGAGGGCGGCTCATGATGGCTTCCATGATCAGGACGTCTTTGAGAAGGGTCTTGGTGGTCACTTCGCCAAGGTCGGGATGCGTCCCTTCCACGGTGAGGGTGATGTCGACGCGATCCCCTTCGGCTAGCCGCTTGCCGCCGGTGTTGGCGCCGATGACATCGATGGTGATGGCCCGGTGCCCTTCCGGCAGGCGATCCGACAGATCGGGAAGGGTCTCGCCAAACTCGAGCAGGTCCTTGTCACGAACGGCCATGCCGGCCTTGATCGTGGACTTGGTGATGCGACCGAGAGCTCGCTCCATGGCGCGGAAAGAGTCTCCTTCGGCGGCTTTGGCACCTTTGCCGACGTTGGCGATGAAAAGGTCGTCAGGGGTCAGGCGGGTGTTCTTGGCGATGTTCGCCCGATAGAACACGACGGGGATCCCGGGATCGACCTTGGGAGCCGGCTTGGGGGCCTCGACGACCGGTTCCTTGTGCATGGCCTTGCGGACGACATAGGCGCCGACCAGGCCGAGCACGATGGCCATCACGCAGAAAGTAACTGTTGCAGGACTGATACGTGACACGTTAACTTCTCCTCATCTGGGGCGATACGTTGTAGCGAATGTTCGGATTATTCTTTGCGAGTTACATAGGTTGTTGTCAGGTCTTTACCAGCGGTATCGATGCCGATCCACTTAAGCAAATTCGGTGCCGCCTTGTCGGTGGGGACGTTCACGCTCACGGAAATGACCGCGCCGGTCGGGGCGAGCTGGATTTCATCAGGTGCGACCAAGGGATCAATCTTGTTGCCGTCGACGACCACCACCAGCTCGCGGTAAGGCTTCCAGGACCAGCCGGCGAGGGCGTTATCGACGGTGGTGACGACGCTCGCTTCGGTTGCGCCGGTAAGGGCGGCCTGGCGAGCCCCCAGGCTGGATGCGGCGGCCAAACCCTGCTGGGACATGAGCATCAGGCCGAATTCGACGAAGGCGAGGAGGACGAAGAGGAGGATGGGGAGGACCATCACCAGCTCGACGGAAAGGACTGCGCCTTTGCGGGAATTTTTCCGCGGGGCAGGCTTCCAGCCTGCCCTAAACTCTGTTGCTTTTTTGATTCGTGGGGACATAGCGTTGCTGCTTTGCATCAGTGGGGAGCGATTCTCTAGCGGGCGGCGGTAATGAGCATCCAGGCCAGAACGAGCCAGGTGCCGATGGCGACGGGAACGGCGAAGGGGAGGACCCGCCGATATTTGCGAGGGGTGGAGCCCGCCGTTGCCGTGGCGGAGCCCCCTTTGTTCAGGAACCTTCGCTGGGTGGTGGAAATGCCGCTGGTGAAGGTGCTTGTCACCATCAGCATGATCCCCATGATCAGGGCGCATACGGCACCGAGGCCGAAGGCCGGCAGGATCATCAGGGGGCCGAGCCAGGTCCCCAGGGCGGCCAGCAATTTCACGTCCCCCATCCCGCCGCCGCCGAGAATCCAGGGGAGAATCAACAGGGCAAAGCCGACCGCGAAGCCGGCCAAAGCCCAAAGAAACCCGGTCCCGCCGCCGCTCACCAGATGAAACAACAGCGCTGCAATGGCGGACGGGACCGTGAGCCAATTAGGAATCTTCTTGGTGCGAAAATCAATCACTGCCGCGGCCAGGGTGAAACCGGCGACGCAGGCGGCGAGGAGGTACAAGCTGTTCATCAGGGAGTTGGCCTTGGGAAAAGCGTTAAACTCCGCTCGTACTCTTACTCCTACTCGTACTCTTACTCGTCTTCCGCTTCCGGATCTAATGCGGAGGAGGAGTACGAGTACGAGTACGAGTACGATTAAGACTAGGAACAGGAGCTCCAATGTTTACAAATCGCAACACCGCCACTGCCCCGTGGCGGTGTTACGGACTTAATGGCAAGTCCCGTGCCCGTGAAAACATTCAGGACTTGATGCAGTAAGTGTTAAAAACGCTTTCCCACCCCCGTGTTGCCGTCCAATCCTCTCTTACTCTTACTCATACTCCTGCTCGTCCTCGTCCGCAGATCCGGAAGAGGAGTAAGAGCAGGAGTACGAGTACGAGTAAGATTTTTTGGGCAGGCTGGAAGCCTACCCCACTTTCATTACGAATCCACGTCGTCCTCGCCTGCCTGGCCGGCGAGGGTATTGCGGCCGCAGTCGGTGACGACTCCGAGCGTATCCGTATAGGAACTGGCCGGAATCGAGCCGAATCCCGAGAAGCTGTAGCTCTGGTCGAAGGCCAAAATGGCGGCTGCCTGATCGGACAATTCGTCAATGATGCCGTCGCGGGCGGCGCATAAGCCCGAAACGATGCCGAAGACGAGGAGGATGACGAGGAGAGTCCACTCGAAGGAGAGGACTCCGTCTTCTTCTTGCCAGGCGGCGAGTAATAGAAGTTTGATATTCATGGAAATACTCAGGAAAATGGAGGAGATTCAAGTCTTTCCTACTCTTGCGCGTACTCTAGCACCTACTCGTCCCCTGGCTTTAACGGAGGACGAGTAGGAGTGGAGTAGGAGCAGGAGTACGAGTAGGATTTTTTGGGCAGGCTGGAAGCCTTCCCCACTTCAGCACTACGAATCGCTGTCCTCGAACTCACCGGCGGAGTCGCTGGAGTTCGGTGCATCGGTTCGCGTGCAGTCGGTGTAGACCATCGCATCGTCGGTGAAGGTGCTGCCGGCGACCGTGAAGGTGCCGCCACCGAAGGTGAAGACGAGGGCGGGGTAGGTGTAGCTCTGATCCATGGCCCCGGCGGCCTGGGCGAGATCGCCCAGCTCGTCAATGATGGAGTCGCGGGCGGCGGAGAGGCCGGAGACGATCCCCAGGGTGAGCAGCGTAAGCAGCAAAGTCCATTCGAAGGAGAGGACCCCGTCCTCTTCCTTCCACATATTCGTCATCAAGCGTTGCATGGCAAAGATCCGCGTGTAAGGATTCTGCCGGCAATATCAGCCGGCGCATCGGAGGTGAAAATCAAACTGGTGCTTTCTCACGATGCGCCCGTGTTCCAACTACGTTGCCAACACACTCCGTGTGCAGGCCTGTCCGCTCACGGAGTGAGCGGACTACTTTAGTCCCATTAGGAATCGAAGTCATCCAAAGGACTGCCAGGGGTGTTGATTCCCTGTCCAATCAGGAAAATGTCCCGATCGCAATCCGTGTAGATCAAAGCATCTGTGAAGGAACTGTCCGAGGAGGACGATCCGTCCGCGGTATGCACGTCCACATTCAGCGGAAAGCTGACCGTATAGGACTGGTCAACCGCCAGCATCATCTGGGCGATATCACCGAGTTCGTCGATGATTCCGTCCCGCACAGCCGCGACGCCGCTGACGATGCCGATCACCAGGACGGTGAGGAGCAAGGTCCACTCAAAGGCGAGCAAGCCGTCTTCCTCGTTCCAAAGTTGTTTGAGTCCAGCTTTCATCGTAATTCCCTAAAAGTTAATTGCTAGGTTGTCCGTGTTGAGTTTGTGAATAATTAGCTGTCAAAGTCATCCATCGGGCTGCCAGGGAAATTAATTCCCTGGTCGGCTACCACCGGAATGCTCGGTCGGTCGCAGTCCGTATAAATCATGGCATCCGTGAAGCTCGAATCGCTGCCGCCACCCATTTGCTGGGCCGGCAGAGGTCCCGCTCCGTCCGGATCTACCGTAATCGCCAGCGGCTGGCTGACGAGGTAGGTCCCGTCGACGGCAACCATCGCCTGCGCGATGTCCCCCAGCTCGTCCACGATTCCATCCCGGGCTGCGGCAATGCCGGCGACGATGCCGATGGTGACGAGGGTGAGGAGCATGGTCCATTCAAAGGACAACACCCCGTCTTCCTCGCGCCACGCTTGTACAAAAAACTGTGCCATTTTCAGGTGCCTCTTTCGAGAAGTTGTTCCCTGTGCCGATTACGAATCGTCGTCCTCGACGGTGATCGGAATCTGCTGCGGCGCGAACAGGTCGCGGGTGCAGTCGGTGTAAATCAGCGCGTCGGTGAACGAGCTGTCGCTGGCGCTGGAGGGATCCGTGGTATGGACATCCACGTTGAGCGGGAAGTCAATCGTGAACGATTGATCCACGGCAACCATCGCCTGGGCGGCATCTCCCAGTTCGTCGATAATGCCGTCACGGGCGGCCGATAGCCCCGAGACGATTCCGATGGTGAGGAGAGTGACGAGGAGGGTCCATTCAAAGGACAGCACCCCTTCCTCTTCCCGCCACATGTTCTTGCAAATCCGCATTTCAGAGCCCTTTATCCGAGTTGAATTGATGTACGGTGAAGATTGCCATTCAGGAATGTCTGCCACCGACCAGCAGGCCAGGGGAAGGCATCCCGGAATCGCAACCGGTCCACCCGGCCAATATTTTGGCCGGGTGAACTCGCTTGCTTAGCACAAGGCCAACTGACGATTACGAATCGCTGTCCAGAACCGAGGTCGGAGTCTGCCCGGTCGGAGCGTTGGTCCGGGTGCAGTCCGTGTAGGTCAGCGCGTCGGTGAACGAGCTGTCGCTGGCGCTGGTGCCGTCCACGGTGTGGACATCAACGTTCAGCGGGAAGTCGATCGTGTACGACTGATCGAGGGCCAACATGGCCTGGGCAACGTCGCCCAATTCGTCGATGATCGCATCGCGGGCGGCGGAAATGCCGGAAACGATGCCGATCGTGAGGAGGGTCACCAAGAGGACCCATTCGAAGGAGAGGACGCCGTCCTCTTCCTTCCACATGCGAGACAGAACATTCTTCATCCCAAACTCCTTGTACCAGAAAGCGAAAACACGTGTAGAAAGCCCGACATCGGGGTTTCTTGCCGGTCGCGCGAAGTGCCCACGGCGAACGACTATTTCTTGAGGGGGCCTATTGCACAGACCGTGCCGAGAGGGGTATGAAATCCTGAAGAAGACGTAATCCAGGAGATAAGTATTGCTGTAGCAACACTTTGAGAGAGAAGGGCAGCTTTTCACCCCGGAGTAGACGAGCGCAGGGCGCTTTAGTGACTTAACATGGCTTGCGCCGGGGGGTGTTCAAGGGGTAAAGGGGAGTTAACAAGGAGGGGGGTCGGCCATCCTTTATCCTACTCGTACTCTTACTCCTGCTCGTACTCCTCTTCCTCCGGATGCGACGGGTCGCAAACTCAGGACGAGTAGGAGAAAGAGCAGGAGTACGAGTAGGATTGGGACGAAGATGCGAGCAAAACCCCCCTGGGATCCCCGGCAATCGTCAACCTTGCGGCTGACGACGCCGGGTAATCCGCGGGAGTATCAAAAACGGGCGATTTTGGCCCCTTTTTCCCGTGGGCACGGGGAGAGAAGGGGTGCTTCCTGGTCGCGATGATCAAATTGTCCGCTCACGGAGTGAGCGGACTACGATGTTACGAATCGCTGTCCAGCACGAACTGCGGCACCTGTCCCAGAGGAGCAGTGGTCCGGCCGCAGTCCGTATAAATCAACGCATCCGTGAACGAGCTGTCGCTGGCGCTGGTGGCGTCCACGGTGTGAACGTCCACATTCAGCGGGAAGTCGATCGTGTAGGACTGATCGAGCGAGAGCATGGCCTGGGCCACGTCCCCGAACTCGTCAATGATGGCGTCGCGGGCGGCGGAAACGCCGGACACGATGCCGATGACCAATAGGGTCAACAGCAGAATCCACTCGAAGGAGAGAACGCCGTCGTCCTCATTCCACAAACGAACAAACATTTTCTTCATACCAAAGCTCCTTGTACCAGAATGTAAACGGAAAACAGGGAGCGACTCCCGCTGGAATCGCCTCTGCCCGAGTGTGCCGCTCAGGCAGATTGACGGCGTGTTCAATAAGCACGTCGTATGCCGAACAATCGTTACAAGCGGCTACGATTGCTTGGCAAAAATCGTTAAGCAAGCTGACGGAAGGACTTAGGAGCGCGCGAAGAAGTTGACAGGCGGTATTTTGGTTAGCGCGGGATGTTCAGCGGACTTTACACATTTGCTTTCGGTACTTTACGAAATGTTAACCGGGTGGCACGCCCACGGCTTGGCGTGGGCGTGTTAGCGACGGAATCACGCCCACGCCAAGCCGTGGGCGTGGCACCCATCAAGTTAGTGAATCACCTGTATGTCGCCGTTGGTGAACATCGTAAAGGGAAAAGAGCATCTCCCGCAGGTTGGTGGGATGTTTGGCGAAAGCCGCGGCAACGTCTTCGTAGGATGGGACTCCAGTCCCGTCCGTCCCCTCCAGCAGCCTGGCAACGATGCTTTGGGCCAGTTCCAGCGTCGGCTGTGTGGTGAAGAGCGGGGGGAGCCCCATCGGCTGGTGGGCGGTGATGAGCAGGCCGGCCTTTTGCCCCTGCACCCAGCCTTGCAGCCGGCGTTTGCTCCACCAGGAGAGCTGCTCGTAGCCATCGACGACGACCTGGGTATGTTCATTCCAAGCTTTGGCGTCGGACTTGGACACAGGGAGCGTGCGGTCCCCTTGATGCAAGGCAAACTGCACCACCTTTCTCCCTGCTTCGTCCATCCGCGGCAACAACTCCGCCAGCAGCGACGACTTGCCACTGCCGTGCGGGCCGATGATTTCTCCCTGCCAGTGGTTGGCCTCGAGCGTCTGCAACAACGTGTCGGCGTTTTGGCCCGGTGGATAGAGGTAGGGAATCGCCCCAGGGCGGGTGAAACGGGTAGCGAAGGGGTTGGAGGAGGACATGACAAACACAGTTTAGTGCAAGATCACCGGCTCCACCGAGGCGAACTCGGTGGTTGCCCAATTTGGAATGTCAATTACGTTGCCGCCGGCAGCCGATCGGCCCGCGCCCCAAACTTCTTCGCATAGATATCCACCAGGCTCTTGGGCCGGATGTCGTAGCGGGGTTCGGCTGCGAAGTTGAGGCGGGCGAGGGGGCGGAGGATGTCACGGTCGACGCAGCGGATCAGTTCGGCGAGCTCCATGTGGCAGGCAGAGAGGGCGACGACAAACGGAATCCAGCGGCCGGAGAAGCCGCTGCCGGTGGAGGCGGCCTGGATGATTTCCGGCGGCACTTCCAGGGCTTTCCAGATTTCGAGGTCCACGTCCTTCTTCCACATGAAGATGCTGGTGATGCCGGTGACTCCCTGCGGCGGCGAGTAGTCGATGAGTTTGTGGCCGTCCTTATCCCGCAGGAGCGGCAGCGTGAGAGCGCCGCCGGACATGCGGGTTTCGACGACCTCGCGAGCGATGTCCCGCCAGGAGACTTCCTTGCCCCCCTCGAGCTGCACCTTGCGGTCGGGTGGATACCAGACGATGTCGCCGATGTAGGCGTCCTTCATCATCCGGAGCCGCAGAGTTTGCTTGACGCCCCCTTCCATCCATTTTTCGTACCAGGCGGGATAGGCCCGGGCGAGAAGGGCACAGCCGTAGGGACAGTTGCAGTCGGCGTCGAAGGTGGCAATGAGGGCGCGCGGGGCGAGTAATTGGATCTCTTGGCTGGCGTTAGTATCAGCCAGCTTACGCTGGCCGCTCGCCGGGTAGGTTGCCGATGGCTTCATTACGAAGCCGACTGGCTGTTCGCCACTGACGAGGAGACGAGAGGCAGCGGTTGGACGATCGAGGAGCTGCTGGAATTCGACGAGGCCGGAGAACTCGCCCCGATCCGCCAGGCGATAGACAACCTCGAACGGCTGGAAACCGAAGAGCTTGGCCCGCAGCAGTTGATGGGCGGCCGTTCCCCAAATGCGGTCCCACTGAGCCTGCACAAAGCGGACCATCTCCGGCTGCTCGCCGGTGACATCAACTTCCGCGGACATAAGCAGACCGTTGCGAGCGCCGATGCCGATGCGGACCTGCGGGTCATAGCGCATCATGTCGGCCACATGCAGATTGAACGGAGGAAGCCCGTTCATCTCCATCGGCATGGGGTCGATGCGAGTTGGCTTGGGAGCCGGTTGTTTGGCCGGAGAGAGGAAGGCATCGCGGAGACGGGAGAAGAAGGACATGGGTGGTTCCTTGAGGTTGAGGGTTTTTGAAAACGCAAAGGCGCGGAGGCGCAAAGAGGCAAAGGAAGAAGGAGGAAAGGGAAAAAGGCTTTGGCTCACCGTTTTTGCTTTCTTTGCGCCTTCGCGCCTTGGCAGCTTTGCGTTACTCCGAAATAACACGGATGATTGCATCGGTGCCGCTGAGGTCCACGGCGAAGTTGCTGACCGACGGGACGTTGTCGACGCTTTCGTTGGCCTGCGGGACTTTCAGCCGGCCGCAGGCGATTTCGAAGAGGTCGCTCATCAGTCCGTCGTATTGCGATTGAAACGGCGCGGGGGCGGCGTTGCCGCGGCGGATGGAAAGCAAATAGGCGGCGATGGCGGCATTGGCGTCGCGGCACCAGGTGTTGGAGGCGAGTTCCGAGAGGATGTATCTCTGCTCGAGATAGACATTCATTCGCTCAGCGGCTCGTTCGATCGCGCGGGTGATGTAGCCTTCCTCCGTGGCGGAAAGCGTGCCGCTGGAATCGTCGTCCGCGCTGGCGAGAACGTCAGCCGCGGTCCAGACCGCTTCGATATCGGCTTTGAGGCAATAGGTTTGGGGCATGGGGCACCGGGGGTGGATTGGTGAAGGATGGTGAGTGAACTCGGAGGAGAATGACCAATGACCAAGCCTCAATGACCAATAAAGGCAGAGAATGCAGAATCGGAATCTATTGGTCATTGGGATTTGGTCATTGGTCATTCAGTTCAGTCCCGCCATCCTCGCGAATGGTCGGGACCTAAAACCATTTCTCTATCAGAGCGAGCGCTAGTAGCTCCCGCCGGTAATCAGCCCATACGCGACCGCGCTTGGCGTGTAGAGAACCGGGATGCCGTTGAAAACGGCGCTCAGGTTCCAGCCGCTGGGGTCGTGCGTGGGATAGGCGAACGGGTAGAAGCCGTAGCGTTCGGCTTTTACGCCCCCCGGACCTTCGGTGACAATCTCGCTCCCTTCCAGGTACTGCACCCAGCGGGCACCGGGTTCGGGGAGGAAGATGGCGTGGGTATCGGGGATCAGCTTGGCGAAGGCTTCGCTCGAGCCGTTCCAGATATCGAGTCCATAATCGACGACGTGGAACGTGACCCAGGGAATCGCCCGCAGAATCGCGGAAAATTCACCGTGGCCGACCCGGCGGAGCGATTCGAACACGACGTTCGAGCTTCCTCCCTGCGCCTGCACCTTGAGGTTGTTCACGATGTACTGCCAGCCGGTGCCGGTCAGGACAACGTGAGCCAGCCCCATTCCCGTCAGCTGCACCATCGCGGTGTTGATGCTCTGCAGATGGCGGGGGATGTCGGTGCTGGTAGTCGCCCAGTCGGCGTTCAAAATGTTGCCAGCACCCAGCATGTTGAGCTGGGTTTTGTTGCCGGAGGGGATTTTGAAATCGACCGTCTCCTCGCCGCCGGAGAACCCGTGCCTGAGCTCGTCGCCATCGTTGGAGTACGAGTAGCTGCCGCGGAGCAGGGCGGCGGTTTGGAACTCGATGAGATTGGTGAACCGCTGGGCGAGGTAGACTTCCTGGTGAGTCAGGTAGTTTTGCCCGTCCTGGTCGAGCCGGGAGTCCGGCCCGCCGATGGCGCGGTGGTTCAGCAGATCCTCATCAAGCAAGCAGATGGTTTCCGCCGAGCGAGGAAACGTACCCGTTTGGGCACTGACGTTCTGGGCCTTCTGCCGGCTGGAGGCCTGACCTCCGACGCGGCCGGTGGCCACCTTGCGGCTGTGGTTGAAGATGTCCCACGAGTAATTGCGGCCCGATTGCCGGCGGACATTTCCACTGCCGAGTCCCCACCCCATCAGTTTTTGGAGCGCGGTTCCGGGCAGATCAAGCTGCGAAATGGCCTTGAGAATGGTCTTGGGAGCCAAGACTTGTGCGGTGCTGAGTGACATGGTTTTCTCCTGTGCTGTAGATGTTGAAAATGGAAAGTTGATTGGTTATTCAAGGGGTCAGGTGTCAGGGATCAGGAGTCAGCAAGAGATTTCTAAATGTGCGCTCTTCTGCTCCGACCCCTGACTCCTGTCTCCTGACCCCTGTCCCCTGATCCCTGGCCTACGCCACCGTCGCGGTGGTGCCTCCGAGGTTGCTGACGATCCAGACCAACGTGTCGGTATCGGTGTAGACGCACTCGACGAGGGCGTGGCTGCCGATCTTTTGGTTGGCTGTGGAAAACGCCACGGACGATGCCGCGGCGCTATTCTTGTGGACGATGTCGCTGCTGCCGGTGATGGTCAGGTCAGCGTTGGCCGTCTGGAAAAACCGGAAGGCCAGGCCGTTCTGCTTGGTCGGCAAAGTGAAGGAAACCGCCGCCGTTGCCAGGAAGAGCAGGCCGTTGTCCGCCGCGGTGACGACGTAGTTCGCCGATTTGCGGTAGACGCCTCGCGGGTGCATGAGCACTCCAAGACTGGCGGAGAGGTCACGGTCGAACACGAATCGGCCGGCAAGCTGCTGCCTAGCCCGCGGATCGAGTCCGACGAGCTCTCCTTGTTTAAGGAAGCCGTGGACGAGCATCTGCGTGAAGCGGTCGGTGGCAGTTCCGCCGACGAGCATGTCCTGGTATTTCTCCAGGATTCCCATCGCGATCTGCCGCCCATCATTGGCGTCCGGGTCGTAGATCAAAGCCTTGCCACTGGAATCCGAGAGGGCCAGCACGTTGCCGCCGCGAAGCGTCGTGGTCGGCGTGTTACCGCTATCGACCGTGGCGGAATCGATGGCGATCTTCTTGGTGGCGATAAGGTCCTGGCCGGCGCGGCCCGCCCACCAAACCTGCGATTCGCCCGCATCATGCTGCGTTCCGACTCCGGGAACATTGCCACTGGTGAATTCAGACATAGGTAACTCCTTGTGAAAAAGAAAGGAAAGTAGTGAGTAGTGAGTAGTAGGAGGTAAGAGGTTAGAGCAGATTCTTTTCCAACCTCTCTGCTCTATTGCCTCCCCCACGCGCTTCGCGAGATCTGCTCGCTGGCAATCCGCTCGGCCTGGTCGTCGGTCATCTGATTTGCGTCGCCGGTGAAGAAGGCTTCCCCGGCTGGATGCTCGGGCTGGGCGAGGGAGTTAGCATCGAGTTGCAATTGCGGCGGGATGGCCTCCTCAAGCAGCGCCAGAACATCGTTCGCCCGGATGAGCGGCTGGGGATCGCTGGCCATCGCGGGGATTTCCCCATCGAGCAGGGCCGTCAGCCGATCCCGCATGCCACGGGAAAGGCTGCTGGACTTGCCGATCCGCTCCCGCAGCCGCTGTCTTTCGGCGGCCACCTGGGGGTCAATTTCACGGTCTGGGGAAGGAATGGGCTCCGCGGAATTCTCGGCAGCGGGTTCACCGGCGTTTTCCGTCAGGGGGACGTCCGTCGCCGCTTCCGCCGGCAGCGGAGGCTGGTCCGGGCGGGCCTCGATGGGGGTTGGTTCAAGCATGCTAGTCATGTTCTGTGCTCCTAAAAATAGAAATGTGCGTGACGTATTCGCGTCGTCATCGTGTGTAACTATTTACGAAATAGAGTGTCACCGTCAATGAGTACATCACAAGAATTATCAAAATAGTTACAAGCGAGTGTGTCACAACGGGTTAGGAAAACAGGAATTGACGCAAGTCCAATAGTGAACGGATGATTATTTATCGCTCTTTGGCACTCTCGGGATGCTTTCAGGCTTTTCACGCCGATTTCCAGGGCTGACTGCCGGCCCCGGTGTATTGCCCGTTTTTCCCGCTAGAATGTGCGTACTTCCCCATTTTTCCCGCGAGATTTCACCATGCGATTTTCTTCCCTTCCGGTCCGCATCGCCTTTGGATGTGCTGCCTGGCTGCTGACTGCTTCGTGTCTACCGCTCTGGGCCGAGGAGAAGCCGGAGGCGAAGCGAGATGTTTTGGCCGCGAAGATTCACGAGTTGACGCACGCCCCGCACTATCGGCATGCCCACTGGGGGATGCTGTTTTTCGATCTCAACTCGGGGGAAGTGATCTATCAGGAGAATGCCGACAAGCTATTCGCGCCGGCTTCGACGACCAAGTGCTTCACCGTGGCGACAGCCCTCGATGGGCTCGGTGCCGATTACCGTTTCCACACGCCCGTTTACCGCCGTGGCGACGTGACGGACACTGGAGAGCTGAAGGGTGATCTCATCCTGGTGGCGAGCGGCGATCTGACGATGGGGGGGCGGACGACGGAGAAAGGGGAGATTGCTTTCACGAACTCCGATCACACCTACGCCACCTTTAGCGAGGATGCCTCGCTCACGTCACCCGATCCGCTCGCCGGCCTGAACGAAATTGCCCGCCAGATCGCGGCCTCGGGAATCAAGAAAGTGAGTGGCGACTTGCTGGTGGACGACCGGCTCTTCGAGCACGCCGAAGGAAGCGGCAGCGGGCCCGGGAACATCACTCCGATTATCGTCAACGACAACGTCCTGGACTTCCTGATTGAACCGACCGAGGCGGGCCAGCCGGCGAAGGTCACGGTCCGACCGCCGACGAAGCTCTACGACATAAAGCTCGACATGCAAACCGTGGAAAAAGGAAGCAAGGTCGAGACGTGGATTCGCGTCGATGGAAACAAGCTCACGTTCAGTGGCAAGATACCTGCCAGCCGCGCTCCGCTGGTGCGGATTTACGAAGTTCCCGATCCCGCCGGCTGGGCTCGTTCACTCCTCATCGAGGCGCTGCAGCGCGCCGGGGTCGAAGTCTCCGCCCCCATTTCCATCCGTCATCCGGAAATAAAATTGCCGGCCAAGGAGGAGATTGAGAAACTAACCCGCGTTGCCGAACTTGAATCACCTCCATTCTCCGAAAACGCTCGACTCATATTGAAGGTCAGCCACAATCTGCACGCCAGCACGCTGCCGCTCCTCGTTGCGGCACACCAAGGCAAGCGAACACTGGCCGACGGCCTGCGGCTGGAGCACGCTTTCCTGAAAAAAGCGGGCGTGGAAGCAGACGCCATTTCCTTTGGCGGCGGAGCGGGTGGCGCGCGGGGAGACTACGTTACGCCGAAGGCAACTGTCGAACTGCTCGTGGCCATGACGGCCCGCAAGGATTTCGCGCTCTACGAGCGGGCCATGCCGTCTCTTGGCGTCGATGGGACTTTAGCTAAAAGCATCAGCCAGGAAAGTCCCGCGCGGGACAAGGTCCACGCCAAAACGGGGACCCTCCTCTGGGATGACCTGCTGCAAGGGAACTCGCTACTTACCAGCAAAGCCCTCGCCGGTTATATGACCACCGCCAAAGGGCGGAAACTCGCCTTTGCCGCCTTCGTCAACGGCGTTCATCTTCGCGATGGAGTCGATACGAAGAAGGTTGGGGGAGACTTGGGGAAGCTGGCGGAGATCGTGTACCTGGAACGTTGACTCGTAATTTTCCGGTCACTGGCCGACTCCAGGGGTGTGAGTCCACGCTCGAAAAACGAGGGTTGGGCTGATTTCAGGTTGCAAAAGCTACCAGCCGGCATTTCCCCGCGTTACACTAGAGAACGTCATCAGGGGTTTGCTCAATTCAAGGCACCGGCAGGGTGCAAACGGCTGGAGAGTCGCCATGACTACTGTTTCTTGTCCGAAATGCAACGATCAGGTGAGTGTGCCGTCGAGTGCGCCGCGGAGCGCCCGGGTTCGCTGCCCGCTGTGCCAGGAAGAATACGATCTGGCCGACGCCCTCGCCCAGTTGCCGCCGGCGCTCATCATCGTTAGCGCCGCCGTTACCGATGAGCCCGTTCTCGCGGCTGTCGGCGGGATGGACGCGGCCACGGGCTCACACATTGGCTCGGAAATGGATCACGGTTTTGACAGCCATCTGGAAGGACACTCCAGTAAGGAGTATTCCACGGGCGTGCTTGACGCGGCACCGTCGCGAGAAGACATGGTTTCCGCCCCTACCCCTTCCTTCCGCGCTGCTCCGCGGCCGAAGCGGAAAGAGAAGAGCATGGTGGGGGAGCTGGTGAAAATTGTGCTGGGGGGCGTGGTTGGGATTGGACTGGCGATTGTCATTTTGTGGTGGGGGCCGGGTGTGGACCTGGGTCTGGCACCGACGATCGCCAAAGTGAGCTGGATGAAGTGGGTGCTGCCGCCAAAGTTCCGTGACGCCGAAGTGAACAAGGAAGTGAATCCCGAGGAGCCGCAGCCGCTGAATAATGACAAGGGCAATGGCGGGGGAAAGGAATCCAAGCCGAGCAAGCCCGGCAAGCTGGGGGATGATCCGCGGTTCAGCGAGGCGCTTAAGAACAGCGGAACGCCCAAGGCCAGCGGCACCTTTGCCAAGAACGAGAAGGCCAAGAGGAAGACCGAAGAGAAAGATCCCCTCGACACCTCCGACCCCTTCGCGCCCGAACCGAAGAGTGGGGATGGTGAACTGAAGATTGAAGGCCCGCTTTCGATCGAACCCAAAGAAACCAAGAAGACGCCGGAGCCCGCCAAGAACAAGCCGGCAACCACTGAGGAGCCAAGCACAGAAGATCCTTTCAAGTTGCCTGAAGAGAAGCCGGCGAAGCCGACTAAACCGGTTGAGCCGAAAGATGAGACGCCGGCGGAAGTACCGACTGAGAAGCCGAAGGAAGAAAAACCTGCCGAGAAACCCAAGGAGGAACCTGCCGACGAGAAGCCGGGAGAAGAGAAGCCCACCACCGAAAAGCCCAAGGAAGAGAAGCCCGAGGAAAAACCTGCGGAGCCGACGGAGACGCCGGCCAAGGAACCCCCTGCCGCGGCTGCGAATCTGACCGAAGGGATCGATGCCGCCAATGCCGCGGCGAAGGCTTTCGATGCCACCGATGCGGGGGACAAGGAAGCTCGCAAGACGGCGATTGTCGCGCTGTACAACGCGTATTCCGGCCTGGGCCGCGCGGTGGAGCAGGTCAATCTCGAAGATGCCGACAATGCGGAAAAACTCCCCGCCCTGAAACAGTCATTGACTCAAGCCGCCAATGAGCCCCAGAAGCTCAACTCGATCGGCATTCTCGCGGGCAAAAAACTCGATGCGGCAGAAGGGGACCTGGGAATACTGCTCGCCGGCACGGTGAAGGATCTCAAAGCGGCGGGGGGCCATTTTGAAACGACGCTGGAACTCGCCCGCGACAAGCGGCTCGTCATCGTGATTTCCGCCAAGAATCCGCAAGACAGTTATAAGATTGACGACCAGGTGCTGATCCTTGGCTCGATCGTCCGCGTGCCCAAAGAGAATCTGCCCAATTACAAGGGGGATGCCGAGGTCGTCGTGAAGAGCGGCCATGCGATGGTGTTGCCGGCCCCGAAGCCGTAGTTTTTCACGCGTGCATTTCGCTACCGCTCATGCACCCTTCAACTCCACTACTGAAACGCTGCAGCGGACCCCTGGATCGCCGAACGTGGCTCAGAATCGGCGGCCTGAATTTTGGGGCGCTGGCAGTCGGCTTGCAGCCCTCGCTCGCGGGCGTGCTTACCGCAGCGGAGCAGCAAGCGCAGGTCGATAAGGACTTCTCGGTCATCCTCTTTTGGGCCAATGGCGGGCCGAGCCACATCGACCTCTTCGATCTCAAGCCGGCGGCCCCGGTGGAATATCGCGGGCCGTTCAAGCCGATACGCACGGCGGTTCCCGGAATCGAGATCACCGAGTTGTTGCCGCGGCTGGCGGGAATAGCGGACAAGTTCACGCTGATTCGCAGTCTGCATCACGAACGGAACGAACATTCGGGCGGGACACATCGCTTCCTTTCCGGGTATCCGTCCAAAGCCGCGAATCTGAATCATGGTGAATATCCGGAACTGGGCTCCGTGGTGGCTCGTTCGCTCGATGATCGCGCCGGAGCAGCCGCTCGTCAGCGCGAAATTCCGCTGCTCGTCGCCAACACGGCTTTCTACGGCGGCGGGCCGGCGTATCTTGGTCCGGCCTACACGCCCTATATGCCGGCTCCGAATCCAATCACCGCGTCGGGGGAAAACGAATACGACCCGGTGCCGATTTACAACAGCGGTGGCGGGCAGGACGACCTGGCGATTTCGTCCGCGGGTATCCTCAGCCTCACCCGGCGAATGCAGCTTCTGCAAAATCTCGATGCCTTCCCGCGGCAGCTCGACCGGAGCGGCACGATGGCGGCGCTCGACCGCTTCCAGCAACACGCGGTCGGCATGCTCTCCAGCCCCCGCGCCCGCGAAGCATTCGATCTAAGCCGCGAAAGCGAGCGGACCCGCGACCGCTATGGCCGCACGCATTTCGGCAAGAGCCTGCTTACCTGCCGCCGCTTGATTGAAGCTGGCGTGCGGTTCGTGCAGTGTCAGGCGGAGTTCCGCCTCCGTCCGGAAACCGGCGTCACCAGCAACTGGGACGACCATTCGGTCAATTCACACATCTTCAAATCCTTCGAAGAGAAACTTCCGTCCTTCGACGAATCCGTCTCGGCTCTGATTGAGGATCTGTCGCTCCGCGGCCTCGACCGGCAAGTGTTATTCATCTTCTGCGGCGAATTCGGCCGCACACCGAAGATCATGTACAACTCTCCCGAGAAACGTCCGGGGCGGGACCACTGGAACAAAGCGATGAGCGTGCTGCTCGCCGGCGGCGGATTGAAAATGGGGCAGGTCATCGGCCAGACCAGTGCCAAAGCCGAGGAGCCCGTCAAGCGGGTGATGGACAGCAATTGCCTGCTCGCCACCATCTATCGCCGCTTCGGCATCGACACGTCTCGCACCTACTCGGACAACTCGGGCCGGCCCATCGCCATCCTGCCCAGTGGGGCGCCGATTCGGGAATTGTTCTAGCCGACCCATTCTCCACAGGTCGCTCAGTCCCGCCGACGATCAGTGATGAGGGGGCATGGTCGGGGTATCGACCATCATCCAGGGACGAAAGACGGACTTTTGATAGGCATCCGCGGCAGCCCGATGGTGAAAGACCGCAAGGAACTTGTCGTCCAGCCGATCATCATCCCGATTATCCGAGGCAACATCGATCGCCGCCTCGACCTCAAGGGGAGTTATGTTGCGATAGATGGCGATGTAGTCCGCGAAGCGTTGAGCTTCGTGCTTATGAAAAACCGCCCAACCCTTCAAGTATTCGATTCTCGCAACGAGCAGCCCCAAGGCCGCAGCCAAGGTAACCAGCAGTACTCGCAGCCTATTGCTCATAGGGCACGAGTTTATCAGGGGGAAATGTTGTGTCAAGAATAATTTTTGCAAAGTCTAACAATTTTTTCTGAGATCAGAATTCCAGCGGCTGACGCTTCTCTACATAAGCTTCTGTTCCTCGGTCCAGCAGGGCGAAATACCGGCAGTGGGCCTGAAATCGGCCGGTGAACTCCTCGCTCTGCCAGGGAAGACTTTTGCGGCTGCGCCACACCACGTAATAGATTGGACAGATTGATGAAGCTGACTCATTAGTTGCTGCAAGTCGTGGATGCATCAATGGTTGTGGCAGAGTCTGAAGCATGGTGTTTCTCCTGGAAAAGGTCCGACTGGGTCATCCTCTCCAGGCGAAATCGGGGTCGATTTGTTACAGTGAGTTTTTGAAATCCCCCTCGATACGGCCTGAACCTGCCGCTGTGACGCCCTCGTAGCCACACGCGGCCTCGCGTGTCGGCTCTCTTCTTAAAGAACTCATGTCCCTCCTCATCCGCCACGCTACCGTCGTCCTCCCCACCGGCAGCCAACGGATGTCGGTGCTTGTGGAGGGGTCAAAAATCGCCGCCCTCGATGCCGCCATCCACACCCAGGCCGACGAGGTGGTCGATGCTGCCGGCCTGCATCTCATCCCCGGTGTAATTGACGACCAGGTTCATTTCCGCGAGCCCGGCCTGACCCACAAAGAGGACCTGCACACCGCCAGTCGGGCGTGCGCCAAGGGTGGCGTCACCACCTTCCTGGAAATGCCCAACACCAAGCCGGCCGCCATCACGCAGGACCGGCTGAACGAGAAGCTCGCCTTGGCCGCTGAAAAGTCTCTGGTCAACTACGGCTTTTACATCGGGGCCACCACGAGCAATACCGATGAGCTTAAGAAAATCACTCGCACCCCCGGCATCAAAATCTTCATCGGCTCCAGCACGGGCGATTTGCTCGTCGATGAGCAGTCGGCACTGGAGCGGATCTTCGCGGAGACGACGCTCCCCATCTGCGCCCACTGTGAGGATGAATCAACAATCCGGCAGAACACAGCTCGCCTCCTCGCGGCGAGCGGGGGGCGTGAGCCCCCTGATACTAAGGCTCTGACTCTGGCCGATCACTCCCGCATCCGCGACCATGCCGCAGCCGTCATCGCCACGCGGCGGGCGATGGACCTCGCCTTTCGCCATAACCACCGTTTCCATGTCTTGCACGTTTCCACCGCGGACGAATGTGAACTGCTCGTCGACCATCGCAACCTCATCACGGCCGAGGCCTGTCCGCATCATCTTTTCTTCAACACTGACGACTATGCCCGGCTCGGCACTCTCGTCCAGATGAACCCCTCCCTCAAAACAGCCGCCGACAGCCGCCGCCTCTGGCAGGCCCTCCTCGAAGGGCGCATTCAAGTCATCGCCACCGACCATGCCCCACACACACTGGAAGAAAAACAGCAGCCCTACCCCAAATCCCCCTCCGGCCTCCCCGCAGTGGAGAACTCCCTGGCACTAATCTTGAATCAGGTCTCCCTCGGCCTTTGCACGATCGAGCAAGTCGTTCACTGGATGTGCGACGCCCCCGCCCGCGTCTGGGACATCGTGAACAAAGGGCGCATCACCCCCGGCTACGACGCCGACCTCGTCCTCGTCGATTTGAACAAATCAGCGACCATCCTCAATGAGAATCAGGAAACCAAATCTCGCTGGTCCCCCTGGCACGGCACCACGCTCACCGGTTGGCCGGTACGAACCTGGGTAATGGGGCAGGAGGTGTTTCGTGATGGCAAGATTGACGATGCGGTTCGCGGCCAGGAGGCAACCTACGATCACGCCCGGGGAGGATATTGGCGAACCCGGGGATAGGATTTAGGTTTGCCGCGGGGTCGACAAACTGAGTATCGCTGAGAACCGGATTCAACTACACTACCGGAAGTCATTGGCGACTACAAAAGGAAGTTCGATGGGGGATCGCCGCGAATTCATTCGACTCGGACTTTCTGGTCTGGCGAGCCTCAGCCTTCCGCTTTTGTACCGTCTCCGCGCCGTGGCAGCCGCTCCTGTCGGCAAGCCCAAGGCGATGATCGTGGTCTTTTTGCACGGCGGGGCCAGTCATCTGGAGACCTGGGACCCGAAGCCGGACGCGCCGCTGGAATATCGCGGCCCGTTTCAGACCATCGCTACTCAGACGCCGGGACTGCGGTTTTGTGAACGGCTCCCTAAGCAAGCGGCAATCTCTAACAAATTCACCATCGTCCGCTCGATGGTTCATTCCGGGTTCTGCCACGGCATCGGCCAGCAGCAGATGTTTACCGGCCACGAAATTCGCGAATTCAAGCCGCAGTCCCCGCACCCGGAATTTCTCTCCATCACTAATCGCCTGCGGGGGAGTGCCGGCCGGTTGCTGCCGAATTACGTCGGCGCGCCGCCGATTCCCTATCTGGGTTCCGCGTATCTGGGGCCGGCCTACGAGGCATTCGGCGTTTCCGGCGATCCAAACTTGCCCGAGTTCCGAGTGGCTAACATGGGAGCCGCCGGCAAGGAGAGCCTCGATCAGATACAGCGGCGAATGGGGCTGCGGGCTCGGCTGGACAATCTCGCTCGGGGCATTGATCAGCGTGGGAACATGCAGGCAGGTGACGAATTCGAGCAATTGGCCTGGAACATGCTCGCTTCCCCTGCGGCTCGAAACGCTTTCGATTTAACCAAGGAAGAGGCCGCTGTGCGGGACCGCTATGGCCGCAATACCTGGGGTCAGCAATGCTTGCTGGCTCGCCGGTTGGTAGAGGCAGGAGTCGAACTCGTGACCACGACGCTTGCTGGGCCTATCTGCGGCCGAGTTCAAAATTGGGATGACCACGCCGTCAATCACCACGTCTTCGACGCCATGGCGGCGCGGGCTCCGTACTTCGACCAGGCCGTGGCCGCGCTCATTTCCGACATTTACGAGCGTGGACTCGACCAGCAAGTCATGGTCCTCGTAACGGGCGAATTCGGTCGCACTCCCAAAATCTCCTACGCCGCCGACAGCGGCAGCGGCGTGATGCAGCCGGGACGAGACCATTGGCCCCGTGCGACCTCCATGATGTTCGCGGGAGGCGGTCTGGAAACTGGCCAGGTCATCGGCGGCACCGACCGCCGCGGCGAGGACGTGATTGAGCGACGAATCACCGTCCACGATTTCCTGGCCACCGTCTACCGCCACCTGGGGGTCAACGCCAGCAAGGTCCAGTTCCAGGACTTCTCGGGCCGGCCTATTCCGATTCTTAACGAGGGGACTCCGATACCCGAGCTGCTGGCGAAGGGCTGATAGATCCCATCCCCCTTTTTTTCTTCCTCCGCGGTCTCTGCGCCTCCGCGTGATGCTATGCTGACATTAGAACATCACGCGGAGGCGCAGAGTCCGGAGAGGTAAGACCTACTGAGGTTTGAACTCCCAATAGCGGTCTCGGTCTTCTGGCTCTGGGTCGGGTTCCTCAAAAGCGATAACATCCTGTGGGTCGACCCATTCGAAATAACAATCCTTTTCGACCACGACTGTTTTCCCTGGAAGGACTGACCTAACCGGAAGCCATATCCCTCCTTCCAAAATGGCATCGGTGTTACGCCGTTTTCCTCGAATCCCAATAGTTAAGTATGGAAGGATATCCTTCGAGCCGTTGTGTACTTCGAACTGGATACTGCCATTTTCGCTTATCCCGATCAGTCGCCAACGAAACTTACCGCGGGACTCAACGATCGATCTCTCTTGATCGCTGAAAGGTGGAGGACCGCACTCAATGGCTTGCCATTCCTTCTTCTTGTAACGCTTTCTTGCTGCGACACATTTTTTCCGAAGCCATTCCTCAAAGCCGTCGGCAGTCTTCTTGATACCCTGTTTGTAATAAGACTCAAAGACCGCGGATTCGCGGCCGTCCATAAGCTGCTCTTCCTTAAAATACGCCGACGATGTCCACGTTCCTCCAAACTGGACTAATGGCTCACCCTTGGAGGTATTGAATTTTCTAGGACCAGCATGCACGGTCACGTAGTAGTAACCATCGCGTCGGTAGAGTTTTGCATTTCCGAATAGGAGCACAAACTCCTTGTAAGACAGGGGAAGTCCGGAGTCAGACTCATCCACAGGCTTTCGAAGTTCTGGTGCAGCTGGGCCATCCACAAGATGGAACTTTCGCGTCTTGATTTTCGCCATCTCATCTGCGAGCCATTCAAACATCACGAACCTCCCTTTGATCACTCCACCGCTGTTGGCAGCAAGTGCAGCGGATGGGGGACGGCCGCCGACCGACTGTCTTGCCATGCTATTTCTGGCGTTCTTTCGGAAGATCCCGTCACTTCGGTGAGTTCTCGTTCTAGATAGTCTCTTGCCTTCAGCACTTCAGCGTGCAGTTCGGGAAACGGCGGAATCTTGGCGTCCCATTCCAGCAGTGTGCTGGCCCCGCCGGTAAGCTCGTGGGCGAGGCGGTAGAGTTGCCAGACGGCTTCCACCACGCGGCCGTCGTGGGTGTCGATGCAGTGGGTGCCCAGATGAGTGTGGCCGGCGAGGTGGAACTGAACGACCCGCTCGTGCGGCAGCGAGTGGAGGTACTCGGCGGGGTCGAATTCGTGATTCACGCTGGAGACATAGACGTTGTTCACGTCCAGCAACAGCCCGCAGTCGGCATCGGCAGCCAGGCGGCTGAGGAATTCCCATTCGCTCATCGTGGAGGCGGCGAAGGTGATGTAAGAGCTGGGGTTTTCCAGCACCAGCGGCCGCTCCAGATAATCCTGCACGATCCGAACGCGCTCCGTCACATGCCGCAGCGACTCTTCATTCAGTGGCAGCGGCAGCAGATCATGGGTGTTCCGTCCGGCAACTCCCGTCCAGCAGAGATGGTCGGAAACCCAGGCGGGTTTACATTCCTTCGCCAGGGCTTTTAGTTTAGCCAGGTACTCAAAATCGAGCGGGTCCGTTGAGCCAATCGAGAGCGAGACGCCGTGCATCACCACCGGATACCGCTCGGCCACCTGCCGCAGCACCTGCCGCGGCCGTCCGCGGGAATCCATGAAGTTCTCGGAGATGATCTCGAACCAATCCACCGCCGGCTGGTGCTGAAGGATGTGCCCAAAATGGACGCTCCGCAGCCCAACGCCGAGGCCGAGATGGGGAAGGTTGAAACGGCGGTTCGTCATGCACCGATTCTACACTTGAGATGCTGCTTCCTGCAGAATGGGTTCCACCTCCAAAATCGACCCTCGCACAGCCACAACACGCACCTTGGTGCCGGTGGCCAACTTTTCGTCCCCCTTGGTGATGGCTTCGTACTCCACAACCCGGTTCTGTAGGTTGAGTTGAATCTTGCCGGAACTTGCTTTCTGAGCGGGAATGGGAATGTAAACCGTTCCCACGTGGCCAATTGCCCGGTGCACCCGCAATGTCTGATCTTGATTGAGCCGTCCCATCTGCTTTACTAAACCGTGAACGGCAAACATGGCTCCGGCACCGCTGACGGTGGCAATGACAAGTTGCTTCAGCAAATCGAGTCCCGCCGAATCCGCGGCGAGCCCGGCCAGGCCGAAGAAGGCGGTGGCCGCCACGATGGTGCGGAATGAAATCACGCCGAACAACCACGATGACCCGTGTTGACCGGACTCGTCGCTGTGACCATCTCCACCGCCATGTGCATCCGCGGATACATCGGTATGCACATCGACGGAAACATCGTGGGCCATGTCCCCCACATCATGCCCAAAGCCGACGAGCGTGAGCACGAACTGGCAAACCAGAATCGTGCCACCGATCACCGCACACAAGACAAAAAAGGGGGTCATAACCGAACTCCGCGAAGGAGAAAAATGATGCGTCGGCAGTAATTCGCTCCGCCACCTTGATTCTTGCCCGGAAACGAAGGCTGTCAACGCAATCCGCGGAAAAGCCGGCATATTCAACCCAAAATGGCAACTCTGCTCTTCATCCAGAGGCAAGAACTTGATTGACTTTCCACTTCATCTGACGGAAAATCGGCTCATTCTGGGGAGTGGAGCCTTCTAGCTCGTGATGAGGCAACGATGCATCGGGCAAGTTTTTCTCTTGGTACTTCACTGGCGATTCTGCTGATTGCGGCCGCTGCCCAGGCGCGCGAATGGAGAGATGTCACCGGCAACTTCCGCGTGGAAGCCGAGTTAGTGACGGTCCGGGATGGGAAAGTTTACTTAGAGAAGCCCAACGGCGCTGTGATCACCGTGCCGCTTGCGAAGCTCAGCCAGGCGGATCAGGATTTTCTCAAACAAGGGGCCGCTCCCGCCAAGCCGGCTGCTGAGCCGCCGGCGCAGGGCACGCCGACGAATCTCCCCGCCGACAAGCAAGAGTTGGCTCGCCGGGCGCAGGCTATCCTCAAGACGAATTGTTACCGCTGCCACGGGCAGGAAGGTTCGAATGAAGGAGGCTTCAACTACGTATTGAGTCTGGAGAAGTTAACGCAAGGTTACGTCAAAGCGGGCACCCCCAGTGGCTCGCCCCTCTATGACCGGATGGCAGCCGTTGGTGGTGATACGCGCATGCCGCCGGAAGGAGAGAATCCACGCCCCACCGCGCAGGAGGTCGCGCTGGTCAAGCGCTGGATAGAAGTCGGGGCTCCTCCCCTGGCACAAACCACGGCCCGGCCGTTCATCACCAACCTCGACATCATGGGGCTGATCGCGAAAGACCTCGCAGCCGCTCCCGAGCGCAGTCGCAAATATCTCCGCTTTTTCACGCTCACCAATCTGTATAACAGCGGCGTTTCGGAAGACGAGCTGCAGACCTATCGCATGGCCCTGGCCAAGCTGGTGAACAGCCTGTCCTGGAATCCTCTCCTCGTCAAACCGCTGCCGATTGACTCTGCGCGGACGATTCTCCGCGTGGACATCCGCGACCTCAACTGGACGCTCGACAACTGGCAGGATGTCATCCGCAGCAATCCGTATGGGCTCCGTTACGAGTCCGAGGAAGCCAAACTCTGCTATCAACAAACACAGACCGAAATGCCGCTGGTTCGGGCGGACTGGTTTGTGTTCGCCGGCTCCCGCCCGCCGCTTTATCACACGCTCCTCAGCTTGCCGGAATCCGACCTGGCGCTGGAGCAGAACCTGCGCGTGAACGTCGCCTCCAATATCGAGCAGGAGAAAGTGGTACGAGCCGCGTTCAACCGTTCCGGCGTCTCCCAAAATAACCGCCTGATCGAGCGGCACGCCTTGCCGCAAGGAAGTTATTGGAAAAGTTACGACTTTGGTGGAAATATCGGTGCCCAAAACCTGTTCCAGCATCCGACCGGTCCCGGAGGGACCGATGGCTTTAAGCACGATGGCGGGGAGATCATTTTTTCGCTCCCCAATGGGCTGCAAGGCTATCTGTTGGCGGATAAAGCCGGCAAGCGGATTGACAAAGGTCCGACCGAAATTGTCAGCGACCCCCGCCGCCCGGATAAGCTGGTGACCAACGGTGTTTCCTGCATGTCCTGCCACTACGCCGGCGTCATCACCAAGAGCGATGAAATCCGCCCGTTCGTTGAGGCTAATCGCAAAAGCTTCAAAGATGTCGACTCAATCCTGGCGATCTACCCAGAGAAATCGCAATTGGATCGCTACTACGAGGAAGATAGTCGGCGGTTTGCCGCATCGATGAAGCAAATTGGCTTCAGTACCCTCTCCCGCACCGGTGAACCGATTTCGAGCATGGCCCAGCGATTTGAAGAAGAGCTTGATTTGGCGCGCACGGCTTCGGAATTCGGCCTCACGCCGGAGGACTTCATCACTCGCCTGGATAAGAGCGAACTCGGGCGCGAGCTGGGCTCGCTCAAAGTCGCCGGGGGGACCATCAAGCGGGATGTTTTCGTGCAATTGTTTGGACGCGTTGCACTCGAGTTCAAGCTGGTGGCTGATTTCCGGGGCTTGGCCTCGCGCGGTGTGCCGCTGGCGAAGATTCAGGCTCCGGAAGATGCCGTAGGGGAGGTTCGGCGTTTCAAAGATTTTGGCCTGAATGTCAAGGCAATGTCGTTTTCCGCTGACGGCGGCCGGCTGATGGTAGGAGGGATTGGCCACACGGTGATCCCCTTCGACCTCGACGCGCGGAAGGTGATGAAGGAAAAATCCCTCAAGACGGACATGACAAGCTCCCTGGTCTTTACTCCCGACGGCAGCAAACTGCTCGTGGGGCAAACCAACGGACGGATCGAGATTTTTGATGCGGAGCAGGATGGAACATTTAAGCCCGTCGGCTCGTTCGCTTTGCATGGAGACGACGTCTGCGGCATGGTCTGCAGTTCCGACGGCCGTTTCGTCCTTTCTTCGGGCAAGGATAAAAAAGCAAACTACTGGAGTCTGGAAGACCGGCGGCTGGTGCATTCGTTCGATGGCGTTGCCAGGGGAGAGTCGGCGGTCTGGATTTCCGCCGACGGCAAGCTGGGGATCGTCGCAGACGGTGAGAATATGCAGCTTTTGGACCTGGTCCAAGGGAAGGTGAAGAAGTCGGTCAAGACGCTCACAGCCGCTTATGCTCAGCGGGTGGCCATCTCGCCAGACGCGTCCAAAATTGCCATCAGCAATGGGTCGGAGGTCATCGTCGTCGATACCCAAAGCGGGAAGCAGGGTCCCGTGCTCAAGGAACGCGATGTGCAGTGGGTCTGCGCCTTCACGGCGGACTCGAGCTTTGTGCTGACTGGCCTGAATGGAATCGTCAACATGTGGGATGCCAAGAATGGCAAAAAGGTCGACTCCTTTGCGGTCGGCAATAGCGCTTACGTGCAGACCATTGCCATCAGCCCTGATGGCCGCCACGTCGCTGCCGCCATGAACTACGAAATTGTGATCTTGCGGCTGCCAAAGTCGCCGTAACGTACTGGCAGCGGCGTGGAGAGTCCCTGCCTCTCTCCGCCCCTTCGTGTTATCGTGGACGCATGTCCTCTGTTTCTGAGATTCTTGGACCCGGCGGCCGAATCGCCGCACGGATGCAGAACTACGAGCACCGCCAGGAGCAACTGGCGATGGCCCAGGCGGTGGAGCGCGCCCTGCGAGAGAAGCACCATCTGATTGCCGAAGCGGGAACGGGGGTGGGGAAGAGCTTCGCGTATCTAGTCCCGGCGATCTTGGCCGTAACCAGCTTAGCCCCCGCGCCCACGCGGGGAGAGAAACGCAATAACGAGAGTGACCCTCACCTCCCGGAGGAGCCGCCAAAGCAAGAAGAAGCCGGTCCCAAGAAGCGGATCATCATCTCCACCCACACCATCAGCCTTCAGGAGCAGTTGCTGAACAAAGACATTCCGCTGCTCCGCTCGGTGATGCCGCAGGAGTTCACGGCTGTCCTGGTGAAGGGGCGTGGGAATTACCTCAGCCTTCGGCGGATGAACACCGCGGTAGAGAAGTCGCGGAGCCTCTTCCAAACGCAAGAGGAAGTCGACGACCTGCGGGAGATTCAGAAATGGTCCAAAACGACCGGCGACGGCAGCCGCAGCGATTTGGGTTTTCAGCCGAGTTCGGTGGTCTGGGACGAAGTCGCCAGTGACAGCGGCAATTGCCTGGGACGGAACTGCCCGACTTATAAACAATGCTTCTATTACCAGGCCCGCCGCCGCGTTCACAACGCTCAGATTCTCGTCGTCAACCACGCCCTGTTCTTCAGCGACCTCGCCCTGCGGCAGTCAGGGGCCAGCATCCTGCCGGAATACGACGCGGTCATCTTCGACGAAGCCCACACGCTCGAAGCGGTCGCCGGCGACCACCTCGGCCTCTCCGTCACCTCGGGCCAGGTCCACTACATCCTCAGCCGCCTCTACAACGACCGGACCAACAAAGGGCTGCTCGTCAGCGAGCAAGGAGAGAAAGGCCGTTTTGCCAAGGCTCAAAAACTGGTCATCGATTGCTACACGCTGGCGGATGAGTTTTTCTCCGATGTCATGGCCGCGATGTACAAGACCGGCAACAAGAACGGCCGCTTTCGCTCCCCAGTCGCGATGGCGAATGAAATCAGCCCGCACCTGACGGCGCTCGCCCAGGAAATCCGCGCCCGGACGGAGGAAATCAAAGACGAATCGCAGAAGCTCAACTTCGTCTCCGCTCAGAATCGGCTCATCGCCCTCTCCGGGGAAATCGCGCATTGGCTGGAACAGCAGAGTCAGGGGAGCGTCTACTGGCACGAAACTTCATTCTCCCGCAACGGCAGGCCGCGGCAGACGCTCTCCGCCGCGCCGATTGATACAGGACCAGTCCTCCGCGAACAGCTTTTTTCTGTCGCCAAGACCGTCATCATGACGAGCGCCACGCTCTCCACCGGCAAAAAGCCGAGCTTTGAGTTCTTCAAATCCCGCATCGGCCTGACGCAGTCCGCTTCGCTCCGCGTCGGCAGTCCGTTCGATTATCGCCGGCAGGTGAAGCTGATTCTCGTCGGGGATATGCCCGATCCCTCGGCGGACAAGGCGAATTTCGATAGCCGGGCGAGCGAGATGATCAAGCGGTACGTGGAGCGCACCGACGGTCGGGCCTTCGTTCTCTTCACCAGCTACGAATCCCTGAAGCGGGCCGCTGCCGACCTGACGCCGTGGCTGGCGAAGCGAAATATGGCCCTCTACAGCCAGGCGGATGGCGTGCCGCGGACGAAGATGGTGGAGATGTTCAAGGAAAACCCTCGCGGCGTGCTGCTGGGGACCGACAGCTTCTGGCAGGGTGTGGACGTGCCGGGGGACGCCCTGCAAAACGTCATCATCACCAAGCTCCCTTTCAGCGTCCCCGACGCTCCGCTTCTCGAAGCTCGCCTGGAAGACATCAAGGCCCGCGGCGGTAATCCCTTCCGTGACTACCAGCTCCCCGAAGCGGTCATCAAGCTCAGGCAAGGCTTCGGCCGCCTCATCCGCACCGCCACCGACACCGGCATCGTCGTCATCCTCGACCCACGGATGAAAACTAAGCAATATGGCCGTACGTTTCTGGAATCGCTGCCGGATTGCCAGGTCGTCGAAGAATCGGCACTGGCCGACCCAGCGAAGCAGGGGCAGCCGCAGGATTAAAACGATTAGGAAATTGAGAACGCGCGATGAATGACTCAGTGTTGGTGACAGGAGGCGGCGGATTCATTGGGACCTGGGTACTGCGCGAGTTGTTGTCCCGCGGGCTCCGGCCGGTCGTGTTTGACGTGCAGAAGAACTCCGAGCGCTGGGAACGTGTGCTGGGGAAGGCGGCAGCCGACGTAGAGTTTGTCGCTGGCAGCTTGCTGGATAAGGCCCTGCTGAAAAGTACGGTGGAGAAGCATCAGGTCTCGCACATCATCCATCTGGCGGCGCTGCTCACCCCGCAATGCCAGCAGGACCCCTTTGCCGGCTGCGAGGTCAATGTGCTCGGGAGTGTGGCCCTCTTTGAGTTGGCGCGAGCCCATGCCGGCCAGATCAAGGGAATTTCCTACGCCAGTTCGTATGCCGTGTACGGTCCGGAAGCCGATGACACTTCGCTGAAGTCCACAGCCACGTTGGAACCCCCTTCGTTCTACGGCGTGTTCAAGCTGGCCGTGGACCAGATTGCCCAGCAGTATTGGCGGCACTTTGGCATTCCCTCGGTCGGTATCCGGCCGCATGTGGTCTACGGGCCAGAACGGACGGTGGGGCTTACTGCCGGTCCCTCACTGGCCTGTCGTGCGGCTGCCCACGGCGAGCCTTTCGCCATCAACTACACTGGCGCGGTCGGGTACGACTACGTGGAAGATGTCGCTCAAGCGTTTGTGCAGGCGGCGTTAAATCCACCCAGCGGCTCGACGGTGGTCGATCTGCCGAGCCAGATCGCCACCACGGAAGAATTCGTCCGCGTCATCAGCCGGGTTGTCCCCGCAGCAGCTTCGCTCCTCACGGTAAGCGGCGCTGCGATTCCTTCCAATGTTCCGCCTCATCCTCATTTTATTGCGGAGTTGTATCCCGATTGGCGGGCGACGACTCTAGAAGACGGTGTCCGGAAAACGGTCGAGTTCTATCGAGCTGGGCTAAATGGCTGACGAACTTTCACAACAACCCGCAAGTCCTACACCGGGCGAACGTCCCTGGCAGTTTTCGCTCTTGGATTTGTTCGGTCTGATGACGGTGGTTTCCGTCGGCGCGGCAGCGTTCTACTGGAACCCCGTTTTGGGAACTTTTGTTTCTTGCGCATTATTCTTGAGTATCACCACGTTCTACCGCACGAAGGCCGTTGTCCGGACTGCTGCTCCTTCGCTGCGAACCCGCTCGCTGTCCAGCCTCATCGGTTTTGGAATCATCACTTCCTTGGTGGCGTCGCTCGCTGCACTTGTGGCTTTCAGTGTCACCTGCACCACGGTGGGGTTGGTCGTCGCCGCTGTGCAGCCTCCCTATCCAGTCACATTCATCGTGATCGCCTGCTGCCTCGGCGTCGTCCCGGCATTGATTGTCCTCTACCGAAGTTGGCCCCAGCGACCGGCCGCCAAGTAAGGTGATTGATCCCGCGCTCCCCCTCGCTTGCGCGCCGGGCTGGTTTTAGAATCGGCTTTTTGCGGTCAGTTGGGGGGATTCTAGAAAGGCGGCTTGGATGAGCGGGCAAATTGACACAGTGATGCACGAAGATCGGCTCTTTCCGCCGAGCGAAGAGTTTTGCGCGAAGGCGCTCATTCCGTCACTAGCCGCCTACGAGCAGCTCTACGAAGCCGCGAAGAAAGACCCCGAGAAATTCTGGGGTGACCTCGCCCGCAAGGAACTGCATTGGTTCAAGCCGTTCGAGAAGGTGATGGATTGGAAAGAACCGTTTGTCAAATGGTTTGTCGGTGGCCAAACGAACGTCTCGTACAACTGTCTGGATATCCATTTGACCGGCGCTCGCCGCAACAAGGCGGCCATCATTTGGGAAGGAGAGCCGGGGGACAAGCGGACACTCACCTACCAGCAGCTCCACACCGAAGTTTGCAAGTTCACGAATGCGCTCCAGGAACTCGGCTTGAAAAAAGGGGACGTGGCGACGCTGTATATGCCACTCGTGCCGGAGCTGGCCATCGCCATGCTGGCCTGTGCCCGGATGGGGGTCGTCCATAGCGTGGTCTTCGGCGGTTTCTCCGCGGAAGCCATTGCCGATAGAAACAACGACGCCAAGGCCAAATGCGTCATCACGGCTGACGGCGGCTGGCGGCGGGGGAAGCTGCTGGACCTGAAGAAAACGGTGGACGAGGCCCTGGCCAAATCGCCGACGGTGAAGCACTGCGTCGTTTTCCAGCGGGCGAAAAACGATGTCACCATGAAGGCCGGCCGCGACCATTGGTGGCACGATCTGACCGCGAAGGCGTCCGTCCATTGCTCCGCCGAGCCGCACGACAGCGAAGACACGCTCTTCATCCTCTACACCAGCGGCAGCACCGGAAAGCCGAAGGGAATTCGCCACACGATGGCGGGCTACAACCTGTGGGCCAAGAAGACCTTCCAGTGGGTCTTCGACTATCGCGAAGAAGACATCTATTGGTGTACGGCGGACATCGGCTGGGTGACGGGGCACACGTATCTCGTTTACGGGCCGCTGGCCGCGGGGGCGACGGCGATGATGTATGAAGGGGCTCCCAACCATCCGGCTGAGGATCGCTTCTGGGACATCATCGAGCGATATCGCGTCAATATTCTCTACACGGCTCCGACGGCCATCCGGGCGTTCATCAAGTGGGGGGACCAGCACGTCGAGAAGCACGACCTGTCGAGTCTCCGTCTGCTCGGTACCGTCGGCGAGGGGATCAATCCCGAAGCTTGGATGTGGTATCACCGCAAAATCGGCGGCGAGCGCTGCCCCATCGTCGATACTTGGTGGCAGACCGAAACCGGCGGCATCATGATGTCGCCTCTGCCGGGGGCTATCGCCACCAAGCCCGGCTCCTGCACCAAGCCGCTGCCGGGGGTGGTGCCGGTGATTCTCGACGACCAGCACAAGCCGGTCGCCAAAAACACCGGCGGCATGCTCTGCATCGCCCAGCCGTGGCCGGGGATGCTCCGCGGCATTTGGGGGGACGACGAGCGGTACGTGCAGCAATACTGGACCAAGGTGCCGCACCATTACCTGACCGGCGACAACGCCCGCCAGGACAACGACGGCTACTACTGGATCATGGGCCGCATCGACGACGTGATCAAAGTCAGCGGTCATCGGCTCAGCACCATCGAGGTCGAAAGTGCCCTCGTCAGCCACCCGCTCGTCGCCGAAGCCGCCGCCGTCGGCCGCCCGCACGAAATCAAGGGAGAAGCGATCAGCGTCTTCGTCACGCTCAAAGGGGGAACCCCCGACGACGCCCTTAAAGCCGCCCTCAAGGCCCACGTCCGCAAGGAAATGGGGGCCCTCGCCGACCCCGACGACATCCGCTTCACAGCCGCCCTCCCCAAAACCCGCAGCGGCAAGATCATGCGCCGCCTCCTTCGCGACATTGCAGCCGGCAAGGAATCCACCGGCGACACGAGCACGCTGGAAGATTTCAGCGTGCTGGCGAAGCTCAGGGATGATGAGGAATAGTGGGGTAGGCTTCCAGCCTGCCCGGTTGTGATCGTCGTATAATAACTAATGCCAATCAAACCCGCCGTGCGCGAGAAGCCAACATGCGATTAACAAAGACATCATCAATCGTTCTCTCGTTTGCCATATTGGCGGGCTGCTCATCTTCACCACCACCCAATGCCGGAACCGGGACAACCGGTGGTATAAAAAGCAAGGATGGCGGAAAAACCAGCGAAAAGACTCCCACCGAAACCGTTAAGCCAGCCAGCGAAGAAGATCCCAAAGCCAAAGCGGCAGTGGAATCGCTAGAGAAGACCGGGGCGAAGTTGGTCCGCCGCGACGGGGCCGTAGTTCGCGTGGAACTTGGTCCCGAAGGGAGCGACGCGGATCTGCTGTTGCTCAAGGATTTGCCGACCGTGGAAGTCCTCGTCGGCGATAAGCGGGGGGTGACCGATAAAGGCTTGGAGTCGCTCGCTGGGCATCCGGCGCTAAAGACGCTAGATCTCACCCAGAGCGGTATTACGAATGCAGGCATGGCCCACCTGGACAAGCTCCCGAAAATTGAGGAAGTAAACCTCAAGAAGTGCGACATCACTGCCCCCGGCTATGAAGCGCTGGCCAAAATCAGCACGCTCAAACGGATTCGCGCCCCGCAGACGCATTTCAATGGAGACTGTCTGACCGCGCTCAAGGACAGCACCTGGCTGGAAGTCCTCGACCTACAGGACTGCAACGAGGTTCCCAAGGACCAGTGGAAGACGCTGGCAAACTTCAAGAATCTGAAGTCCCTGCGGATCTGGGGCCCCACCGTCGATGACTCGACGCTCGAATTCATCGTCGAGGCCAAGAATCTCAAATCCCTCTATCTCGAATCGACCGAGGTCACCAAAGCGGGTCTCGATAAGGTCACGGTTCTTGAGGGTATCCAGACGATTTCGCTCACCAATGCCAAGAACATCTACGACGCCGAACTGGAACCCCTCGGCAAGTTCAAGGAGCTGACTTCGTTGGAACTCCGGAACTGTGCGCTCAACGGCAAAGGGCTGGTGCACCTGGCCGGCCTGAAAAAGCTGAAGCTGCTCGACCTTTCGGAGACATTCGTCAAGGACGCGGGACTGAAAAGCCTCGCGGGGATGACCAGCCTGGAGGATCTCAACCTCTGGCACACGCTGATCACCGATGCCGGCCTGGAATCGATTGCTGGACTTGTCAATCTGAAACGGCTCAACTTGGATGCGTGCAAAATCTCCGCGAAGGGGATGGTTTACCTCGGCAAGCTGACGCAACTGGAGTTCCTGCACATCGGCAGCACGCAGATGGACGACGCCGCGCTCGAGGGTCTTAGTGAGCACAAAAAACTGAAGTCGCTGGTCGTCACTTTTCTGCCCAACGTCACCGACGAAGGGGTGAACAAGCTTAAAGCCAAGCTCCCGGGCCTGACCGAAATCCGGCGGTAATCGCCATGCTCCGCATCCGCCCGATGACCGCGGACGACCTGCCGCTGGGTATGCGGCTGAAGAGTCAGGCCGGCTGGAATCAGTCGCCGGCGGATTGGCAGCGATTCCTGGCGATGCAGTCGGAAGGGTGCCTGGTGGCGGAACTGGATGGCGTGGCCGTGGGGACCACGGTGGTCACGGCTTTTGAAAGTGTGGCCTGGATTTCGATGGTGCTGGTGGAGCAAAGTGTCCGCGGACGAGGCATCGGCAAGGCTTTGATGAATCAGGCGCTGGAGCTCGCGGCCGAACTCGGTTGCACGTCGATCCGCCTCGACGCCACTCCGCTGGGACAGCCGTTGTACGAGTCGCTGGGCTTTGTGCCGCAGTATGAGTTGACGCGATACGCGGGTATCGCTCGCTCCACTTCAGCCGTTTCCATTTCCCCCACGATTCGAATCCCTGAGCCGGAAGAAATTGCGATAATTCTGGCTATTGATCACTCCGTCACCGGCACGCGGCGGGACAAATTCCTGCTCCGCCTCTTTGTCGAGCAGCCCGATGCGATTCGCGTCGCCGAATTTGACGGAGAAATCGCTGGCTATCTCACTGTCCGCTTCGGCAGCGATGCAATCCAGCTTGGACCGTGCATTGCAGAGTCCCCCGTCACGGGACACTCTTTACTCACCGATGCGCTGAGCCGTTATTCGGGCAGCGGTGTCTACTGGGATCTTCCTACAAGCCATTCCGCCGCAGTTGCACTGGCTCAATCCGCCGGCCTTACACCGCAGCGGCAACTGACACGAATGTGTCGAGGGGACAAGGTGAACGATGACGTTCCCAAGCTTTGGGCCAGTTCAGGACCAGAGCTTGGGTAATGGGACGGAGTATACTGACGCATCAAGTTGTTGATCGTTGTGCTCACAAGCCGCAGGAGCATCTCATGCCTCGTCTTCTCTTATCGCTCAGTCTTCTTGCATTTTTTACTGGTTCAACGGCGGCAGACCTCCCCCAGCCCACACTCACTCCCCTTCACGTCACAGCCGACCTCAACCTCGGCGAGTCACAGGAAATAACGCTGACGAATGGTAAGAAGGTCACGCTCAAAGTTCTGGACCTGGCTGAGCAGCGAGACAGCCTGCGCGGAGCGGTGCGGAAGGCGGAAGTAAAAGTCCTAGTGGACGGCAAGGAAGTGACACTTGTCTCCGCCAACTATCGGCTGCCGGTGACGGTAGGAGAGGTGCAGATCGACTGCCCCGTGACAAGCGGCTACACCCAGCGGGCGACGAGGACGACCGGGGGGCTCGATGTTTGGGGGCTGGAGAAGGCGGTTCGTCTGCGGGTCTGGCCTGCTGGTTCACCTTGGATCAATTCCGGGACACTTCGATATCCGGCGAAGCAGCGATGGTTCGCCAGCCAGACGCAGATGGCGAATGAACCGGTCCATGTCGACGGCGGCGAGAAGCCGGGGAAGGACGCGAACATCTATTACCACTACGGCCTGGACATTGGCGGAGCCGAGGCGCTGGTGGATGTCATCGCCGCGACGGACGCCCTCGTGGTCTCGGTCGGCAAGGAAGTCCTGCCGGGTTATGCCGATACGCCGGTATCGCCTCGCTACGACGTGGTCTATCTCCTCGATGACCGGGGCTGGTTCTATCGCTACAGCCATCTGCACACGATCTTGCCGGAAATTCGCCCCGGCACCAAGGTCAAGCTTGGCCAGAAGCTCGGCCTCCTCGGCAAGGAAGGAGGGAGCGGCGGCTGGTCGCATCTGCATTTCGACATCAGCGGCCGCCAGCCGTCGGGCAAGTGGGGGATCATCGACGGCTACGCGTTCCTCTGGGAAAGCTATCTCCGCGAACACAAGCCGCCGCTCCTCGCCGTCGCCCGGCCGCACCATTTTGTCGCCGTAGGAGAAAAAGTAACTCTCGACGGCAGCCGTTCGTGGTCGGCCACCGGCTCGATTGTGTCGCACGCGTGGCTTTGCACCCCCGGCATAAGAGCAAGGACGCCGACGGTCGAGCGGACCTACGACAAGCCGGGGGTCTATAGCGAAGTCCTGCGGGTCACCGACAAGGACGGTCGGATCGACTACGACTTCGCCATCGTCAACGTCATCGACCCGGAGCATCCCAAAGATTTGCCTCCGACCATCCATGCCGCGTATGCTCCGACGTTCGGCCTCAAGCCGGGCCAGGAAGTGAAATTCCTCGTCCGCACCTTCCGCACCACGGACGGCGAAGAAACCTGGCACTTCGGCGACGGCAGTCCTCCGGTCACCGTCAAGAGCGACGGCAACGTCGTCGAGCTCGCCAAAGACGGCTACGCAGTGACGACCCACAAGTTCGCCAAGCCGGGGATTTATGTTGTTCGCGTCTCTCGCACGAACAAGCAGGGCTTCACGGCGACCGCCCATTTGAAAGTGGTTATTGAACCGTAGGGTGCATGAGGCTTTGCGAAATGCACGCGCGTCAGAGGTCGTTACCAGAAGGGCGTCAACCGATGCTTCCATGTCGCTTCCGCGTGCATTGCGCTGGCGCTTCATGCACCCTACTTTTCGGGCGGCTCTTCCACCGGCTCAAACACTACCGGCTCTTCGGCACTTGCCGCGGGAGCGAGGCCGAGCTGCACCAGCCGGCGGATGAGCCGGGCGCGATGTATGCCGAGAAGTTCAGCGGCTTTGGTTTTGTTGCCGCGGGATTGGGCCATGGCTCGCTTCAGTAACTCCGTTTCAATCGTCGCCAAATAAGAGTCCAACTCAATTCGCTCCGGCTCAGCAGCGGGGCGAGCTTCCTTCTCCGCGGCGTGATGCAATCGGGGCGGAAGATCGGTAGTCTGTACCACGGGACCGGCGGCATTCTTGCACGCCGCGCGTAGCACCTCCGCGAGTTCTTCCACGTTCCCTGGCCACGAATACGCCAGCAGCAGGTCCACGGCTTCCGGCGCAAAGCCGCTGAGCTGTTTTCCTCCTCCCGTATTGAACTCCTCCAGAAAGAACTGCGCGAGTAGCGGCAAATCTCCTTCGCGGTCACAAAGCGGCGGCAACTGAATCGTCAGCGGACTGAGATTGTATGCCAGGTCGGCCCGGAACTTCTCGCGCTTGGCTAGCCCAGCGAGCGACCGCTTCGCCGTCGAATTTAGCGGCAACTCAACCCCCGGCAGCCGCAGAAAGCCCGCCAACTCCTGCTGAGCATCTGTCGGTAGCCGATCCGCATCTTTCAGAAGAATCGCCGGCGGCCGTTCCCCTCGCCACTCGCTCTGCCGTTTGAGAAAGGCGGTCAGCGTGGACTGCATCAGCTCCGCATCCATTAGCGCCGCATCCACCGGCACCAGCGGACCAACAGCCGCTCCGCCGCCGCGGGGGCCGTAGTGAATGATCCTGGCGACGAGCTCGCGACCGCTACCTTCCGGACCGACCACCAGCACCCGTCCACCGATTTGCGAAGCGACCCGCACCTGTTCCCGCACTCGCCGCATCGGCGGCGACTGCCCGATGAGTTGGCCGATGTGATATCGCCGTCCCAGTTCGCTGCGCAGCTCCTGCAACTGCTGATGGAGAATGGCGAAAGATGCCTCAGCAGAATCCTGTAGCTCGTCACGTTCAGCAGAGGCTCCAACAAACACCATGAGCCCCAATGGCTCTCCCTCCGCATCGGGCAAAGCGACAAACCGTGCCGGCCGCGAATTCAAAACGCCTCCCTCTCCCGGTGCGGCAACAGTTCCCGCGGGCAGCCCTTGCGAATACGCCTCCGGTGGCGGTGCAATGGCCGCGGCAAGTTCCGTGGCACCGGTCAACTCGCCGCTGGCCGAATACAGGCATTTCAGCCCCGCCAGTTCCTCGGCACTTCGTCCCACCCAGGCAGAGAACGCCCCGTTGCCGTAAATAAACCGCTGCTCCCCATCCAGCACATACACCGGCTGCGGCGCAGCATCCAGCAGCTTGGCGAGAGCTTTAAGATTGGAGATTTTGCGAGGCATAAAGTAGTCACCATATTATCATCCTTTCCTATTTGACCCACGCCCCAAAATTGGCGATACTTGGAGCTTGGCTCCCGCCCAGGTCCCGCCCGCAAATCCCCCCCGCCATGAGCCGCCAAATTCCCTACACCCACCCGACCTTTTCCCGCCGGACCATGATCCAGGCCGGTGCGGTCGGTTTGCTGGGTCTTGGAATGAACCATCTGGCTCCACTGCGGCAGGCCGGAGCGGCAGCAGGAACGAAACGGACGAAGGCGAAGTCCGTCATCTACATCTTCCTTTCCGGCGGCTTGGGACAGCAGGACAGCTTTGACCCCAAGCCGAATGCTCCGGCAAACACGCGCGGCGAATTTCAGCCGATCGCCACCAAAACGGCCGGCGTGCAAGTCTGCGAGCATCTGCCGCTCCTCGCCGCGTGCAGCGACAAGTGGGCTCTCGTTCGCTCCCTGACGCACCCTTACAACGAGCATTCCAACGGCCACATGGTTATGCTCTCCGGACGCACACCAATGCCCCCCGGCTTTGACCCCGGTAAGCCGCGGCCCGCCGACTGGCCCAGCATCGCCGCCGTCGCGGGAGACGCCCTGCTGCCGGCCAACAATCTGCCGCCGGCGGTTGTGTTGCCGGAACGGCTCGTGCATAACACCGGCCGCGTCATTCCCGGCCAATTCGCCGGGATCATGGGGAACCACCGTGACCCGTGGTTCATCTCAGCTTCGCCATTCAACGGCAAGACTTATGGCGCTTACCCGCAGTTCGAGTTTCATCACGAACGAGGGAAGACTGACAGCAAGCTTCCGTTTCAAGCTCCGAATCTTTCGCTGCCCGAGGGCCTCTCCTCCCAGCGATTGACCGATCGCGTTGCCCTCCGCGGCCTCCTCGACCGGCAGAGAAGCGAACTCGAAACAGCCGCCCAGGTCGGAAGGCTCGATCGCGACCGCCAGAACGCCATCTCGCTCCTCTCCGACTCGCGCACGCAAGCGGCGTTCGACGTTTCGCGCGTGGATGACAAGATTCAAGAGCGTTATGGCAAAAACTCCTTCGGCTGGTCGCTGCTCATGGCCCGGCAGTTGGTGGAGCAAGGAGTTTCACTCGTCCAGGTGAACCTCGGCAATAACGAATCCTGGGATACGCACGAGTCCGCCTTTCCCAACCTCAAGAACTATCTCTTGCCTCCCACGGATCGGGCCGTGAGCGCCCTGATTGGCGACCTCGACGAGCGCGGCCTGCTTGATGATACGCTGATCGTCATGGCCGGCGAATTCGGCCGGACGCCGCGCGTCTTCGCCGGAGCCGGCAAGCTCCCCGGCCGCGACCATTGGGGTGCGGTGCAAACGGTCTTCTTCGCCGGCGGCGGTGTCAAAGGTGGCACCGTAATCGGCTCCTCCGACCGGATCGGCGGCTATCCGGCGAGCGATCCGCAAACAGCCGAGCAAATGGCCGCCACGATTTACAACGCTCTCGGCATTCCCGACACGGCTGCGTGGCAAGACGAGGCGAACCGCCCGCACCACATTTATCATGGAACGCCAATCGTCGGATTGACGTAAGATATATCCATGCCAAGAGCACCCTTCACCCACCCGAACCTCTCCCGCCGGACCATGGTCCAGGCCGGCGCGGTCGGCCTGTTGGGACTCGGGATGAACCACTTGCAGGCCCTCCGAGCAGAGGCGGCACCAGCAATCGGCACCGCGCCGCCGCTGGGGAAGGCCAAGACCTGCATCTATATCTTCCTCTCCGGCGGTCTCGCCCAGCAGGACAGCTTCGACATGAAGCCGTCCGCTCCGGACAACGTCCGTGGCGAGTTCAAGCCGATCGCCACGAAGACGCCCGGCATCCAAATCTGCGAGCATCTGCCGATGCTGGCCGAACGGAGCCATCTCTGGGCTCTCTGCCGTTCGCTCACCCATCCGTCCAACGACCATTCGCTCGGCCACCACATCATGCTCACGGGGCGGACTCCCGCGCCGCCGGGCTTCAACCCAGGTGCCCCGCAGCCGACCGATTGGCCCAGCATCGCTTCCGTCGCGGGGGACGCCACCCGGGTGCGAAACAACATTCCCCCCGCCGTCATTCTGCCGGATCGCCTCGTCCATTACAGCGGTCGCGTCCTGCCGGGGCAGTTCGCCGGGCTGATGGGCTCGCACCGCAACCCCTGGTTCATCGAGGCTTCGCCGTTCCACAACACCTCCTACGGAGCGTTCCCGCAGTACCAGTTCGACCATCAAGAACGGGGCAAAGAAGACAAGCGGGTCTTCCAGGCTCCCAACATTTCCCTGCCCCAGGGAATGGACACCGGCCGCTTCTCCGGCCGCACCGGCCTCCTCTCCAACCTCGCCCACCAGCGGCAGGAACTCGACGGCTTTGCTCAGACCGAGAATTTCGACCGCTTCCGGCAGGGGGTGATTTCGCTCCTCACCGACGCCAAGGTGCAGCATGCCTTCGACGTCACCCGGGCCGACGAAAAAACGCAGGAGCGCTACGGCAAAAACTCCTTCGGCTGGTCGCTGCTCATGGCGCGGCGGCTCGTCGAGACCGGCGTCAACCTGGTGCAGGTGAACCTCGGCAACAACGAATCCTGGGATACGCATGGCGAAGCCTTCCCGCACCTCAAAGAAAAGCTGCTGCCGCCGACCGACCGGGCTCTCTCCGCCCTGCTCGACGATTTGCAGGAAAGCGGCCTCTTGGACAGCACGCTCATCGTGATGGCCGGCGAATTCGGCCGCACCCCGCGCATCACTCACCTGCCGCAACACTACAAGCTCCCCGGGCGGGACCACTGGGGAGCCGTGCAGACCGTCTTCTTCGCCGGCGGCGGCGTGAAGGGGGGAAACGTCGTCGGCTCCTCCGACAAAATCGGCGGCTATCCGGCCAACCTGCCGCAAACCCCCGAGCACATGGCCGCCACCATCTACTCCTCCCTCGGCATCCCCGCCACGGCCGCCTGGCTCGACCACCAGGACCGGCCGCACCACATTTATGAGGCGGAACCGATCGCGGGGCTGATGTAGCGTTCGAGCTACGGAAGCAGCAGGCCGAGCAGAATCTGCGAATGTAAGTCGGGGCGCGACCCAAAATCATTGCCGGAGCCCAGTTCCGCAAACAACCGGTCGTGAGCCGACGAAAACTTGTAGAGATTGTCCTGCTCGATGTACGGCAAGACAGAATCCCAACCAATCACGTCGTCCACGTAGGCCGGATGTAAGTCCGGGTGCCTGTAATCGACATGCGAGCCACCACCCCACGAGTTGTTCGAGATGGCCGCCACGCCGACCATGCCATCGCCGTTGAGGTCCGCGGAGGCTACGCGAATGCCGGTCGCGGGGACATTCGGCCCGCGGCTACTGAACTCATACGTGCCGGTGGCGGAGCCGGCTGAACCGGTACCGGTGCTGGTTGCAGTCAGGATGAGGCCGTCGGCAAACGGTCTGGTCATGGAAGCAAACTCCGAGCGGGCCGCGGCCGCGAATACGCCGACGGGTGACTGGCCGCTGCCACCCTCCGGAATCGCCGGCGGCATGACCGCCAGGGGGCCAGCCGAGAAGACTTCGCGTGTTTCCAGAGTTTCGAGTGTGGGACGGAATGGGCGGAACATGGGACACCTTTCGTACGACTGATGGTTTCTGTGGCCAGTGGACATCACTGACTTCGCAAGCAGGTATCCAAGGGCACGGAATTCCTTTCAAAAAAAGGACGAGTCGCTGCAAGACATTGATCGGACACAGGTTAATCGCTACTTGTCGGCAGCGGCTGGCCAGGCAGAATACTCCGGCGAGCCACGCCAGGCGCGATAAGCCGCCCCCGGTCCAAGTTTGTCGGGAGCTGCGCCGACTGCGGCCGGGGCGGAATTGCCGATGCTCGCGGCGGTGTCCAGGACCAGCGGTTCCCTCGGCGCGGACGCGGGCCTCGGCTGAAAGCGAATCTCGCCCGACATCGACGTTGCCGGCGGCAGCTTCCACATAGCGAGCCAATGGTCTAGGCCCTGGAGGTCCGCCGAGATGTAAGAGCCGGTCCGCGATGCCGGCCTGCCGACGTATTTCATGCCGGCGCGATGGAGGTTGCCGTTCTCGCCCCAAGATACGGAAGTTTTCAGCACGCCCGGCAGGTCATCGAGCTTGAAGCTGGATTTGGCCCCTCGCTGCGGACGCTGCGGGAACAGCAAGAACAGGTGCTCGCCGTCCAGGATGGTGTTCTCGACCGTGAAGCGGAGCGGCTGTTTGGGAGGGGCGTCGAGCAAGAGTTGCAAACACCGGTCGGTCGCCAGCGTACATCGCGCGAGACGGACCTGGGGCGGGGCGTCTCCCGCCGCGCTCGTCGTCACCAGCGTCGAAACCCCGATGCGGTTCTCCAGCAGGCAACCCTCCATGTCGAGCCGGCCCCCCGGTTCCGGTCCCCAGAAAACGCCGATTCCATCCTTGGCCACGAAGTGGCAGCGCTGGAGGATCATTTCGCGGCACGAGCCCCCCACGCAGCCGTTGAACCGGTCGCTGACAATCCGGCAGTGGGACATCAGCACCCGGCCATGCGTCGATACGACAATGCAGCGGGCCAGGATTTCCGCCTCCGAGCGGCCGGGGGGCACGACGATCGTCCAGCGAATCTCCAGCCCCTCCAAGCGGAGATCGGAATCGGTCTGCAGGAAGGGTTGGCTCGTGCCCGGATTCTCCATGATCAATACGGGCTGGGCGTTCGCGGCCGCGCGAATCGTCAGCCGCTTTCCCTCCGACTTGAGAGGCGGTGTGAGGTAGGGACCGTTGCCGTGGACCTCGATGGCGTCGTCCTCGCGGGCGGCTTCCACGGCTGCCGCGAGACTAGGGAAGGTCGCTTGGCGGCCCGCGATGGTGAAGCCGGATTGCGGCTTCGGCGGGTCCTGTTCCTTCACAGGCGGCAGGTTCTTGCTCGTGCCTTGAGAAATCCACAGTCCGCCGGTGATGGCGAGCGCGACCGCTCCGAGCGCTAATGGGGCGATGAACCACCAGGGACGTGCGATTCGCGATGCTGGCGCTTGCGTCGTAGGCGGGCTCGCAACTTGCCGCTCCATTATCTCCGCCACCTCACCCGCGGACTGAGGCCGTTGCCGGGGATCTTTGGCGAGCAACCGCTGAATCAGCTCGCGGAACCAGTCGGGCAAGCTCCCATCGACCTCTTGCAGCGGCCGCGGCTGGCAGAGTCGGACTTTTTCCAAGGTTCCCAGCAGCGACTCGTGACGAAACGCCGAGACCCCCGTCGCGGCGACGTACAGCACCGCGCCGAGGCTAAAAAGGTCGGATGACGGCCCGGCTTCGTTTCCAGACGCCTGCTCCGGCGACATGAATTCCGGCGTGCCGAGGACCGTGCCCGCGATCGTGATCGCGTCCTGGCTCGTGCCCTTGGCTAGTCCAAAGTCGGCAATCTTCGCCCGGCTTGTCCCCTCCACCAGCAGGATGTTGGCGGGCTTAATGTCGCGATGCACCAGCCCCTTGGCATGAGCGGCAGCCAGGCCGCGCGCGACTTCGATTCCCAGGCGAACCACCTCGCCCAGCGGCAGCTTGCCCTGACGCTGCAAACGCTCGTGCAGCGACTCGCCGGAGATGTACTCCAGAACCAGAAACGGCATGCCCTGGGCCTCGTCCACCGCGTGAATGGCCACCACGTTCTCGTGGGTCAGCGCCGCCGCGGATTGGGCTTCGCGGAGGAACCGCCCCTTGGAGTCATCATCCAGCGCCGCCCAGGGGGAGAGCATTTTGATGGCCACGGTCCGCTTGAGCACCGGGTCGAGCGCTTCCAGGACGATTCCCATTCCTCCCTGCCCGATGACGCGGCGAACCGGATAGTCGCCCAACTGGCCGAGAAAACCAGGCTCATCGGTCGGCTGCAAGAACGCGAGATTGGGGGCTGTCCTTCCCAGAGACTTCGTCTTCGCGACGCCTTCCGCGGGAGAGTCTTGAAGCTGCTCGATCACTTTCCGCAAAGCAATGGAACTCGCGGCCTGACTGCGCCACTTGCTCGCGCCTCCCGCGAGGATCGACTCCGCGCCCGTCAATGTGTCCAGGCGATGCCGGCAGTCCTGGCAGGATGCCAGATGCCGCTCCAGCTCTCCCCAGGCGACTTCATCGCGGGGGTTGGCGAGCAGCCGGGAGAATTCGTCAAGCGGCGGACAGTCCTTCACGGCCGGCCTCCCTCTTCCTCAACCGCCTCAACCTCCTGCCGAATCCTGGCTAGGATACGGCTGCGAGCGATGTAAACCGCGCCGACGGAGAGGTTAAGTTCGCGCGCGACGGATTCAGTTTCGTGGCCCTGCACGACGGTCTGCCAGAATGCCTGCCACGACGCCTCGCGGAAATCGGGCTTCACGCGCTCCGCGGCCCACAGAAAGAGATTCCAGCGGTACTCTCGATCCCACTCTTCGTCGGGTTGTGCTGCCTCCGGTTGCTGCTCCAGGAGGCCATGAACATGCGTATCGCCGCTGCCGCTGGCCTGCCGTCCTTTCCGATTGGCCATCTTACGGAGCTCATTGCGGGTGACGGTGAGCAGCCAGCCTCGGAACGAGCCGCGGGAGCGATCGTATTCAAATCCAGGCATGGACCGGGACACCAGCCGCATCACATCCTGCACTAAATCGGCGGCATCGGCATCCTGCATCCCCCGGTGCATGCCATAAGAGTGGATCAGGGGGGCATAAAGCTGCACGAACTCACCCCACGCCACCCGGTCCTGCGCATCGCGAATGCGGAGCAGCAGCGTCGCGCGCGTGACGGAAGGGGAGGACATCGCCCCAGTTTAGGCCCTCCACGAAGCGGAGAGAAGCGCCGCTGCCAGCTCGGCGGGCCAGCGAGGGAGCGTTCCAATGTCTCGAAAATCCCTGTTTTTCTGCGGAAAACAGGACTTCGCGATTTTTTTGAAAGGTTATCCCCCCAGCCGGATACCTGCTCTTAAGCGATGCGGACGATTGAACCGCACGTCACTCAAACCAGGGAGAACTGTCATGTCCACGATCCGATTCACGCTTTGTTGCACCTTCGCCGGCCTCGCCCTCGTCGCCGCCACCGCGTCAGCCGCCGGCCCGCGCGACCGCGTTGAAAACGTCCGAGACCGGCGGGAAAATGTTCGCGACCGTGCCGAGAATGTCCGCGACCGGCGGGAAAACGTCTACGACCGTGTCGAGGACATCCGCGACTCCAGGAATTCCTGCGGCTACTACGACCGCTTGGAAGACGTCCGAGACAAGCGGGAACAGTTGTGGGACAAGCGGGAAAACACTCGCGACCATGCCGAAAACCGTCACGACCGCGCCGAGAACCGCCGCGACCGGCGGAAGTAGACCGCCGCCGCACGTGGGCGAAACGGGGAACAGGCATGAGCCTGTTCCCCTCTTGTTATCGCTCTACCGCGATGCGAGAGAGTGAGCCGCTCGAAACTCTAAACAGGAGACTGCCATGTCCACGATCCGTACGACGATCGGCGTCCTGATCACCATCCTCGCCATCACGGCCGCCGTGGGCACGACGCACGCCGCAGGGAAGCCCAAAACTTTCGCGCAGAAGGGTCAGATCGCCCAGGGCGAAAGCCCCTCGCCCTCGCAGTTCGCGAAAGACTACCTGAACCCGGCGCGCATCCGAGGCAGCAGCAAGACGTCGTCCGTCTGGTTGCCAGGCACGTACTCAAAAGCTCCCGGCAATCGGCCTGGCAAGTGACAAACTAAAGTTTGCTCCCCGCCAGCTACGCGATGGCTTCCCCTTCGCTCACGATGGAATGGGGCGGACGGCGAATTTGGGGAGGGCGACGCGGCGGTAGTTGGTGGCCAGGAAATTGCCGGGGCCGACCCGCCGCTCGATCGGATCTTCGCCACGAGCATCGGTCGCGCCGATTACCGGGCACCTCGGACTCTGATTTGGACGCCATTCTTGAGCTCCGCATCGAACAGTGGTGAAAATGCCGCGAGGACCTTCCGCGCCCCTGGTGCTCCTCTGCCGGCGGCTTCGCAGGTGCGCCCTTCCCTCGGCATCCCCGCCACCGCCGCCTGGCTCGACCACCAGGACCGCCCGCACCACATCTACGAAGCCGAGCCGATTGCCGGATTGATGTAGTTAGTCGCCTTTCGCTCCGCGAAAGGAAGTGCTTTCGCGGAGCGAAAGCCGACATTGGGGGCAATCTGAACCACACCGTTTTTGACTCCCTGGAATCAGTGCGTTAAGATGTATAACCGGCCCACTACGGGAGAAATTCATGAATGCCATTTACTCGACGGGAGTCATTCGCAACGGCTGCGTTGAATTGGCGCAGCCGCTTGCCTGGCCGGAGGGAACAGAGGTCATCGTCATGCCCAGTGCGAACCAGGAGAGTGATGCCGGGCTGTCTGCCGAAGAGATTGCGCAAACGCTGGCGGCTATGGACCGGGTTCTGCCGATGGACTTGTCCGACGAGGAATTGGCCGACTGGGAGGCCCATCGGCGGGCTCAGCGAGAATTCGAGAAGGCGAATTTCGACGCCCACGGCGCGGAGTTGCAAAGGAATTGGGAATGAAACGCCTGCTTCTCGATAGCGGCGTGGCGGCTGATTTCATCAATCGCCGCCGAGGAATCTTTGAGCAGGTGAAGGAACGAGTTAGCCAGGGCGTTCGCGTCGGTATCGGCGTTCCCGTGCTCGCGGAACTGGCTTACGGAATCGAACACTCCCAGCACCGGGATCGCAACATGCAGAGTTTGCTTTCGTCGCTGCCGGCGCTTGCGCTCTGGCCCTTTGACCGGTCCGCGGCCTTTACCTACGGACGAATCGCCGCCGAGCTTCGCCGTGCGGGCCGACCGATGCAGAGCAACGACATCATGATTGCCGCCATCGCGCTCACGCTTGGCAGTTGTCTCATTGCCACCACGGACTCTGATTTGGACGCCATCTCTGGCTTGAGTATCGAACACTGGAGAAAATGCCGCCCGACGATCCGCCGCCTGGCGCGACCACCAGGACCGCCCGCACCACATCTACGAAGCCGAGCCGATTGCGGGATTGATGTAGTTAAATAATTCCATGCGAATTCCGCAGGATAAACGGAGTAATAGAAACAAATTATTGAAGCCTGACCCCCTTTCTCGTGACCCGCAGGATAAACGGAGTAATAGAAACAAATTATTGAAGCCTGACCCCCTTTCTCGTGACCCCCTTTCTCGGTCCGTTCGATTTTCAGAAAGTGAAGAAATTAAGATAGCCATGCTTTGTTTTCCCTCCCGAATAGTGATACAATCGACGTGTCCTATGAAAATCCATCGGAGGTAAGGAGCAGGATCAGACCGATCTGTTCGTGCGGAGAAGTACGAATGTATAGAAATTTGCCCAAAAGCGCGATCACTGCTGCCCTGCTTACTGTTTGCCTATTGCAAGCCAGCATGGCAGCGGACCAAACCTTTCCCTGGGGACCGTTTAGAATAATCGAAAAGAGCGACGAGAAGAACGCTGCGCTTCAGATCGAGCAGTTGATAAAGTCCGGCTTCGGAGTTCCTTCACAAGCTCGGCCAGAATCGGCCGCGGCATCTCCAGGGTCCACTCCGCTTCCGCTGCCCAGCAAGCTGGAGAAAAATTCTCCCTTCTCCCACTTGCGCCTCCCTCGCGGGCACATTTTGAGATTCGAGCGGCCCGATCGATTTTCCCTAATTGACAGTCTCCGTAAGCCCTTGCTGGAAGGCAGTTGTAAGATCACCAAAGACGAACTGCAACTAACCTGTGAGTCCGGTCCTCTAGCCGGTGAAGAGAGTCAGAGAGTCGCTAAATACCGCTGGAAGTTTAGTTTTCCGGAAGCGGAGAAGGTCGGAGAAAATGGTGGTTCCGCCGCCTCCAAAAAGCGCCAAGCTGGCGACCAACCTCAACTGATCTTAGTCTCCCTGAATGACACTCATGGCGATCGTGTGAAGTTGCTCTCCAACCCTTGGGGCGTACCAACGTTCCCCACCTTGCTCGTGGGCAAGTGGTGCAGCGATGAGACGCTCCGCCACACGCTTTACGAGTTCGACTATGACGGCGTCGTCAAGCAACCCAAATCGTCCGAAGAACTTGTGGCCACGGGAAAATATGAACTGCAAGCATCTTGGGTCATAGTGACCGCCAAGAATCCGTTTGCAATCCCGGCAGCCAGCCAAACCCAAAAATCAATCTGGGTCGACGTTCAACTTACGCTCGGAAAGCTGACTTACAAACAAATCTCGGTCGCTCGGGAAATATCCGGCACAACCTATCCAAATCTCGACGACCTCAAGAAACTGAGCACCACGCCGACGCAAGTCCTCTACCGGAAATAGCCTCTCTTGGCCGTGTGCATCGGAATCCCATTTTCGACCTCCCGAGCGAACCAGGCTTTTCAAGTCAGTGGAGCCACGGGGTTGGGGCCAATAAAGGATCGACTACGATGATGCGTCCGACCGTCCCAACTTGGATTGTATTGGCAATCGCAACTTGGTCGCTCGTGCTGGGCCTCGCCCAAGCACAACAAGCCTCCGCGCCGGAGGCGGCAGCCCAGAAAGACGGAGGCAACTTAAAAAAGGCACCCGATTTCAGTAGCAATGAAATCTACTTACTTGAGTCCGCCTTAAAGTCGTTCCGCGTCGTCCAGAGGATCGATCTGCCAAACCGCGTGTACATGAAAAAAACGACGATCAGTAAGGACCACCAGTACTTTTTCACGGGGCCAGATGGAAAGCTAGATAGTCCTCAACGGTTTCTGTTAGTCGGATCGGTGGTTCGCGGCGATCGGATCGGTGGTTCGCGTGATCGCTACTTTGTTCTCACCAAGGAAGCCGCCTGGCGCAACTCCAAAGGGGCGGAAATATACTATGTTAAGGAAGATACCGCCCGTGGCTCGACGGATGCTCTGTACCCGCCCGCCCCGGACAAGTGATATGCCGTTCGCTCCATTTGTCGGCAATGTGAAATTCTAGCGTGACCTCGCTAGGTGGCTGGGATTCAATCACGCTTGGGCGCATCGTCGTCTTCGTTCGGTGTCATAATCGCCTGCGTGCCATGCGTTGTGTCATCTTGCACGTACCAAACATCATGCGAGAACTCGCTTCGGTTCCACTTGCCTTTAATGGTGAGCACGTAGAACCGCTCTTTTGATCCACCCATCCGATCGCCGCGGATCGTCGTTCCCGATAACAAGAAGGACGCTGGCTTCCCGAGCTTCCCCGTCTTTCCCGTAATGAACTGCTGGTACTTCCCATCAGTCTCCGTTCGTTTGAAATAAACTCTCGTGCGCAAATCAATCGTCTTCACGATGCGCAGCGCCTTCAACGACTGCTCGAGCAGATAGATGTGATCTTTGGCGGGATCAATGTTCTTGGTGAGGCCTCCTTCGACCATTGCCACGATTAACGCCTCACTAGCTCCCGCATCTTTTAGTTCGTGCTTTTGTGCGTTTGTGAGTGGAAAAACTCCCGGTGGGGATTTGATCAGACGATCAGCAATCGCCGCATCGCCGATTTTCATCCTGACAAGCTTCAACACATCCTGATACGTGACGACGTCCCCAGACGGCTCGCCTTTCTTCTTGCCGGCGGCCGCCACTGCCTTGGCCACTGTCTCCGAGGCACCCGCCTTTTTCAGCCGATCGACTATCTCCGACGTGCTCTCAAATGCCAAGCCGCCTTTTTCGATTCGGGCCAAGATCGCCGCGTCGTCGATCTTGAGATTGATCAAGGCAGTCACATCGGCCTCGGTTAACGGCTCGTCAGCAGCCATACACCAACGACTGGTGGCCGCAACGAGCGTCAGACCTGCCAACCAAGTCCACATCCGTAGCTTCTCACGCATATATGAGCTCCGTCGAATTGAGGACAATTGTCGCCAGCGGGTCAAAGCGTACGTCGGGCCGGCCAACTAATTTTGGACTGCTGCCTCACCAGGCATTCCATTTTAGTCGCTCTAGCTCGCAGACAGAAGTCATATCTTCGATAGATGCCCGATTGCCGTGTGCCAGCACCCAATGGTATTGGTGGCTGTTTCGTGTCAGCGACGGTCTTACCCGCATGCTTTTACTTAAATTCAAGCGGGACAAAGGGGACAGGTCGGGACAGGTCCAAATAAACCGCTCGGTCTGTTTCTCATCCGAAGAAAAGTAGGCCGCCAGTCCTCTGGCGAGCCCCGAGGGTGGACGATCTATCCTGAATGACGCTCTGCGGCAGAGGCCGGTTGCCTCGGCGATTGCGAACGGGGACCGGGGCCCTCCGTCATTGGCGAGCACGACTAGGCTATTTGCAACACGCCTCATTCGCCAATGACTCCCGTCCCCCTCGCGCCGCGCCGGAGTTCGGTCGGCTACCCAGTTCGACCCGGACCCTCGCGGCGGGGCGGTCTTCTGGACATGAGAAGTCAAGGGGTAGGCCACGTCAGGGGGACGGGAATCTTTGGCGAAAGAGAGTCTTGCCCGATGGAAAGTTTATTCTCGCCAAAGATTCCCGACCCCGAGCCTGGAAAGTCTTGTGGCACTGCCAGCCGAACTCCCTGCGTGCTGACTCCTGGCCGTTAATATCAGGGGGCTGACGCCCCTCGCTCGCCTGCCCCACTTCCGAGAGGAAACTATAAGGCGCCAACAGCCGTTCATGGGTCAAATCTCGAACCCTCTGGTGTCCCGATCCCTGACCCCCGACCAATCCACTCAAAACTCGCCACTCCTCTCCCCGTTGAGCCGGCGACGTTTCTCCCTTCCACCCGCTGCCGGGTGCCGCCGAGGCGTTTGATGCCGAGGGGACGCCACTGGGGTGACGAGGTGCAGTAGCCGATGACCGCCGGGTGGCTGGTGGCGATGCTGATGCGGAAGCCGCGGGTGGACTGGTCTTCGCAGACGCGCTCGGCCAGACGCAGGCCGATGCCGAGACCTTGATAGTCCGGCAGCGTGACGAGGCGGCTGATCCGTTTGCGGCCGCGGCACCCGAGCTGGGCGAGGGCGGCGCAGAAGGCGACGGGGCGGCCGTCCCAGAGGGCGACGTAGCAAGTGGCGGCCCGCGAGAGCCCGCCGCTCAGATAATGATGTCGGGCAAAGAGGGGCCAGAGGCTTTGCCGGCAACGGCGGACTTGCAGACGAATGGGGCGTCGTTGAAGAGTCCCCCGGGCCAGTCGGCCTGTCGCCATGTCCAAGTGCCAGTCTGGAGCGAGCCACTCGAGGATGTCGTAATGGCAGGTGACGGCGATGAAGCGCATTCGATTCCACTTGCGGACCAGCCGGGCCAGGGCGGCGGACGCACACTTCGCCACAGTCCGGTCCACGACGCTGGTGAATTCGTCGAAGACGAGTAGTCCCGCATCTTGATTTGCCAACGCCCGCGCCAGCTCGCAACGGAATTTCTCACCGCCGGAGAGAACGTGATACGGCCGGAGCCAGGCGAGAGGTGTTCCCAAGCCAACTGCCGTCAGGAGCTGCGCGACTTGCTTGATCGGCAGTCCGGCGAAGGCATCAATCACTGCTTTCTCCCGCGGCCACTCGACCGGCTGATGAACGGCAGCACCGAATGCCGCACGGGCCAGCGTCGATTTCCCGCTCCCGCTGGGACCGACGATGGCGCCGATGGTCCAGTCTTCGCTCAGATCGGGCAGTTCCGCGGTGAACGTCAGCTTCTCCGCCCGCTCGCGCGGCAGATCGAACATGCCGCGGACCTGCTCGACCTTGAAGGACTCGCGGATGGGGGTGGAGACGGAGGTGGTGAAGGATGGCATGGGAAGGCGAGCGGGGGGCGTCAGCCCCCTGATAATTAAGGCAAGTTTTCAGTTTTCAGTCACATCGTCAGCAGTCTCACAATGAGGTTGCGCGAGCGGAATTCGTCATAGAGCCGTTCCTGCTCTGCTTCGTCGGCACAGTGAATGACCACTTGAAATGTGTCGCGGGGCGTTTCGCGCTGACGACGCGGTTTTCGTTGTTTCACGCGAACTGTTTTCTGGGGTGGTGCCGCGCATGGTTGCTGGCTCATCACGCTCTCTCCTTCTTAACACTGAACACTGAAAACTGAACACTTTCTTTAGTATCAGGGGGCTGACGCCCCCCGCTCGCCTTTCGCAACTCGCACTGCAAACAGGGCCAGAGGTAAACCCGCGAACCGCACCCCCGGCAGCGGTTCAGACATTCCTGGTCGAAGCCGGCGGGGCGGTCGTCGTGGATATCGGCCGCGGTCAGCTTCCGGCGGCCTTCCGCCGCCAGCCGGGCCACGGTGCGGCGGGAGAGGCCGGTCCGGCGGCTGACCTGGATGTAGGTATGTCCGGCAGCCAGGAGCATTCGGGCTCGCTCCTTCGTTTGGGGGAGGGCACAGGTGCGCATGGGTCGGTCCTTTCAAAAAACACGGGAAATCGCGGCAAACTCCCTAAAATGTATACATGCGTATAGTACATGTCAATAGGTCTTGACTACTTTGTGGCAAGAATTCCAAAAAATATTCCCTTCCTGCCCAAGAACAATGCTGGCGAATGCTTTACAACTTCTCCCCCAGGTGCTACAGTACGGGTCATCAGGTCCTGTACTTCAAATTAGGAGTCGTCAGATGGGAAAAAAGAAAGCTGTTAAGAAGGCCACCGGCGGCAACCCGGACCGCGTCCCCCGCAAGGAGCCCTATAGCTCCGACCGGATGTCCAAGATTCTGGAACGGATCCGCGAGCAGGCGGCCCGTATTTCCGGCCTCGCCCGGGCTCTGGAAGACGCCAAGATCGACTCCCTGGTCATCGACGGGCACCAGATGCTGCTCCGCGGCCTGAACCAGATCGACAATTTTATCGACAACGCCAGCCGCAGCGTGCGGGAAGCCAAGACCGGTAAGGAAAATCTGTAAGCTTCAGTCGAGATGCAGGGGGAATGGCCGCGAAGAACGCAAAAAGTCACAAAAAGATCCGGAGTTAGTTTCGCGAATTCCTCTTTTTGTGCCTCTTTGTGTTTTTCGTGGCTATCCTCGTTTTTTCGCGGCTTATTCCCCCAACCGGGCCCGCGCTTCGTCGTGCCAGGGGCTTTCCGGCGCGAGGGCGAGAAACTCGCGCCAGTGCTCGGCCGCTTCATCGCACCGCCCTTCTTCGTCGAGCAGCCGGGCGAGATGAAAATGAGCGTCGGCGTACTCTTGATGGCAGGCAATGGCACCTTCGAAGGCCGCAGCGGCCAGTTCCCGCTGGCCAAGTTCCGCCAGGACGCAACCAAGGTTGGCCCGGGCTTCGGCATGATCTTCGTCCAGCTCAATCGCCATGAAGTAGCGTTCCCGAGCAGCTGGCAAATCGCCCAGGCGATAGAGAGTCTCCGCCAGGTCGAAGCAGAGATCGGCCCGCGGCCCCGCTTCCGCCAGCGCGGCGCGGTATAGGTCGGCCGCTGCCGATAGATTGCCGGCCTCTTCCAGTTCCCGAGCCCCGGCAGCCAGGAGCTCGGACGAAGGGGGCGGGGAAAGTATGGCCGGCTCGGCGTTTTCTTCCTCAGCCAGCGAATCAAAATCCATTCGCATCTGTCCCCGCGGCTCCAGAATCTCCTCCCCATGCCGCACCAGTAATTGCCCGCCGTCCACCAGAAACGTCAGCTCCGCCAGCGGCTGCTCGACGTGCGGCAGATGAACGGCAATTTCCGCCAACCTCTTCGCCAATGCCGCCGGTTTGATGCCGGCCTGCAAGAGCCCTGCCAGCGTGCGGGCGATGGTGACCTGGGCAAAATCAAACCCCGCCACCCCATGCTCCACCTCCCGCGGCCTCAGCCACCCCCGCCGCTGCCACGCCCGGACCGACGCCACCGGCACCTTCGCAAGTTCCGCAATCATCGCCGCCGTGTAGAGCATGGCCGGATTGTAGGCCGAGTTTCGCGCACCGAGTAGGCGGCCGCTCAGGGCTTCGGCACGGGGGCCGGTATCGGCGTGGTCCAGAGGTAGACGGTCCGCTCGTTAGCCCCTTCTTTCCACTGCGCCTTCTCTTTCGGAGGGACGCCGGGCATCTTGAACGTGTAGGAGACGACCCGTGATCCGGGCGGGAGTTGGTTGAGCTTGGGGATCAGGCGGACGTTGAAATCCGGCAGCAGGTACATTGCCACCACGGTCGCATCCGAGAAGTCGGTCGTTAGGATGTCAGCCTGGCGGATTTCGACCAGATCCTCCACCCCCGCCTCGGCGACATTGCGGCGGGCATCCTCGACCGCCTCCGCCCGCAGTTCCACTCCCACCGCCCGACAGCCATATTTCTTCGCTGCCGCGACCACGATCCGGCCGTCGCCGCAGCCCAAGTCATAGACGACGTCGTCCTTGGTCACCTGGGCCATCTCCAGCATCCGCTCGACCGCATCGGGCGGGGTCGAGACATAGATGACCTGCGGCTCCTTCGTCCGCGTGGCGTCCCAGTAGAAATACCAAGAAATGCCGACAATCACTGCCGTCAGCAGCGAGTACACCGCGATCCGTTTCCTCCACGGCTTCATCAGCCAGTTCCTCGGCAATTGCGTTGTTTGAGATTACTGAACATGGCCGCCAGTGGAATTTGAGTAGAAGCAAGTTGCCTTGCTTCCTTTTTCTGGACCGCTGTCATTCCGCAATTCTCCATCGTAATCTCGGCGTGGCTGAAATTCCTACCCCCCAATTTCGTTCGCCGCACTGCCAGAATCTGAGGCGGAAGAACGACTTGGGAAACACACAGTCTATCAGGCTTCTATCGCATTCTAAGTAGTTTTGTACTCGACGGACGCTTAGTGCCATTGGGTCCGAAAAATGACATACAGCGCGACCAGCACGATGGCCGCGGCAAACACTCGCTGCAGGGCCGGCCCTGCCAGCCGCTGGGCGAGCCAACTGCCGGCGAATAATCCGCCGATGCTCCCCAGGGTGAACACTCCGGCAGTCGCCAGGGAAAGATCCTTGCCAGCCAGCAGATGACTGGCGGTCCCCGAAGCACTGACCAGGGTGATTACGAGCAGCGACGTGCCGATGGCCCGCTGCATCCCCATGCCGCTGAACATGACGAGGGCCGGGACAATGATGAACCCGCCCCCCACCCCGAACAGCCCGGACAGGACTCCCGCACCCAGACCAATTGCCGCCAGCAGCATCGCGCACTGCGACGTCAGTGTGAGCTTCCCCTCGGGATCGCGGGCACAGGTGGGACCGGCGTTGTCGTCCATGATGACCGGAAGGCGAGATGCCGAGTGGTTGGCCTTGAGCCACATGCGGGCGGCGATCACGAGCATCAATAAGGCGAACAGACCGAGCAGCAGCGCATCGGGAATGTAAGTCGCGAGCCACGACCCGAGCGGTGCACCGATCATCCCCGCAACAGCAAACAGCAGCCCCGTGGGAAACTCGACCAATCTCATTCGTGCCCGTTGCACGAAACCGACCAGCGAGGTGCTGCCGACCGTCAATAGCGAAACACCGACCGCTTCGCGAGCCGGAACTCCCAGTCCATAGACCAAGAGCGGGACGGCAAAGATGGCTCCTCCTCCCCCGGTAAGTCCGAGGGAGAACCCGACCAGGGCTCCCAGTAGTAGAGTGACAAGCAACATAAAACGTCCTCTGGCCGTGTCGGATTCGCGCTAAGCTCCCGTACCGACAGTCGTTTCCACTTGCACCGGCAATTTCGAGGCAGCCCAGGCTTTGAAGCCGCCGACCATGTCGAGCACATCGAGTCGCCCAGCTTGAGCAAGGACGCTGGCCGCAATCGCCGAGCGATAGCCCCCTTCACAGTGCACTACCACACCCCGATCTTTGGAGATTTCGGCGGCTCGGTCGCGCAAGTGATTCAGCGGGATATTCACGCTGCCGGCGAGATGACCAGCGGCCCACTCTTTCTCGCTCCGCACATCGACCACCGTGGGAGGGGTGGACGAAGTCAGTCGCTCGGCGAGCGCCACGGCCGTGATGCGATCGATCTTGCGAATCAGTTCCGGCCGGTCACGCAGCGCGTCCATGCCCGCCGCCAGATAACCGGCGACATTGTCGAAGCCGATGCGTCCGAGCCGCATAACCGCCTCTTCTTCCTTGCCGACTTCCGCAATCACGACGATGGGGCGTTTCTGATCCAGAACGGTTCCACACCAGGTCGCATACTTCCCCTGGATGCCGATATTGATCGCGCCGGCCAGATGGGCTCCCTCGAAGTCGATGGCATCGCGCACATCGAGCAATTGTGCCCCCTGGTTCTTGAGCCGCAGCACTTCCTCCAGCGGAAGGGCTTTCAGCGATTCCGACATGGTTTCTCCCAGATTGGGCCGCTCCTGCCGGTTCAAAATGGCGTCGTGGACAAAGTAGCTCGGCGCCTCGGGCTGTTCTTCCGTGACGATTTTCTTGAACTCCGCGCGGCTCATCGGCTGCAAGGCGTAGTTGAATTTCTTTTGCTCGCCGATGGTGGAGACGGTTTCCTTGCTCAGGTTCTTGCCGCACATCGAGCCCGCACCGTGGGCCGGGTAGACGAGCGTTTCGTCCGGCAGCTTTACCAGCTTGTTGGTCAGCGAGTCGTAGAGCATGTCGGACAGTTCGTCCGCGGTCACGCCAATCGACGCGAGCAAGTCCGGCCGTCCAACATCGCCGATGAAGAGCGTATCTCCCGTCAGGACGGCCAGTGGTTTCTCCGCACTCTTGGCGAGGTCGTAAACCAGAATCGAAATCCCCTCCGGCGTGTGGCCAGGGGTTTCGAGGATTTCCAGGCGGACATCGCCGAATACAATGCGGTCTCCATCCTTGACTTTGGTTGCTTCAAACTCTGCCTCTGCGCGCTGGCCCAGGTAAATCTTCGCCCCTACCTGATCGCGAAGCTCGATGTGCCCCGCCAGGAAATCCGCGTGAAAGTGCGTGAGAAAAACGTGCTTGATCTGGCAACCGGCCGCTTCCGCGTCGCTCAGATACTGCGTCACGTCGCGCTGCGGATCGACCACCACGGCCGTTTTGGTCTTGTCGTCCGTGATCAGATACGAAGCGTGCGACAGACAGCCGAGATAGTATTGTTTGAGTTGCATGGTAGTCGTTCCTTGAATTACTGAGGAAGAGACATGAGTAACCGGATTCATTTGCTGCAGCAAGTGCCGCCGGAGGCTGGCTTGGTGGAGCAATCCGTCTTCACCTGATTCCACGGCATCCGGGCCAGTAGCATCGCCATTCCACAGGTGTCGGTGATGCCGGCGAACGTCAGGCCGGCTCCGACAAAGGCCGCCAGGCCAAGGCCGAGCCAGCCGACCCAGTAGACGGGTGCCCAGAAGCCAAGCACGGCTCCAATCAGGACGAGCGTTCCCGCAGCAATTCGCACCTGGCGTTCCAGCGAAATCGCTTTCTTGCCGCGAGTCACGGGGAGCCCTGCCGCTTCACAGGCCATCGTGCCACCTTCGACGTTGACGACATTCTCCAGGCCGGCAGCGAGGAACTTCTCGCACGCCTGCTTGCCGCGACTGCCGGAACGGCAGATGACGTACAGCGGCTGCTCCGCATTGCCGTTTCGCTCGGCTTTGATGGCCAGGGGATCGAGCCGGTCGAGCGGGACATTCCGGGCGAACTCGACATGCACTTCCTGGAATTCCACCGGGGTGCGGACATCAATCAAGTCGAGCGACTTACCGCTCTGACGCAGCCTTGAAAGTTCTTGGGGAGAAATTGTGGCAACCATGTTCTTACTCCTTATTGTGTGTATATATCTCGATTTAACGATATGTTGGACAAAAAAAGAGACACCCAGCTACGCCGACGTATCTCCAAAGCGGGCCTCAATGCAGGCCATGATCTTTTCCAGGTGCGGCTCGGCAATCCCGTAGTACACAAACCGGCCTTGTTTCTGAGCCGTCAGAAACCCGCACCGCTGCATGAGCCGCAAGTGTTCGGATGCCATGTGGCTGGGTATTTCACAGGCCTCCGCCAGATCGCCGACGGCATACTGACCACGCAGCAACATCTGTACCATTCGCAGACGATGCGGATGGGCCAGCGTGCGAAGACACTCCGCTGCCTGCCCGAGGGCCTCCAGGCTGGTGAGCTTGCTCGCGTTACCTTTTGCTTTGGTTGCCATGTTTTGCCTCTTGCTCCAATATATCGTAATGTTCCGACTTGTCAATCCAGTGTTTTCGAAATTATTTGCGGCCCCTAGGGGAAAAGCTCGTTTCGCGGACTTGAAACGTGAGTCAGATTGACGTAGGCGCGACCAGCAGGGGGCCACGTAGGGTGCGGGTCCAGCTGCCGTGGCGGCCGTCTCTACTTGAACCGCACCTTGTGAAGGAGCGGCTCGATGCGGCCGGAGGAGTTGCGGCGGCCGCTGATGGCGGTGACTGCGGCCAGGGCGTGCTGGTAGGCGAGCCCTTCGTCGCAGTGGAGGTCGGCTTCCAGGTCCGCGGCAACCTGGTCGCTGCCGCCGATAAGTTCGACGATGCGGGCACGAAGTTCCGACATACCTGCAACTCTCTGGTCATTAAGCCGAATCTCCGCCAAGGAGCCGTCGGCTTTCGCGGCGAGGTTGATTTGCAGTGGCGGCAGGAAGGCGACGGGCTGCTGACTCGGTGCGCGCTCGAGCGGCATCTGAATCGCCAGGTCTCCCTCCTGGGTGACAATCCGGAGCGTGAAAATGAAGAACGCCAGAAGCTGAAAGACGATGTCGATCATCGGCGTCATGTCGATGTTGACGCCGGCTGAGGCAAACGCGGGGCGCTTGAACATCGGGCACCTCTAGAGGGAATGGTGCCACTGGATTCGCAAGACCGCCGGAAAATATTCCCTGGCGGGACGGGTGGCACGCCCACGGCTTTGCGTGGGCGTGGATCGATACAGTCAGCCACTCTTCACGCTCACGCAAAGCCGTGAGCGTGCCACCCCTAAAAGACGTTAGCCGCCCGGCGGCCGGGGCGGGGCGAATTTGATCTTCTCGACCATCTTCGTGATGTTCCCCGTGTTCGCGTCCCGTTCGCCAGAGACGGCGGTGATGCACTTGATCACGTTTTCGTAGTCGAGGTTATAGTCGGCGTCGATGGTCACTTCCGCCGAAGCGGCCTGGCTGCCGGTGCCGACCAGGCTGGCGATGTGAGCCCGCAGTTGCTTCCAGCCGTTGTTGCCGAAGGGAGTGCCGCCGGTCCCGTCGTCGTTGGGATTCAGGAAAATGCCGTTGCAGGAGCCGTCCGCCGTGGAGCGAATGCGGACCTTGATGGGGGGAACCTGGTTGGGATCGGGCTGGCCCGCCCGGGGAGCCGAGAGGGGCATGGTGATGTTGAAGTCACCTTCCTGCGTGGTGATTTTGAGCGTGAAAATGAAGAAGCTCAATAGCTGGAAGACGATGTCGATCATCGGCGTCATATCGATCGCCACCGCCGGATCGCCGCCTTTTTTGATTTTTAACGCCATGATGTTGCCTTCGCTCCGGCCCATGCCGCTGTCTGGGCTACTCTTTGTCTTTGGCTCGGAGGGAAAATTTGGTGAATTGGACTTCTTGAGCCGTCTTGATCAACTTCTGCACATCTCCCGTTTTGGCATCCTTGTGAGCCCGGATGATGATGTTGGCGTCCGACACGGTCTTGCCGCGCTGTTCCAGCGTGGTCTTCTCGGCGTTGAGCAGCGACTTGGCCGCTTCGGGAGTGGGGAATTCCTGGCCGCCAGCCAGAACGTGCCCCTCTTTGGAGACTTGCAGGGTAATCGGAACCTCATCCTGTTTTTCCGGGGGCTTGGCCAGTTCGCTGGCGGGGAGCACGACCCGCGCATCCTGGTCGGCCCCTTCAAAGCTCAAGATGAACACGAAAAAGGTCAGAAGCTGGAAGCAGATATCGATCATGGGGGTCATGTCGATTTCGATCTTCGCGGCTTCGACCCGTTTAATTTTCATGGCAACTCAGCTCTTTACACTTTCCGTTACATCACGCCCACGCAGAGCCGTGGGCGTGCCACCCAGAGGCTGGGACGTGGCACCCAGTTCTTACTTCTTGGCGGCCATTCCTTCAAACCGGCCCATTAGGTTGCCGGCGGTGACGCCGACTTCCATGACCAGTTTGGCAAAGCGATTCTTGAGCAAGGCCAGCGAAATGATCGCCGGAATGGCGAGCACCAGACCGACGAGGGTGGTGATGAGAGCCATCGACACACCCTCGGCAAGCACGCTCGGCTTGGGCGTGGTCGTCGAGGCGGCGATGACCATGAAGGAGGCGACCATTCCGTCGACCGTGCCGAGCAGCCCGACCATGGGGCTGATGGATCCCACCAGACCGATGTAGCTCATCCGGTGCTCGATTTTCATATTCTCTTCTTCACCGACCTGCCCCATCGCTTCCATCGACTTGTCATACCCCTGCTGGAGCTTGGACATGCCGGCCGCCAGCATCTGGCCCAGCATGGATTCGTCGGCCTTAGCCAGGTCGAATGCTTCCTGAAACCGCTTTTCGTTGAGGTGGGCCTCGAAGGCATCCGCCAGGTGCCGCGGGCAGACCGAGTCCCGCCGGGCGGAGAGCAGGTTCATCACCAGCACTGCCACGAAGGAAAAGGAGATGAGCAGGAATGCGATGCAATACCGCCAGCCGAGCGCGCCGGCGAACCAGACGAGAAAGTTCTTTTGCACCGGAGCGGCATCCGCGGGCGTTTCTCCCGCGGGGACTTCCTCGGCGGCAGGATCGGCCGCGGGTTCCTCTTGGGCAACTGCCGCAGCGGGCGCTAATCCCGGCAGGGAATAGAGGACTTGTCCGCCGACCACCAACAACGCCAGCACGGCAATGATTGCCACCCAGCTCCGATTCACCATGAGACCCCGCATGAACTCCTCCAGAAACGCCGTAAGTGTTTTCAAAAATGAATGTTCTAGACGATGTGGATTCCACGGCAGGTCGCCGGATTATTCCGCTCGATGGTCAATTCTTGGCCGGCTGCGCTGATTCCCTCGCCAGACGGCACTCGGCGGAAGGATGCCATTCTAAACAGGCCGACTGGCAGGCGTAAAGCACCAAATATCCGCAATTTCTAGTGCCCACAGGCAAGCCGGTGGAATCGTTAATTTCCGGCCACTCTCCCGGCCAGTATGGTGTTATTTGGTGGCCCAAACGCTTCCCGAGTAACGATCCTTCAGCTTATTCCGGGCATCCGTCGCCCGGTCCGGATGGCCCGTTTCATCCCACAGCTTGGCGAGCTTGGAGAGGGCCTCGGCATGAGCGTCGGATTCCGTAAAAAACAACAAGTCGGTTTTCAGGAACGCCATCAGGGCATCCTTCGGCTTGGTCTGTTTCAAGTAGCAGTTTCCCAGAGCGTTGTAGGCCCGGGCAAACAGCTTGGCGTCGAGCTGGGGGTCGTTCTTGGCCACAATTTCGGTGAGCAGGGCGATTCCCTCGTCCGGCTTGCCGGTTTCGGCCAGGCACTGGGCCTTGCCGACAATCGCATGCTGCTTCAGGGCATTGGCTTCGGCATTGGTTTCCTGACTGGCGGCGACCGCGTCAAAGGCCTTGGCCGCGTCGTCAATCTTGCCGGCCATCACCAGCGCTCGGCCGGAAAGCAGGCCTGCTCGCAGCTTGTATTCGGGCCATGGCGCGCCGCCGAGCCCCGTATCGCCATAGAACGTGGCTGCCGCTTCGAATTTGCCCGTGGCCACGGCGAGATCTCCGAGGATTTCGGCCGCCTCGTAATAGTGGTAGCTGGCGGGATAAGCCTTGTAAAACTTGAACATTGCGGAGGCCGCGTCGCTCTTGTTGCCCCCTTCGGTCAGGGCCAGCTTGGCGGTGACGAAAGCCTTGTAATAGACAATGTCCTGCTTGACGAAGTCTCGCTCCGCCTTCGCCGGATCGAGCTTGTCGAGTTGGTCCTTGGCGCTGTTGTAGTTCTTCTGGTCCACAATCAAGTTGCGGGCCGACGTCAATTCGGTCGGGTCCTCGGCGAAGGCGACCTTGGTGATTTCATTGACGGGAAACTTCTTCAGCACGCCCGCCATGTCCAGCGAAATATCCGCCGGGGTCATCGCGTCCGTGGTGATGGTCCCCTTGTTGTTCTTCTTGTTGTGAGTGACCGTGTCCGTCTGAGCCTGCACGACTGGGACCGACAACAAAGCGGCACACAGCACGGCTGCGGCGGCCATAAGCGAGCGAGTAGAGAAAAGCATAAGGCGTTCCTGATAAGCAAAAGTTTGGCTGAATGGTTGGGTTGTTACTTGCTGCTGGTGGTCTTGCCGGCAGCCGATTTGGCGGGAGCGGCCTTAGCCGGAGTCCCCTTCGCCGCCGGAACCGTTGCCGGTTTGACGGCTGCTGGCCCAGTGGCGCTGGTCGGCGTGGTCGTCGGAGCGACCTTGGGGGTTTCCTTCACGTTGTTCTGCGCGGGACGCCGCTTGAGGGATTCAATGCCGGTCACCGGTTCGGCCAGCGACTTCTGAATCTTCTTCATCAGGGAGTCGTACTGCCCTTCCCATTTCGGTCCGGGGGGATCGTACAGGCCGAGTGTCTGTGCGATGCTCAGCTTCGCGCTCTTGAAGTCGTTCGCCTTGACGGTGGGATCCTTCTCGGCCAGCGCGAGATTGTAAAGACAAAGTGCCAGGTTGTAGCGGGCTTCGTGGAACTGCTCGGAGTACTTGGGATTGCTGGCGGTCATCTTAGCGATTTCTCCCCAGCCCCAAATGATGTTCTTCCCCAGCTTGGCCTTGTCGGTCGTCTTGTTGTCCGGCCGGGCTCCAATGATCGCCAGCTTGTAATTGTTGGCGAACTTCGGTCCAAAGCCGCCCCAGGTCTGATAGGACCTGGCCGCTTCCACCTGCACCGGCAGCTTGGTCGGGCTGGCCCGCAGTATCTCCTCAAACAAGTCCATCGCCTCTTTGTACTTGTTAAGCGTCCGGTTCGTCTTGGCAATTTGCATCCGGATGGAATCGGCCATGTTCGCGGTGAGAAAATTCTTGTTCGTCTTGCCCATGGCAAGAATTTTGTTGTAGATCTCAATGGCCTTTTCCAGATAAACCTTCGCATCAGCGGGGACCACGTTCTTGGTGGTCAGAAAGCTCTCACCCATGCCGCGGTAGGTCTCCGCCACCCAGTACAGGACGTTGAGTTCCGTCGCTCCCTTGCTGACTTCCTCCAGGAAGACCTTGAACCCCTGTCCCAGTGCTTCCTTGGATTTTGGATCGGCAATTTCCAATTGGGTTTGCAGATCGCGGGCGAGGGCGACGTAGATGGCAATTAGCTTGAGCTTGCCGTCGGGAGTATTTCCCATCGACTTCTCCAGCAGCTCCATCATGTCCTTGGCCTTTTTGATCGTTCCGGCCGTATCTTTTGACGTCCCCAGCGTAGAGATGTACGCTCGCAGACCGATTTTGAAGGCTTCGACCTCAAAGCCCTCTTTTTGCGTGGAAGGATGCTTGGCCTTAATCAGCGTCAGCACGCCCAGCTTGGGGTCTTCCAGTTTCTCCACGCACTTCCCTGGCTCGTTGGTATCGACGTAGATCTGGGCCAGCGACAGAACAGCCGTGGCGACGACGTTGGAAATCTCTCCCGCGGCCTGCATCCGCTCGACGCCGGCAATCAGGATGCTCTTGGCTTGCTTCTTGAGTTCCTCAAGCTCGGCCTTCCGTTTGGTGACGACATCCCCTTCGGGAGCCGAAGCGGGGTCCTGGTCCCATTCCCGCGTTTCGCGCTGCCCTTCCAAATAGCCGGCCCACAGGGCCTGCCCCGTCTTCAGTTCAGCAATCCCGCGGTTGGGAGAGTCCGCGGCAATTTTGTTCAAAAACTCCAGCGCCTTATCCAGCTTCTTCTCGCGAATCATGAAGGGAATCAGCGTGTTAAGCGCGTCTTCCGCTTCCGGCTGGTCGGGCCATTTCTTGACGATGTAGTCGCAAATCCGGACGATTTGCTGCGATTCGAATTCTCGGTCGTCCGGCTTGGCCAGAGTATAGAGCTTGAGATATGCCGACATGGAAATTTTGGCGCACTGGCGGGCTCCCTGGCTGTCGGGGTATTTGGTGGCGATGAATTCACCCAGCACAATCGCCTCGAAATACTTCTCTTCACTGTAGGAGAGATAGCAAACCAGATAGCGAATGAGGTTGAGGTCGTTGATGTCCGTATCCTTCTCCGCCAGGCGGAGAGCCACATTCAGGAATTGGTTGGCGTCCGCCCGAGCTTCCGTGGCCGCCTTCCGGGCATCTTCAATTTGCTGTTGGAGAATCGCCTTTTCCTGCGGATTGGAAATGGCCGGCAGCCGCTGGGTCACTTGTTTCACCAGGAGGTCGGAGTCCTGCATTTTCTGAATCGCGTCCTTGCCGGCGTTGCGGGCCTCGACAAACGTTTTGGGGTCCGGCTTCTGGGCAACGGCTTCGGCATCACCGCCGGCAAAGTCGGCAATCTGCTTGCGGGCCTTCTCTTGCCAGGGGCCGGTGGCCCGCGAAGCTTCCGTGGCGAACTTTCGCCCCGCGGTGAGCAGCTTTTTGATTTCGTTGACGGGGGCCGGCTTCTCTTTTTTAAGTTCCTCCACGCGGGCCTTAGCCGCCTCGGCAATTTTCACCCGCATTTCCATGAATTCGGGCGTCTTGTCCTCGCTGGCCCGGGCTTCGTTCACTATGGAATAAGCCTTGTCCATGATCTCCTTGTGCATCTTCTCCGCCAGCCAGGAGTCCAGAGCAAACTCAATCGTCTTGGCTCGCAGATTGTGGAAGGCATCCGGCGAATCGGGATTGGCGAGCAGCTCCGTAAAAAAGCCAATCGCTTCCTTGTGCTTGCCCAGCTTTTGGTTGCAGCGGGCCTGGTACAAACGGGCATACAGTCCTGCCAGACGGGTCCGGTAATTCTCGTAGATCTTTTTGTATCCCTCTGCCGCTTCGGTATAGGCCTTGATCTGCTCCGGACCCTTGGGATAGGTCTCAGCCAGTTCTTCGACCGTGGCGGCGACGAGCAACTGCGCCTGCAGGAAGTCCATGCGGAGGCGTTCGCGTTCCTCGAACTTTTTCGGGTCCGATTTTTCGGTAATCGAGGCGGGATAGGCCTTGAGCTTTTCGCGGAGTTCGTCGACCAGCTTTTCAAAAACAGCTTTCCCCTGGGTGTACATCCCGCGGGCTTCCTCGAAGAGCTTGGTCTTCTCCGCGCCGACCTGTTTTTCCGATTTCTTCATTTTCAGGCGGGCCCGCTCCACCAGCAGGTTGCCAAGCTGGCTCCGCGCTCCGTTGACCAGCGGGCTGTTCCCCTGAGCCGTGATGAATTGATTGAGCGCCTGCTGGGCATCATCGAGCCATTTTTCCCGGATGGCGATGTCCCGCTGGAACTTGGCCCCCTGCACCAGGGTCAGGCCCCGTTCGAACAAGAGCGTCTCCTTGAACGTCACCGGCACGTTCGGATTCCCCTCGATCGTATTGAGATAGTCAATCGCCACGTCGTAATAACCGCGGCTCCGGAGGGCGTCCAGAAATTCGCGGGCCGGCTCGATGGCCCCGGCCTGCGGCACCGACAGGGCGGCGGCGGCGAGCACGAGTGGGGCAATGAATGTGCGAAGGGAGAGATGTTTCATGATTTGTATCCTTCCAGCTGGGCCGCCGGGGAACGCCACGGCCACTCTCGAAAACTGCAAGTAAGTCAGATTATAAGCAAATCGCTTCAACTTCAACGGGCGCGGGGGAATTAGCGGGGATTTACTTCTCGAGCTTCTCCAGCCGGGCCACAAACTCCAAAAATGCCTGAAAATCAGCTCGCTGCGCCAGCCGAGCATGAACGGTCCTGCCGGCGGAAAGTACTCCTGCCAGCCCCCGGCTGTTGGCGGGCACAAAGCCGAGTTCTCGCAGGGCATCGCGCGAGCCCCTCAGAACTTCGGCCGTCTCTGCCGCCAATGCCGCTTGTTGCAAGGAAATGGGCATCTCCGCCGCGCTCGGGGCAAACTGCAGCCGGCTGATTCGCTGGGACAGCTTGTGGGGAGTGCCGCTAGCGGGATCTTTCCAGGTCAGTTCGGCTTGCCCCACGTCGTCGCTCTCCCCCGGCTGGAACCAGATTTCAAACAGCCCGCTCGCCGCTTCACCCGCTTTGAGCTCCGCATCGAGCGACGGCGGATTGACCGCGGCAAATGAGTTCGCGTCATGCCCGATGAGCCGCCAGGCGGCGACGCACTGGGGATTGAACTTGACGCTCAGCTTCGCTTCGGAGGCAACCACGGGAGAGCGGCCGGAGAGCATTTCCAGCAGATGCCAGTAGATTCTTCCCGCATCGGGGGTCCGACGAACATCGCCGTTCAAAACCTTTGCCCACTCCGCCAAAGCAGGGTCGATTTCGCTCCGGTCGCTGACGTCGAGAATCTGCATCTCGGCCCCCACCGCCTCCCCTTCCGCCAACAGCGAGCGAACTTGCTGCTCGGTCTTGGCCGGCATGATCACGCGGCTGTCGGTGATGAGGACCAGCCGCTTCGCCTGGGGAAGACTATCGGAAAGGAGGAGCGTCATCGCCTGCTGAAGGCCGGCCGCCAGGTCGGTGCCGCCGTGTGGTTCGACGGAAAGGAGCAGCCGTTTCAGCCCTTCCTTATCTCCGGCGGAAGCTTTTTCCACTTGCTCAACGACTTCGTCTTGAAACAGCACCAGCGACAGGTAATCCCCCGGCTCCAATTGGTCGAACAGACGGCTCACCCCTTGCCGCACTTCATTCAAACGGCTGCCGCGGGACATGCTGGAGGAGAGATCAATCGCCAGGACGAGATGCGTGCCGCTGCTCGTTGGCCGCTGCAGGGTTCCCGCCTGCACACCGACTTGCAACAGCGCCGCTCCCTCCGGTCCAAAGACCGAGGGCCCGGCTGCGCTCCGGATGCCGAGCGTTCCGGGCTCCGGCAAGGGAAAGCGATAGTTGACAGCCGCGAGAAAATCCTCCACCCGAATCTGTCGTGCGTCCGGGCGGCGATTCTGGCTCGCCATCTTCTGGGCTTCCAGATACGACTGCACGCGGGTGGAAAGCGGCACCGCGACGGTAGCGAAGTTTGGTCCCGCGCTCGGCTCGATCGGCGGATGCGTCCGGTGCCGCAAAAAGAACTCGCGCCCGCGTCCCCGCAGCGGCGACTCAATCCCGGCAGCGAGCGGCAGGCGGGGGGAATCCAGTTCCCCCGGCACGTCTTGCTCAAAGCTGCCGTAGCTCATTACCCCCCACTGCATCCGGACGACATCTTCATACGGCCGCACACCGCCGCCCAGGCTGGCTTGCCACTGGGCAAAAGGGCCGGGGGAGGGTCCCTCGTCGAGTTCGGGCGACGCAATGTCGAAGATGGAAGAACCGGGTGCAGGAACGCCGTGAACATAATCTTCCTGCGGCACCTCGGTCACACAAATGGTCGGCGGATCTTCCAGCCTCGACTCCATCTCCAAGGGCCCGTTGTAAACCACGAACATCGGGTTCACTTCTTCCTCCGGAATCGGATACGCCGAACTCACCAGCGTGGCCGTTCCCGAGAACAATCCCAGCCCAAGGGCAATGAACAGTGCGGCCGCCAGGGCGACGTTCGTGGCTTGGTCGGCCCACTGGCAAACGCGGTCGCCGGGGCTCAGCTTCCGAGCCTGCCAGACAATCTCAAAAGGGACGGGGACACTCGTCAGCGAGTGGTCTACCCATTCGTCCAGCGGAATCTCCTTGAGCCGCGACAGAAAGACCTGCGGCACGGCCACTTGCGTCAGTGCCGCCTCGACCTCTTCTTCCGTCACGGCAAACGACGACCGCAGCCGGGAGAGAAACCCCTCCGGCACCGCGACCTCGCGGAGCAGTGCATCGATTTCGTTGTCGGGAAGATCGCCCATTGTTCTTATTGTGGTCCGCTCGCTCCGCGAGCGGAACGTGCGTCATTCTACGTCGATTCCAAG
>JBJXFF010000091.1:0-21114 GCA_046153945.1 Pirellulaceae bacterium
ACCCCCACCCCACGGGCGCGGCCGCCGCTTCTTCCAGATTCTCCAGATGCCCCTTGGCTTCGCCGAGCGCTTCGCGAGCGGCGGCTTGAGCGTAGGGGGCGGTGGCGAGCATGTCGGCGAGCTTGCCGAGGGCGGAAATCACCTTTTGCTGCCGCTCAATCATCAATTTGAGAAGATAGTCCGCGGAAAGGTCGTGCAGCGAAGTGAACGACATGGGGAATTCGCCGTGGTCCACCGTGCCGTGGCTTTCCAGGATGAGGGTTCCGAGGCGATCTACCGTTCGCTGATGGTCGGCGGCCATCTGCCGCAGGACCTGGCCGATGGCGGGGGATTTCTCGATATGCTCGGGCGCGGCATAGCTGAGATAGACCGGCAGCGAGCGCCCGTGCAGGACGAGGATGCGGTTCAGAATCTCATTGGTCGAGGAATTCATGCGAGAAGTACGAAGTCGTTAAAACAGGTGCTCGGCAGCGGCTCGGGCCAGGTTCGTGAGGCCGGAGGGGTAAATCATGATGGCCAGCGTGGGCAGCGTAATCAGCCAGAGGTAAGCCCCGGCCAGCGACACATCCGAATAGGCGAACGGCGGACGGTCACGCGGCTCGGGATCGATCGTCATAACCTTCACCACGCGGAGGTAATAGAACAAGCTGATAGCTGTGTTGATGCCGCCGACCACGAGGAGCAGCATCAGGTAAAAGCCCTGGCCGCTCCCCTTGAGAAGGCTGTAGCCGTCCGCCAGGGAGGCGAAGATGGCAAACTTGCCGTAGAACCCGGCAAGCGGCGGGAGTCCAATCAGGCTGAAGAGGATTGCGGCGAAGCAAATCACCGTCATAGGGCAGCGGCGGATGAGGCCCGCATAGTCGGCGATGTCCTCGCTTCGCATGGCGTTGCGGAGGAATGCCACGACCGCGAAAGCCCCCAGGTTCATGAACAAGTAGACGCCAATATAAATGGCCAGGGCTGCCGCAGCATCCTTGGCACTGGCGTTGTTCACTCCGGCAAGCGCAATCAGGGCCGCCACTGCCATCATCATGTAGCCGGCATGGGCAATGGTGGAATAAGCCAGCAGTCGCTTGATATTCGTCTGACCGTAGGCCGTGAGGTTGCCGAAGGTGCAAGTGATGATGGCGAAGAAAGCGATCAGCTTGCCGGTGAAGTCGCGGACGGGAAGCAGAGCGGCGTTCGCGTCATGACCGGCTGTTTTTTCCTCGTGAGCCGGTTTGGCATCGCTCGGAGAATGTGCCGGGCCAGCTTTGGCCGGTTCGTCGGCGACGTTGAAAATCGCCGCGGTTTTTTCGGCAGCAGGCGTCGCTAGTGCAGCCGTCCGTTCGCCGGGTAGATGGCTGTGCGGGGCGATGGTTCCCAGGCCAATGACCACGCGAACGAGCAGGGCCAAAGCGGCTGCTTTGGAGGCGACCGATAGGAAGGCGTTGACTTCCGCCGTCGCTCCTTCAAACACATCCGGGCACCAGAAGTGGAACGGAACGGCGGAGAGCTTGAAAGCGATGCCGACGGAAATCAAGAGCGCCCCGAAGACGAGCACCAGTTGCTCCGAAGAATTCACGGTATGCATCTTCTCGGCGAGGACCTGAGCCATCGTCGGCAGGTGAGCAGTATTAAGCAATCCGGCGAGCAAACTAATGCCATAGAGCATCACCCCAGCCGCCCCCGCGCCATAGACAGCGTATTTGAGAGCCGCTTCGCTCGCCTGGCGGCGGCCTTTCATCAGGCCGGCCAGGACGTAGGAAGGAACGCTGGCCATTTCCACCCCCATGAAGACCATGAGGAGGTGATTGGCCGTCGCCATCAGGCACATGCCGAGCGTGGCGCCGAGGACCAAGGCATAAATGTCCGGACCGTCGTCGTGGTCGGGAATGCCCGAGATTTTAGTGAAGACCAGGAACAGGACAACAAACAGCAGGAGGGCGGCGCGAATGAAGACGGAGAACGAGTCGTAGACGAGCATTCCCGTGAAGATTTCCATTCGCTCGCCGGAATGCATCCCCGCGCCGCCGGCTTCACCGAGCATTCCGCCGGTAGAGGCGGCGAAGTAGAGGGCGGCGAGGGTGCCGGGAAGGGCGATGTAGAACGCACTGACGTATTTGCCGAGGCGGAACAGGCGAATGAAGAGCATCGCCAGGATCGTGGCGCAGAGCAGCAGTTCCGGCAGGAAGGCTGCCAGGCTGGAGTCGGCGGTGATCGCGAAGAAGCTCGAATCGGTCGAGCCCTTCGTGTCCACTATCAACCGGCTGACGAGTTCGTGAAGGTTTTCCACAGGCGCAATCTTTCGGTCGCAATTCGAACTAGCACATTACAGGTCGTCGGCGGAGCGGGTGACGGAGGTCGGTGTTCCCGGCGGCGGCGCTTCGATCACCGGCGGTGGAACGGGGATATTGTCCTTGGTCCACTGGGCCAGATCGCTGGTCTGCTGGGTAATCGTCTTGTCCATGTATTTGAGGACGGTCTGGTACGGGAAGACGCCAAAAATAATCGCGAAGACCAAGAGCGTGATGCCGATGGTGTTTTCGCGGAGCGTGCTGGGAGTGAGGTGGTCCTCGTGCGGGCCTTTGTATTCGGCCCCCAGGTAGACCCGCTGGATGGCCCAGAGGATATACGCGGCTGTGAGGACAACGACCGCGGCCGACAGGACGGCGAGCAACATGCTGAACTTCCAAACCGAAAGGACGACAAAAACTTCGCCGATAAAGCCGCAGAGGCCGGGGAGGCCGAGGCCGGCGAAGAAGATGCCGATGGCCATCGCCGTGTAGACCGGCATTTTGCCGAACAAGCCGCCGAATTCTTCCAGGTTGCGGTGATGAACCCGGTCGTAAATTACGCCGACCATAAAGAACATGCCGGCTGAGCTGATGCCGTGGCCGATCATCTGGAACATGGCCCCTTGGACCCCCATATTCCAGTAGTCGGAGTTGTAGAGATTGGCGGCAGTCGCGGACCAGACACCGAGGCCCAGCACTACGTAACCCATGTGGCTGACCGAGCTGTAGGCGACCATCCGCTTGAAGTCCTTCTGAGCCAAAGCGGCGAAGGCACCGTAAATCATGCTGACAACGCCGATGGTACAGACGACATAGGCCAGGTCGTACCCCGCCAGCGGACAGATGGGATAACACATCCGAATGATGCCGTAGCCACCCATCTTGAGTAGGATGCCCGCCAGAATCATGGAAATCGGCGTTGGAGCTTCGACATGTGCGTCCGGGAGCCAGGTGTGGACTGGAACGGAGGGGACTTTAATCGCAAAGCCGATGAAGAGCAGGATGAAGGCCCACCGCTGCAGCGAATAGCCGAGGATTGGAGTGAGATATTGGTCGGTGTGCTGGCCAATCTGCTGCATGGCCAGGATGTTAAACGTGTGGATGGGAGCCACATCCTTGTCCCCTGCCGAATGCTTCGCTGCAGCGGCTTCGGCTAGTTTCACGACTTCCGGCCGCAGGTTGCAGCGGGCGAGGTGTGGCTGCAAGTCGGGATCGCCGAGATCGCTGGTGAAGTACAGCATCAGGATGGCGATCAGCATCAGGACCGAGCCGGCCAGGGTATACAGAAAGAACTTGAGAGCGGCATATTCCTTCCGCGGACCACCCCAAACGCCGATGAGAAAATACATCGGCAGCAGCATCACTTCCCAGAAGACATAGAACAGGAAGAAGTCGAGGGCCAGGAAGACCCCGATCATGCCCGTTTCGAGGAGCAGGAAGAGAATGCAATAAGCCTTGATGTATTTGGTGATCGACCAGCTTGCCCACATCGCCAGAAAGCTGACAAGCGTGGTGAGCATGACGAGCGGCAAGCTGATGCCGTCCACCCCCATGAAGTATTCGATGTTGAAAGTCGGAATCCAAGGGATGTTGAAGGCCGACTGCATCTGGGCCTTTTCGACGTCGAACTTCGCCGGCGAGCCGTCCACCAGGAAGGCGTAGATGGAGAGGATGAGCGTGGCCAGACAGACGCCGAAAGTAACGTAGCGGATCAGGTCCGTCTTGTTACCGGGAAGCACGGCGATGACCAAGGCCCCCAGCGCCGGCAGGAAGACAATCAGGCTAAGTAGGTAAATGGGTTCCATAGTTGCAAAGCCCCTCGCTTGCGCGTCGGGTTAATTTCTGCCGTCGCTTGCGCGTCCGGTTAATTTCTTAATGTTTCGCCGCGGCCAGGGGGCTCCAAAACAGAAACACGATGACAAAAACACCAATCGCCCCCAGGACGATGAACATCACATATTGACGAAGGCGGCCGGTTTGCACCTGGCGAAGGGAAACCGCCAGGTTGTAGGTCCAGCCGGCAAACAGATTCACAAAACCATCGACCACGATCTGATCGGCAAGGTATTCCCAGGTGCGAGCGAACCACGCCACGGTGCGGGCGAGCGAATCGAGGAAGACGTCAATCCAGTTTTTGTCGATTCCGGAAATGAACCGCGAGATGACAAAGGTCGGCTTGACCCAGAGGTAGTTGTAAAGCTCGTCAAACCACCATTTGTTCCAAAGCAAAGCGTAGACCGGCGCGAATTGCCGGCGGACTTCCTCGGGGTTGAGGTAGCCGAGGGCATACATCAGCGTGGCCAGCGTGATTCCGGCGAACCAGGTGCCGGTGGCCAGGAGCGTGACGGGGATTTTAATGGCGTCCGCATGGCTGGCATGCTCGCTTGGCCAGACCCAGGACTTGTCGCCGGATTGCAGCCAGCGGGCTGGTGTATTGCCGAGCGTGTTTGGCGGACGTGAATCTTCGAGGAGACTGGCGAGCGTCAGGTTGCCTAATTTGTGCCCGCCAATCTCGATTCCTTCGATGGAACTGCCCAGACTCTGCTGAATGATCCAGCCGCCGATGACCGTGGTGACGACCATGGCGATCGTCCAGCCGGGAGTGAGCGTGAAGGCGGGAGCATGCGCGTGGCTGTGGTCCTCGTGCGCATGATCGTCGTGACCGTGATCATCGTGACCATGTCCGTGGTCATCGTGGCCGTGGCCATGAGCGGCTTTGGCGGATTTGAACCAGCCTTCGCCGATTCCCTTGGCGATGAAGAATGCGGCGGCAATCAGGCCGTAGCCGATGAGCTTCCAGTCCCAGGCGACGCTGATGGCGAGCGTGGCGAGGACGACGAGCGGCAGGTACATGACCGGTGGAGATTCGTGAGCGTGGTCATAAGCATGCTGATCCCGCGGCTTGCCGACGAAAGTCATGTACCACATGCGGAACATGTAGAACGAAGTCATCGCAGCTCCGCCGGCGGCGAAGACGAAGAAGAATTTGGCAAAGGGACTGTCGTTTCGCATCGCAAACAGGAAACCCTGTTCCAGAATGGCGTCTTTGGAGTAATAGCCGGAAAGCCCAATGACGAACGGGACGCCAACGCCGGCAATTGCCAGGCAGCCGACGAGCATGGTGATGGCGGTGACCGGCATCTTGCGGAGCAGGCCACCCATCCGCCGCATGTCGTTGGTATGCACGGCATGAATGACCGAGCCGGAGCACATGAAGAGGAGGCTCTTGAAGAAGGCGTGCGTGACGAGATGCATCAGGCCAGCGACCCATCCGCCTAGGCCGATGGCAAGCATCATGTAGCCGAGCTGACTGATGGTGGAATAGGCGAGGACCCGCTTGATATCGACGGCGGTGATGGCGATGGAGGCAGCCAGGAAGAGCGTGATGGTGCCGATGACGCAAATCACCAGCAGCACTTCCGGACAGAAGACGGGAAAAAAGCGGCCGACGAGATAAACGCCGGCGGCAACCATCGTGGCGGAATGGACGAGTGCGGACACCGGGGTCGGCCCTTCCATAGCGTCGGGCAACCAAGTATGCAGCGGGAACTGGGCACTCTTTCCAACGCAGCCGCAGAAGATGCCGATGCCGGCGACGACGAGGAGCCAGTAACCGGAACCAGTTGCCTGCCATTCGCGAGATTCCGAGAGAACCTCGGATTTCGCATTGTCGAGGCTGTCGCGGTGGTCAGAAACAATGGCCTCGACACGCTCCGGAGAGCCGGCGATGGCCATGCCGCTGGGGGTGACGACCTGATAAGTCGGATCGGCGTGTTCGCCAGGCTTGGCGTGATCAGCCGATTCTTTGTGGGGAACTTCTACTCTCTCGACAAGGCTAAAGAGCCCCTTTTCCGATTGGTCAATCTGACCGTCTTTGTTGAGGTCAATGTCGCCGAAGGCGAAGGTTCCAAGGCTCGACCAGAGGGCCAAGAGGCCGATGATCATGCCGAAGTCGCCGACGCGGTTGACAATGAAGGCTTTGTTGGCCGCGGTCGAAGCACTTTTGCGTTCGACATAGAAACCGATGAGGAAGTAGGAGCAGATACCGACCAGCTCCCAGAAGACAAAGACCATCGCAATGTTCCCCGCCAGGACCAGGCCGAGCATGGAGAAACAGAAGAGCGACAGATATTGGAAGAAGCGAGGGAAGCGACCGGGGCGTTTCAGGTCCTCGCCGCTGGAAAGATGAACTTCGTGGTCAGTGATGTCATGCAACTCATCGTGCATGTACCCCATCGCGTAGAAATGGATGCAGGTGGCGATGAGGGTCACCATGCAGAACATGCAGATGGTGAGAGAATCGACGTAGTAGCTGATCGTCACCCGCAATTTGCCGAACTGGCCGAGGATCCAAGGGCCCCCCAAGGGGGAGACGGCATCGCCGGTGTAGGGACCCGGCTTGGAAGCTGATTTTTCGCCCTCGGCAGAGGGCGTTGACTCGGCATGATGCTGCGGCTCAGCAGCCTTGGCATCATGAGGGGCAGCAGGCGCTTCCGTGGAGGTGACGAAGAATTCGGCTCGGGAGGGAGTGGAGGACGCTTCGTGTTCCGTGGTCGCATGGGCCGCATGTTCGTGATGCACTCCCTTGGGCCAATTGGAGCCTAACCAGAGGAACATCGAGATAAACGACAATAAACAGGCTCCGCCGATGGCGCAGATGGCGACCCAAGCAGCCTGTTCTTTCAGGTACTTCGCGGTGCAGAGGATGACGACGAACGAGGCCAGCGGCAGCAGGACCGCAATGCCCAGAAGCGTCGGTATGAGCGAGGAGGGATCCATTAGCCTTTAAGCTCGTCGGCCTGGTCCACGTCAATCGTGGTGTGGTTATTGTAAAAATTCAAAGCGATGGCCAGGGCCACCGCCGCTTCGGCCGCGGCCAGCACAATCACAAACAGGGCAATCAAATCGCCGTCGAGCCCCAGCGTTTCCTTCCGCAGGAACTTGCTGCCGAAGGCGACGAAGTTGAGGTTGGCTCCGTTCAGCACCAGCTCAATCCCCATCAGCACCCCCAGGGCGTTCCGCTTGGTCGCCATGCAGATCGCGCCGGTGACAAACAACACCGCCCCGGCAATCAGGTAATGCGAAACGGTGATCGGATCGGTAAAGGGATTCATGGTCGGTGTGGAGGGTTACTCCATTTGCTCCCACATGGTCGGCCGTTTGCCGGTGCAGAGCAGGGCGATTATCAAAACGACGGGGAGCAAGCCAATGGCCAGATTGCCGCCGATGTCCATCGGGCGGAAGCCGGCCTGGCTCATGACCCAGGCTTGAATCAGGGGAATCACAACAAGGCCGATAACACCCCACTTCTGCCAGTTCCAGACGACAACCAGCAGCAGCACATTGGCAAGGAACAGGAGGCCGAGCATCACAAACGCCCATTGGGGAGCCGTATCCAGCGGGGGAACCAATTTCCAGAGGTTGGTGATCGACTCGCCGAATTTGTTCTCGGCAATCATGGGACGGAGTGGAACGACGGCGAACATTTTGATCGCGGCAACCAGGTTGATGACTGCGCCGAAGATCAGCAGAGCGGACACCACCACGTTGCGGCGGCGATCCGTGCGAGGAGCCGCGATGGGACGCTCTCGCAGGCGGCCGGCGCCAACTCGCTTGGTGCGAGCCATGTAACCGGCACCGATGAGGACCACCAGCAGGTGCATTGAAACGATCACAAACGGCAGCAGATAGCCTGACATGCCGGCTCGCAGGACGGGGTCTTTCTGGTCCAGTTGATCCACACGGGGACCGGATAATGCGAGGCCCAGCGCCGCACTGTTGTGGGCGTCGAGAAGGGGAACTGCCGCGCGGTCGAGGCCCGGTTGCTGGCCCCAGTCTCTTACTCCCAGGCTCGAGGCAACTAATAGCGACAACAGCGAGGCCCCGACAAAAAAGGCCAGGACCCACTCTCCGGCATGCGTCTGCATCGAAACGAACCGGCTTTGGGCCGTGAGCATGACGCCGAAGATCAGCAGCACCAGCGTGCCGCCGACGTAAATCATCAGTTGCATCGAGCCGACGAACTCCGAACCGGCTAGGAAGAACAAGCCGGAGGTCGCGCCGAGGCAAAGTGTGAGATAAAACGCCATCCGAACAACATTGTTCGTGGCCGCGACGGCAATCGCGAAACCGCAAGCGAGTAAAGCGAACAAGACGAACAAACAGGAGTGAATGTTGATTTCAGCGAGGAGCATCATGGCTGCACCTCCTCACCGGCGGTCGTGGCGATCGGCTCGCCATTGACAGTCGCGGGATGAGCGGGCTTGGCCGGAGCAACTTCCTTTTCCGGGGTCGCTTCTTTTGCCGGAGCGGAGCCGACGGCATTCTTTTCCAGAACCCAGCTTTCGCGAACGTCGGCTAAGTGCTGACCTTGATGCGGCAAAATGTCGTTAATGAAGGGAACTTCGTTCAGTTTCCAGAGGAGAGCGCCAATGAAGAAAATGGCTGCTAGTGGGACGCAGTACTTCAGGCAAACCGTCATGACCTGATCGATGCGGAGGCGAGGGAGCGTCCAGCGAATCCACATCATGACTGTGACGCCGAGGGCTGCTTTGAGAATCACATTGTGGCAGCCGACGATATTGGCAACGAAGCCGAGGATTCGCCAACTCGTTTCCCCTTGCTCATACGCCCAGTGGCCGCTCGGGCCCCCTTCCAACCCCAAGCCCGCCGGCAGCAGGTGGAAGATCGGAATCGGCCCGTTCCAACCGCCGAAAAACAGCACAGCCGCCAGTCCGCTGACGAGGAACATGGAGCCGTATTCGGCCATGAAGAAGAAGCTCCAGCGGAGGCCGGAGTATTCCGTATGGAAGCCGGCGACCAGTTCGCTTTCCGCTTCCGCCAGGTCGAAGGGAGCCCGGTTCACGCTGGCGATGGCACAGGTGAAATAGACCCAGAAAATCAGGAACGTGAACGGATCGTGGAAAATCAGCCAGTTGGTGAAGAGCCCTGCCTGGGCTTCACCAATGGTGACGAGATTCATCGAACCGACGATCATCACGGGCACCACAATGCAGAGGCCGATGGGAACTTCGTAGCTGACAACCTGGGCCGCTTCTCGCATACCGCCGAAGAGCGACCATTTCGAGCCCGAGGCGTAGCCGGCGAGGATGACGCCGAAAACTTCGAGGCCGAGGACGGCAACGATGAAGAAGACGGCGACATTTACTTCCTGAGCAGCCCAACCGGCGGCGAAAGGAAGTGCCATATATCCGGTAAAGCTCGCCGCGAAACTGACGTAGGGGGCGAGCTTGAAGAGCAGGCGATCAGCATCTTTGGGGGTGACGTCTTCCTTGGCGACAAGCTTCACGCCGTCCGCCAAAGTCTGGAGCCAGCCGAATTTGCCGCCGACGCGAGTGGGACCGAGACGGTCCTGAATGCGGCCGGCAATTTTTCGCTCCATCCAGATGAAGATGAGCGCGCCAACCGCCACGATCTGCAAAAGCAGGCCGATATGCACGCCAGCAGCCAGGATGTAGCCGAGCCAGCTATCCGCGCCGACGTGCAAGCCGACGATTTCGGCCAGCCAGTTCAGAACTTCATTGAAGAATTGGGCCACGCTGCTACTCTCTTCACGCCGACTGGCGACGTCCGCTCACCCCGGCGGCCCGGCCGCCAGAAGCTGCAAGCGGACACCCGCCACGCCTGACCACTTTTGAGGGCCAGGAAAGATTGTGAAATATGGCACAAAGTGGCGTGGATGGGCAAGTACCCTGGAAGGGAAGAAAATTCGAAATCCGAAGCACGAAATTCAAAATGAGAGCCGGAAAAGGCACGTTTCGGATTTCGTGCTTTGGATTTCGGATTTGTCAGTCCTTCCCCACTGCCATGGCGTAAGCCGTGGCGTAATTTCGGCAGTGGGAGATGGAGATCAGCATCTCGTCGATGCCCTGCTGGACGGAAAGTTCGTAGGCACCTCCGCTCAGGACAATGCTGGGCTTGCCCCCCAAATCGTTGTGGACTTCGATATCGCGCCACTGGATGCCGCGGGTCCAGCCAGTCCCCAGGGCCTTCAGCACGGCCTCTTTGGCGGCCCAGCGGCCGGCGTAGTGCTGGGTAGCCGCTTTGCGGGCGCTGCAATACTCGATTTCGTGGGGAGTATAGACGCGATTGAGGAAAAGCTCGCCGTGCTTTTCGATCATTTGTGCAATTCGCAAAGTCTCGATGATGTCGGTGCCGATGCCGAGAATGTTCATGCCGCCATTTTCGTACTTGCGGACGGAACTGAAAAGGTGACTGAGGAGAACGACCAATGACTGGCAACAAATTGGTCATTGGGACTTGGACATCGGTCATTTCGAGCGGAAGATAGAGCCTATGTTCGAGCGCCGCTCACTTCGACTCCCGATCACCCTCGGCGTGGTGATGCTGGTGCTGCTTGTCGCGCTCATCGTCGGCTGGATTCTGCTGACACTCTTTGGGGCACTGCAATCGGAGCAGACTGCCGGACTGTATTGGGCGCTTTTATCGGTGGGGACCACTTCGCTAGCGTTTGTGCTGTTCGGCGTGGTGATGTACCTGACCCTTTCCATCAAGACGATCAATCTGACCCGCCGGCAGTCGAACTTCATTGACAGCGTGACGCACGAATTGAAGTCTCCCATCGCCTCGCTCAAGCTCTATGTGCAGACTCTTAAGCGGCGCCAGTTGAGTCCCGAGGAGCAGGCCACGTTTTACGGCTCCATGCTCGAGGACGTCGAACGGCTGGATTCGCTGATCAACCATTTGCTCGACGCGGCTCGGCTCGAGAAGCATCGGACCTTGGCAGAGAAGGAAGAAGTGGAACTCGCGCAGCTCCTGCGGAAGTGCGCGGCGGATGTCTGCCTGCGCTACCACTTGTCCGATGACGTCATCCAGTTGCAATTACAGCCCTGCCTGGTGCAAGCCGTGCGCGTGGATTTGGAACTGGTCTTTCGCAACTTGATGGACAATGCGGTGAAATACGCCGGGGACGAACCGCATGTTGAAGTCACCCTGAAAGCGGAGGGGCCAGAGCACGTTGTCGCAAAAGTCAGCGATAACGGTCGGGGAATTTCGGCAGCTCAGCGGCGAAAAATCTTTGGGCGGTTCGTGCGGCTCGGCTCGGAACTGGAACGGGACAAGCCGGGCACGGGGCTAGGTCTCTATATCGTGCGGACCCTTATTCATCGGCTCGGTGGTCGCATCAAGGTCAAAGACCGAGAGCAGGGACCCGGCACGACGTTTGAAGTGGAACTGCCCGGAAAAGCCATGGATGGGGCAATCGCCGAGAATGACAAGCACGAGGCCGCATGACTTCGTCTACGTCGGCTCGATGCGGCAGAAGCGAACGCCGCTGATGTACCAGCCTTGTCCGCAAGGGCGGCACCAGAGCACCGCACCGGTGAGATCGTACTCGCGGCCGGTGGCGTCTTGGACCGTAATGGTGTATTCGCCCCCAATCGGCATATCGTGCAAGAGGCCGATACCGGCTTCCGAGACGTCCCGCGAAAAGGCCGATAGGAACTGCGTGCCGCGGTGGAGCATGACCGGCTGAAAAAGCGGAATGCGCGGCTCTGTCCTGGAATCCTGCGCCACTTGGTCCTTGGCCATTTCCAGGAGCCGTTCAATACGAGGCTGCAAAGCTGCCTGGTCTTGAAGGGTTGTGGACATTGGTGGTTCTCTGGGTGCACGGGTGGGCATTCCAAACATAGGTTAAGGGGACCGAAGCAATCCCCAAAAATCGCCACTTTCCGCCTAGAAAATCGCGTACGTTCTAACGATTAAGCCAGCTCGGTGCGCTCCAGTGGGGGGTGCTGGCCTGAAACAGATAGGAACTGCTGGAAGCGGCACGGCGCAAGCCGTCCGGTTTTTCGGACCGGAATTGAAGCGGCACGGCGCAAGCCGTCCGGTGAATGGCATCGCGGTGGGTTGATGTTGAAAATGATACCCGAGGGCGGTGGCCGTTTATGGTATCGGAGCGCTTCCATCGCGGGACACCGGAGGGCTTGCGCCCTTCCGCTTTCGTTGAAGGCGGGCCCTATTCAATTTCCAGAATGTCCTCGGTCTTGCCGGTGGGAAGAAAGCGGCAGAGGACGAAGTCCACGGCGTAATTCTGGCCGAGGACCGTGCGGCTGGCTTTGGGAGCCAAGGTGCGATAGACGAGCCATTGCTCTTTGCCGCATTGGATGCGATAGCCGGCAGCGACGTCCCTTGGCTGAACTTCGAGGTCCTGGCCGATGGTTAAACGGCGCCAGGTGCAATCGCGGCGGAGGCGAGTCGGCGACAGATCAAGCCAAAGAGGGGAATACAGGTTGCGGCCAGCGACTGCATGGTGCAGTACGATGTTGCTGTCTTGGCAAGAAAGGTCTCCGGGACAAGCCTCCACTTTCCATTCCGGCAGCGCGGCGGGAAGGACACTCGCCAGTCGTTTTCGCCCCTGAACCAGATTCACCTCGCGGGTTTCGGCGGCCGGATCAAGGGTCAGGCCTTCGGCGAGCGGAAGCTGGAAGGTGTGGCGGATTTCGGCCTTCGTGGACTCCGGCAGTGCTTCTTCTCCCATCACCGCATCCGCCAGATACAAAAATTGGTCCTTTCTCGCCAAAGCCATCTGCCGCTGCAATTTCCAGCCGCCGGAAAGGGGCAATTCCAGTTCGAGGTAATCGACCTCCTGGTCGGAATGCCAGCAGACCTCTTCCCAGGGCCCCGCGGCCGAAAGCGGACGGCCATTGATCGTTGTTTCAAAGGGCCAGATGCCCGAAAGCAGCGTGCGGTCGGCAGCGGTCAGTTCGATGCCCAGGTCCGGCCGGGAATAATCGACCTCTAGTGCATCGAATGGAGGTTGCCAGGTGCGCCGCAAGAGGGCTCGCCGAGCATCCTGCGAGTGGGTGGCGGGCGTGGGAGTTCGCATCGGGCGGGAACGTGTATAATGATTCGCGCTATTTCAATTGTTGGCCGGGCTTTTGTAGCATGCCCGTCCGTCGTTCGCTATGGGCTGAAATTGGGAGCAAACACTATGTGCTGCAAAATGACCTGGTTCGCACAGATTCTGCTGGCAGTTTGCGGCGCGGTAGCCCTGGGAGTGGTTTACTCCCTTCCCGCCGACGAGACCGACCCGAAAGCCAAAGCAGCGGCAAGGGAAGAACCCAAGGGGGGAGAGCCGGCCAAGGAACCGGCGAAAGAGCCCGCCAAACCCGATAACACGGGCCTCAAGAAGATTACCAAGGACCATGACGTCTATCTGGACCTGAAACGAATGGCAGTCGTCATCGATGGCGAGGTTTGCCTGCGGGAAGGGCAACTGGAAATGTTCGCTTGCCCCAAGGGGACGAAGGAACATGAATCGGTCGTCTCCCTCAATTGCACTTCGGAACAAGTGCATGCCGCGCTCCTGGCCGTCGGAGCCAAGCCCGGAACCACCGTCAAATTTGATCCTGAATACAAGGCGGCAACCGGCCCCATTGTGGATGTGTTGATTCTGTGGCTCGATGCGAAAGGTGAAAAGCACAAGGTGCGGGCTCAGGAATGGATTAAGCACGCCAAAACCGGCAAGGAAATGCCCTATGACTGGGTCTTCGCCGGGAGTGGATTTTGGAAGGATGATGATACCGGCAAAATGCATTACATGGCGAACAGCGGCGACTTGATTTGCGTCTCCAACTTCAACACCGCCACGATTGACCTGCCGGTGGAAAGCTCGCAGGCAAATGCCTCCCTGATGTTCACCGCCTTCACCGACCGCATTCCCCCTCGCGGCACAAAGATCCGCGCGGTTCTGATCCCGCGGCTGAAAAAGGAAGCGGACGCCAAGGAAGAGAAAAAGCCGGAGGCCAAACCGGACGAAGCTAAGCCGACAACGAAGAATTCAGATCCCAGCAAACCAACCGAAAAGAAAGCTGAATAGCCCATGATTACCGTCGGCATGAACTACCACGTCCTCCCTGGCAAGCAGCAGGACTTTGAAACCAAATTCGCCGGCGTGGTGGACGCCCTCAAAGCGGCCAAGGGACATACGAGCTCCACGTTGTGGCGCGACGTGGCGGACGACGCCTCCTATCTCATCACCAGCGAATGGTCGGAAGAACAGGCCTTCACCGACTTCATCCACAGCCAGGCCTTCCGCGACGTCACCAACTGGGGCAAAGAACAGATCCTCTCGGGTCGGCCGCAGCATAAGATTTATAAGCATTAGTTGGGAATGAGCCCCAAGCGTTAGCGCGGGGAGTTTTCGCGCGAAGACTCCCCGCGCTAACGCTTGGGGCTCGCGGACAATAGAATTCTTTCATGGCGTGGTGGCTCCTCACCAACACGACGTACGGCACCTGGCTCCCCGGTGACCCGCGGGGAAGTGTGACCTCGGTGCGCGACCGCCGTTCTGGGGAACCGGAAAGCGAAGTCCGCCTGGAGCACGATCTCCCTGGCGAGGAACCCGAACCCTACATCCCGGGCCTCTACCGGGCGTCCCTGGAGCAGATGAAGGGGCCACCGATTTACCTCGACCTGCCACAGGCGGAACGGGTCCTGGCTCAGTTCCAGGAGACGGCGGCGTACCGCGGCTGGCCGCTCCGGGCGGCCGCCATTATGTGCAACCACTTTCATCTGGTGGTCCGTGCGCCCGATGAAGTCGATCCCGGAAAAATGCTCGCTGATTTCAAGGCCTATGCCTCGCGCGTACTCAATCGCTGCTATGGCACTCCTCCTTCCAAAACATGGTGGACCACGCGGGGCTCGAAACGGAAGGTGAATACCGACGATTATTTCATCACGGCGATCCAGTACGTCCTGGAGAAGCAAGAATCGCCGCTAGTGATTTTCGATAGCGAACGCAGCGAGCCCCAAGCGTAAGCGCGGGGAGCTCTCTCGCGCGAAGACTCCACGCGCTAACGCTTGTGGCTCGCGGGCGCCAACGGAAAATATTCTTTTGTTTAGTGAATAAATGGCAGAGATATACGCTTGACTCCACCTACCACAACCTGTAGTGTTTTGGGTCTGTGGAGCTTTATGGCGGATATTTTTCCTAAGACGGTCACGGAACTCGATAAACTCTTTGCGGACGAGGAAGCGTGCCGCGCGTATTTGGAACGATTGCGTTGGCCGGAGGGTTTTGTTTGTCCAAGGTGCCAGGTCAAGGATGGATGGGAAGCGACTCGCGGGAGGCATGTGTGCCGTGCTTGCCGCTACCAGGCGACCGTGACGGCAGGAACGATTTTTCAGGACACCCGGACCCCACTGCGACTCTGGTTCCATGCGATCTGGCAGATTGTCAGTCAAAAGAACGGTGCCAGCGCCCAGAGTGTTCAACGCAGCTTAGGCCTCAAGAGCTACGAGACGGCGTGGACATGGCTGCATAAACTCCGCCGGGCCATGGTGAATCCTCAGCGGGAGCGTCTGCGGGGGACGGTGGAGGTGGATGAAACCATCATTGGGGGTCCCGAACCTAGATCTTGGGGTCGGGATCTCGGACAACACAAGCGGTTGGTGGTGATCGCCGCGGAAGAGTCCGGACGCGGGATCGGCCGGATTCGTTTGGGAAGCATTTCCAGGACGACTCGGAAGCAACTCCACGCCTTTATTGAGGCCTCTATTGAACCAGAAAGCCTGATCCGCACGGATGGAAATCCCAGCTACGCCACGCTCGATAAGCTCGGCTATCGGCATTCCCCCACAACGCTGTTACACAAGGGAAAGGCTGCCGCGACGGAGTATTTCCCCCGCGTCCACCGGGTTGCTTCTCTCCTCAAACGCTGGCTGATGGGGACTCATCACAGTTATGTGGCCGACCACTACCTGGACTATTACCTCGATGAATTCACCTTCCGCTTCAATCGCCGAACATCGCGGTCCCCCGGAAAACTGTTCCACAGACTGCTGTTTCAGGCCGTAAGGGAAGCCCCCGCCCCCTTAGACCAGATTGTTCGCGAAGCCGCCAACCACAACCGGTTGGGGGTGGTGGAGTGAAGCGTATATCTATGATAAATGGATAGTTTCGCGCATCTAAAGGTTGCGGGATTTCGCGCCTGCCCGGCTCTGTCGGTCAGAAGGCTCCTTGGCAATTTGGTTGTAAGGGAATAGAGCATGCCACTCCGAGGCGGTGAGCGGGTGTTCTTGCGTCTGAAAAACAGCTTATAAAACTGCTGAAACACCCCCCGGAATAGCAAGGGTTTCGGTGTATCAAAAAAGCTGTTACAGAATCGAAATTCCGCCCGGCCGCTGGCTGCAAGTCACTAAATAGAAATACTTTGTGAGCTGAATCTTGACGCAGCATGAATCAAAAAAACATGCTTGAATCAGTGAATCAAGACCGCTTATCGCCAGCTTATACAGGAATTCGGGCCTGGGAGTGGTTCGGGAAGCTTAAGGGAAAGGGTCGGCCAGAGAGCTGCGTCACGGGGGGAACCCGCAGCGTTAGTGAGGAAGAGGAAATGAAATAGGGCGCAAGCCTTTGGTCTTCCCTCGCTTACGCTGCGGGTTACGCAGTCGCTTGCCCTTCCGCAGCCGCCTCCGTCGGGTAAACTAGGGGAGAGAAGGGATGAGAAGCCCGTTAGAGGCTTTGTCCAAACGAACTCCTCCGGGTAGGATTGGTCGTTTCGCCGCAAATTGCAAGTTTCGCAAGACCAACCAGGAGTCAGCACCGGTGCAAATCAACATTTCGGCCCGGCACGGTCATTTGAGTCCCGCTACTCAGGAGCGGATTACGGAAAAGGTTGAAGCGGTTCGCAAGTTCTACGACCGTCTCACTTCGATTCATGTGATCGTCGATTTGAGTCATCGGGACAGCCCCACGGTTGAAATCACCGCCCATGCCGAACACCACGACCCCTTCGCGGTGACGGTGCAGAGCGATTCCATCCTTTCGGGCCTGGATGGTGCCGTTGATAAGCTGGAGCAGCAGCTCCGCAAGCACAAAGAGCGGCTCAAGGATCATAAGGCTTCCGGCCACAAGCATTTGGAACCCCCCGCCGACACGGAGCCGAGTTAATTTTCATTTTCATCCGCGGCGAAGCATTTTTTTTGCCGCCGGTCTTGGCCCCGAAAGGTTAAGGAATTCATCCCATGAAGTTCTCTGATTTTGTGGTGGTCCCGGCCATCCGGGCGGAAATCGCCGCCGACGACAAACCGGGCGTCATCCAGGAGTTGGTCGCGTCCCTGGCTGCCGCGGGTGCGATTCGCCCGGAAGATGCTGCCGGAATTGTGGCCGCCATCATGAAGCGCGAGGAGCTTGGCAGCACGGGCATCGGCCGCGGAGTGGCTGTTCCGCATACCAAGCATCCCAGCGTCAGCAAGCTGATCGGCACGGTCGGGGTCAGCCATCATGGCGTTGATTTCGACAGTCTGGACGGCGAAAAGGTCCATTTGATGTTCCTGTTGATTTCGCCCCCCGACCGGCCGGCGGACCATCTGCGGGCGCTCGAAAACATCAGCCGCCAGCTTCGGGACGACACTTTCTGCCGGTTCCTGAAGCAGGCTCACGCCACGCCGGAAATTCAGCAATTGCTCGACGAATCAGATACGCATCAATATGGCAGCTAGGAATTAAGAATTCGGACCTTAGTACGCCGCCCATCCTCTTCCGGTGGGTAGCCACCGAACGGGCTCCTGTTTCGCCCTTAGTTTTCCGCTCTGCCTGATCGCTCTCCTAGCCGCCCCAGTTGTTTGCCCACAATGCAGGAAACCACCGCCACTCGCGACATTACCTTGGTCAACCCGCAAGGCTTTCATGCGCGGCCGGCTCATAAATTCATGCAACTCGCCAGTGGATTCCAGGCGGAAGTGCTGATTATCAAAGGAAACGAGCAGATTAATGGAAAAAGCATCCTTGACTTGTTGACTCTGGGAGCACAAAACGGTACGACACTGACATTGCAGGCTCGTGGTATTGATGCCCAGGCCGCCGTCGACGCACTTGCCCAGCTCGTCGAAAACGGTTTTGGGGAAATGGCCGAGCATTAGGCAGCAGCAGTTATTGAAGTTAGAAAGCCGGCGATGGGCCGGTGAATGAATGCGGCTTTGCCGCGCTCGCCTCCTTGGGCAAAACCAAAAATTGCCGCATTGGTGCGGTAGGGGAGGAAGCAGCGGCGGGGCCTTGGACCAGTGGTTCCTTACGAGAAGGTGGGCTCTCGCCCGCAGTTGACCTCGCCCTTGTGGATGGCTCGAGGTCCTGCCCGCGGCAGTCCCCTAGAGTTTCCATGCGACAATTGATTGGGCGCGCCGGCCCGCGGAGGCACCAAATCCGCCGGGCTCCACCGCGCCGCTTGTTTCCTGTGCCTGACACGTGCGAATCTCGCCGGGGCACATTCGTCGCCGCTCGCTTCCTGCCAGCGGCTTCCCCTTGGGTGCCAGGTCCACGGCTTTGCGTGGACGTGCATCTACATCACCCTCACGCCCACGCAGAGTCGTGGGCGTGCCACTCCAAAGCTGCCCCTCACACCGGGCGTTAGCGCCCCCAAAATTGCACGACTTATGAAAAATGAAATGCTGATTAATGTTTCCCAGCCGGAAGAATGCCGCATTGCCATTGTCGAGGACGGCGTGCTGGAAGAGCTCTATATCGAGCGGGCCAGCGCGGACAATTACGTGGGCAATATCTATAAGGGACGGATTGTCAACTTGGAGCCAAGCATCCAAGCCGCCTTCGTCGATTTCGGTGTCGGCCGCAACGGCTTCCTGCACATCAGCGACGTGGAACCGCAGTACTTTCGCCAAGGGGGATACGATCCCGGCGAATCGTTTGGCGCGGGACGGATGGCCGATATCGATGTGGGAGATGATGAACAAGGCCCCCCCGCGGATCATGAGGAAGAAGAGCCTGGTGACGACGACCGTGGTCCTCGCGGCGAACGTCCACCACGAGGCGGGCGGAGTGAGGGAGATCGCGGCGGACGCGGTCGTGGAGATCGTGACCGTGGTGGGAGGGGAGGAGACCGCGGGCCGCGCGGCCAAGGCCGCGGGGGACGTCCTCAGCATGGCGGCCGTCCACGTATCAAGCCGCCGATTCAGGAGATTCTTCGCCGCGGGGACGAAGTCCTCGTGCAGGTCATCAAGGAAGGGATTGGCACCAAAGGTCCAACCCTTTCCACCTACATCAGCATTCCCGGCCGCTACCTGGTCCTTATGCCGGCCCTGGGCCGGGTCGGCGTCAGCCGCAAGATTGAGGACGATCACGCACGCCGCGAACTGCGGGACATCATGCTGGAACTTGATCCACCCAAAGGGCTCGGCTTTATCGTCCGGACCGCCGGTCAGGAGCGGACCAAGAAGGAGCTCAGCCGCGACATGGCCTATTTGCTCCGGTTGTGGAAGGTGATTGTCCGCCGTCTTAAGAAGACGGAAGGGCCGGGAACCATCTACGAAGAGAGCGACATGATCATCCGGACCATCCGGGACATCTTCACCGCGGAGATCGACTCCATCTACATCGACAACAACGATGCCTATGAACGGGCCAAGGAATTCTTGCAACTGGTGATGCCCCGCCACGTCAATCGCTTGCACCACTACTCCGCCAAAGAGCCACTGTTCCACAAGTACAAGCTCGAGCAGGAAATCGCCCAGATTTATCAGCGCAAAGTGCCGCTCCGCGGCGGCGGCTCAATTGTGGTAGACCAGACGGAAGCCTTGGTCGCCATCGACGTCAACAGCGGCAGCTTCCGGGCGAAGGCCGAGGACGCGGAAGAGACGGCCTATCAGCTCAATATCTCGGCTGCCAAGGAAATCGCCCGCCAGTTGCGTCTGCGGGATCTCGGCGGCGTGATTGTGAACGACTTCATCGACATGCGGCGGGAGCGCCACCGCCGTGGCGTGGAGCGGGCCTTGCACGATGCCATGAAGCGGGACCGGGCCCGAACCAAGATTCTGCGGACCAGCCCCTTCGGCCTGATTGAAATGACGCGGCAGCGAATTCGTCCGAGCGTGAAGAAGAGCGTCTATGGCGATTGCCCCTGCTGCACCGGCCGAGGTGTCGTAAAGACCGCGGAGAGCATGGCCATCGAAGTTGTTCGCCTCATCATGCTCTCCAGCCAGCAGACCGGCGTCCGCCGAGTGACGGTTCGCGTCAATCAAGAGGTTGCCACCTACCTCAGCAACAAGAAGCGGCGGGAAATCATGCAACTAGAGGACGACGCCCAACTCCATGTGCAAATCACCGGCAGCGATAGCCTGTTCCCCGAGCACCTGGAAATCGATCTGCGAGACGAAGAGGGTCGCGAGATCAAGATGCCAGGAGCGTAGAATCGGAGTGACCGCTTATCCGGCGCCAAATCTTACCTGGGAAGTTGACAAATATTGCGAAATCTTAAGCCGCAACCGACAAATGCGTTCGCTGCTTGACACGCGCCTGTGGCTAGGCTTAACTGATATTGCCCGCCTGTTTATCCCACCACGACGGTGGCCGCCGCATGGTTGGCGGCAGGCCCATGACGCCAGGAATGGCATTTTTTTCCTCGGAGGATTTTTGGATGAAGAAGTTAGTTTTGACATTGGTTGTCGGTGCGTTCGCGGTTTCCTGTTTCCAGGGCTCGGCCCAAGCTCGCCCCCCGTATGCGCCGATTACCGGCGAACATTACAAGGATAGCGAAGGCATCGTTGCCAAGACCAAGGCTGCCGACAAGTGCAACCTTTGCCACGATGCTGCCAGCAAGAGCAAGAAGGACCGCAACGAATACGGCAAGGCTTTGAGCAAGCACATGGGCGAGGACGCCTTCAAGAAGGTCAAGGATGACAAGGAAGCCCTCGCCAAGGCTCTCGGCGAAGCGCTGAAGGCAACCGAAGCCGACAAGCACTCGAGCGGCAAGACTTTTGGCGAAGTTATCAAGGCCGGCAAACTGCCGGGCGAAAAGTAAACGCCGTTTGTCTGCATGGACAATTTGCATTGGGCCGGGGGGGG
>JBJXFF010000098.1:0-38516 GCA_046153945.1 Pirellulaceae bacterium
GTCCCCTCACTCCGTGAGCGGCCATGCCTGCACACGGAGTGTGCAGGCTACTTTAAGGCAAACCAACATGTCCAAACTCCTCCACTGCATCGTCGTCACGCCCGAAAATACCGCCCTGGAACAGGATGCGGAGTTTGTCGCGCTTCCCCTCTTTGATGGCGAAATCGGCATCGCTCCCGGTCACAGTCCCATGATCGGCCGCCTAGGATATGGCGAGATGCGGATTCGTTCCGCCGGAGGAGCGACGATCACATACTACCTGGACGGGGGTTTTGTGCAGGTCGCGGACAATGTCGTTTCCGTCCTCACCAGCCGCGCCGTTCCCGCGGCCCGCCTGAATGCAGGGTCGGCTCAGGACCAGCTTGAGACCGCCACGAAGCGGCAGGCGAACACGCCAGAGCTTGCCGAGCTGCGCGACAAGGCCATCGCTCAGGCCCGAGCCCAGATCCGAATTGCCCGCCGCGCGCGGATTTAACGCGCGGTTCTGCTTTTCCTCACGGAATTCATCGCGGCATTTCTCGGCCTGTCTCTCTTTCGCTTCCGCTGCGCGCCGATGAAAGCGTTACCCGGCAGCTAGCTTCCTTCTCCCGCTGCCGAGAGCCCCGCAGGGATGGTGCGATGGACTCCAAGTTTTCCCGGATTGATCAGCCTGCTCCCTCCGCCTCCGCGCGGCAAATTCAGCAGGGTCCGCATTACTTGCCGCAAGTTCCCCAGGTGGGCCTGGAAATCGTCCGGGGCAAGGCGAGCCGCAGAATTCGCGAGGTCAATCCGCCGGTGTTCCTGATCGGCACGGCCGAGGACTGCGACTTGGTGCTGGGAGACCTCCGCTTTCCGGAGGCGTTTGCGTATATCTATGTCACGGTTCGCGGTGTGAGTGTCCGGCACTTGGGGGATGGGCCGGAGCTTTATGTGAATGGAGAGTTGACGGAGACGGCTCTGCTTGATGACGGTGACATCCTGGAGATGGGAGCCTACGAGTTTCAGGCTCATATTCAGCAGCGCGTTCCTCGCGGACGGGAGCAGACGCAGCGTGGTTGGGAAGAAGGACTGCGGGAGACGGATTTCCTGGGTCTGGATGCGGCGATGGACGACGTGTGGGATTTGCTGGCGCGGATTCGCGAGAATGTCGCCCTGGAACCGGTCGACCTGCGGATCTTCAGCGGTCCCCCGGCAGCGAAGCCTCCCAAGCGTCCATTGGCGGCATTTGTCGCCCGAAGAATCAGTGCGTAATCGGCGGAGCCGGCATAATCGTTTCAGATCATCCTTTCGCCCGATTTGGTTTCTATGAATAGTCGCGTGGTAGGCATCATCAAGTTCGAATCGCCTCGGCCCAATGGCCAAGGGGGAGACCTCGGCCTAAGCTTTTCTGCCGGTGATGAGGGCCTGACATTGGAAAGCTGGCTGGTGGGACTCGTTGGCGAGAGCATCCAACGAGATGCCTCCGCTCCCCGGTGGGAAAATCGGCGGAACGCTGTCCCTTCAACGCGCCGGGTGCGGGCCAACTTGGAGCAACTCGCGGCTGAGCTTGACCGGGAATATCTGGAATTGGCGGCGACGTGATGGGGCGAGGGAATGACGAAGTTCGAATGGCGAATGACGAATGAAAGAGCCTGAGAATTTTCCATTCGCCATTCGTCATTCGGGCTTCGTCATTGGCATTTTCGTCCTCTTGCCGGTTGTCGCCCTCTTCGGCCCGGTGCTCTTCACCGACCGCGCCTTCGCCATGCGGGACGCGGCTCATTTCTATCATCCGCTGTTTCAGTGGACCGCGAGCGAGTGGGGCCAGGGGCGGATTCCACTTTGGAATCCCGATGAGAACTGCGGAATTCCCGTGGTCGCTGACGCCAGCAGCAGTGTGTTCTATCCGGGCAAACTCGTCTTCGCTTTGCCGGTGGACTTCACGCTCCGTTACAAGCTCTACGTGATCGGCCACGTCATCCTGGCGGCAGCCGGCTCTTACTGGCTGGCTCGTCATTGGAAGTCGAGCCAATGGGCCGCCGGCGTTGCGGCGCTGGCGTATGCCTGCGGGGGAAATGTCGTTTTCCAGTATTGCAATGTCGTGTTTCTCCTCGGCGCGGCCTGGTTGCCGTTCGCCGCGCTGGCCGCGGACAAGATGCTCGTCCAGCGAAGTTGGCGGGGTGCGGTGGCGCTCGGAGTTGTTCTGGCTCTCATGATCCTCGGTGGCGAGCCACAAGCTGCTTATCACGGTCTGCTGATGACAGGACTTTATGCTGTGGTGCTCTCTTGCAAAGAGAACAAACCCGAGGAAGACACAATTGCCGCTGGTCTTTGGCAGCGAATGGATGGCAGCTTGTTCCTGGGGCGCATCGTGCTCGTCGGCATTGCCACCTCTGTTGGGTTTCTACTTGCGGCCGTTCAAATCCTTCCGTCCTCCGAGGCGTCTCAAGAGAGCGAACGGGCCGCCTATCGCCGGCCGCGTAGCATTTACGAAGCCGCCGCCTGCACCAGTCTTCCAGCCGGGGAAATCGCGCAGGGACTGTTCGGCCAGCCGGATCCGACGACCCATCATGAGCGGGCCTATCACTTCAGCGTTGGTCCGTGGCGATATGTCGAATTCATCTGGCCGAACATCAGTGGGCGGATGTTTCCCACGCAGCGTCGCTGGCTCAGTCTCTGGCCGGCGGAAGGGCGGCTCTGGACACCGACGCTTTACATGGGGCTGCTTCCCATTCTGCTGGCGGTCGCGCAACTGCGATGGCGGCGTGGAGATGAACGCACTCGCTGGTTGTCTTGGGTCGTGCTTCTCTTCGCGCTCGGCAGTCTGGGGTGGTACGGACTTGGCTGGCTCGCTCGGGAATTCTGCTCCATCGTTCTGCGGATGGACGCCGAGAAATTCCCCATCGGCTCTCAGGTCGGCGGCGTCTATTGGCTGATGACGACGCTGCTGCCGACATATGTCAATTTCCGTTACCCGGCCAAGCTGCTGGTCGTCACTTCACTGGCACTCAGTCAACTGGCCGCCTTCGGCTGGGACCGGGTGTTTGAGGAGAAACGCGACAGGTTCATCAAAGTACTCAAGTGTCTGGGGGGAACAAGCGCGGTGCTGCTAGCCGTCGCCTGGGGAGCGGCCACATGGCTCGGTGCGGTCCTTGCTACTGGCTATAAGGATTCGCCGCTCAAAGACCGCCTCGCAAGCTTCCTACGGCACCACGCTGACGGATCGCTCGGCCCGTTCGATTGGAAGGGAAGCAGCGCCGACGTGCAGTGGGCATTTCTGCAGACTACGGTTCTTTGTGCCGCCTTGGCTTGGCTCCTCCGCCAGGCTTGGAAGGAACCCCAACAAGCGGCAAAGTGGCAACTCGCGGCGCTGCTCCTGGTTGCGCTCGACCTGGCATTCGCCAACTACTGGTTGGTGCCAACTGCACCGGCGGCCATCTGGCGTGATCCGCCGGCTGTTGCCGAAATGATGGACACCGCTGAGCACCCACGGGTGTTCCGCAGCAATCTGGGAGGGGGTTGGCGGCCCGTCGAGTTCCGCAAGACGCTCTCCCGCGAAAGGATGAACGAGTTGACTCAGTGGGAGCGGGACACTCTGTTCCCCAAGTACGGACTCCCTCACGGCATCGGGTTGGTGGAGTCTTATGGCTCTCTCAAGTCGGTGCACTATGAGTCGCTGCTCTACGTGGCCCGAAGTTACGGACCGCCACAGCCTAGCGACGACGGCCGCCCCTTGCCTCCCGGCTCCACGCTTCGGTTTCTGGGGACGGAATATTTGTTGCTTCCCGACAACTATGTTCCCGGCACCAAAGACAAGCTCTTCGCGGAAAAGGTTCCCATGCGGACCCCACCGGCAGCGGGCGCGACCCTATGGAAAATGAAAAACCCATTCCCGCGGGCCTGGGTCGTCCATGACGTGAAAACCCTTGCTCCGCTTCCAAGCCGCCTGGATCTTGATGCCCTCGACGCTCGCGCTATGGACGTCTTGTTCCCTGCCGATCCGCAAACCAAACAGCGGGCAACTCGCAACCTCCGGACGACTGCGCTCGTTGAGACAGACGAACACATCGACCTCGCTCCTTCCTCAAATAACAGCACGGTACGGCTGCCAGAGAAGGACTTATGTCAAATCCTGTCGTCGGAGCCGACGCGAGTAGAGATCGAAGTCACCCTCGCCCAGTCCGGCCTCATCGTCCTCCGCGATACTTACGCCCCCGGCTGGGTTGCCCTCCTGCGATCGGCAGAAGAGGAGCAAGCCGTGCAGCAGGAAGTTCCCATCTACCGCACGAATCGGGTCTTCCGCGGAGTAGTCGTCCCCGCAGGCCGCCATGTGCTTACCTTTGAGTATCGTCCCACCAGTTTCTATCGCGGAGCAGCGGTGAGCGCGGTCAGTTGGCTGGCGCTGGGGATGTTGGCTGTATTCTGCTGCCGGCCAAGAAGTGTAAAGTGCAGAGTGCAAAGTGTAGAGTGAAAACTTCGATTCCAAACTGTGCATTCTGCACTTTGCACTCTACGCTCTGCACTCTTCACTCATATCTGATAATTCCGCTCCGGCTTCATTTCATCTGGCACTTCGCTGCGAATTCGCAGCTTCGGCTTCTCCATGATGACAGTAGTATGCGGCTCGACGGAGGAGGTGAGCCAGACGCTGCTGCCGATGACGCTGTGGTGGCCGACGACTGTTTTGCCGCCGAGGACTGTGGCGTTGGCGTAGATCACCACCCGGTCTTCAATGGTCGGGTGCCGCTTGTGTCCGCGGACCAGGTTGCCGTCGTCATCGGTGGCAAAGCTGAGTGCCCCGAGCGTAACACCCTGATAAATCTTCACATGGTTGCCGATCTCGCAGGTCTCGCCGATAACCACGCCGGTGCCGTGATCGATGAAGAAGTGATCGCCGATGGTCGCGCCGGGATGAATGTCGATGCCGGTCTGCTTATGAGCCCATTCACCGATCATGCGGGGAATGAACGGCACGCCGAGCCGCCGCAGCTCATGGGCAATGCGGTAGCTGGTGATCGCCTCGAGCCCCGGATAGCAGAACACCACCTCATCCACGCTGCGGCAGGCGGGATCGCCGTCAAAGGCGGCCTGGGCATCGTTGGTCAGCGTCAGCCGCAAGCCGGGAATGCTCTCCAGGAACATGATCGCCATCGCCTGCCCCTTGGCCTCGTAATCGACGTCGTCCATTTCGGGCTTTCCCTTGTTCACAACCCGGTCGTCGTGCCGCAGGGCTCGGGCAATTTGCGTGGTGAGCTTGTCATGGAGGCCATCAATCAGATCGCCGACGTGATAGGTCACGTTCCCCATGTGCAGAGCTTCTCGCCGCCGATAGCCGGGGTACAGAATTTCCTTCACGTCTTCAATGCAGGAAATGATCACGTCGTAATTCGGCAGCGGCAGATGCCCCAGGTGACTGCAGGTGCCGCACTCCTTGTACCCGGCCACGATGCGGCTGGTGAGATTGGGGAGTTGCTCTTTGAGGCGGAAGTCGGAAGCCATGGCGGTTGCTCCATTGCGCGCCCTGTGACGGGTCGCAGCTGGACGGGTACGGAAAGCGGGACGAAGAGGAAAGCGAGCTAGCGTCCGCCCGGACAGCGGCAAAGGGAAGAGCCGAGATGGAAGAAGGGGCGGAGCATGGCGGGGGCCTTCGCGGGAGCGATGGGCGGGGTGGGAAGTCGCAAAATCGTATGCAGCCGATCTGGCGAATTCAAGACATCTGGAATTGTCTTCGGAAGGAGTTGACGGGGAAGTTAAGGCAAAAGGGGTTGTAGGGGGAGCGGGCTCACACCGAGGCGCGGGGGCACAGAGGGGAGAGGTCTGGGATAAGATACAGTCATAAGGGTTTTTCAAATGGTGAATCGCAGTAAAGTGTTTGGGCACAAGGACTTTTGGAAAATATGACCGTAAAGCCCATAAGGGTTTTTTATGGGATTGGTCCTGAAGGAATCGGGAGGTGATAAGCTGTTTTTCGAATGCGTTTCGCCGCTAGGAGGTGTCTTAAGTTGTTGTCCTGCAATGTTTTGCAGAAAGTTGATCTCCAAACCTGCCCAATAAGTGATAAGCGCGATAAGTCGGTGCCTTCGACCGGTAAAAATTCCCTGCTGGCCCCTGAACGACAAATCGTGCGCATCACTGGGCGAGTATTTGATGCGCGAACATGGCATTTTATTCAGTAATGGACAAAAATATTTTCCAAGGCCCAAATTGCTGAACCTGTTGCTCTCCATTGCTGTCCTCAGGGGTCAAACTTCACCGCATCACTGTCATTTCAACGGAACCGATCCTCAGCACCGTTTCGTCAATACATAATGGCTTGCAGTGCCATGAACGACATCCGACATCTGATCCTGAGTTCTTTGTATTCTCGCGCACGAGCGGATTCGTTCCATTGGAAATTCACCTGGGACGATGAAGTCATGTTGCGCCAAAGCCTGGTACGCCACGAACACGGCAATCCCCAAGGATGGCTGGACTTTGTGACGTCCGTTTCGTCCCGCCAAAAGCTGATTGAGTCAGTTCGAGAGGCGCTTACGGACGAAGGATATATCTCGTGGAATTACGAGGCGATTTCCTTGGGTTCACAAATCGCGGAGGAATCGAAGGAGCATTGCCTGATCGAAATCAACGACTTGTTAGAAACCCTTAAGTGGCCAAAACGCAACTACGAGCCTCTTGCGGACGCCGGCAATCCTACGACCAAGAACAAGACGGAGATCATGTACGTGGAAGCCAAGCCGGGGCTTACAGGTCCTGGTCGCATCGGCCGCGTGCAATTGTCCAAGACCGGACGCACCCTCTACTATCAGGGCCTTGCCTTTCAGCCTTCCAAAAGCGGGTACAAGTGGAATTACTTCGAAGTAAACACGGGTGAACAATATTGGATTTCCCGCTGTCGGAAGGACGGTCAGGATTCGCTCTATCCGGCCATCATCCAGATTGATGAGGACGTGCGAGAAGAGTATTGGCGGGACGTCCGACAACTGCCAGAGCAAAGCAAAAAGTCCTCATTTCGCTCCGAAGGGAAACACGGCCGACATCGGAAGTAGTATCCACAGCGAACGCCGGAACGGAGTTTGTGCCGTCAATTTGTTGTGACTGTCGGAGATCGTTTCTCGCCTGCAAGCTATTGTCGCAAGACTCCGAAAGAGAAACAGAAAGTTTGCTTCTGATCGGTGCTTTTCGAGTTGATGGGGAAAGCGAAGTCGAGCGCCAGCGAGGCGGGGCCCAGCGCGGGGACATTAATGCGAAGACCGGTGCCAGGGGTAACGCCATCCCTGTTGACGGGGAAAGCGAAGTCGAGCGCCAGTGGGGTGGGGCCCAGCGCGGGGACGTTGATGCGAAGGCCGGTGCCAGGGGCAGCGCCAAATTCAGGGGGCGTTACGTCTTCCGCGGCTGCGATTTGAAACTCAATCCATCCCGAGGTGAGCGTGAGCCGCTCCGGTTTGGATTCGTCCACCGGATCAACGTCGATCCGGTGCGTATGCCGCAGCTTGTATTTGCCCGGCTTTGGCTCCGCCCAATGGGGCGTCCAGTTTTCCTTGGGCGTCGGATTTGGCCCTAGTCCCAACCCCAAACGGCGAAAGCCGAAGGCTTCGCCCGGCTGGAGAGTTTCGCGATACAGGGCCACGGTTCCGGTGGCGAAGACCTTCTCGACCTTCATGCTCTCGCCGCGCTCGTTCTTGACCTCGGGGGCATTCCAGAGAAAGTCGGTGGCGAACTCTACCTTGACGGCTTTGTCTCCGGTGTTCCGAATGAACATTTCCAGCGGCACCCGCTCACCAGAGCGGAACTCTCGCTTGTCACCGATGCGCGCGACGCCAAACTCGATGCCATTTTGCGACTCGCTCCAGGCCGGCTTGACGCTCTCGATCCGCTCACGTGCTTCCTTGCCGCGGAAATAGAAGACTTCCTTGGGCTTGGCTTCTGTGTGCTTGGGGTCAACTTTGACCTCTACGACTTTATCCGCGACAAGCTCCACGCCCTGAATTTCCAGTTCCGCAAAACCCGGCACACGGACTTTGAGCAGCAGCGGACCTGCCGGGCAATTCGGGACAGAGATCGGCTCGGCCCCTACCGGAAGCTTGGCCATTGACTGGCTCCAAGCCCACAGATCGTCCTGCGCGGTGAGTTCCACTTCTCCTTTGTCGAGTGCCTTGCCGTCGGGAAGCACCAGCCGGAGGCGGCCGGAGAATCCGGGTTTGAGCTCGATTTTCAGATCCACGGCGGGCTTCGCGGAGTCGATGGCAATCGGGCCGACGCGCTGCGGAGCAAAGCCGGGAGCCGAGACGTGGAAGTACGCCTGGCGGACGAATTGCGTGTACTGGTTGATGGAAACCTGAAATTTCCCCTCCTTGTCCACGATTGGCTCGCCGCCGTACGCCCAATTGAGAAACGACCTGAGCTTCTCCCCCTCGGGGCCGTCCGGGGCTCCTTCTAACAGCAGCTTTTGGACCCGCGCCCCGGCCACCGGTTTGCCATCCGGCCCGACGATGAGCCCGCGGACTACGAGGTGATAGTCTCTTGGCGGCCTGGAATTCCACTCCTGGGCGTAGTTTTGCCAGACTTCGATCTGCTCTCCCTGTTTCAGAGCGGGGGCCGTCTTTCCCAGCCACTTTCCGCCGTGCAGCACGGCGAACCCGTCCGCCAGGACGGACTCCCCCGTCGTGACGCTCGGAAAGCTGCTGTCGGCGAAGCAGGCGGCGAAAAACGAGGTGGCATCCTGCGTGGAGAATTCACGGCGGGCTTTCAGGACATAGGCGATGGCGGGACCGGCGGGCGCGGGGGGCTTGGTCCGGCCCACGTTGCGGCACTCAACCAGCTCAAAGTAGGAGTCGAACTTGTCCGTTCCCTTTCGCAGCTCGAATCCATGCATGAAGTCCTGGCGAAGCTGCTGAGCGTATTGCCGCGCGATGACCTCCGCCGGCTGGACAGAAAATCCGCCCTCTTTCGCGGCGAGGCAGTAGTCTCTGCTCAGCAATTCCCGGTTGATGAGCAGGGAGATCTCCCGGTGATTGAGCGGTCTTGGGCTCTCGTAGCTGAAACTGCCTTCGGGGACGAACTTGGTTTCGATGCGGTCCCCCATGACCCGCCCGTACCAGGCAAGCACTTCCTTCCAGGGGGCATTTTGAAACGAAACGCGGTAGTGGCCGGGAAGAACTTCGGGCTCGCGGTCAGACTTGGGCCCAGGGTTGTCCTGGGGCTCTTTGTCGTCTTTGACGGGAGTGTTTTGAGGCGAATCGTCTCTTTCGTTTTCAGCGACAATGGATGGTGAGGAAAATAGAACTGGGATCGCCAGGATTACAGCCAGAATTCCCCCCAGAATTGCGGCGGCCATGCCCCGCGAAACGCCCAGACGGAGACTCTCTTGCTCGCCGAGCAGCCGCAGGATGCGCCGCTTGAATTGGGACGGATTGTCTCCGTCCGCGGCGAGAATTGCCGCGGCATTCACGCCGCCGAATCCGGGCAGCTTGCCGCAGATTTCCGCCATCCGCACGAGCGCGTCGGCATATTCAACGCGTCCCCAGCCCGCGCGGAGGACGGAGTCGTCGCAGCAGTTCTCCCGCTCGCTGCTGATCCGCCGGCTGACGTACCAAACGGCCGGATGAAAGAAGAGGAGAGCCTCGGCGACTCGCTGCAAAAGGTTAACGAGCAGATCGAAACGCCGCAGATGGGCCAGTTCGTGGGCCAAGATGGCCTCGAGTTGATCGGGGGTTAGACTGCTGGCGAGGGCGACCGGCAGGAGAATCATCGGTTTGAGCAGGCCAGCGACGAGGGGGACGCTCGTTCGCCCGCACCAGGCGACAACCGGCGCGGCTTGCAGTCCAATCTTGCGGGCCTGCCTTGCGACCATCGCGAGCAGATCGGGCTCGGTGACTGGGCGGGCCTCCGAACATAAGCGATGCCCTCCCATAAGTGCCATGACTAGCCTGCCAAACATCAAGGCAACCCCCAACAGATAGGCGCAGGCAGTGTACGGTGCCGCCAAGTGGGCGATGGTCCGCAAACGGTCCCACGATTGTACCATGAGGAGTGATTGCGGCGGACTGGCATCTGCGACTTTTGAGTGTTCATCCGCGGCGAGGGGGACCTGTTCTGTCGTCAAGTCACTTCTGCTGGTCACTGCCGCAGGATTCTCGACCACTCTCTTGTCCGCGGTTGGTATCGCCGCAACGGTTTCGCCCTTCGCCTGCCGTTCCAGCATCGCATAAGTGACGGGGACGCAGGCCAACATCAAGAGCAGAGCCGTCACATGGACCGCGTAGCGCACCTGCGCGGAGCAACCGCGCAAGCCGCGATCCGCCAGCAGCGCAATCACCGCGAGCAATCCTCCTTGCCAGACAAAATGCAATAGGGACTCCGCGAGCCGCACGAAAACGTACATGGTCACACCGCTATCAAGAAATGACAGGTTCATGAGATTAGCCCTTCAGCTTGCGATTGATGAGGGTCCGCAGTTCCTTGAGCTCATCGTCGGGGATTTCAGACTGGCCGAAGAGGCTCAGCACGACTTCCTTGGCCGAGCCGTCGAAGACGCGGCGGACGATGTCTCCCAGCATCCGCTGACTGACTTCTTGGCGGCTGACGCGGGGGGCAAACAGGCAGGCGTTCCCCTGCATCTGCCGCTTGAGATATTGCTTGCCGACCATCGTATTGAGCGTGGTGATGGTGGACGTATGAGCGATGTCGTGTCCAGCCACGGACAGGCCCTGGCGAATCTCTCGGACGGGAAGCGGCGACTCTTCCCAGAGAATCTTCAGGATCTTCAGCTCTAGCTCGGTCGGATGCTCAGAAGGGGGACGCGCCATGCCATGCTCCTGCTGCGAATCTAAATTCTAGTTTCATAGAAGATACAGCCCTGCCGGGTGTGCGTCAAGCCCTACCTTCTAAATAACTAGAATATCAGGCTGACTTCCACTGTCTCTCCCCACAAGCCCGTCGGCCCGGTACGATAGACCCCAGTTAAGCGGACTCGGCCTGCACATCGGCCACCTCAGGAACCCGGTTTTCACGATTTCATGCGTCAACTCACCGTTCTCCAGTCCGAAGCCGCCGCTCGCAAGCTGGTGGCCTATTTGGTGACGGAGCGCATTGCGGCCCAGGTGGACGCGGACAAGACGGGGCACATCGTCTGGGTGCGGGACGAGGACCAGTTGGCCAGGGCCAAGGAGATATTGGCTCACTTTCAGGCTTCGCCGGACGATCCCAAGTATCACGGAGCCGAAAAAGCGGCCGAATCCATCCGTCGCGATGAAGAGCGCCAACGCCGCGAAAAGCTCGGCAACGTCGTCGAAATGCGGGGACGCTGGGGGAGCGGAACGGGGATCCGCAGGCGCTCCCCTTTGGTGATCGCGCTCATTGCGATTTCGGTGCTAGTCGCCATCCTGACCAATGGCGGCAGACAGCCCCAGGGCAACGCAATTCTGGACAAGTTGCTCTTCGTGGACCCCGCCTCATTCGCCGCTGCTCCCCTCGAAAAGCTGCCAAACTTTTGGAATAGCATCCTGGCCGGCCAGGTTTGGCGGCTGGTAACGCCCATTTTCATCCATTACGGCTGGATGCATCTGATTTTCAATATGTGGGCGTTGTTCGTGCTGGGGAGCCAAATTGAAGAGCGCCGCGGCCCGCTCCGCTTCTTGCTGCTCGTGCTTCTGCTCGCCGTGGTCTCCAACTTTGGCGAGTCCGTAGCTGCCCAACTCAAACTGCCCGAGCAACTGGCGCTCTTTGGCGGAATGTCCGGGGTGGTTTACGGAACATTCGGCTATGTCTGGATGAAGGCCAAGTTCGATAACGCCGCGGGATTCATGATTGCGAAGGAAACGGTCTTCATCATGATGGTCTGGCTGGCACTTTGCATCTTGCGTGACTTTCCCCCGTTCGACTCGTTCCTCAGGGGGATGATCGGGGGCCGAGTCGCCAATACGGCCCATGTCGTGGGGTTGGTCCTGGGGGTCGCGATTGGTTATGCGCCGGTCTTGCTGCGAAACAAGTGACAACTCATCCAGCGGATATGTACGCCGTCCAACAGGAAGGATTCTTTTCGTCCCTTTGCAATGTCAGCATCCCGCCAAGCAGTTTTCCAACGAGCCGATACCGTAATCGGATTTCCGTTTCATCCAGCATATCATACTCCCCCTCCTCCACGCGACTAACCGTGCCACGGTTGCCGGAAACCGGTCCCTCGTATTCCAGATACGCCAGCCGATGGTCAGGAAGTGCCTCCGCCTCAATGACCTTGCCGATCACCGGCAGCTCGTGAAGTGACCAGGTTCGGAGTACGCCTCCCATTTCGAGCATCAGATCGAAATGCGTCCCACGGTCATAGCCGGGGGGAATTTCGTGGCGGAGGATGACGAAGCGGGGCATGGAAGCATTGTACTTCCAAGGCAGGGTGAAAGACTGCTGCGAATCAGTACGGCTCAATGCTGAAACCGAAACCCTCACCCCGGCCCTCTCCCAATGGGAGAGGGGGAATGTGGGGAAGGGACGCTAGTTCACCCGCGTCGTCACCTCGGTGACAATCGGCTTGGGATTCCGCTTGCTGCGGACCTCGACCTGGAATTTGAAGGGCCCGACTTTTTCACCGGTGGCCTTCACTTCCAGGGCGGTGAGCTTTTCGGAAGCACGAACGGTCCGGATGGGGCTAATCTCATACTTTCCCATCGAGGAAGAGATGACCGGATACTTGTCTCCCGGCGCCAGGCTCTTGAATTTCAAGCCGTCGGGCAGGATGAGGGTGATGGCAACGTCGTCGTCCGCCTGGGTGCTTTGATTCTCGAGTTCGATGCGGTAGGTGACTTGCATCCCGACCCCAATCGGCTCATTGAGAGCGGCTACGTTGACTTTCAGATTTCCTGCATTGGCGGGAGGCTCAATTCCCACGCCGGGAAGGCCCGAGCCGGGGGCGCGCGGCGGTGTGATTGCTGCTGCGGTGACGTTGATGGTCGCTTCGCTGGTTTGAACCGGTGCCTGGTCGAAAGTAAGGCGGGCTTTCACAACTGCGCGAGGATCAACCGATGCACCCTCGAATTCGATTTCCTTAACGACGGATTCGCCCGGTATTAAGCGTGCAATTAGCCAACTGAGTCCTTCCTCATCAACCGGCGCGCCTCCCGTGGCCCGAATCGGAGCCAGGCTTTTGGGGAAGCTCGCCGTCAGCCGCAGGTTGGTGAGCGGAGAATTCGAGCCGTTCTTGATTTCGATCCGGGCGATGTCCTTCTTGCCGACTTCCAATTTGCGCGGCCCGCTGACCAGGACGGAGACCGTGGGCATTGTTATCGCGCCTGAAGCGGCAACCGCTTCCACGCAGCCCGTGGTGGCGGCGGAATGTCCGCCGTCCGCCATCACGTCGAGGCGGTGGCAGAGCTTGCCCGGCTGATCGACTCGGAAGGTGACGGCGAAGCGTTTCGTTTCGTTGGGGGCAATGCTGTCGAGCGACTTGACAATGGGGCTCACTTCGCCGGCAGTGTGCGTCAGACCAGGATCGAAATTGTCCGTAATGGTGACGTTACTCAGTGGCGTACGGCCCGTGTTGGTCACTTCCACCTTGAACTGCACTTCTTGACCGACTTCCACGCGTGTTGGGGAACTCGACTTCACGGAGAGGGCCGAGGCGAAGACCTTGGTGTTGACGTTGGCCTCCGAGACGAGCTTTTCGGCACTTTCCGCCCGGAATTTGGCTCGAATATCCGCGGCCATGGACGCCCGGCAATTCAGGTCCACCACGGTTGCCGTCCCTGGCTGTAGATCTCCGAGCCGCCATTGCAGCATCTGGCCAAAGGCACCTGGGGAAGGAGAGGCATTGAGGAAAGTTACGCCGCTAGGAGGGGTGAAACTGAGCTTCACGTCGCGGGCGGCGACGTCGCCCGAATTGAAGACCTTGACCTGATAATTCACGGTACCGTTCAATGCCACGACTTCCGGTCCGACTGCTTGGGCGTGCAGACCCGGAGAACTCCAGGTGACGGAGGTGAGCCCTTGGCCAACGACCATCGTAGGGATATCTCCCTGCCTGGTCTGGGGGCGGATGATCTGCACACGGACGGCTGTGATGCCGGATTGGCCAGACGTGGAAAGGAGCTCCGCGCGAGCCGTGCCGTCGTTCTGGGTCTTCATTTCAATCGATTTTTGCCCGGCCCCGCCGAAGGTGGCGTCGGGACCTTCCAATACGTCATAGCGGACAATCCAGCCGACGACCGGCGCGCCACTGCTGCGGATGACCTGCGTGGTCAGAATGTGTTTTCCACCGGCACCCGAACGAACGATGGCGGGAGCTGGGTATTTCCATTTCGCGTCAACCCACAAGATGGTTGCCGTCTGCCGCCGCTTCTCCCAGTTTCCTTCGGCCGGAGCCCAAACGGTGATGCTGCTGGTTCCTTCCGTGGGCGATGTCACACTGATCCAGCTCTGCCCTTTTTCGACGGCCACGTCATCCATGGGCGACGGTGTGCCGCGATTGACGACTTGTCGGATCGTCGAGGTATGGCCGCGGACATAGTTGGGGCCGATTTTATGCGGCGGGCTGCGGAAGTAGCTGGCGATCCCTCGGTCTTGCTCCCCCACTTCCACAATCTGGCCGACGCCGTCGGGAGCGAGCATCCACTCCAGCGGCTGTTTGGTGAGATAGTAGCCGCTCGCGCCGCAAAGGCCGGCGGTGACGATGACTTCGCTGCCGACCGGCGCGACGAGTTGGCCCGGGCAGACCTTGAGCTGCGGACCATTGGGGCAGCCCTGCGGTCCGCAGGCCGGTTGCTGAATGGGAGCCGGCGCGGCTATCACGGGGACCGCTACGATGGGCACGGCCACCATGGGCGGCGCTGCCGCAAGCGGTGGATTACAGGGGGGTTTGATTGCGGGACCGGCGATAACGGGGGTTGTAGTGGTGACCGCGGCGGGATGCGTCAAGAGCAGGCAATCGGGCCCGGCCAGCGTGGTGCTGCCGCCGCTGAAAATCCGCCGACCCGTTGGATCAATCGCCGGCAGCCGCAAATTCGAGCAGCCCATTGCCACCAAAAGCAGCAGGGGAGTCAGGCGGAGATAAGAGGGGGCAAGCATGGTGCACCAGATTTGCTCAGTGCGCAGGGAGTATCCGCGCTCTTAAGCGTACCATGCAAATTGGCCTCGTGGTGCTTTTTGGCAACACGGGCCGATTCCGGAAAGCATCACTGCGGCAAGTTATGCTGGATATGCCGAAGATGCCATCGGAGCGAAGTTGCCGAGTTACGGCGTAGCCAGTGCCTCGGCCTTGTCCAACGTCGCTTCCAGCTCCGAGCAGATGATGGTGAGCGAGACATGATCCAGTCCCAGTCCGCTATAGACTTCGTCCGGTGGAGCGGCGACGTTGTGAACCCCCAGCGACGTCTTGCCGGCCCGACTGCACAGGTAGTTGGCAATGGAGACCAAATACACCATTTCCTTGTGCGGCCCGCTGTAAGCAAGCGGATGATGGTGGTAGGTGATCGCGTCCACGATTTGCGAGGGAAAGTTCCACCGCTGGGCGACATAGCCCCCCAGCGCGGCATGGTCGAACGAAAGGATTTGCGTTTCCACCTCGCAGGTTGGTACGGTCGGGCTGATCTGTTCCAGCACCTTGACAAAGTGTCGCCGCAACGTCTGGTCGAGCAGGACCAGACCGATATCGTGCAACAAGCCGCCAACATAGGCCTCTTCCGGCAGGGAACGCCCGCAAACGCGAGACACAAGACGGGCACAAACGCCAACCGCGACGCTATGCGACCAGAGTCCTTCCCGGCGATAACTGCCGTGGCTGGCATCCTCCTCGAACATCTTGGACATGAAGACAGTGATAGCCAAATTGCGGATTTCCCGCACTCCGAGCAAGTTTACCGCGGTGCGAACATCGGCGATTTTGTGGCTCAAACCGTAATACGACGAGTTGAGGCGACGCAGGATGCGAGCCACTAGCACCGGGTCGCCTTGAATAGCGTCCCGCAGTTCTTCCGACGATGCAGTTTCATTCTCGGTCAACGCCAGCACGCGTTGCCCCACGGCGGGCAACGAAGCAACATTGCCAATATGTTGGAACAATCGCTCGAGCGCGTCTCGGCGTTCCGAGGGAGTTTCCTGGGCGATCACGGGAGCTTCAAGAGTTTCCAGGCTCATCCTATACGACCTCGTCAAACAGGAAATACACGAATCTCTAGGAATCTATAGGCCATGCAGCCTGGAGACGCAGGTGCGAAAATAACACAGGCCGGCTGTAACGATAGAAGGGGATGCGATGCCGGTTGACCGCGGTTATCGGCAACGTAGATTTCCCCTGACAACCGGTGCGCAAACGGGAACTGCGACCGCTCACTCAACCTTACTGCCAAACCCTGCCATGTCCACTGCTGACAATTCCAACGCAATCTTGGGGCTTCTGAGTGGGAAGCGAGTGACACCGGTCGAAAAGGCCCCCTGGAATCCGGCCACAGCCCGGCCAACAGAGGATCAAGGAGCGGAGGAAAGCAGCCTGGAGCAGGACGCCAAGCTGACGGAATTGCTATCGCGCATTCAGCAGATGACTTCTCCCGACCCGCGCAAGTCCTCCCCCCCCTCCACGATACCGGCCGCGACAGCGCAACCCGGTGTGGCCGAAAATGGTGGCGCCGCCATTGCTCCCTTGGATGCCTTTATCCCGCTCGAACCGAACTCGACCCGTGCGGCGGGCTTGACCGACACCGAAGTGGAGTCGCTGGTCCTGAAATACCTGCTTGCCCGCGGTGACATGACCGGACGGGAAATCGCCGAGCAGATCCGCATGCCGTTCATTCTGCTGGACCAATTGATGCGGCAGTTGAAGCTCGATCAACTTCTGATCTATCGCGGCTCCGCGCCGATGAACGATTACATTTACCAGCTCACCGACCTGGGAAGGGAACGAGCCAGGCGGTATCTCGACCACTGCACCTATTTTGGAGCCGCGCCGGTGGCTCTGGCGGACTACATCTCCGCCATTGAGGCCCAGTCCCTCACCCGGCAGCACCCGACGGAAGAGGACCTGAAGAACGCCTTCAGCGACATTATCGTCAATCAGAAAATGCTCACTCGCCTTGGCCCGGCCATCAACTCCGGTCGCGGTATGTTCCTGTTCGGCTCCGCGGGTAATGGCAAAACGACCATAGCCGAGCGGGTTACACGAGCCTTCGGCCAGTTCATTTGGATTCCGCGGGCCATCGGCATCGACGGCGAAATCATTAGGCTGTTCGATCCCGTCAACCATGAGGAAGTGCCGCCGCCGGCAAACTCCACTCTTTGGAATTCTTCCAAAGTCGATCAGCGCTGGGTCCGCATCCGCCGGCCAACGATTGTCGTCGGCGGTGAATTGACGATGGATAGCCTGGAAGTTTGTCTCAACCGCTCCACCGGCATCAGCGAGGCCCCGCTGCAACTCAAGAGCAACTGCGGCACGCTTGTCATTGACGACTTCGGCCGTCAAAAGATGAGCACCGACCAGCTCTTGAATCGCTGGATCGTTCCGCTGGAAAAACGCTACGATTATCTCAATCTTCCCAACGGCAAGAAGATCCAAGTCCCCTTTGATCAGCTCATCGTCTTCTCCACCAATTTGGAGCCCCGCGACCTTGTGGACGAAGCGTTCTTGCGCCGCATCCCGTACAAAATCGAAGTTGTTAACCCGAGCGAGGAAGAGTTTCGTTCTCTGTTCAAATACATGTGCCCCAAGCTTGGCTTTGAATATGACGAAGGATCGCTCAACTACCTTATCGAAACCCACTACAAAGCCAAAAATCGCCCATTCCGTGCCTGCCAACCGCGAGATCTGCTGACTCAAGTGAAGAACCACTGCTATTATCAGAAGCTCACTCCGAGGATGAGCACCGAGTACTTTGATCTGGCGGTGGAGAACTACTTTGCCGTGATGTAGGTCGCACCTTGCTGAGAGTCATCCCAGCAACTGCCGCAGCATGTCGTCTGTAAAGACAAAGGGCTCCCGCGGAATCTTGTCGAGTTGGTAATCGGCCAATAACTCCTGAGGCATCAGCGGCTCAGCCGTGGGACGGAGGCCGGCGGACCAGCCGAGAAAGCCAACGAGCCTCGCTGCCGGAACATTTGCTTCGCGAAGCAGTGAGATCCGCGTATCGCCATGCCGCTTGGCCAGGCGGCGGCCGTCTTCACCGATAACTAGCGGAACGTGGGCGAAAGTCGGAGGAGAGGCCTTAAAGAACTGGTACAAATCCAGTTGCCGGAATGCGCTGGGTAGCAGATCATCGCCGCGGAGAACCTCAGTCACTCCCATGGCCAGGTCGTCCACAACAACTGCCAGTTGGTACGCCGGCGAGCCATCACTTTTTGCGACCACAAAGTCGCCCAGCTCTTCTCTGACGTTGCACGCTCGAACACCTGCGATGCGGTCCTGCAGTTCGTAATGGGTGGCTGAGGCCCGAAATCGCCAGGAAAATGTCCGCCCCCTTTTCGTCAGTTCCTTGGCGTCGGCCGCTTGGCGGTTCGCGCATGTGCCCGGGTAGCGCGGCCCTTCCTGCCCGATGTGCGGCGCACTGGCGGCAGCGGCGACATCGGTGCGCGAACAAGTGCAGGGATAAACCTGCTCGGCGGTCTTAAGCTGTTCCAACGCTTCCCGGTAGTTCTTCAGCCTTTGTGTCTGAACATAAGGCGCATGCGGTCCCCCCCTATCCGGTCCTTCATCCCAGTCCAGACCAAGCCACGCGAGGTCATCATTTGCCTGCTGTGCTGCTCCCGGTTTGATGCGGGGGGAATCGATATCCTCCATCCGCAGAATCACCTTGCCGCCGCGAGATCGAATCGAAAGCCAGGCGATCAAATAGGTCCGGGCATTGCCGATGTGCTGGGCTCCCGTCGGTGAGGGTGCCAGCCGACCGATGACAGATGAAAACGGGTGGGGAGTCATTGGCGGCATGAGCTAGATTGTATTGAGACATCGATATCGCCATCGACTACCGATCTCTCTTCAGCGCAGCTTCTGCAAGATCTCTGGATCCTGGCTGGTCCTGAGTATGCTCAGGGCGGCGGAACGGACAGCCTCGTCATGGTCCTGGCTCAAGCGAAGCAACCAGGGACGCGGATCGACGCCACGGGCGCGAGGGAGCGACTGCACCAGCTTGAGCCGATTGGCTGGATCAGGGTCAGTGAGTTGCCGGGCAATTGATAAGTGGACTGCTTTGTAGCCCCGGCGGGAGAGTTCTTTCTCGGCAGCGGCAATTGTCGCGGCGTTCATGGAATGTAAATCCTGCATGACTTCCAGATCAGGTAATGACGTCAAATCTTCCCGCGACGCCGAAGCCTTGATGGGAGGCGATAGGGATGGCTCTCCCTTGGGCAGCGTATTGGGCTGGGCAGGGGGCGCGGGATCGTCAATGGACCGCGCACGGGGAACGTAGATGCCTCGCGGTTCGCGTGGATGCAAAGGGAGCGAGTTGGGTTCGTCGGCTTCCGCAGGGTCATCAGCAGTGGACGATTCGGTATCAGAGGAAGGCGAAGGCATATCCTCGGGCGAAACCTTCGGCGGCAAGTTTGCGAGGCCCTTGCGCGAAACATCGTCGGATTGAATCTCGACTTCCGTAAGAATCTCTCGGCGCTGATCCTCTTCCTTGCGCTTTGCCAATCGAGCCTGCCGCTCTGCTAGAAGGTCCTCATCCGGCTGGGGCATTGCCAGGATTGCCTCGCAATCCGCCAGCACCGCGGCCGCATCGACGCCATTTCCCTTCAGCGGCCAAAGCAGGATCCCTTCGGCCCATTGCCGAGCCAATCGTTGCTGCTCAGGCGGAATGGATTCGCACTGCCTGGCAAGTTCCTTCGCGAGAGCTGCCACTTTAGCTCCAGACGACTTTTGCGGTTGTTGCCTCCAGGCCGCCAGCAGCCGGGAGATTTCATTCCCAGCCGCTAAGCTGATGGAAGGATCGTCGCTCACCAATGCCTGAACCAGCGGCTTGACGGCGGCATCATCGAATACTCCCAACTCTCGCGCGATGGCCTCCAATTGCCCCGGCGTCTCGGCGGCCAGCAATTCCTTCCCCAATTGCTCTGCCCTGGACCGCGTTGCCCACCCCTTCGATCGCTCAATGAGCTGAAAAACAAGCACACCGCCGGCCAATGCCAATAGAATTACCCAGGCCCGAGCTTTCGACGTGCCGTTCATGAAGCCGGATTGTGGCGATCCGATAGCGGACGGCAAAGAGCAAATTACTGGAAACTTGCTCCACGCTAGCTGTGGAGCTACACTCAATCGCGGGGAGGATCAATGCATGTGGGATTTTTGGTCCCAACTTTTTAATACTGATGGATTCAATAGCCACTGGAATGAAGGCTCACCGGATATGGTGCTGGCCTACGTCGCCGCCGACCTGGCGACCTGGATGGCTCTGGCGCTGATTCCCGCGCTCATCGTCCTCAACGTGCTGCGACGAAAGAAGATGAGCTTTCCACCTTGGCTGTGGTGGTTCGTGGCGTTCTTGGTGGTCGGCGGCATTGTGCATCTGCTCGATGCGTCCACTTTCTGGTGGCCGGCTTACCGCTTTACCCTGGTCGTGAAGATTGTCATGGCCATCCTCAGTTGGGGGACGGTCATCGGACTCTTTCCGCTGCTGCCCCAGTGGATGGCTCAAAAGAGCGATGAGGAATATCAAGCGCAGGTCGTGGAGACCCAGCAAACCCAGGTTGCGCTGCGGGAAAAGGAAGCGGCCTACACATCTCTGGTGGAGGGTCTGCCGCTTAATGTCTTCCGCAAGGATCTGCGGGGCCGCTTTGTGGATGCCAACACTCTCTTCTGCAAAACCCTGGGCAAAACCCGGGAAGCAATTCTTGAGAAGACGGACTTTGACTTTTTTCCCGCGGAGCAGGCCAGCAGATTCCGCCGTGGTGATGAACATGTGCTGAGCACAGGAGAGTCGCTTGAGGATGTGGAAGAGATTCCCCATCCCGATACCGGCAAGCTGCTGTACATCCAGACTCTCAAAGCGCCTGTGCGGGACGCGAACGGCAAGATTATCGGCGTGCAAGGAATGTTCTGGGACGTTACAGCTCGCAAGGAAGCGGAAATCTCCGCCCGTCTGAGCGATGCCCGCTTCCGCCGTCTGGTGCAGTCGCCCTTGTTTGGCGTCCTCGTGGCCGACCTGGACGGTCGCATCCTGGAAGCCAACGACGCGCTCTTGGAAATGATTGGCTATTCCCGTCGCGAAATGGCAGCCGGCCAGCTTCGCTGGGATGCGATTACTCCCGCCGACCACAAGCCAGGGGACGAGCGAGCGATTGCTCAACTGCGCGATACTGGCATGTGCTTGCCGTTTGAAAAGGAATACCTCCACAAGGACGGACACCGGGTGCCGATACTTGTGGGCGTGACCATGCTGGAGGGCTCGAAGACGGAATGCATTTGTTTTGTGGTGGACATCTCCCGGCAGAAGCAAACCGAGCACGACCTCAAGGTCGCCCGCGACGCCGCTAACGCGGCCAACCTGGCAAAGAGCCAATTCCTGGCCAATATGAGCCACGAAGTCCGAACGCCGATGAACGCCATCATCGGCATGACCGAATTGGTCCTGAATTCAACGCTCACGGCCAAGCAGACGGAGTACCTAAAGATGGTCCTCCTCTCCGGCGAGTCGCTGTTGTCGATCATCAACGACATTCTGGATTTTTCCAAAGTCGAGTCCGGGAAAATTGAACTGGAATACATGCCCTTGCGGATGCGGGAATGCATCGGCGACGCCGTCAAGTCACTCGCGCTGCGGGCGCACGCCAAAGGTCTGGAACTGGCCTTGGATATTCACTCGGACGTGCCGGAGTGGATCATGGGGGATGCCGGCCGCTTGCGGCAGGTGGTCATTAACCTGGTCAATAATGCCATCAAGTTCACTCTGGAGGGTGAAGTTGTGGTGCAGGTGAACCTGCAAGCGGAAAGGGACGGCAGTTGCGAAATTGTGTTCTGTGTGCGTGACACTGGCATTGGCATCCCACCGGACAAGATCGACCGCGTCTTTGAAGCTTTCGAGCAGGCGGATACTTCCACGACTCGGAACTATGGCGGAACAGGGCTCGGCCTGACAATTGTCCGCCGCCTGGTGGAGATCATGGGTGGGCGCGTCTGGGTGGAAAGTGAATTGGGCCAAGGGAGCCGGTTCTATTTCAACCTATTCCTGGACGAATGTCAGAATCCGCCCGAAGACGACGACGTCCCTCGGCAGGTGGCCGTGCGGGGCACCCGTGTACTGATCATCGACGACAACGCTACTAACCGGCGCATTCTGGAAGAGGTCGTGACCAGTTGGGGGATGATTCCAACGACGGGAAATTCCGCCAAAGAGGCTTTGCAACTCCTCCGCGAAGCGGCGAGTGGCGGACGTCGCTTTGAGTTGCTGTTGACGGATATCAATATGCCGGGGCACGACGGATTCGAGTTGATCGCACAGATACGCAAGGATCCCCATTTGACGGAGATCGCAATCATCGTGCTGACTTCCGGCGAACGCTCGGATGACTCCCGCAAATGCGACAAATACGCCGTAGCCCAGCGACTCCTCAAACCGGTCAAGCAGTCAGAGTTGTTTGACGCCATTGTCGTGACATTGGGGGGACAAGAACAAGATGATGCCGGCAGCGTTCACGACGAAGAGCCACCGGCTTCCCGTCCGCTGCGGATTCTGCTCGCTGAAGATAGCCTGGTGAACCAAAAGCTGGCGGTGGGACTTTTGGAAAGGCACGGGCACGAAATCACCGTGGCCAACACTGGGCAGGAGGCCATTAACGCGCTCGGCCGCGGTCGGTTCGACATTGTCCTCATGGACGTGCAAATGCCTGAGCTCGACGGCCTGTCGGCAACGCGTCACATCCGCGAACGGGAGCAGCAGACCGGCGGCCGCCACATGCCGATTATCGCCATGACCGCCCATGCCCTGAAGGGAGACCGCGAGCGCTGCCTGGCGGCCGGCATGGACGAATACGTCTCCAAGCCGATTCGGGAAAGGCAGCTTCTCGCCGCAATGCGGATGGTGGTGGGGGAAGACCTCACCGAATCGGTCAGCCGCATCGTGTCCTACGACACGGACGAAAGCTCCACGGAGGGGATCATGGATTGGGTTGCGGCGCTCGAGACGTGCAGCGGCGACCACGCCCTGCTGCGGGATATTGTGGAGGCGTTCCTGGAGGAAGAGCCTCGTCGGGTCTTGGAAATTCGCCAGGCCATTGATAGCTCCGACTTTGAGTTGCTGGGGAGGGCAGCCCACACCATCAAGGGGTCCATGCGGTATTTCAAGGCCCAAGCGGTCCATGATTGGGCTCACGCCTTGGAACAGCTCGGTCAAGAGAAATCCCTGGAAGGAACTGAGGAGATACTTCTATTACTGAAGCAGGAGTTGGCAAAGCTCCACCCAATTCTGCTAGACTATGTGCAAGGCCGCGGTGGACCGCGGTAGCCTAGTGAGCCACGGACGGACCCGAGCAGCCTCGCACGGGGAGATTTCGTCATGGCCAAAATTCTCGTTGTCGATGATTCCGCCGTTGACCGCCGCTTCGTCGGCGGGTTGTTGCAGCGGGAGTCTAACTATTTGGTAGAGTTCGCCGAGGACGGCGCGGATGCTCTCACGAAAATCCGCCAGGCGGCTCCCGACATCATCGTCACCGACCTGCAGATGCCCAACCGCAACGGCTTGGAGCTCGTTTCCGCCGTCCGCATGCACCATTCCGGAATTCCCATCATCCTGATGACCGGCCACGGCAGCGAAGGACTGGCGGTGGAAGCCTTGCAACGCGGAGCGGCTGGATATGTCCCCAAGCCGCAGTTGGGAGAGTGCCTGCTCGATGCTGTAGGGCAAGCTCTTTCGCTGGCGCAAGCCGATAGCACCTATGAACGCCTAATTGCGCGTTTGGAAGGATGCGAATTCGACTTTGAGCTGGAAAACGATCCGGATCTTGTGGACGCCTTGGTGGACCTCATCCAGCAGATGGCTGCAGGCATGGGATTGACCGACGCAACCGGCCGCTTTCGCTTGGGAGCTGCCGTCAGGGAAGCTGTGCACAACGCTATCTATCGCGGCAATTTGGAATTATCTTATGCTCAGGCGCTCGACGTGCGCGGCGAACTTGATAACGAATTGATGCAGGTTGTGCTGGAGCGGCGGATGCAGTCTCCGTACTGCGATCGCCGTGTCCTTGTGCAAATCCGCATGAACACCGAGGAAGCTCGCTTCGTTATCCGCGACGCAGGTGGCGGCTTTCAAGGGGCTCAGCAGGTCCCCGCGACAACGCCGGGATCGCTGGAAACCAAAGGGGGCCGTGGTCTGGTATTGATGCGGGCTTTCATGGATCAAGTGCTTTTCAATGACAAAGGCAACGAAGTGACGCTCGTCATGAGGCGCGAAGCCGCAGCCATTTAACTTCCCTTTCCTTCCGTTCGGACTGGAACCGAGGAACCTCGTTATGCAAACAGTTTTGGTTGTCGATGACTCGGCAGTGGACCGCCGACTCGTCGGCGGAATGTTAACTAAATGTACCGGGATCGATGTGGAGTTTGCCGTTGACGGCAAAGAGGCCCTGCGCAAGGTGCAGGAGAGCCCGCCCGCTTTGGTAATTACCGACCTGGTAATGCCGGAAATGGATGGGCTGGAATTGGTTTCCGCCATCGTCTCGCAATATCCGCAAGTCCCCGTCATTTTGATGACGGGCAAAGGGAGCGAGGACATTGCCGTGAAGGCCTTGCAAGCCGGCGCTGCCAGCTACGTTCCCAAGACCGCCTTGCACCATTTGCTGGTGGAAACGGTGACCGACGTTCTGGCCATGACCCGGAACATCTTCTCCAGGCAACGGCTGATTGAATGTTTGAAGACGGGAAGGTTCGTCTTTGTGCTGGCCAATGATGCCGACATGATCCCCACGCTGATCAGTTACGTGCAGAACATCGTGATCAGCATCGGCCTGTGCGATGAAGCCGACGTTATCCGCGTCTGCATCGCGCTGGAGGAGGCGCTCCGCAATGCCATGTTCCACGGCAACCTGGAGATCACTTCCGAACAGCGGGAAGGGGACGCAACAGCGTATGCCGCATTGCTGGCCAATCGAACCAGCCAGGACCCCTGGCAGAACCGGCGGCTTCGAGTGGAACTGGTCGTCACCAGGGAGCGGGGAACTTTCGTGGTGCGGGACCAGGGACCGGGATTCGATCCGACCAAGCTCCCCGACCCAACCGATCCCGCCAATCTGGAAAAGGTCAGCGGCCGCGGCTTGCTCTTGATGAGGACGTTCATGGACGAGGTTCGCTTCAATCAGACGGGCAACGAGGTCACCATGGTCAAGACCAGGCCCGCAAGTCTCGAAGGGACCGCGGTATGAGCGAGGGGAAGCACGTCCGACTGGAACAGGCTGGAGAGACTTTAATCGTCTCGCCGCACTTCACGTTTGGCCGCTTCACCGAAGGGGAACTGGTGGGGGAATGGAACTGCATCTTGCAAAAGATTGACGGAAACGAGGTCAAGCAGGTGGTTGTGGACCTCGGTCACATCCCCTATTTCGGTTCCACTCTTTTGGACTGGATGGTGCAGATGTGGAAACGGGTGCAGGCAAAAGGGGGGACGCTGGCGGTTTGCGGCCCGTCCCAGGTCGGCCGCGAAGTTCTCACGATTGCCCGCTTCGACAAGTTATGGGGCATCTACAATTCGCGAGAGGATGCCTTGGATTCGTTTGGCCAGGCCTAAGTTCTACGTTCAAAGTTCCAGGTTCAATGTTGAGGATAGAGACGAACATATCCTTGGACGCATGGTGGCCAAACCTTAGACTTGGAACATTGAACTTCAAACCTTGAACTTGTATCGATTGCCATGCCCAGCCGAATCTTGATCGCCGACGATAATCAACCGAACCGGGAACTGCTGGAAGCTTATCTGGCGGAAGTTGATTGTGACGTCGCTGCCGCGGTCGATGGGCAGGACACGCTCGCCAAGGTGAAATCTTTTCAACCCGACTTGGTGCTGCTGGATGTGATGATGCCCAAGCTGTCTGGGTTTGAGGTCTGTCAGAAGATGAAGGCGGACCCGGCGACGCGGAAAATTATGATCCTCATGGTCACCGCCCTCAACGAGTCCGGCGACATCGAGCGGGCGGTGAAGGCCGGCACCGATGACTTTCTATCCAAGCCGGTCAACAAGATTGAGCTGGTCAAGCGCGTGCAGAACATGCTCCGCCTCAAGGATGTGACCGACGAACTCGAACGGCTGCGGCGGTATATCGAGGGGATGGAAGACGGCGATAGTCCGCCGAAAAACTAAACCGGGCCGGTAGAGTCCGAAGTACTCCTCTTTCCGCGTATTCGCCCGCGAAATGCCGCCAATTTCTTCGTCAAAAATCGACCTTGACCCGTTTTTGGCGATGGCCTATTCTCCCCCCATCACTGACGTGGGAAACGAATTCCGCGGCTGGTGAGACAAGAACACGCATAAGCCGGCACGCAGCCGAGTCCGCACCTGGAGCAGGCTTCTCCTAGAGAGCTTGTCTCTGCGGACCACGCAAGGCTCCCGACGCATGGAGGCGAAGGGACCTGGCGGAAACTGCCGTCGGCTCGCGGGCACGGCGCGCATGGATGTGCTGCCGCTGACCGTCCAATCGCTCCCGGCATCAACGAAGTCCTAAGCCCCCCTGGGACCCGTTGCTTCCGGGGGCCTTTTTTTGCGCGGTGTAGCAAGACGCGGCTCGCGTGTTCGCATTGCGCAGAAAACAGCCGAAGCCTACAGGCGAGCCGCCTGTGGCTACGAGACTGCTGCCGCCTTTTGCTCCGTCAGGACATTCGCAATCGTGCGGGTCAGCACATTCAGCCCCTGGCCCGTCACGGACGACATCAGCAGCACCTCTTTGCCGGTCGTCTCCGCCAGCAGTGCTTGCAACTCCGCCGCCCCCGGCAGTTCGGCCTTGGTGACGGCGATGATCTCCGGCCGCTCACCGAGCTTCTCGTCATACTGGGTCAACTCGTCGCGAATGGTGCGATAATTGGACAGCGGATCGCTGCCGTCCATGGGCATCGGCTCAACGAGATGAACGAGAATGCCGGCCCGCTCGATGTGCCGCAGGAATTCGTGCCCCAGTCCCGCTCCGGCATGCGCTCCTTCGATCAGTCCAGGAATGTCCGCCATCACGAACGAGCGATCCTGATCGATCGTGACGATTCCCAGATTGGGATGCTTGGTCGTGAACGGATAGTCCGCAATCTCCGGTCTCGCCCGCGTCAGCCGCGACAGCAGCGTGCTCTTGCCGGCATTGGGTTTGCCAATCAGGCCGACGTCGGCGATTACCTTGAGTTCCAGGATGACTGCCCGCCGTTCTCCTTCGCCGCCGGGTTCCGCTTCGCGCGGGGCGCGGTTGACGGAGGTCTTGAAAGAGAGGTTGCCTCGGCCTCCGCGGCCTCCCTGCGCGGCAATGACGCTGTCGCCATCGTGCGTCAGGTCCTTGAGGATGAAGCCCCCTTTGGCGTCGTAAATGATCGTTCCCGGCGGCACCAGGATGGTCATGTCCTTCGCACTCTTGCCATACCGCATGTAGCCGCTGCCGTGGTTGCCGCTGTCGGCTTTCCAGTGCTTGTGGTGGGCGAGCGAGGAGAGATTGTTGACGCCGTTCTTCGCGAGGATGATCACGCTGCCACCAGCACCCCCGTCACCGCCGTCCGGCCCGCCGTTGGGGACGTACTTCTCGCGCCGGAAGCTGACGCAGCCATTGCCGCCGCGGCCCCCATGAATTTCGATTTGTACGCGATCAACGAACATAAAAATCAACCAAGAACAAAAAAAGGACGCTCCCACAGTCGGAGAGCGTCCCTGCAAGTTGTACTGTATCTCAAAACTAGTTCGCGGCAGCCAGCACGTTTACGCGGCGGCCTTCCTGGTCGAACTTGACGGTTCCGTCAATCAGGGCAAACAGCGTGTAGTCCTTGCCGCAGCCGACGTTCCGGCCGGGGTGAAAGACGGTGCCGACTTGCCGCACGATGATCGTGCCGGCGGTGACCGCTTCTCCGCCGAACCGCTTGACCCCTCGGCGCTGACCTTGGGAATCACGTCCGTTGCGGGAAGAACCTTGACCTTTCTTATGAGCCATCTCGGAAGCTCCGCTCTCGTTGCCCCAGGCGTTCGCCCGGTAGCTTGCTAAGTACATGGTACGAGCGGAGATGCGTTGCCGCGGTCCGCCGCAGGGAAACCATCTAAGTTAGCGGTAGAGCCAGAGATGGTCAAGAGGCTTCTCAATCCCATGCTCGGCAAAGATCTTCTTCTGGGCGTCCGAATAGATCCCCTTTTCCTGGTTCGAGTCCGGGTCCAGCCGTACGCCGTAGTGGATTTCGTCCTCGTTTTCCTCGACCGTGTCACCGGGACGCCAGAAGTTCATTTGCAGCGTCTTGGTGGTGAACTTGCGGCCGGTGCCGGGGGGAGAACCCTTCTTGAAGGCTCCGGGCGGGTCCTGGAACTTGAAGGCATTGGTCAGCCCCTGGATGTAGATGGTGAAGTAGTCAATCCGCGGATCGATCTCTTCCCAGGTCACCACTCCCCACACGCTCTTGTCGATCCGGTCCTCCGACAGTGGCACGTCCACCGCGGCAATCGAGATCGAATCATAGAGCTTCAGGTCTTTTTCGCCGGGGAATTCGCGGGCTTTGATCGGAGCCAGAGCCGAGGGAATGATCCGGTCCAAATACTCCTTGCTGTATTCCTTGGACTCCAACACAAAATGCGGCATGAAACGAATTCTCACCGCTTGCAGGACGGGATTTCCCATGTCGTCCTTCACAATTGCGCCGTCGGGGCCGAGCTTCCCTTCGGTCAACTCGGTGACCGGGGTCATTTTGTAGGTTGTGTGCGGGATCGTGTCGGCAACGAGGGTCTTCTCCTCGGTCACCTGGAAATGACCACCCTTGTTCTTCACGCGGTAGACCATGTACCAGATCAACTTCCGCTGCATTTTGCCGCTCGGTTGCGGCACATCGACATGGATCATCCGCATCGGTTTGAACGCGAATTCCAGGTTCCAGATGCCGCGGCGAAGGGTGACTCCCTTGGCCTTCTCGAAAACCGTGGCTGTTTTCGGCTCGTATTTCGGCTCGTAATCGAGGTTGTCGATGTTGATCGGCACCTCCACGAGCGGCAGCGGGCCGTGCCAGGTTTCGTCCTCTTCGGGCTCGGGGGGAATGACCGTCAGAATCCCCGGCGCGAGCGGCCGCTTGGGCTGAACGTCCTGGGCTCCCGCAGGTACGGACCACAAGCCCAGCAGTCCCAGGACCGCAAACGCAGGCAAAGCAAACGACAGGCGTGTTTCAAAATGCGTCATAAAAGTAGTTCGGGAGGCAGGCGCGAAATTCTTCCCGTGTTTCAGCCGATTGGCATTAGCCCTTCATTGTACTTGCCCAGCTTGCCCAGGGTCAACAAATTCTACTACTCTTCGCCGAAATCCATCTAGCCACCGGTTGGTCCGGTTATGAGGGGCAATCAGGCCGAGTTTATTCAGATTATTCATAATTCACGACTCGTTTTTCAAGCCGTTGTTGAACGCATAAATCGTCGCAAATCCTTGCTGTACCATCCTTTGCATGATTCACGTTTTTCGAGAGGGCCTCAATATCGTCAATTTCTTATTCACGTCCCATCGTTCGCTTCTCGCAGTCCCAAATCCGCTCCCTCACTAGCCCGACGCGCCAGCGAGGGTATTCCGCACCGCACTTCAAACTCACTCAACTACTTCACCAGTCCCACCCGCGAATACCCTCGCTCGCGCGTCGGGCGAGTGATTTTGTCCCTCACGGGACTCCCTCGCTGGCGCTTCGGGTTAATGGGAGCAGGCGCAGCCCTCCCCACGTACTATCCAATTGTTCCATACCCCCAGTGCCACAAACAAGTCCCAACAGCAAAAAAAGTCGGAAATATTTTGGGAGGCCATTTCTAGCCCCGAGGGGGGACGGATGCGATGCAGCCGCGGTGGCGGCGACCGGATTCCAGCCCACGGCGCAGCCGTGGGTAAGGCAGGGGCGAAAGAACCGTTGCCTCGGTACAACGTTGCCATCGACATGCTCCGCGGCGTTGTTCCGGGGGACGATGTCCACGCGTGTTGTGGCCGGTCTCCTGACCGTGCCACGGACCCGACCGAAGGTCTCCCTCCCCCCAAGGCCGCGTCCCGCCGCAAGAGGAAACCTTCGGTCAGCCGTTTCGGCGGGGCCCTCCGACCCGCTCCGACCAGTCGTCCCACGCCGAACTCTCGTCTTTCGCCCCTGCCGGGGCTTTTGCCTCTTTCGTCCCGTTACCCACGGCTCCGCCGTGGGCTCGGTTCTGACACCGCTACCGCGGTTAAGAAGTCATCAGCCAGTGCCAGCGCCCGAAGTTCGTGACCGTGGGGCGTCTTCTCGCCGATCAGCACTCACTGTCAAAGGGGGAACGAGGGTTGTGACGAATCCAAGTCATTCGCGCCGTTTGGCTGCCTGTGCCACCACGCCGATTGGATTTTGGTTAATCCTTGGGTGGAAGTTCGTCCGGCGCTTCAGAGTTGGGCGGAGCGGGGTTTTCCTCGTTTTCATCGGCCCCCATGGAGCACACGATGTGCGTGGTAAATTCAGCAATCGACCCAGGTCCGCCAACATCTTCCCACTGGTCGTCGTGGTGTAACCGCATCCGCACAATCGCACTTGCTCCAATTGACCAAAGCCCAGCCAGCAATGGCGGCGCAACTATCGCCACTATCATCAGGCTTCGCAGGCTGTGTTTCATGTGGCACGGCTGGGGCGGATATGGGTGGGTGCGGGAGAAGTGGTCAGCTCCACTAACCGCTGGCAACCATCACTGAGGCGGCAGAGAGTGCATTAAGAATCAAGCCGATAATTGATATGGCCCTGGCGCGAAGTAGCCCGACAAAGTTAATCACAAGTCCAATTGTCCATAGCAGGGCTAAAGTCAGAAGCAGTCTACCCAAGCCAATTTCATCCAAGAATGGAGGATCGCCGCACAGGAAGAGTGTGATTCTGAGTATTAGGGGCAACGATGACCCAATGAGGGCTAAGACATCCAGGACAAACCGCAAGCGGGAATATGTATTTGGCGAAGCACCGGATTCCAAACTTTCCGGTGAGCGATACGGATTAAGCGACATTCATCAGGCTCCGCAGGCTGTACTTCATAGCAACATTGTACCCTTCCACCACAGAAATCCCCAAGCCATTCGCCCTGCAGCCTCTCCGCCGTTTTCTCCTTCATCAGGAAGGGGCGCTAGTAATTGAACTGACCGTATTAGCGAGACCCGACGCAGCCATTTCCTTCCAGGAATTCGTGAAAACAATTGGCCTGGGCGGGGTTATAGTTGCGGAATTGAAGCCCCTCCCGTGGTCACGAAATGCCCCTCGACGGAGTTCAGCTCGCGAAATTGAGCGGCGAGTGTACGGGTTGCCAAGGCGCTTTTGTGCGACCTATTTGTGAGTGGAATGTCTTTTGTCACTGCCTCCCGCACCCTGCTGGCTCGCGAGAGGACTCGCGGCCGACTTTTCTTGTCCCTACGGGACAGCGGCTCGTCAGCCCAAACGGAATTGGTGCGCCATTCCCGGCCGCTAACCCTCGTTCGCAACGTCTTCTTCGCCGCCATCGTTCTCTTCCACGGCTTTCGCCGGCTGTTGCCGCCGTACTAGATGATGAGTAGCACCGCGGCGATGCCGATGCAGAGGCCGAGGGAGACGATAGTGATCAGGACGGTGCAGACGGCTGTCCAGGCTTCGTGGTCCTCTTTGGCCAATTCGACTTCTTCCGTGGGGGGGAAGAAGTGGTGGGCTGTAGTTTCCAGCGGCTCTGGCTGGGGAACTGCGGCGGCCGTGGGGTGCGAGGGGCGAGGGAAGAGATTGCTTGTCATCGAAACGGCTCCTTGAATGAAACGGAATCGATGGATTGCTAAAGCAACGGAAGTGCCAAGATGGGATCAGCGAGAATAGGCGTCGAACGGCCACGACGCATGGCCGTCGCAATCCATTGCCGCCGTTAGAGTTAACGGAACAGCCAGTTGGTCTGCTGAGGAGCAAGGCAGTGTTTTGCCGGCTTGAGCGATCAGAGAATTGTGCGAGTTGTTGCGCGCGGAGGTCACATCCGCACAGCGAGAGAGAATTGCGAAGGAAGCAGGCGGTGTAACTGGGCAGGCTGGAAACCTACCCCACGTTTAAGAAGCCGGCACGCGGGCCGCGTGCGGCTACTTGCGTTCCAGGTCTTTGCCCGGCAACTGGTACGTGGCGTCGATGAAAGTGTCGCGGTCGCGGATGATGGCTTGGGGGATGAGTTGTTCGGCCTGGGTCCGGACGGCGGGGTTCTTTTTGATGGCGGTGCCGATGGCCATGACTTCGACGAAGCTGCTGCCGATTTCGTGGATGAAGACTTTGACGCCGATCACGGCGTCCGCACCGATGGCGGTGGCTTCTTCGTGGATGTGGGCCAGGCAGTTGTTGCGGGCATCGTAGATGAGCCGGGTGACGCTGTCGACTTCGCCGCGGGCCAGGCCGCTGAAAAACGCCCCGATGCCGCGGCTGAGGCCGAGGGAATAGACGCTGGTGCCGAGGAGGAGCCGGATGGGCTGGTAGCCGATTTGCGTCAGGTTCCAAAGCTCCTCGCCAGTCAGTTCGCTGGTGACGGGGCGAGGGCCTTTGCCGAGGACCGGATTGAACGAGGCGGTGCCGACCATCAGCATCTCGCGGGCCCCGACGCCGATGGGAAGGATCTTGGTGTGGATATCGACGACGGCGTTCGCCCCGCGCTCGACCGCTTCTTTTTCCAGCCGTTCGAGGGCGAGATGCCGCGTGTGGTTGTACATTTGCGAGAATTCGACGACCTCGCCCCCCGCAAAGCCGCGGAGAGCACCCATGAGTCCGCGCCCCGCCCCGAGGGCGTAGGCGATGTTCCCCATCACGAAATGGCGGGGTTCATAGCCGGCATCCATCTGGCAGTAAAGATCCTGGCCGGAGCAGGCGGTGGTGAAGAGGGTGCTAGGCTGGAGACCACTGACCGCGGAGCCGACGGCGATGAATTCCTGCATGCCGCTGAGGTTCTTCAGGTCGGACGTGACGCCGGTCACGCCGTGCGCCCCTTTGTCGCTCGCCTCCTTCTCCATCCGTCCGATCGCGGCGTGCCGCCCCTCGGTGATGAGCTGCGTGAGATTCGTTATCTCGCCGCCGGAAAGCGTCTTAAAGCTACTGGAAATGCCGCCGAAAAACCCCAGCGATTGCACGCTGTTGCCCACGACGATATTGCCGGGAACGAGCCCCTTTTGAGCGAGACAGTAGATTTCGTTGCCTGATAGGCCGGAGATGATCATGGGGGGGATTCGCTGGTGAGTGCTGATTCTTGGCGAGCGGGGGGCGTAAGCCCCCTGATATTAGCCTCTTATTCTTGAGCGATACGGCTCTCTCAAGTGATAGGTTCATAGTTTGCCTTTAGTATCAGGGGGCTTACGCCCCCCGCTCGCCTTGTCCCAGTTCGGGAAGAAACTCAGGATGGATCCAAACTAGCAGCGGACTCTCTTGATCTCGCACATACCGCGTCGCACGCAAGACCGAGTCATCGGTTTTCAATCGCCGTTTCGATCCACTCTCCGTCCACCACGTGTCGCTCTTGGGTTTTCCCCAACTGCGATTGAGCGCACGGCTTCCATACGCCTTGAAATCCCGCAAAATAGCTTCGGGGTCTGGATCTCCCGGAACTCCCACGGCGACGTGCGCGTGGCTGGTCATGATTGCGGCGCCGATTAACAGCCAACCTCGGAAATTGGCAGTTTCCTGAAACTGCGCAAGTAGTACGTCGGCGTGCTGGCGGTTTAACAATACTGGTGGCGCGGGAAGCGATTTTTCCACATGCTCGCGCAGCTCCGGCATGGATGGGGCGGCCGGTGTTCCCGGTGTATTCAGGCGAACTTCGGGTCCGGGCGAAATGCGAATGTTGCTGACGAAGCCGCGAGCGTCGCCAGGAAGCCATGTGCCGTAGGTCGTCCAGGTTAGAAGCCAGTAGCGGTCGCAGCGGAAGATGTTGGGTTTCGCGAGAGTCATTGCAGTTTAGGGTGTTAATATCAGGGGGCTAACGCCCCCCGCTCGCCTTGCCACTTCGTGGCATCAATTCTCTTAAACTCTGCCGAAATATCTTTCCCTTCATAGAACGACAGCCAGCCGCGGAGGCGGACGGTTTGGCCGGGGTCGCAGTCGGGGAATTGCGGGTCGCTATGGAGGCAGGGGCAGGGAGGATTTCCCCAGGGGCGGACGCAAGGTTCCCAGGCGGAGATGATCCACTTGTCGCCGGCGGGGTTCTTGCAAGCGACGTAAGGCTTCTGGATCACTTTGTTGTCTGCCGTCTGCTGCTCGAAGCCGCGGAGCGATTTGAGCATGACGCAGTTTTGCACGAGCAGTCCTTTGAGTGGCTCGCGGGTGCCGTTGGTGAGCCACATTTCCAGGCGGACTTCGGTGGGAGTTGGTGTCACCTGCGTGCCAAACACAACGCCGTTTGGCAGCTTGCGTTCCATTTTCAATGAACCACTCTTTTCTCGGCTCCACTCGAGTGGTTCCAACGCGATGTTCTGCTTGTCCCATATCGTTGGGACATGCGTGTGAGCGAGGTATAGCAGTATTCGCGGTTTGTCGCCGATCTGCATCCAGATCGCCTCGGGAACATCAGCGACCGCGTAGCCGCCGTCTTTCCAGGGGGCGAAGACGCTGACTTTGGTTTCTCGCTGCGGGCGGATGGCTCCTTCGAGAAAGCCGATTCGGGGGTGGCGGCCGCCGGGATAAGGGAGGACCTGCAACAAATCAGCGGCCTTTCGCGGTGGACGACTAACGACGTACGTTTCGATTCCTTGCTTTATTTCAGTGGTGCTTAATCCGCTGGCAGCGGACATTTCGATATGAGTGAATCCGTGGTCGTGCATGTTCTGCAGCCAGAATCGCAGGTCGTTCTCATCACTCGGCTGGCGGAAATTCCCCAAATCTTTGCCCCATGCAATCCGCGCCTGCCGGTCCTTGATCGCCCCCTGCGGGTCGCCGGGCAGAATATTCGGATCGACATACTTCGCCAGATCCCGCATCGCGATGACGGTATAGCCGTGCGTGGCGAGATACTTCATGTAGGCTTCAAAATTCTCCTGCGTCGAATTGACCCAGGCGTGAGCTGTGTCAGGGACGCCGTGGAACTGAAGAACGGCGATGCGGCCGAAGCGAGCTTTTTCCACTGCGGCGATGAAGTTGTCGAGCGTCCAGTCTGGGCGGGCATCGCCGGCGCTCGGAATCAGCAGCGGATGATCCAGGCCAGGCTCGTAGCCGACGCCGAGGCCTCCTTTGTATTCGTATTCCGGCGCACCACCGCGGCGGGCGAAGAGGATTCCTTCCTTGCGGAGCGGAGCGAGGGCTTCCATCGAGAGCGCGTTTCCCGGCCAGGCAAAGCTGACGGTCGGCGGAATGCCGTGTTCTTTGCAGCGGGCGTTGATGGCGGCAAGCTGCTCGGCAATCTTGGGGACGTTCTCTTTCGACAATCCCAGATGGTCCCGCGTGTGGTTGCCGATTTCAAAGCCGTCCTTATGAAGCTGGGCGATTTCTTCCCAGGTCATATAGTCCTTTTTGTTGTCCTTGAAGTCGAAACCCTCGGTGATGAAGAAGGTTCCCCCGAACTTGTACTTCAGCAGCGCCGGCCGGGCGACCGTGAAGTGCGATTTGGACGAGTCGTCAAACGTAAGAACAACCAGCTTGTCCGGCAGCGGCTCAAGGGCGTGGGCCGCGAAAGAGGAGAAGAGCGAGGCGACAACTACGAGAAGAGAGAGTTGGTTCATACCCGAAAATGTAACCGCTCAGCCGGGTGGTCGCGACGAGCCGACTGAAAAGCGATCAACTGGACCCATGTGTCCAACAAGTCTCCTCCAGGAAAGAGGGAAATGGACTCCACGTCCGGGCAGGCCAAACCGCCCAAGCCACGGCATGTAACTGCTGACTGCAAAGCCAGTTACGACGATCCCGTCGGCAGGGATTGTCGTCCATGCAGTGAAGGGTAACTCTCTGGCAAACAGAAGCACCTGAAAATCCTCCCCTCCCTTCGTACAATTTCCATGCCAACAGAAGTGACGCGAAGTTCTTAAGGAAGCGGTGTCGTATGCTTGTACTTTCACGGAAGCGGGATGAGTCGATTGTGATCGACGGGAATATTGTCCTGACGATCGTCGATATTCGCGGGGACAAAGTGCGGATCGGGGTAGAAGCTCCCTCAACGGTTCCCGTGCATCGTAAAGAGGTGCATGATGCCCTGAAACGGGAATCCGACTCGGCGATTTCGCCCGGCACCGACCCCAATGTCGCGAATTCCGGTTCGTAGCGCCGAATAGAGCCGCTAATCTTGCCTGGAGCGGCGCTTGTGAGTTACGCTGGAATTCATGCTACTTCCTGGCTCTCGCGATCTTGGCACCACCCGCGGCCCCCATCGGCGGGCCATTCTCAAGGCGGGCACGGCTGGACTCCTGGGGCTCACACTGCCGCAGCTCCTGGCAGGGAAGTCGCCCGCAGCCGTGGACGATAGGACTTTTGGCAAAGCGAAAGCCTGCATTCTGCTCTTCATGTGGGGTGGGCCGGCTCATCAAGATACCTGGGACATGAAGCCGGATCAGCCGGAACAAATCCGGGGTGAATTTAAACCGATTTCGACCAAGGTGCAGGGGATTCAGATTTGCGAGCATATGCCGCAGCTCGCCCAGCGGACCGACAAGCTCTGCATCGTCCGCTCGATGACGCACAACAATGCCGATCACACCACCGGCACCAGCTTTCTGCTCACCGGCCAGCCGCCGGTGCAAAGCGGCGAAATCCGCAGCCAATGGCCGCAGTTCGGGGCCGTGCTTTCCAAACTGGGCCGCGGCCGAGGTCCGCTCCCTCCGTTCGTCTCCCTCCGCCCTAAACCGGAGCCGGAAAACGATGTGCCGCGGTTTCTGGAATCGAGCCAGGGGCAACTCGCCGGCTGGCTGGGGCCGGTTTATGACCCGCTGATTATCGACAGCGATCCGCTCGGCAAGAATTACCGCATCGCCGAGATGACTTTGCGGCCGGAACTCTCCGTTTCGCGACTGGAAGACCGGCGGATTTTGCTCAAGGAGATCGATGAACAGCTCCGGCAGGGGCAATCGCCGAATATCGTGGCTCGCGACAAAAATAACGAGCGAGCGTTTCAACTGCTGACGACTGCTGCGACCGAAAAGGGAGCCTTCAACCTTTCCGAAGAGCCGCAAAAAGTCCGCGAGCGCTACGGAATGAACTGCCACGGCCAATCGGTGCTGCAAGCACGACGCCTCATCGAGCGGGGAGTGCCGCTGGTGACTGTGTATTGGCCGAGCGAAGGAATCAAAAACGTCAGCATTTTGTGGGATACTCACAGCCGCAACTTCATCGACCTGAAATCTCGCCTGATGCCACCTGCGGACCAGGCATTTTCGGCGCTGCTGGATGACCTCGCGGAGCGAAACATGCTCGAGGAGACGCTCGTCGTGTGGACCGGCGAATTCGGCCGCACTCCCAAAGTCGGCCAGCGCAACAGCGATGCCGGCGCGGGAGCCGACGGGCGGGACCATTGGCCCAATTGCTTCACCACGGTGCTGGCCGGCGGCGGCGTCCGGGGCGGCATGGTCTACGGCAAGAGCGACAAACAAGCGGCATTTCCCGCCTCCGATCCCGTTGCACCCGTGGACCTCGTCGCCACCGTTTACCACTTGCTCGGCGTTGCCGAGACGCAAACTCTGCCGGACATGGGGGGTCGGCCGACGTTTGTGCGGCCGGGGCGGGCGATTGGAGAACTGATGGCCTGACGTGGGGCAAGCTGCCAGCTTGTCCTACGCAAACGGCCACGCCTTTCCGAGCGCCTTCTTCTGCACCGCCGTCAATTCGCGTATCCCTAATTTCGCCAGCTTGAGCAGTGCGGTCAGGTCATCGTCGCCAAACGTCGCCTCCTCGCCGGTCCCTTGAATTTCGATGAACCGCCCGCCGCCGGTCATGACGACGTTCATGTCCACGTCGGCATCGACGTCCTGCTTGTAATCTAAATCCAACGCCGGCTTGCCATCGACGATGCCGACGCTAATGGCGGCGACGCTACTGGTGAGTGGAAACTTCTTGGGATCCGGCAAGTCCTTTTGAAAGCTGCGGATGCAATCAACGAGGGCGATGAAGGCCCCGGTGATACTGGCCGTCCGTGTGCCGCCGTCGGCTTGGAGAACATCGCAATCGACGTTGACGGCCCGCTCCCCCAGCGCTTGCAAATCGGCGACCGCCCGCAGACTCCGTCCAATCAGCCGCTGGATTTCGGTGGTGCGACCGTCGATTTTGCCGGCTTTGTCCCGCGGCTTTCGCGGGCTGGTGCTGTGCGGCAGCATGTTGTACTCGGCGGTGATCCAGCCTTTCCCTTTGCCGGCCAGCCAGTCGGGGACTTTCTTCTCCACGCTGGCCGTGCAGAGGACGACCGTGTTCCCCGCTTCGTACAGGACGCTTCCTGGCGACATGCTGGTGTAACCCCGTTTGATTTTGACGGGGCGAAGTTCATTGGCGGCGCGCATAATTTCTCTCCTGGCGAGCGGGGGGGGGG
>JBJXFF010000150.1:0-3123 GCA_046153945.1 Pirellulaceae bacterium
TGCTGAGCATGTTCTCGATCCTTGAGGACCACAACCTCGCCGACCTCCAAAAACTCGCCCGACAAGTCCTCTCATTTCCCCGCGCAGGTCCGAACGACGATAGCTAATTCGTGTAGATACTAATGGCGCAAGCTGTGGGGACGACGGCGACACGAGAAGAGAGCCGCGGCAGCGGCGAAAGAATGGCGGCATCCTGGGAAGGCATCTATAAGGTGGATTCCCCCGCGGCGATATTCGTCTCGCGCTCGCGAGGGGCGCGCCAAAAACCAGCCTTCTTTCACCCCTGCCGGGGTTTTGGAATTGTCATTCTTGCGTACCCACGTACCCACAGCTTCGCTGTGGGCTAGGTTCTGTCGCCGCTGCCGCGGCTGAATTGCCGCGGAATTGGCTGCCTGTGCACTCGCGCATGTCAAGGAAATATTCTTGACTTATTTTGCACTTTCTTGACTTCCGGGGCTTGTTTGTGGCACTCTAGGATGTGGACAATTGGACAAATACCGAAAAGCCGAGAGCGGAAAGCGGAAAGCCGATTTCCCTCCGCTTTCCGCTTTCCGCTTTTCCCCCAGGAGCCTCCCCATGTCCACCACCGCCAAAAAATGCCAGCCGAAGAACGTTAAGAAAACCAAATACAAAATGGCCTCCCCGATTTCCAATGATCGGGCAGAGGCTTTTGTGGGACCCCAGGCGGATTGTTTGCCCCGTTTTTCCGAGGTTCCGTCCGAGCAGGATGCGAAGGCGTTTCGGCTTGCGGCCCAGGGAATGACGCAGCGGGAGATTGCCAAGCAGCTCAAGACGTCGCAGCCGACGGTGCAGCGGGGGATAAAGAAATACCGGCTGTGGTTCGGGTCGACGCTGCCGGAAGACCGGGGCGAACTGGTCGGCTGGCAGCGGTTTCGCGTGGCTGTCGAGGAACGGCGGATTTTTCTCCGGCATCAGCAGGAGCTGGCGATGGAGGAGTGGCAGCAAAGCCGCCAGAGCGTGCCGATGAAGCGGAAGCGGACGAAGCTTGATCCCGAGGGGCAGCAGCTGGACGGAATGAAGATCAAGGATATTCAAATCGACGAGTGGGTGCAGCACCGGCGCGGCTGCGCGGCGCATCTCAATGCGGCGGCCAAGCGGTCGCTGGAGCTGACGATGCTGGAGGGGGGCTATCTCGGCGTCCACAAATTGTCCTGCGACCTGGCGATCGACGCCGACGAGCGGGACCGCTGGGATCGGGTGGTGAAGACCTATCAGGGGATGATTGAGGAATTGAAACGCAAGGTGGCGGAGTTGGAAGCGAGGTTGGCTGCGCTGGCAGCGGTACACCAAGTTGGGCGCGAGTTTCCCGACCCCGCCCACGGCTTGACCGCAGGTCTCCCGGCCAGCGGGGAACGAGGAGACCTTCGGTCGGACATTGCGGCGGGGTCAGAGACCCGCGCCCAGCCGCGTGTTTTGGATGAATCTAGAACTGCCCAAAACACCCCCGCTGTGAATCACACTTCGCCCGATTCAACGGTCGCAAGTCCAATTCAGAAAGCACTTTCCGACGACCAGCCTGATTCACACCCGGCTGATTTTCAAAGCCTGAATCAGGTGAATCTAGAGCAGCCGAAGTTGGGCGCGGGTCTCCCGACCCCGCCCTTGGGCTCGACCGCAGGTCTCCTGGCGGCTGAGGCGGGAGGGGCGGCAAGAGACCTGCGGTCGGGCATTTCGGCGAGGCCTGCGACCCGCGCCGAGCCCTCGGGCAACGCGGATCCCGCGTGCATTTCGCAGAGCCTCATGCACCCTACTCCTGAACCCAAATACCGCTGGGAGGATTCGTTTCGTCAGGAAGCTCTCGACTATCACTGCCTGAAGTTCGGCCTGCCGCCGGCGACGACGGACATGGCTACGGGGATTCCCGATCCGTTCAAGATGTCCCCGCGATTGTGGATGGAGCGAGGATATCCGTACATGATCTTCATCGACCGAGACATCCCGTGCGACCGCCGGAATCCGCTGGACACGATGGGCGTGATCAAACTGAAGTGCCCAGTCGTGGTGAATCCGGAGGGGTGGTGAGCAAAATTCGGCGAGCGGAAGCGGACCAGCGCAAGCTGGCCGGTTATGTGGCACCGGCGAAAAAGAACGCTTCCCGGTTAGGACTCACCGGCCAGCTTGCGCTGGTCCGCTTTCAAGGCGGGATCGTAATACACAGCAAGTAGAACACTTAACCCGGAGAATTTATCATGACCACGAGCATTTGCAATTGTTCCGACTTAGACTCTCGTCCCGCTGTACCGGAGGTGCCCAGCGGAGAGCAGCCGGCATTAACGCACGTCGATGCTCCGCGACTCTCGCCGCACGTCCCCTCCGCCAAGCAGCAACTCTTCCTGAAGCTGGATTGCCTCGAAGCCCTCTACGGCGGAGCAGCGGGCGGAGGCAAGAGCGAGGCGCTGCTCATGGCGGCGCTGCAATATGTCCATGTGCCCGGTTATGCAGCGCTCATCCTGCGCAAGGATACGCCGCGGTTGCAACTGGCGGGTGGGCTCATTCCGCGGTCGCTGGAGTGGCTCTCCAATTCCGGCGCTGTATGGAACGCCAGCCGCCGGCAGTGGACGTTTCCCAGCGGGGCGACGATCACGTTTGGCTATTTGGCCCATCCGCTCGACAAGTACCGCTATGGCTCCAGCGAGTTTCAGTTCATCGGGTTCGACGAGTTGACTGAATTCGCCGAAGAGGACTATCTCTTCCTCTTCAGCCGCCTGCGGAAGGTAAAGGAACTGGACGTGCCGCTCCGGATGCGAAGCGCCAGCAACCCCGGCGGGATTGGGCATGTGTGGGTGAAGGAGCGGTTCGTTGAAGCCAGGGGTCAGGAGTCAGGAATCAGGAGTCACAAAGACATTGATCCCTCCTCTTCATTGACACCTGACCCCTGTCCCCTGACCCCTGCTTTCATCCCCGCTCGCATCGCCGACAATCCCGGACTCAGCGAGAAGGAATATCGCCGTTCGCTGGCTCATCTGCCGGCTGTTCTCCGCGAGCGGCTGATGAATGGGGACTGGAGCGTGCAGGAGGAAGGAGTGTTTCAGCAGAGCTGGCTGCGGTACTTCTACGTGGAGGACGGGGTCGGGAGGGGTTTTCGCGGCGAAAACTCCTCCC